>NZ_JBFAIG010000022.1:0-127197 GCF_040654575.1 Streptomyces sp. NPDC050674
TGGGCAAGTGCCTCGACGCCGCCGGCGGAGCCACAGCCAACGGCACCAAGGTGCAGCTCTGGGCCTGCCACGGTGGTGCCAACCAGGTCTGGCAGCCCTATAACGGCGGCTACCGCAACCCCGCCTCCGGCCGCTGCCTCGACGTTCCGGGTTCGTCCACAGCCGACGGCACACAACTGGTGCTGTGGGACTGCAACGGCGGCTCCAACCAGAAGTGGACCACTCTGACCACCGGATGAACCCCCGGCCCGGGATCTGAGCCCGCTCCGGGCTCGGATCCCGGGAGGACGCCCAGGGCGGCGCTCCCTCTGGTTGAACTCTGCCCGGGCACGCCCACCAGACTCCCCAGGCGCCGGTCGGGGGGTGCCGGCCGCATGGTGCGGCGTCGGCGAGTGGTGGACGCGCTACCGGGAGAACGAGAAGTACAGGGTTCGGCCGTAGTCGCCCGTCGCCGTGGTGGGGGCGCCGCTGGGGCCGAGCGCGGCCGGCGCGTCGAACTTGGTGCCGATGGCCGGGATGGCGTCGAGGAACGACAGGTCTCCCTCCGGGAAGGGCGGCGCGGTATGGCGGGGGTCGGGTCCGAACCGGGGGGTGAAGAGGCGCAGGTAGAGGTTCTCGTCCTCGCAGACGACGGTGAGGCGTCCGGCGGTGGTGTGCAGGGACGCCCAGCGGACGTTGGCGTGACAGCCCTTGAACTCCGGGTACACCCAGCCGTCGGCACCGGTCGCGGTGTCGTTGTACTGCTTCGTCCAGACGTCCGTCGCGACGCCGCGCAGCCGGTTCTTCCACACCCTGTGCGGTCCGTGGCCGAGCCATGTCACGCCGGTCACCTGCGATTCGGGATGGTCGAAGCCGACGCCGAAGAGGTCGTGCTCGCCGGTGAGGTGGTAGCGGTAGTCCAATTGCAGCCAGCCGCTGGGGTGCAGACGCCACCGGACGTGGCGCAGGACGCCGGAGTACTCGGCCTCCACCGTGTAGGCGTCGCCGTCGGGCCCGTGTGTCAGGCGGGTGAGGTCCGCTGTTCCGGTGGTGGGCAGCGGGCCGCGGGACAGAACGAAGTCCGCCCCTCGGTGGGTGACGCCGGCCAGCATGCCGGTCGTGGCGTCGAGCGTGACCATGGTGTGGCGGGACGCGAGGGTGAGCCTGTCGTCCGCGAGCCGGCCGCGTACGGCCGGTCCCGGGCCCGTCCGTACCAGTCGCCGGGCCTGGTCGGCGGCGGAGGCGATGGTCCATGTCCAGCGGCGGATCTCGCGGCCGTCGGCACCGGTGACGATGAGCGCCATGGCGTCGGCGCGCCGCCAGCCGGACGGCAGGGGCAGGCGCAGCACTCCTTGCGCGCCGGGCTCGATGTCGGGAGCTGAGGCAGTGCCCTGGGCCCGCACCGTGTGGCCGTTCCGCCGCTGCGCCGGGGTGCGGAAGTCCAGGAGCCGCCAAGTGAACCGGCAGGTACGGGTGTTGGTGAAGTCATAGTGGTTGGTGAGGCCGATCCGCCCGTCGAAGTCGTCCGGCAGGCCGGAGGTGAACCGCTCGGGCTCGGCGAGTTGTACGGGAGACCAGATGTCCTTGATCGTGTAGAAGCTGGCCTCCTTCTCGCGGAAGGGGCCGAGGATGCCGTCGGGTGCGGCGTTGCCCGCCACATCGACGGCGCCGCCGAGGTCGTCCCGCACGATGCCCTCGTCGATCAGTGACCACAGGAAGCCTCCGGCACAGAGCCGTTCACTGCCCATCAGCTTCCAGTAGTCGTCGAGCCCCGCGCCGGCGCCGCCGTCGTAGAGGCCGTGGAGGAACTCGGTGGGCATGAAGACGTCGCCCTGTTCCTGGAGGATGCGGCGCGTGCTGTCGTAGGTCTCGTAGTGGTCGGTGTTGATGCCGCCGAAGGTGGCCCAGGGGTGGAGAACGGTGCGCCGCTGGGGGTCGTGGCGGGCGTAGTCGTCGTCGAGGGCGGTGTTCCAGCCGCCCTCGTTGCCGTTGCACCAGAACAGGATCGACGGGTGGTTGACGTCACGGGTGACCATCTCGGCGACGAGGGGCCTGCCCGCCGCTTCGTCGTAGGACTTCTGCCAGCCGGCCAGTTCGTCGAGCACGTACAGCCCGAGTTCGTCGGCGAGGTCGAGGAAGTGCGGATCCGGCGGGTAATGGGACATCCGGACCGCGTTCATGTTCATCTCCCTCATCAGGAGGATGTCCTTGCGGCTGATGCGCGCGCTGGTCGCCCGGCCGGACGTGGGCCAGATGGTGTGCCGGTTGGCCCCCTTGAGGAGGATCCTGACGCCGTTGACGTACACGCCGTCGCCGGGGCGCACTTCGACGGTGCGGAAGCCGAATCTCTCGTCGACGCGGTGGACGGTGCGGCGGTCACCGGCGCGGAGCGCGACCTCGACGCGGTAGAGGTGCGGGGTCTCCGCCGTCCACTGCCGGGGGGAGCCGACAGTGGTCCTGAGGGTCACCGCCGTGGCTCCTGGAGCGACGGCCGCGGTGAACGGGGTGCCGACCGGGCTCCCGGAGAGGTCGGTGACCCGGGCGACGAGACGGTCGGCGGAACCGGTACCCGCCAGATGGGCGTCGATCCGCAGCGTGCCGTCGGCGCGGGCGTCGACGGCGATGCGTTCGATGTGCTGGAGCGGGAACGCCTCGAGATGGACGGGGCGGTAGATGCCACCGAAGTTCCAGTAGTCCCCGAGGCGTTCGGCCCGGTTGACGGAGTCGTCGGTGGACTCCTTGCTGACGGTCACCTCCAGGAGGTTGTCCTGCCCCGGACGCAGCTTTCCGGTCACCTCGTGCCGGAACCGGTAGAAGCCGCCGCGGTGGACGGGCCCGGCCGACTCGCCGTTGATCCACGCCTCGGTCTCGGTCATCGATCCCTCGAAGACGAGGAAGACGCGTCTGTCACGCCAGTGGGCGGGCGGCGTGAAGGTACGCCGGTAGCGGCCTTTCTCCTCCGGGCGCAGATTCCACCCGTAGTTGTACGTGCCGTATCCGTGGAATTCCCAGTTGGACGGAACCGGGATGCTGCCCCAACTGCCGCTGCGTCGCCCGCTGGTGCACAGGAAGTCCCAGTCGACCGGGTGGTCGGCGTCCTCGCCGGACAGGTACAGGCGCTCGGTGCGCGTGGAAGTGTCCGTTCCGTCGGCCGTCCCGGCCTCGGCGGCCCCGGCCGAGCCGGTAGGAAGGCCTCCGGCGAGGGCCGCGCCGGCTGCGCCCAGGATCAGAACGCCACGGCGTGAAAATCGCATGACATCTCCAGCCTTCAGAAACCATGTGGAGGGAACGGCGGGGACGTGCGTAAGCGCCAGAAGCCCTCTCAGCCCAGGGCGGGTGTCAGTTGAGGCGCCACTGCTGGTTGCTTCCGCCGTTGCAGTTCCACAGTTGGACCAGGGCGCCGCCGGCGGTGGAGGCGCCGGTCACATCCAGGCACAGGCCTGACTGGACGCCGGTGATGGTGCCGTCGGAGTTGCGGTTCCACTGCTGGTTGGTGCCGCCGTTGCAGTCCCAGATCGCGACTTTGGCGCCGGCCGTGGTGCCGGTCGCGTCGAGGCACTTCGCACCGCCGTAGACGGTGAGCTGCTTGGCCGACGTGCTGGTGAAGGTCTGGTTGGTGCCGCCGTTGCAGTCCCAGATCTGCGTCTGGGTTCCGTTGGTCCGCGAAGAGCCGGGCACGTCCAGGCACTTGCCGGAGCCGGTGGCGTGGACCGGACCTGTGGTGGCCCCGCCGGTGCCGTCGAGTCCGAAGAAGGCGATGGCCCGGGCCGCCATACCGCTGGAGGGCAGGGCGTGCCCGACACCCTGGATGCTGATCGCCTCGACCGGTGCCTGCGCGCCGGCGGAGCCGTAGCGGGTGCGGGTCCAGTTGGACTGCGGGGAGTCGGTGAAGACCGGGGTCTGGCTCACCCCGAGCACATTGGTCCACTGCTTGATCTCTTCACCGAAGTTCGCGTAGTACAGCGCTTCGTCCTCGGTGCCGTGCCACAGCTGCATCCGCGGCCGGGGGCCGGTGTACCCCGGGTAGGCGCCCCGGACGAGGTCGCCCCACTCCTGCGGGGTCTTGCTGATCCGGCCGGTGGCGCAGTCGGTGTTCCAGCCGGAGCCGTTGGTGGTGGCGAAGCAGCCGAACGGTACACCCATGAACGCCGCACCGGCCTTGAACAGGTCGGGGTAGTCGCCGAGCAGGACATTGGTCGTCATCGCGCCGGACGAGGCGCCGGTGACGTAGACCCGGCCGGCGTCGGCGTTCATGTTCTGCACGGTGTACCGGACCATCGAGGCGATGCTCGTGGGGTCACTGCCCCCGTCGTGCTTGAGAGCCTGGGGCGAGGAGACGTCGAAGCACTGCCCGCTGACGTTCGCGTCCGGGTAGACGACGATGAACCCGTACTGGTCGGCCAGGCGGGCGAACTCCGTGTTGGAGTGGAAGGCGGGCCCCGTTCCGGTGCAGTAGTGCACTGCCACCAGCACGGCCGGGCGTGCCGGAGCGTTGTCGGGCCGGTAGACGTACATCCGCAGATTGCCGGGGTTGCTACCGAAGTTGGTCACCTCGGTCAGTGACGCGGCCGACGCGGTGGTGGCCGAGGCGCCGGTCAGTACGAGCGCCGCGATGAGCGGCGAGATCGCCATCACCAGGGCCACCAGCACATCCGTGACGCTTCTCTTCTTGGACTTCCGGGACATGATGTGTCCTTTCTGGAATCCGGTCGGCCGGGGGAGGGCCAAGTGGTGAAGCGCTTCGACGTTTCCATTGACCTGGGGTGGTGTCAATGCCTCGTGGTAGGGCTACTGCCTTAGTGCCCCAAGGCATACGCCTTTCCCCTTTGGCGGGTCTACGTGCCGACAGAACTCCATGCGCCTGTCTGTCTCACCCGCGTGCAGGCCGTCTCGAGAAAGAGATGACCGAGCCTGGTTCCGTTTCGAAGCGCTTCGACAATAGGGGTCCAACGAGGGGCCGGCATGCGAGTGCGGGGGAACGTGGCGGGGCCGCAGGCCGTGATGGCCGCGGCCCCGCTCGGGTGGGTGGGTCAGGACGGGTCGCCGTACTGCAAGCCGCGTCCGTTGGTGCCGACGTAGACACGGCCGTAGGTGTCGGGGTCGCCGGTGATCACGCCGACGCCGCCGATGGCGCCCCACTGGTGGGCGTTGTCGTTGACGCGGAGCCAGGTGGCGCCCTTGTCGGTGGAGCGGAAGACGCCGGTGACGTCCTTGACGGTGCCGATCAGGTACAGGGCCTGGTAGTTGGTGCCGGGCTTGGCCTTGCCGAAGCCGAGGGCGGAGGCGGACCGCACCGACCTGAGGGTGGTGAAGGTCCGGCCGCCGTCGGTGGAGTGCAGCAGCCCCTTGCCGCCGCCGGCGATCCACAGGTCTCCGGCGATGCCGGGGACGGCCTTGAGCCGGCCGTCGGGCAGGCCCGTGGCGCGGGCGGTGAAGGTCGCGCCGCCGTCGGTGCTGGCGTAGAGCGTGCCGCCCGACAGCGAGTAGAAGGTCCTGGCCGAGGAGCGGTCGGCGACGACCACGGCGCCGTTGTCCAGGCCGCCGACCCTCGACCAGCTCGCCCCCTTGTCGGTGGAGCGGTAGGGGGCCTGTCCGGCCTGCGTCCAGACGAGGGTGGAGCCGTCCGCCGCGAGCGCGACATGCCCGTCCTGGGCACTGGGGACCGGCTCGGCCTTGAAGCCGGTCCAGCTGCGGCCGCCGTCGGTGGAGTAGGCGCCGTCCTGCGCGCCGCCACGGCCGACGCGGACCATCATCGAGGGCTTGGCCTGGGCGAAGTCGATGTCGGTGCTGTTGGTCATCATCGGGTTGCTCAGCCGCCCGGAGGGCACCTTGGTCAGGGAGTCATGCCGGAAGCCGCCCTGGTCGCCCATGGCGGTGATGACGGCGGCGCCGCCGGGAGGGGCGATCGCGTCGATCAGCGCGGTCTCCTCCAGCCCTCGGGCGCCCATGCTCCAGTGGCTGGTGCCGCCGCTGTCGGAGGCGGCTGCGTCCTTGCTGCGCAGGATGCCGTTGCCGGTGCCGTACAGCACGTGCCCGGAGTGGAAGGGATCGATGGCCAGGGCGGTCATCCAGTGCCCGGTGTGGGTGCCGACGTAAGGAGCGGCGGAGGCGTTGCGCTTGGACTTGTCGGCCAGTGCCTTCCAGGTCGTGCCGCCGTCGGTGCTGCGGTAGATCTCGTCCTCGGGCCACCAGCGGCCGAGGGTGGTGACCATCACCGTGGAGGGCTTGCGCGGGTCGACGGCCAGACCGGAGAACCCGTAGGAGCCCTTCGACGGGGAGATGCTCTTCCACGCCCCGCTCGCCGGCGTGTACTTCCACACCGAACCGCCCGTCACGCCGTTGGGGCCGAGGGCGTCGGTGTACGTCAGGTACAGCGAGCCGTCGCCGGAGAGAACGCCGTGCTGCGGCAGCTGGCCGGTGGGCTGCCCGGAGACGGCCTGCCAGGTGGTGCCGCCGTCGGTGGAGCGGTACAGGGAGGTGGACTTGTCCGCGACACCGACGTAGACCGTCCTGCTTCCGGCCGGGCCGTACGTCACGAAGGAGATGCCGGCGCCGCTGCCCGCCCCGTCCTTGACGGGGAACGAGGGGACCTGACTCCATGTCACGCCGTAGTCGGTGCTGCGCCACAGGCCGTTCTTGCGGGTGCCCAGCAGGAGCGTGCCGTGGTTCGCGGGGTCGATCACGAGCCGTTCGCCCGCGCCGCGGCCGTCCTCGTTGCCGCCGATCTTGAAGGGCAGATTCGTGCGCTTGAAGGTGCGGCCCCGGTCGGTGGAGCGCAGGATCGCGCCGTTGCCCGCCCACTCGTTGGTGTAGGTGCCCGCCGAGAGGTAGAGCCTCTTGGGGTCGACGGGGTCGGTGGCCACCGAGTCGATGCCCAGCAGGTTCCAGTCCTTCTCGCCGATCCAGTCGGTCAGCGGGATCCACTGCTCGGCCCCGGTGTCCCAGCGGTAGGCGCCGCCCATGTCGGTGCGCGCGTACAGCAGCCCCTTCTCCCGCTGGTTGAACACCAGTCCGGTGACATAACCACCGCCCACCACCTGGGCGTTCTTCCACACATACGGACCGGCCGCGGATGTGGTCCGCGCCGTGCCCGCCCCGGCCGCCCGGGTCGCGCCCACCTTCACCAGCTTCCACTGCTGGTTGGCGCTGTCTTGGCTCGGATACTGCACGACCTTGGCACCCTGAGCCGTGGAACCCCCAAAGACGCCCAGGACCAGGCCGCTTCCGCGGGAGGTGAAGGTGACGGCGTCGGAACCGCTCACCTGGTCGATCCGCCACTCCTGCGAGGCGGCGGAACTGTCGCTCTGCTGCTCGGCGGCCGCCTTCTCGGCGGTCGAACCGCCCGCTATGCCCAGCACTTTGCCGCTGTTGCGGTTGACCAGCTCGTAGTAGCCGTCCCCGGTGGGCTTCAGCCTCCATTGCTGGTTGGCGGTGTTCTGGTCGGTCCACTGCTGGATACGGGTGCCGTCGGCGGTGGAGAAACCGTCGACGTCCAGCACCTTGCCGCTGCGCAGGGAGACCAGCCGGTAGTAGGCATCGCCATCGACCGTCGCCGCCTGCGAGTCCTCCTGCGCGAACAGGAGATACGGCACGAGAACGGCGGGCACGCCGAGCAGCAGACCGGTCGCGGTCCAGCGGCGGCGGTGACGCCCGCGGCGCCCGCCGTTCATGGGGTTGTTCATGGGGAGGCGTTCTCCTTGCACACTGTTCAACAGAGGAAAGCGGGATCCCGACCTCGTACGTGGCCGGATCCGCTCCCTTGTCGTCACAGGTTCCGCGCAGGTTGCCGCGAGCCGGAAACTTTTTCAGATCACCTCGTGGCGCGACAGGCGCTGAACAGCGTCTGGATGACGCTGTTCCAGGAGTCGCGGTGTGCTCTTCTCGGCCTACGCCGCCTCCTGTTGATCAGCCGGCTGGAGGAAGGCTCGTGTCGGGCTCCGTGCGGGTGATGCGCAGCAGCGCCGCGGAGGGCGCGGTGGGCAGGGTCACGGTGAGGTCGGTCGTGTCCGGGTTCCAGACGGCGAGGGCCTGAGTCGCGGCGGGGTACAGCACCTCGGCACGGGTCGCGCCGCCCGCCCGTTCAGGCAGCCGGAGGGTGGTGGTGACCTCGCCGCCCGAGCGGCGCCAGACGGTGAGGTAGGTGGTGGCGGGGGTGTGCAGGGCCAGGGCGATCCAGGGGTCGTCCCAGCCGGGAAGGCCGAGCGGCCAGGACGGCACGGCCTCCGGCAGGTCGGCGCGGACGGCTTTGTACACGGTGACCGCCTCGTGGACCAGGGCTTGGGCCTCGGGCCCCAGTTCCGGCAGGTGGCCGGAGAGGTGGATGCGGCCCAGGAGGGCGCCGGCCATGGTGAAGGCGACCTCGTCGAGGGAGTCCTCCGGCTGCGGATAGGCCCACACGGCGCCTTGCTCGGGGGTGACGGCGGTGGGTGCGGAGGCCGCGATGGGCGGGTAGAGCCGCAGGTTCTGTTGGTCGCTGGTGGACTGCAGTTGCAGCCGTGACAGCAGGGCGTGGTCCCATCGCATGCCGCCCGAGGCGCAATTCTCCACCACCAGGTGCGGATGACGGTCCAGGATGCCGTCCAGCCAGTCGAGGTGCGCCCGGTTGTGGCCGAGCAGACCGGCGCCCGGGGTCTCGCCGGGGTGGGCGCTGGTGCCGGAGCCGGGGTCGATGTTGTGGTCGAGCTTGAGGTAGCCGACGCCCCATTCGCCGACCAGGCGGTCAACGACCTGGTCCAGGTGGGCGCGGGCCGCCGGGTGGCGCAGGTCCAGGTGGTGCCGGCCGGTCTCCGTGAGGCGGACGCCCTGGCGCCGGAAGAACGCCTCGTCGGGCAGGGACTTGGCCATGGGGCTGTCGACGCCGATGACTTCAGGCTCCAGCCACAGGCCGGGGACCATGCCGCGTTCCCGGATGCGGTCCAGCACCTCGTGGATCCCCTTTTCACCGGGGAAGCGGGAGGCGGCCGGCTCCCAGGCGCCGACGGTGGTCCACCAGCCGCCGTTGTCGCCGTCGTACCAGCCCGCGTCGATGACGAAGTACTCGGCGCCGGCCTCGGCCGCCGCGTCGATCAGCGGCAGCAGTTTGCCGGTGGTGGGGTCGCCCATCAGGCAGTTCATGTAGTCGTTGAAGATGACGGGCAGATGCCGGTGGTCGGCGTGGGGGCGGCGGTGGGCGCGGCGGTAGCGGGTGAGCGCGGCGAACGCGGCGTCGGGGCCGCCGTCGGCGCTGAAGGACAGGGCGGCGGGTACGGTGCGGAAAGCGGCGCCGGGTTCCAGGGCTTGGCGCCAGCCGTGGTGGGCGTCGGTGGGTCCGAACAGCGCCGCGTAGGCCGCCCGGTCGTGTTCTTGGCACTCCCAGCGCCAGCCCCCTCCGTTGTGCTCGATCTGCCACACCCAGGTGCGGCCGGTCCGCCGGTCCGTCAGGCCGCCCATGGGCAGGTGTCCGCAACTGGACCACGTGCCCTGGCCGTTCAGGGCGAAGCCGGCCTTGCCGTGCCCGTACTCCACGCGTCCGCTGACGCCGGGTGTGGTCCGGCGCATCGGCTGCCGCTGCCAGCGGCACTCGGAGAGCCAGTCGTTGTCCGCCCACATCAGGTCGACTGCGTCGATGGAGGCCGGGTCCTGCGGGGTGAGGCAGCCCACCGTGAGTGAGCTGACCGACTCCAGGTGCAGTGTGGTCGGCCCTTCGTTGCGCAGGGTCACTTCGCTGCGGAGCACGGGGATGCCGTCCGGCGACCGGTAGGTGACCTCTGCGGCCAACCCGGTCTCGGGGTCGTGGAGATGCACGGTCAGCGTGTGCCAGTCGCCGTCGCGGGCCGCGCGGTGGGCGCGGTGGCGCAGCCGACCGCCGAGAGCGGTCCCGGTCAGACGGCTGCCCGACCAGTCACGGCCGTGACCTGCGGCCGTCACCTCGACCAGCGGCAGGGACGCGCCGGGGTCGCTGCCCGCTTCGTGGGGCAGTCCGAGATGCGTCAGGCGGGCGCTGCCGTCGTCGCCGAGGACGAACTCGAGATGCAGGGCGTCGTGACCCCAGCAGAAGCTCCGCTGATCGTTCTCCATGGTGTCCTTTCCAGGTCAGGGGCTGCGTGGGACCGCGCAGCCACCGGGCGGCGGTTCGTGGGCTGTGCGGCCGGTGTCTCGGTTCGGGGCCGTGTTCGCAGACGGACTCGACGGGGTGGTGTGCGGCGCGGTGACGCATAGGGCAGCGCGGCGCCAGAAGCCCACGGCGCCAAGGAGTGAGCCGTACGGTCGCCGGCCGGTCCGGTCCCGTGTCCGGAGGGCGGCGGCCAGTGGAGTCGATGCGCTTCGACGTTTCTTGTGAGACTACGACCGTGTTCCCGGGGGTGGCAATGGATCGCAAAGGTCACTTTTCGATAACATGCGCGGTCGGGCGGGAGGGCGCCCAACGCCCTCCATGCGGCTTTATCCCATGTGAACCGCCATCCTGGGAAGCCTCTGAGGGAGGAACACCGACGCCGCAAGAACGACTCCCGACGGCTGTGGGGCTTGTGAGTGACACGCCACCCAGCGTCATGGCGTCGTCGAAGCGCTTCGACCACTGGGCGTCCGCACGGCGTATCCGCAGGAGCCGCGTGGGCAACTCCGGCATGTCCGGCGCGCGGCCGCATGCGCGCCGGCGCGTCAAGGGAAAGTGACCTGCGGTTCCCCGCATCGCTCAGGCAACGCTGCGCCCACCCCGGCCGGCCCGGCCACACCGGCCACCCCGGATGTACGGACCCTGCCGCCCCGAACCCGTCGTCACCTGCCCACGGGATCACCCTCGGCACCGTCGCCGAGGCTGCGCAGCGCCATGTGGCCGCCGTGGTGCAGCGGACCGCCCGGCCGCAGACGGGTCACCTCGTGCCCCGTCTCCGCGTCGAAGAGGTGCACCTCGCCGTGGCCGCCCCGGCTGACGGCGATCCAGTCGGACCCCGGTGAGGCGGCCACCGCCCGGCGCTGGACGCCCTCCCAGGGGGTGCCGCCGCGACGCGGAGCACCCTGCATGGCCGGCAGGGGAACCCGGCGGACGGTGCCGTCGGTGCCCAGGAGGACCAGTTCGTCGCCGTCGGGGTGGATGCGGGTGAAGGCGGTGTGGCGCCGGGCCAGGGCCAGCCGGAAGACGAGCCCGGGGCCGAGTTCCGTGTGCAGCGTGCGGCCCGACTCCAGGTCGTGCCGCCACGCCTGGTTGGTCCATTCCGGCCAGCGCAGCGGGTCCGGGTCGCCGCCGCGCAGCGTGCTCCACAGCGCCCGCCGGCGGGTGTCGAGCCGGAGGTACCAGCCGCGTGCGGGTGACCCCCAGGGGATGACCGCCTCGTGGACGAGTACGTCGCCCTTCCTCCGGGCCCGGTGCACTCCCTCGCCCGTGGCCGCGAACACCTCTCCCGTGCCGGGTACCTGCGCGTCCCCGTGGCCGTCGTCCGGCAACGGCAGGACCGCGTGCGGTGTGGCCTCGGGGCAGCCGGGCGGTGCCGCGAGGAGGTCGGCGAACCGGTGGACGGCCAGCTCCCCGGGCTGCCGGTGCCGGAGCACGATCAGCGGATCGTCGCCGCCCGGCACCGTCACGCCCGGTTCGCCGACGCGGGTGCGCACCCGGGCCGTGTCTCCGGTCTCCAGGTCGAGCACGGTCAGCAGGTCCGACCACGGTTCGGCGTTCTCGCCCAGTCCGGTGGTGACGGCCAGCCGGCGACCGGACGGGTCGCAGGCGAGGTGCTCGGCCGGCACGGCGACCGGGACCGCGCGTTCCACGAGCCTCTCGGCGAACGGATCGAGTACCAGCAGCTCCCCTCGACGGTCGTCGACGCAGGCCACCCGCCCGCCCGGCAGCGCCAGGAACCCGGCGTGCTCGGAGAGGTGACGGCCGGTGAGGCGTCCCACGACGGTGCCGTCCGGCACGGTCAGCACGTGGACGGATCCGTCCACGTGGTCGGAGACGAGCAGGACGGGTGCGGGCATGGGTCCCTCCGAAAACCAATTTGATGAAAACGATTATCATGTATCTTCGGTGCGTTCCCGGTATCCGAGAAAGAGCGAGGGCATCGATGCTGCGCGCACCGTCGAGATTCGTCCGTGGCTGGATCACCGCAGCGATGGTGGGTTCCGTGCTGGTCGGCTGCGGCTCGTCCCCCGACGAATCCGCGAGCGACAAGGCCGGGCCGACGGCGAGGACGGACGTCGGCGTCGAACCCATCAAGGCGTCCCTGGAGTTGACCGACACCAACGGCGTCGAGGTCTCCCTGAAGAAGGAACCCGAGCGGATCGCCTGCCTGTTCGCGCTCTGCGACGACATCCTGACCGAGCTGGGCATCGTCCCGACGGCCACCAACAGCGCGTTGCTCGCCCACCCGGACTTCCTGGGGGAGGAGAAGGCCAAGGAGGTCGACGTCATCCCCGGCGGATTCATCGCCCCGGAGGTGGAGGCGATCCTCTCCCACAAGCCCGACCTCGTGATCGGCTTGGGGGACACGCACGGCAAGCTCGCCCCGGCGCTCAAGGGAGCCACGACGTTCTGGGCCATGCAGCCCGAGACGTGGGAGGACAGCGTCGGCTACCTGCGCGATGTCGCCGCGCTGACCGGGCGCACCGCCGAGGGCGAGAAGGCCGAGAAGACCTTCCGGACCGGACTCGCCGCCGCCGAGAAGGCCCCCAGCGACAAGACCGCCCTCATCATCTACGGCAGTGACGAGAACTTCGGCGTCGCGACCCCGGAATCCGACGTGGTCGCCGGGCTCTTCCCCAAGATCGCCCGGTATCCGTGGAAGTCCCGTGGCGTGCAGGGCAGTTACAGCCTCGAAGAGATCCTCGCCCAGGACGTCGACGTGCTGTTCGTCGAGACGCTGAGCTTCGGTGACGCGGACGGCAAACTGTCGGAGAAGCTGGCCGAGAACCCGCTCTGGGGCAAGATCCCGGCGGTGCGGAACGGCGACGTCCACGAGGTGAACTCGGAGGTGTGGGCCAAGGGCCGCGGCACCCGCTCACTCGGCATCGTCCTCGACGAGGCCACGGCCGCCCTGCGGTGAGGACGCCCCTCTCGGCACCCGGCGCGCCGGGCGGACAGCGGGCCTCGCGCGGCGCGCGCAGGGGGCAGCCGCTCCTGGTGGTCGTCCTGCTGGCCGTCTCCTCGGTCTGCGCGCTCAGCCTCGGCACCCCCTACGTCCCACCGCACCGGCTGGTCGCCGCGATGCTGGAGGGAGACACGCTCGCCGGGATCGTCGTCACCGAACTGCGCCTGCCCCGACTGGTGCTGGCACTCGTCGCCGGAGCCTGTCTGGGCGCGGCCGGGCTCGTGCTCCAGGAGGCCCTGCGCAACCCCCTGGCGGTGCCGGAGATGCTGGGCGTGTCGTCCGGTGCCGCTCTGGGGGTGGCCGCGCCGCTGGTGCTGAGCCTGTCGCTGCCCGCCGCCGTCCAGCCGATGGCGGCCATCGGCGGGGCCGCGCTGGGTGGCGGTCTCACGCTCCTGGCCGCCGGGCTCGGCCGCGGTCCGTCCGCGGTGCTGCTGACCGGCGCCGCGGTGGCGGCCGCGTTGCAGGCCGCGCTGCTCGTCCTGATGGCCATGGCCGACCAGTTGGACCTCCAGCTCATCTACCGTTACCTGCTCGGCTCCCTGTCCGGCCGGACCTGGGACGACGTGGCGGGTCTGTGGCCGTGGCTGCTCGTCGCGGCCCCCGCGCTCGTGCTGTGCGCGCCGGTGCTGTCGGTGATGCGGCTGGGCGACGAGGACGCCGAGGCGCTGGGTGTGCGCGCGCAGCGCGCCCGGCTGGCGGCACTGGCCATCGCGGTGGTGCTGATCGCCCCGGTGACGGCCGTGTGCGGGCCCGTCGCGTGGGTGGGCTTCCTCGCCCCGCACCTGGCCCGGTGGTTCAACCCGGCGGTGGGGGCGGTGCGCTGGCTTGTGTGGTCCGCCCTCTGGGGCGCGGTCGCCGTGGCCGTCGCCGACCTCCCGGCCCGGCTGGCGCTCGCGCCCGTGGAGACACCGGCCGGCGCCTGGACGGCCTTGCTGGGGGTGCCGGCCGGCATCGCGCTGATGCGGTCGGGCGGTCGCGGTCGGGCGGCCCGGCGCCGGCCGACCGCCTCGGCCGCGGTGCGCGAGCCGCTGCCCGGGCCGGGGGAGGCGGCTTCGGGTGTCGCGGCCGAGGTCCCTGGCGCGCGGGCGTCGGGTGACGTCAGCGCGGACGCGTCCGACGTGCCCGGCGACGGCTGCCCGCCTCCTTCCGGGGCGACCAGGACGGAGGACGTACGGTGACCCGGCGATTCGTGGCCCTCGCGGCACTGGCCGTCGTGTGCGCCGGGGTGGAGCTGGTGGCCGGGCGCGGCATGTCCCCGGGCGTGGCCTGGGACGTCCTGAACGGTGGCGGTGACGCGACGGAGCGCCACATCCTGTTCCAACTGCGCCTGCCCAGGCTGCTGGTGGCTCTCGTCACCGGCGCCTGTCTCGCCGTCGCGGGGCTGGTCCTCCAGTCCGCCCTGCGCAACCCCCTCGGCGGGCCCGAGGTGACGGGTGTGACCCCGGGGGCGGTGCTCGGAGCCGTCACCGCGACCGCCCTGGGGCTCGCCGGGTGGGACTCGCCCCTGGCCGTGGTCCTCGCCGCGTGCGCGGGCGGGTGTGCCGGAGCCGCGCTGCTGTGGCTGCTCACCGGCCGTGGACGCGGTGACCCCGCGCAGACCGCCGTGCACGGAGTGCTGGTGTCGGCGGTGCTCGGCGGACTCACCGCCATGGTGCTCCTCGTGAAGCCGGGCGAACTCGGCAGTGTCGTCCAGTGGCTGGTGGGCACCACGGAGGGCCGGGTCTGGCAGCACTGGCACCTGTTGTGGCCGTGGGCCCTCGTCTGGGGGATCGCGGCCTGGTCGTCGGCCGGGCCGTTGACCCTGCTGCGCTGCGGGGACGACATCGCCCTGGCCGCCGGCCTCTCGGTCCGCCCGGCCCGGACCCTGGCCCTGCTGAGCGCGGTGGCGCTGACAGCGGGTGCGGTGGCCGCCGTCGGGGCGCTGGGCTTCGTGGGACTGCTCGTTCCGCACCTGGCCGTGGCCGTCTTCGGTGCGGACCTGCGGGTGAGCCTGCCCGGCGCCGCCCTGGTGGGCGCGGTGGTGGTGTGCGGGGCGGACGCGGCGGCGCAGCTGTCCTCGCGGCTGCTGGCGGGGGCGCTGGACTCCGGACGGCTCACGCTGCCGGTCGGGGCGCTCACCGCCTGCCTCGGCGCCGCGTTGCTGCTGGTCGTCGTGCGCCGCACACCGAGCCGTACGTTCTGACGTCGAATCGAGGACAGAGCATGAACGAGTCCGTGGGGATCCACGTCGAGGGGGTCCACTTCGGTTATCCCGGGCGACCTGTACTGCGGGGCGTCGACCTGACCGTCCGGCCGGGCGAACTGACCGCCCTCATCGGGCTGAACGGCTGCGGCAAGTCGACCCTGCTGCGGCTGGCCGCCGGGCTGCTGCAACCGGACGAGGGGCGCGTTCGCCTCGGAGGGGACGACCTCGCCCGGCTGTCCCGGCGCGCCACGGCCCGGAGGGTGGCCCTGCTGCACCAATCCGCTCCGGCGGTGCCGGGTATGACGGTGCGTCACCTCGTCCGCCAGGGGCGATACGCGACGCGCGGACCGCTGGGCATGCTGCGTGAGGGCGACGACCCCGTCGTGCACCGGGCGCTGCGGGACGTCGGGGTGGAGGAGTGGGCCGACCGTGACGTCGACGCGCTGTCCGGCGGTGAGCGGCAGCGGGTCCGGCTGGCGATGGCGCTCGCCCAGGACACGCGCGTCCTGCTGCTCGACGAGCCGACCACCTACCTGGATCTGCACCACCAGCTCGACGTGCTCCAGACGGTGGTCCGCCTGCGCCGGGAACGCGGGCTCACGGTGGTGATGGTGCTGCACGACCTCGCCCACGCGGCCCGGTTCGCCGAACGCGTCGTCGCCCTGCGCGAGGGCCGTGTGGTGGCCGACGGGGCCCCGGGGGAGGTGGTGACCCCGAGGTTGCTGGCGGACGTGCTGAAGGTGGCGGGACGGGTCGGCCGGGATCCTGAGGGAGGCTGGCCGGTGTGTTACCCAGATCACCCTCTCCCAGCTCTAGAATATGAAAATCAGATTCATTAACGTGGGTCCCACGGCGCTCACACGACGCCGTAACTCCCGTATGTACAAGGAGAGTTCATGGACAACGAGCAGATCTTCACGCCGATCGCCGACCAGGGTCAGCTGGCCCACGCCTCGGCCTCCCACTCCAACGCGCTCGTCGAGAACCCCTTCGACGACAACGAGGAGTAAGCGAGGGGCCGGCCACCCTCGACCGTGGGCCCGCCCGTTGCCTTCCGGGCGGGCCCACGCCCGTCCCCGCCTTTCGTCAGGAGGATCGCCGTGTCCCGCAGCCGACTCGTCCCTGGTGTCGAGGTCGTCACCGTGCCCGGGCGAGGGCTCGCCGTCCGGACCCAGGAAGGGGAGTTCTTCAGTGTCAGGACAGGGAGTGCGGACGAAGACGTTCTGCTCTCCCGGCTCACCGGCGTGACCACGGGCCCGGTGAGCGAGGAACTCGACCGTGTGGTGCGGGCGTTCGAGGAGGCAGGCCATCTGGCGGAAGGGCCGCAGGACTCGCGGTGGCCCGCCGCTCGTCGGACCGTCCGGATCCTCGGCGACCCGGTGCTGACCGAACCGCTCGCCGGACAACTGGCGGCCCTGGGCGCCCGGCCTCTGACGACCGAGGCGGTCACCGCCTCGGGCGGATCACCGGCGGACGTCGAGGACCTGCTCGACGGAGAGCCCTCCGCGGTCGTGTGGTGCCTCGACGGCCCCGTACCGGACGGGCTGTGGGACGCCGCCGACGCCCTGCCCGACCACGGCGTCGCGTGGCTGCGCTGCCACCGCGAGGGCTGGCAGGCGTACGTCGAGCCGGTGGCCGCCGCTCCCGGAGACGTCACCTCGGCGCACGTCCGATCCCGCCGGCTCGCCGCCACCCCCGCACACCGCGAACTGGCCGCCTACTGGAGCGGACCCCGTACGTCCGGCGCGCCGGTCCGGCTCACCCCGCCGGCCGCCACGCTGCTCGCGGCACTGCTCGCGGACGATCTCGGCCGGTGGGCCACCGGCGCCCCGGACACGGCCGGCCTCCCGGCCCGCCGCCGGCTCCGCCGCGTGGACCTGCGCACGCTGACGGTCACCGAGCATCCCGTCCTCCCGGTGCCCGACGTCGCACCGATGCCGGAGAAGGACGGATGACAGCGTTCGACGCGACCGTGGAGGAACTCGCCACCGACGTGGTCCTCCCGGCCGGCGACGGCCCCTTCCCGGCCGTCCTGCTGCGCACACCCTACGACCGGACCCGGCACCGGGCCGAGGCGCGCGGCTGGGCCCGCCGCGGTTTCGCCGCCGTCGTCCAGGACGTGCGCGGCCGGTTCGCGTCACCTGGCCGGTGGCACCCCTACGCGAACGAAGCCGCCGACGGCGCGGCGGCCGTCCGCTGGGTCCGGCGGCAGCCGTGGAGCGACGGCCGGCTGGTGGCCGTCGGCGCCTCCTACGCGGCCCACTGCGCCCTCGTCCTCGCCCTCGACGTGCCCGAGGACGCCCGGCCCGACGCCGTTCTCGCGGCCGTACCCGCCCTCGGCCTGGCGGAGACGGCACGCGAGGCGTCCGGCGTGGAGCGGCTGGCGTCCCGCGCCGGATGGTGGGCCGCCCACGGTGACCGCCCGGACTCGGACGAGAGGGCGCTGGACAAGGCCCTCACGGCCGACCCCGGTCTCCTCACCCACCTGCCGCTCACCGGCCTCCCCGAACGACTGGGCCGCGGGCTGCCGTCCTGGACGGACCTGTGGCGGCACCGCGACCGCGGACGCCTGATCGCGCGGGCGGCGCACGCCGCCGTGCCCCTGCTCGCGGTGGGCGGCCACCACGACCACTTCACCGAGGACACCGTCGCACTCTGGCACGCCTGGGGCGGCCCCTCGGCGCGGCTGCTGCTGGGCCCCTGGGGGCACGGCCTCGGTTCCACACCCGGCCCCGACGCCCGCCCGGCCCACCGGCTGAACCTCGGTGAGCTGTACGTGCGCTGGGCCCGCCGCGCCCTGGCCGGTGAACTGACCCCCGGCCGCCGTGGCTCTCAGGCGCTGGGCGCGTCCGATCTGTGGCTGCCCGCCACCACGGAGGGCGAACCCCGCACCCGGCGGCCGCGGCTGCTGCACGGCGCCGCGTTCACCGCCGACCCCGGACGGCCCGTCCGCTCCGACGATCTGACCGTCCCCGCAGACGGCCCGCCCGACCGCTGCGTGCTGGTCACCCCGCCGCTCCCGCGTCCGCTCGACCTGGTCGGCCCCGTCAGCGTGCGCCTGCGGGCCACGGCCCACACACCGGCCGCCGACTGGGCCGCTCGGCTGGTCGCCCTCACACCGGAAGGGACCGCCGGGAAACTCGCCGTCGGAGTCGTCCGGCGCGACGAACAGGCAGGCAGTGAGGCCGTGTTCACCATCGGGCTCGGCCGGATCGCACGTCGGCTGAGCGCCGGCGTCCGGCTGCGCCTGGAGATCGCCGGACACCATTTCCCGGCCCACGCCCGCAACCCCCACACCGGGGACGACCCGGTGACGGCCGGCCGGCTGCACGCCTCCCGGCGCGAGATCGGCCCGGACAGCGTGGTGCTGAGCCTGCCCGTGCTCCCGTCCCGCCCCACCCCCGTCGACCCCGCCGAGGAGATCCTCAGATGACGACGCTGTCGCTGGAAGCACTCGTCGACCCGGTGTGCGGCATCGTCCGCACGGTAGAGCCCGTCGAACACCCCGCCGGTGCCCCGCCCCGCTACACCGCCCTCACGGCCGCGATCTCCGACGCCCGCAGACACGGCCTGTGGCCCGCCGACCGGGTCTCCCTCGGCACCACCTTCGGCGACCCGGCACAAGCCCGTGTCGCCGCGATAGCCGAGGGGGTGGAGCGCTACTGCGGCAACCGCGTCCCGCCGCCCGGCCACCCCGACGCCCCCGTGCGGGCCACCGCCACCGAACTGGCCGGCAAGGGCCTGCGGCTCTACGGCCCGGGGGACCTGCCCGCCTACGCCGACTGGCAGTACGCCCGGGAGAAGTTCCCCTACCGCCCCCTCACCCCCGACACCCCGGCCCTGTGGACGCGCGGCACCGAACTGCTGCCCGGCCGAGGGACGACGGAGGTGTGGGCGCCCGTCGCGCTCACCCACCTCAACTGGCGCCAGGGCGAACTGCGCGAGCTGCCCCGCACCCACCACCTCAACTACGCCGGGATCGCCACCGGACAGGGCCTCGACGACGCCGTCGAACGCGGCCTGCTGGAGATCGTCGAACGCGACGCCCTGGAACTGTGGTGGCATCTGGACGGCCCGGCCCGCGGCATCGACCCGGCGAGCGTGCCCGGCCTCGCCGACGACCTCGCCGGTTGCGCGTTCGACGTCCACATCGTCGAGATGCACTCGGAGTTCGCCCCCTGCATGGCCGCGCTCGTGCACGACCCGCGCCTCGGCCTGTACGCGGCCGGGTTCGCCTGCAAGTACGACCCGGCCGAAGCCGCCCGCAAGGCCGTCCTGGAAGCCGTCCACACCTGGGTCTTCACCCAGGGCCTGACCGGTTCCGGCGGCTGGGTGTTCCAGGCCGTGGAGGCCGGACTGCTCGCCCGCGGGCTGTACTTGGACCACCGGGCCGACGGCCGCTACCTCGACGTGTGCGGCGAGCAGTTCGAGCACGTGAGGGACCTGGGCGCCCATGTGCAGGTGTGGCTGGACGAGAGGATGGCCGCCGAGGCCAGGCGGTTCACCGAGCCGGCGCTCGGGACCGTCTCCCTCGACGAGGTCGAACGCGGCAGCCGGCAGCGGCTGGACCGCACGCTGCACGCGGGCGGCCACCGGGTCATGACCTTCGACCTCACCACCGAGGACGTGGCCGAGACCCCCCTGCGTGTCGCCCGGGTGCTCGTCTCCGGGCTGCTGCCCAACGCCCCGGCCGCCTTCGGCTACTTCGGCTGCCCGCGCCTCGCCGAGGCCGCCGTCGCCCGAGGGTGGCGCACGAGCCCGCCGAGCGCGCCGGAGGACTTCACTCTGGCGCCTCCGCCGCACATGTGAGGGCCGCACCCGTGGAAGACCCCTGCGCAGACCGCCCGGTGGACCTCGTCACCGCCCTCGCCCGCGCCCGCTCCCCGGAGCCACCCGGACCCGACACACCCGCCGGGGGAGCGGTTCGTGCCTGGGCAGGACCGGCGCGCCCCCTCCCGCCGGCCGGCCCGGCCGGCCTCGACCTGGGGGCCCTGCTGCGCTGCTCACTGTCTGCGGTGGACGACTCCGGACGCCTCAGGCCCGTGTCCTCCGCCGGTGCACTGCACCCGGTGGACGCCGAACTGCACGTGGGCGCGGGCTGCTCCCTGCCGCCCGGCCGCTACGGCTACGACCCGGTGCGCCACCACGTCCACCGCCTGGGCCGGCCACCCGAGGGCACACCGCCCGGCGTGACCGCCGAACTCTCCGTCACCGCCCGGCGCACGGTCTCCCACTACGGCCACCGGGCCTGGCCGCTGCTCCTGCTGGACACCGGGCACGCTGCGGCCGCCCTGTTCCTCGCGGCCCGCGGGCTGGGCACGGACGAGCCCGGGGTACGGCTGGACGGTCTCGCCGAGAGCCCCCTGGCCGCCGTACACGTCCCGCCGCCCGGCGGGCGGAGCGGCCCGGCCGACCAGAAGGGCGGGCGGGTCCGAGGCCCGGACGGCGGCGCCGGATTCCCGGACCCGCCGGGGGGCACGCCCACCCCCACCGAACTGCTGGCGCGCCGCAGTGCCTCACCGCCTCTGCCGGGCACCCCGCCGAAGGACGCGCTGCTGGCGGTTCTCACCGCCGCGGAACGGGCGGGCACCGGCGTGCCGCGGGAGGCCCGCACCACCGCCGCACGGCCGGGCGGCGGCGACCTGCGCTGGTGCGCCGCGGTGGGCCCGCCACGCCCCGCCCTGGTGGCGCTGTCCGCCGACGGCACGACCCTGCGGCGGCACGCGGTGGGAGAGACCCGCCCGACCCTCGCCGCCTGGGCCGCGGGCCAGGCCTGGATCGCGGACGCGGGCGCCGTCCTGCTCGCCCACGGCTGCCCCGCGGACGCCGACGCCGCGCACATCCGCCGCGCCCATCTGCGGGCCGGCTTCGCCGTCCACCTGGCCCACGTCACCGCCCTGCGCCACGGGCTGGCGGCTCGGCCCGTCGGCTCGTGGCAGCAGGCGGACCTCGGCGCCGCCCTCGGCACCGCCCCGGGCCGGGACTGGGTCGTCCACGGACTGGCCCTCGGCACCCGCCACGCCGACGAGGAGAACACCACGTGATCGTCCACCCCGAGCTGCGCCGCGCCGCCGGGGGCGCCCGGCGTCCCCTGCTCGCCTCCACCGTCCTGCTGGGCGCCGTCACCCTGACCCACCTGGCGCAGGCCGTCCTCCTGGCCCTCGCGCTCGCCCAACTGGCCCGCGGCGACACCGGCTCGCTTCCGTGGCTGCTGGCCGCGGTGCTCACCGTCGTCGCCGCCCGCGCCGGGCTCGCCCTGTGGCAGCGGCGCACCGCCACCCGTGCCGGAGCCCGGGTCAGGGTGGCCCTGCGTGACGAACTCCTCACCCACCTCGGCCGGCTGGGGCCCGCCCACCTGACCACCGCGAGGGCCGGAGCCGTCCGCACCACCCTCGTCGACGGGGTGGAGGGCGTCGACGCCTACGCCTCCCGCTACCTGCCCCAGCTGCTGATCACCCTCACCGTGCCGCCCCTGGTACTGGCCGCCCTGGCCCTGGTCGAACCGTGGGCACTCCTCGGCCTCGTCCCCGCGCTGCTGCTGGCCCTGGCCGGCCCGCGCGCCTGGGACCGGCTCCTGGCCGCCCGCGGCAAGGAGCACTGGGACACCTACGAAGGGCTCGGCGCCGACTACCTGGAAGCGCTCCAGGGCATGCCCGCCCTGCGTGCCGCCGGCGCCGTCGGGCGCACCCGCGCACGCCTGGAGGAGCGGTCCGCCGCGCTGCACCGGGCGACCGTCGCCAAACTGCGGGTGTCCCTGGTCGACACCGCCATCACCGACCTCGCCATCCAGGGCGGCACCGTCGCGGCCGCGCTCCTGGCGTGCCGGTCGGCCGTCACCGGCTCCACCACGGCGACCGGCACCTATCTGGTGCTGCTGCTGGCCTCCGAGTGCTTCCGGCCGGTCCGCGACCTGGCCCGCGAATGGCACGCCGGATACCTGGGCGTGTCGGCCGCGGACGGCCTCGCCGCCCTGCGCACCGCCGAGCCGGCCGTCCCCGACACCGGAGAGACCCCCGCCCACTGGACGGCCCCTCCCGAAGTGCGCTTCCACGACGTCCGGTTCACCTACGACGGCACACGGACCGCGGCCCTCGACGGCGTCTCCTTCAGCGCGCGGGCCGGACGGACGACGGCGATCGTCGGCCCTTCCGGCGCGGGCAAGTCCACGCTGCTGGCCCTGCTGCTGCGCCACCACGACCCGCGGGACGGCAGGATCACACTCGACGGGCGCCCCACGACCGAGTACACCCTCGACTCGCTGCGGCGGGGCATCGCCGTCGTGTCGCAGGAGACCTACCTCTTTCACGCCAGCATCGCCGACAACCTGCGCCTGGCCCGGCCCGGCGCCACGGACGACGAGCTGACCCGGGCGGCACGCGTCGCCGGAGTCCACGACGAGATAACCGCCCTCCCCGACGGCTATGACACCGTCCTCGGCGAGCGCGGCGCCACCCTCTCGGGTGGCCAGCGCCAGCGTCTCGCCCTCGCGCGCGCCCTGCTCGCGGACGCCCCGGTGCTGGTCCTCGACGAGGCCACGAGCGCGGTCGACGAGCGCCGCGAGGCGGACATCCTGCGGGACCTGATGGACGCCGCGAGCGGCCGGACCGTCCTGGTGGTCGCCCACCGGCTGGCCGCCGTCCGGCACGCCGACCGGATCGTCGTCCTCGACGAAGGACGGGTCGACGCCGTCGGGGAGCACGCCGGCCTGGTCGAGGCCGGCGGCGTCTACGCGCGGCTCGTCGACGCCGGCCGCGCCCACCGAGGAGAACTCGCCGCATGAGCACCGCCACCCCCGCCGACACCACCTCCACCGACACCACCTCCACCGGCACCTCCGCCCCCTCCGACGCGGGCGTGCCCGCGCGAGGCGCGTTGCGGGCCCTCCTCCCCGCCCTCGCCGCTCACCGCGCCATGACGGCCCGCACCTGCGCCGCCGCCCTCCTCGAACAAGCCTCCCTCGTCGCGCTGCTCACCCTGGCCGCGCACACCGTGGGTACCGCCGTCATCGAAGGGCGAGCCCCCTCGGCCGCCACCGTCACCGCACTCGTCGTCCTGGTCCTCGTCCGCGCCCTGACGACCTGGCGTGAGATGGACCTCTCGCACGACCTGGCCTACCGGGTGCTGGCCGTACTGCGGGTGCGCGTCTTCGACGGACTCGCCCGCAGCGCGCCCGCCCGCATCGCGGGCCGGCGCAGCGGCGATCTCGCCGCCACGGCCATGGCCGACGTGGAGGCGCTGGAATTCTTCTACGCCCACACCACCGCCCAACTGCTGGCGTCGGCAACGGTGTTCACCGCCGGCTCCCTGGTCCTGGCCGTGGTGGAGCCCTGGCTGCTGGCGGCCGTACTCCCGGTCGCGGCCCTGCTCGCCGCGGCGCCCTTCGCGGACGCGCGCGAGCGCGCGGCGCGCGGCGGCCGCACCCGGGCGGCCGCGGCGAGGCTGTCTGCCGACACGGTGGAGACCGTCGACGGGCTGCGCGAACTGCTCGCCTTCGGCCGGCTGACGGAACGCCGCCGCACACTGGCGGAGCGGGGACGGCAGGTGGGCGACGCCCAGCGCGCCGAGGCCACGTGGGAGGCGGTCGCCGCGTCGGTGCGCGACCTGCTCATCGTGGCCGCCGTCCTGGGCGTGGTCACCGCTGCGGCGCAGTCCGTGACCTCCGGTCGGCTGCACGGCGCATGGGCCCCGGCGGCGATGGCCCTGGCCCTGTCCGTCCTCGGTCCGGTCGCGGAGTCGGCCCGTGCCCTGAGCCAGGCCGTGGCACTGCGTGCGGCGGCCGCCCGCGTCGGCGCGGCCGTCACGGCCCCCGCCCTCGCCCCGCCGCCCCGCGCTCCCCGTCCCCTGCCGCCCGGCCCGTTGGGTGTCCGGCTGCACGGCGTGCGGTTCGACTACGGCGGACAGCCCGTGCTGGACGGCGTCGACCTGACCGTCCCGCCGGGCCGGACACTCGCCCTGGTCGGTGTCTCGGGAGCCGGCAAGTCGACCTGCGCCCACCTCCTGGCCCGGTTCTGGGACCCCTCCCAGGGAGCGGTCCAGCTGGTGCCCGCCCAGGGCGACCCCGTGGACATCCGGGACGTGAGCGACCCCGAACTGCGCAGGGCGGTCGTCCTCGTGGGACAGGAGACCCCCCTCTTCCACGGCACCCTCGCCGAGAACCTGCGGCTCGCCGCACCCGAAGCGGACGACGACCTGCTCGCCACGGCAGCGCGCCGGTGCGGCGTCGACCGGATCGCCGCGATGGACACCCTTGTCGGGGAGCGCGGCGCAACACTCTCGGGAGGACAGCGGGCCCGCATAGCCCTCGCCCGTGCCCTGCTGGTACGCCCGCGCGTCCTCGTCCTCGACGAGTCCACCGCCCACCTGGACAACACCGGCGACGCCCAGCTCGCCACCGCGCTGCGGGAGGAGGGCCGCACGACGATCGTCATCGCCCACCGGCCGGCCACCATCCGCCGCGCCGACCGCATCGCCGTCCTCGACAAGGGCCGCATCACGGAAGAG
This sequence comes from Streptomyces sp. NPDC050674, assembly GCF_040654575.1. Taxonomy (NCBI): domain Bacteria; kingdom Bacillati; phylum Actinomycetota; class Actinomycetes; order Kitasatosporales; family Streptomycetaceae; genus Streptomyces; species Streptomyces sp. NPDC050674. The sequence goes on from NZ_JBFAIG010000022.1 coordinate 24,724, forward strand.
GGAACCTGGGAGGACCTCACCAGCCGCCCCGGCAGCGCGCTCAACCGCGTGCTCACCCATCCCTCCTGAGCCCGGGGCGCCGGGCTCGGGGGCTCAGGGGTGTGCCTTCTCGTACAGCGCCCGGGTGATTGCCAGCCAGGTCTCCCTCGGCAGTGCCGGGATCTGGTCCTCCTCCCTGTCGATCAGGAGTTCCTCCAGAATGTGGCGGTCGGCCGGGGCATCGGAGGCGGCGATCGAACTGAGGTACTTGGTGAGCCGAGGGCCCTCGGTCTTCGTGGTCCGGGGTTCGACGAGCCAGCTGAAGAACCAGCGGATCATGCGGGCGGTGCGCTGGGTGTGGAGGTCGGTCCCGTACGGGTCCGGGAGGTCGGGGGGCGGGGTGATCCGGAAGTCGACCGCCAGGAGGCCGGCGAGGAGGTCGCGGGCCGACTCCTCCGCCTGGACGGCGGGCGGGAGATGCTCGAGGACGATGTTCTGGGCGTCGTAGGACAGGGGTTCCCGGAGGAGGGACAGGAGGTCCTCGTGGTGGGCCTGGGCCAGGCGTTCCTCGGCCTTGTGCCGGAGGTCGGCGGTGTGTCCCGAACGGTTCGTCGCGCAGGTCAGGTCCTCGGCCAGGGCCCGGATCCGGGAGGTCTCCATACGGGCCCGGCGGCTCTTGTGCTGCCATAGTTTCGAGACCGTCGAGCGTCCCGCGACCGGCTGGTCGAAAAGCTGCGGCAATGCCGCTTCCCACAGGGCGCGTTGCCCGTCCGGCGTCAGCCGCTCGGTGATCGCTCTCATCGCCGGGGCCGTCGCGGAACCCATGCCGGCCCCCGTGGCGGGGCCCGTCGTGTGCCGGGTGACGGGCACCTCCGCGCGTGGGGGGAACTCGGGGGGCGGGTTCGGCGGTGGCGGGTACGGGGGCGGGTACGGGGGTGGGGTGCTCGGTGGCTTCGGGTATCCGTGGTGGACCCCAGGACCTGGCCGTTCGGAGTGTGTGTGCTGCCCGGGCTGCCCGGGTTCCACGGCCTGCCCGGACGCGTACGTCCCCTGTGCCGCCGCGGCCACTGACCCCTCCGGTGACGACGCCGACGACATGAACTCCGTGCCGGACCGCCGCGCTTCCGTCGCTTCGAGCGCGCCTTCCACCTCCTCCGTGGCACGCCCCGCTTGCGTTGTCGTCGGCTCCGCCGTCGGGTGGGAGTGCCGAGGGGGTGACTCCGGTGTGGTGAGCTGCTGTCGGTGCCACTCCGGCGGGGAAGACCAGCTCGCGTCGGAGGCGGAGGCGGAGGCGGAGGCGGAGGTGGGCTGGGCCGGCGGACGAGCGGGGAACTCGTCCTGACTGTGCGGCTGTTGGGTTGGAGCGGGCTCCTGGCGCCGTTCCGGGGCCGGGGGTGGGGAGATCACGGGGACGGAACCCGTGTCCGTGGTCGCGGGGCTCTCGTATCTGGTGGGCCACACGGCGCGGAGCCGGGCGTGGAAGCGCCGGTGGTCGGGGTCGGTCGTGTTCGGGTCGGTGTCCAGCAGGCGCTGGTACTTGACGGCGGGCCATTGCAGGTAGTGGTCCACGAGGGTGGCGGCGAGTTCGGCGGCCGGGTCCGTGCCGGGGTCCAGCAGGTCGATGCGGCGCAGACGGCTGTCCTCGGTGGGGGAGACCCGCCAGGCCGGGACGAACACCACCCGGTACGCCTGGTCGTCCATCGTGTCGAAGGTGGCGAACTGCCAGCTCCCCGAGCCCGGGTCCAGCGAGGAGCCGAAGATCCACCACAGACCCCACAGCACCAGAAGTGCCGGCTCGGGCAACTCCCGCACCGGGGGCACCGGCCGATGTTCCCGGACGTGGGCGTGCGCCTCGGCCAGGGACTCGTCCAGCTCTCCCACGAGAGCCGACACCCGGGCCCCCGGAGTGCGGAGGAACTGGGCCACCAGACAGAGCAGCGGGCGCCGGACCAGCCGTACGTTCTCCCACATGCGGTCCCGCATGTGGTTGGCCAGGGCGTTGAGCCGTTCGCGCGGCATCGGCTCGATCCGTCCCGTCACCCGGTCGGCCCAGCCCTGTTCCGCCCAGGGAACGGCGCCCAGGCTGACGCAGTACAGCGGCACCAGGAGCTTCGCCGGACCGAGCAGCGCATGGCACACCGTGCTGTCGCGCCCCTGAGCGTCGGAGCCCGGGGTGCGACGGACGAGGAGGACTCGGCCGCCGGGGATGATGTGCCGGACCAGGCTGGGGCGTTGTTCGCCGCCCATGACGCGGAGGACGGGGCCGAGCCGGTCGGCGAGTGCGCGGGCCTCGGGCTCGGGACAGGAGTAGGCGACCGCGGCGATCCCCGCGCCACGGTGACCGAGGTTGCCGGCCCAGCGGAACACGACCTGGTGCACCCGGTCGTCGGGTGCGGCCGTGTCACCGGGCCGGCCGGGCTGCGTCCGGCTCACAAGCCCACCGCCGCCGGTCCGTCCTCGGTGCCGTCGTCGAGCAGACCGCACATGGCGAGCACCGAGATCAGCGGCTCCAGCACCCGCAACGGCCGGGTGCCGTGCGGGAATCTGCCCTCATGGTCATGGCTGCCGGTGGCGGAGGCGAAGTGCAGGGTGCAGCGCAGCACGCTGTCGAAGGGACCGACCCACGCCTGCCCGGTGTGGTGGCGCAGGAACGCGTAGGCGTCCCGGCTCTCCTCCGTGAACCGCTCGGCCAGCCGCCGCTCGGGCGGGGGTTCGCCCAGCCAGCGGTCCACAGGCGGTTCGAACCGCACCAGATCGCTCTTGTTGATGACGACCGCCGCCGCCACCCCGAGATACTGCCCGCTTGCCCGCGGCAGCCGGTCCAGCACGGTCTGGAACGCCGGATCGCCGCCCCGGGTGTAACCGAGGTCGCCGCGCAGCGGGTCGAGATACGGCATCGGCAGCGCCCGCAGCGGGTCCACCACGAAGATCAGAGCGTCCACGCCCACCATGAACCGGGTCAGCGCGTCCGTGCGGCGCAGATCCTCACCGGCCAGGTCGAAGAAGGCCACCGGCCGGGCCAGGCCGTCCGGGCGGCTCAGCAGCAGCGCGTCCACGAACGCGGCGAACTCACCGGCGCTGCGGGTGTGTTCCAGCATCGTCCCGGACCGCAGCCGCTCCACCCGCTCGGTCATGAACGTCTGGTGGTCCTGCGGGTTCACCGACTGCGTCTGAAGCCCGTACCGCTTCAGACCGCCGTCGGCGATCTCGGCGATCATCTGGGTCAGCAGGTGCGTCTTGCCGGTGGCCGAGTCCCCGACCATCGCCACGGTCAGCGGACTGCCGTTGGTCAGGTACGGCACCGGGATGTAATGGGTCTGCTCGCCCTCGGAGTTGCCGCACCGCTGATAGGCGGAGCGCAGGGTGTCCGCGAGACGCAGCGGACTGATCCGCCGGTCCACGTGCAGCTTCTCGAACAGCTGCTTGTCGTTGCGAGCGAACAGCTGCTGCTCGTCGTAGGAGATGACCTCCAGGCAATACGGGCAGAGGATCTCCTGGGCGGTGGCGCCCGGCGGCATCGGAGCGGTCATCGGCGGGTGTCTCCTTCGGACCGGCTCCCGCCGGGCTCGTTCGTGCCGGAGGTACGGCCTCCGCTGATCCAGGTGCGCAGCCGGCCACGTTCGCGGGCCGGATACTCGTAGCCGGTGAACGGTGCCGTCGGCGCCTCGCCGTACCGGGGCCCGTCCGCGCCGTAGCCGCCCGGGTCCCCGGCGGGTTTCTGCTCCGGGTGGTACGGGGCGTGCGCCGGGGGCGGCGGGGCGAGGGAGGCGTGCTTGCGGCGCCGGATCTCGTCGAACTCCCGCCGGTGGTGCTCCAGTGGGTCCGGCAGCAGCACGCTCGCCGCCTCGGCGGCGACCTCCGGCACCAGGGTGCGCAACAGCGCGTCCGGCGTCGGCCGGTCCTGGGCGTGCCGGGCGAACACCTGGCCCAGCGTCTCCGTCACCGACCGCTGCGCGGCGAGGTCGGCGGGCGGTCCGTCGGCGTTCCCGGGCCGGCCGGTTACCAGGTGGTACATCACCTGCGCCACGCTCCACAGCGCGTCCCGGGCCTCTGTCGTGCCCACTCCGGCCCGCTGCTCGGGCGAGGCGTAGGGCGGGATGCCGTACGGCACCCGGGGGCGCCCGGCCCGGACCACCGAGCCCAGGTCCCACACCTGCACGCCCTGCGCGTCCCAGCGGACGGCGCCCGGCACGATGCCCCGGTGCACCAGGCCGACCGCCTCCATCAGCCGTACCGCCAGCACCAGATCACGCTCCACGGCCCGCTGGTCGCCCATCGACACCCGCTCGGTCGGCCCGGACAGCGGCCGTCCGCGGGGTACGGCGTACAGCACGAACGGCGTCAAGGTGTTGACGTCGTAGCCGACCGGCGTCGGGAAGAGGCCGCCGAAGCGGGTGCCCGCGTACGCGCGGTGCAGCGCCAGCGCCGCGGTGATCTCCGCCTGGAGCAGGGTGTACGCCTCCCGGTCCGCGCCCGCCTCCTGCGGCAGCCGGACCTGGAAGCCCTGCCAGCCGTCCTCGAAGCGGACCGGCCGGGCCAGCGCGGGCGGCCGGACCAGACGCGGTCGGTCCGGCCCGAACCTGGCCCGCACCCGGTGCGTGACGCCTTGCGGCGAGACGAACGAGAACTCCACGGCCGCCTCCCGGGACGCGGCGGGGCCGGTGCCGGGCTCCCGGCCGGTGTGCTCGCGTGGCCGCACCCGCTCCGGGTGGTCATGCTCCGCGTCGCGGACGGACTCCTGACGGGCCGTCGGCCCGGAGGCGGCCGCCGCGTACGGCTCCGGCGCGGGCCCGAACCGGTCCGGGTGCGGTGCGGGTCGGTGGTCGTTCACCATGACTTCCCCACTGTGTTGGTCCGTGCGCCCGGGGCGCGGTCGGTCGTCGTCGTACGGGTACGGTTCACCGCTGCGCCCATTCCTCGCCGGGGTCCGGGACGGCTCCGGTCGGGCCGTGGTCCGGGCCGGGGAGGGGGCCGTCGTCGGCCCAGGTGCGCACGCGCACGTTCTCCACCACACCGGCCCGCAGCGGGACGAGCCGTAGCGTGCCGGCGAAGCGGCCGGACTCCGTCCACACCATCGCCGCCGGTACGCCGTCGGGGCCGAGCCCACCCGCGCCCACCTCCACCGTGGGCCGTACGGCCTGCGGCGCGAACGCGATGGACCGCGCCTCGGCCGGGTCCCGGCTGAGCAGCGAGAGCTGCGCCGGGGGACACAGCAGCAGTGGCCTGCCCTGGTCCGAACCGGTGTTGAGCACGTCCCGGACCCGCTGCGCCCCGATGCCGAGCAGGGCCGAGGCGTCTCCCCGTGGCCGGTCCTGCCGGGCGTAGGGCGGGGCGGGCACCACCCCGTTGTCGCGCAGGCTCAGCCCGGCCGCCGCGATGGCCCGGGACACGGCGGCCTCCAGCGTGGTCGGCGCCCCGCCCGCGGGCCCGGCACCGCCGGCACCGCCGTGGGAGCCGGTGTGGCCGTGCAGCGCGGCCACCGTCGCGTCGGCCAGGTCCGCCACCAGGGTGGGCACCAGGTCGGGGCCGCCCTCGGCCGCGCCCCGGTGCAGCCAGGGCGGGTCCACCCGGGGCACATGCCGGGCGCGGCCGGAGGGCGCGTCGGCAGGCTCGGCCCGGCCGCCGGCCGTCGCACCGGCCGCCGGGGCGTCGGGCCAGTCGGCGTCCGGCCAGTCGGCGTCCGGCCAGGACGAATCCGGCCAGGACGAATCCGGCTCCGACGGGTCCGGCTCCGAGGGGTCCGGGCCTGGCGGGTACTGCCGTGCCGGGGCCGGGTGCGACGTGTACGGGGGTGCCGCGTTCCCCTGTGTCGCGTCCGGCCGCGCCGGGACCTGCCAGGCGCCGGGTGCCTGCGCCCGGTCGTCCGGCCAGGACGACTCGTCCCAGCCGGGGTCGGACCAGCCGTCCGCACCGGCCGGTCCCACGCCGGAGGCGTACGGCGGGCCGGACACCGGGTGTCCCGCGTCCGCCTCGACGGCCGCGCCCCGCAGCACCGCCGCGAGCGTCCGGGCGCCGTCCGCACACCGGGTGCGTTCCTCGGCCGCCCACCACTGCCGGCGCAGCGCGTCCGCCAGGACGGCGTCCACCCGGGCCAGACACGGCCCGAGTTCGCAGGTGCCGGTCGCCTCCCACCAGTCGGCCACTGCGCGGCGCCACCAGGCCCCGACGCACAGCGCCGCGCCGAGCACACCGGTCAGCACACCCCCGAGCACCAGCTCGCGCGGGACGCTCACCACCAGGGTGAGACCGAACCCGGCACCCGCGCCGGCCGACAGCGAGAGGGCACGGGCCAGGTCCGCCCGGTGCACCCGGCCGCCCGCCGCCCGGCCCGGCCGGACCGCGCCGGCCAGTGCGCCGCCGAGCAGGAACACCGCCGCGGGCAGCAGCGCGAACAGTGTGCCGGGCCATGGCGCGAGCGCGCAGACGAAGGCGGCCAGCGCCGTCGGCACCAGCTGCCCCGCGCGGGCGCGGGCGAAGTACAGCGGCACCGCCGCCGACATCCGTCCCAACGACTCCTCCGGGCACGCCCGCTCCAGATCCCGCAGCCGGGCGGCGGACGGCGTCGGAGCGACCCGTTCGGCGAGCGCCGACAGCCGGGCCGCGACCGCGCGCAGCGGCAGCCCCGAGGTCAGCCAGCGCGCGGTGCAGCGCTCCAGCCCCTCCTCCGACTCGCCGCCACGCGACCGGCGTACCCACGTCTCCTCCGGCAACGCCACACCCCCGTCGGCGAGCCGGGCCAGCGCGTCGCCGTGCGGGACACCGGGCGAGCCGCTGTCCCGCAGCACACCGGCCACCACGTCCCGGTACCGGTGCAGCGATTCCACCGCCCGTGCCATCGCCGAGGGCACCGAGTCCGCGACCCGGCGACCGGTCAGAAGCGCTCCCGCCGAGCTCAGCCCGGCCCGCGCCTCGGCCAGGTCGTCCACGGCCCGCACACAGGCGGCGCGGGCGGCGTCGGCGGGGCCGCCCGGACGGAGGAGCGCCGTCACCGGACGTTCCGGACCCGGGCCGAGCAACTCGGCCAGCGCCGACGGGAGTTCCTGGGCATCGGGCGGCCCGGCCGCCGGCACCTCGCCCCCGGCGAACCGGGCCAGCGCACCGGTCCACGCGCTGTCCCGCGCGTCCGGTGTCAGATCGTGCTCCAGCACCCGCAGGGACAGCGTGGCCACCGACACCGGAGAGTCGTGCAGTTCGGACAGCACCTTGTCGAAGATCTCCGGCACCCGCAGCAGATCGGTCAGTGCGGCCAGCGCCGCCTCCGTTTCCGCGGCCGGGTCGGTGGTGCGCGGATCGTGGCCCGCCCGCGGATCGGGTGCCCACAGCACCCCCGTACCGGAGGACTGCAGCACGGACGCCAGCCGCAGCCGACGCCCACCCTCCACCGGGCGGTCGTACGGGTACGACGCGTTCCGGTCCTCCGGGTCCGGGTACGACGCGGGCCGGTACGGCGCGTCCGGGGGCGTCGGGTTCGCCGACCGAGACCGCTCCAGATCGCCGACGACCAGGCAGAGCAGGCTCACCGCGCCCAACGTCGGCGCGGCCGCGACCAGTTCGTACGCGGCCGCGTGCGCCGTCAGCCCGTCAGGCTCGTCCACCACCAGGAACCGCAGGTCCCCGGCGTCGCCCCGGCCGCTGTCCGGCAGCCGCGCGCCCACCCGGCGGCGCAGATCGGCGCCGTCCGCGGGTACGTCCCGGCCGCCCCGGAAGTCGAGGACGACCACCGGGCTCCCCATCGCGCTCACGCGTGCCTCTCCCTGCTCTCGCGGGCCTCGTCGCCGTCGGACGTGATCTCCTCGTCGGGCCAGTCGGCGTCGCCGTCCGCGTCCGAGATGCCCCACGGCGCGGCGGAACCGGCGCCGGGCCAGCCCGGGTCGGGTTCGGCGGCACGCGGGAACGGCGGGTACTCCGGCGCCCGAGCGGGCGCCGGTCCCGGCGCGGGCCACCCGGCCGGCGCCTGCCGCGCCGTGGGGCGGCCGGCGGGCGGCACCGGCCGGGCCCGGCCCGGGTCCGGCGGCGCTGTCCGGCCCACGTCCTGGCGCGGGCCTTCCGCCGGCACCCCGGCGGTCGGGGGAGGGGTGTCCGGCCAGTGCCGGGTCCGCTCGTCGTGCGGGGCCGACGACGGCCACCGCGCGTCCCCGTCGCCGCCGTGCCGGGCGGCGGGCACCTCCCCGGTGTGCGGGGCACCGGGCGCGGGGCCGGGCCGGGCGGACGGCACACCCTCCGGCAGGCTGCCGGCGCCAGGCGCGCCGTCGCCGCCCGGCCTGCCGTGTGCGGGCACGTCCCAGCTGTCGGCGCGCCGGGGCGCGGCGCCGCCCGCCGCCCCGTACGGATCGGCGGACCGCCCGCCGTCCGCCCGGCCGGGGGACTGCGGACGCTCGTCGGGACGCTGCTCCCAGGACCGGTCCCGGACCCGGGCCGGGGGCCCGTCCGAGGCCCGGTCGGAGACCCACCGCTCCTCCTCCTGGTGCCGCGGGTCCTCGCCCGCGCTCCGGCTCTCGCGGACCCACGCCTCCAGTTCGCGCAGCGTCGGGTGGGCGCGGTTCTCGCCCTCCGGGAAGGGCAGGTCGAGCGCGTCGGGGAGGGTCTCCGCCCAGAACTCGCGCAGTCGGCGCGTCCAGTCGGTCACCCGCGCGCCGTAGCGCCGCTCCCGCTCGTCCAGCAGCCGCAGCTGACGCGGCGCCACCTCGTGGACCAGCTTCAGATACAGCTCCGAGGGCTCGCTTCCCGAGGTGCCGAGCCCCCGCGGCAGCGTGTTCATCACCACCTTGCAGTAGCTCTGCACGATGTTCTCCTCCGCCAGCAGCGCCCAACGCTCGTACGCCCGCAGCAGCCCGGCCCAGCTGGAGATGCCGTCCTGGAAGTCGGTGAGCGCCAGCTGGATGCCGAGCGCGTCCTGGCCGGCGTCGTCGTGCAGCCGGATGCGCAGCCGTTGCGGGGACGCCGGGTCGCCCTGGTAGTCGATCTGGCCGTTCCACAGCGCGCACAGCAGCCGGTTCAGGATGTGCGCCCGGTCGTCGGGCGTGCTCGCCAGCCAGTCGTCGCGGTACCCGAGCCGCTGCCGCCAGCGCAGCACGTCCTCGTCGCGACGGTTCTCCTGCGCCCTGGCCCACTGGCGCAGCACCTTGCGGGCCTCCGGCACCTCGGTGAGGCTCATCTCGCTGCGGAACAGCACCACGGAGATCGAGTCGGTGTCCACGGCCCGGTACTCGATGGTCCGCTGGCTGTCGGGGGGCAGACGCAGGTGCTTCTCCAGGTAGTTGTCCACCGTCACCCGGCGCGAGCCGGGATAGGTGATGAGCACCTTCAGCCGCCCGTTGCCCTCGGGCGTGAACGCGGCCGGCAGCAGACCGGCCAGCTTGTACCGGAACTGCTCCAGAGCCCGCGAGCTGACCTGCTGGGACGCCTCGGTGTCGCCCGCCTCGGCGGCCAGCAGCGTGCTCATCCTGGGCAGCAGCGCGCGGGCCTGCCGGCCATCGGCACGCTCGGAGAACAGCCGCTGCACCCGGTGCTTGAACGCGGCCTTCACCTCCGACACGGCCGCGTCGGGGGAGTAGCGGCCGGCCGCGAAGGCGCTGCGGCGCAGCTCGGCGTCGACCAGCTTGTGCAGCAGCGCGGCCTCGTCGCCGTTGGGCCCGAGCTGGTGGCTCTCCACCAGACGCTCCATCAGCGCCTGGTAGAAGCGGCCCAGATTGCCCTGCGGGGGCAGCAGGTAGGAGACGCCGGTACGGTCGTCGTACAGCTCCTTGACCTGCGCGGCGTGTGCGCGCGGCTGGTCGTCCACGTGCTTGCGGAACGCGTCGGCGACCGCGTGCACCTCGTTGCGCAGCAGGTTCGCGGCCTGCCGCCAGCGGGGCTCGTGCTCGCTCCAGGCGCGGTGCCAGATCGTGCGGGCCCGCCACTTGTACCAGCGGTCCTGTTCCTCCAGCGCGGCGGCCACCTCGTCGTCCGCCCAGCGCAGCCGGGGTCCCACCACCCGGCCTCTGATCCTCGGCACCGGTGGCGGCTGCACCTCGACTCCGGCGGGCCGCGCCGGGTCCTGCCGACGGTTGTCGAGCATGCCGAGGAAGCCGAGCCGGGCCACCGTGTTGGTCTCGCCGGGCACGCCCGACACCACCCGGCCCAGCGTGAACAGGTCGGTCTTCAGCAGCAGTTGCTCGACCGCCGCGCGGGGTGAGAAGCCCTCCACCAGGACCGGCATGCGGTGCGCGACCTGCCGTTCCAGGTCGGCCAGCAGCCGGCGCATCTGTTCCAGCCGGTCCCGCAGCGCGGTCTCGATCTCGCCGCTGCCGCGCGGCAGCGGATCCGGCTCGGTCACCTCCAAGGGCTCGCGCCGCCACAGCTCGCCCAGCCCGGCGGCGGTGAACATCTCCCGGACCAGTGGCGCCGTCTCGTGCGGTACGGCGGCGGAGACGTCGGTCAGTCCGGTCACCGCGTGGGCCAGCATCTTGGCCGCGACCAGTTCGGCCAGCTCGTCCAGCGGTGCCGTCATCGACGCGACCAGGCTGGTGGAGATGCCCTTGCGGCCGATACCGGTCGCGGAACGAGTCCGGCGGCTGATGTCGCCGTTGACGAAGTTGCTGGCGAACGTCTGGTAGTCGTCGTCGCGTCCGCCGCCCTTGGCCTCGCCCAGGTTGAGGTCGGTGCCGATCAGGGACACCACCAGGGAGACGATGGAGCGGCGCAGGTCGTCGGGGCGGATGCCGGCCGTCTGGCTGAACAGGAATGAGGTGGGCACGGTGCCCGGCCGCAGCGACACCGGGTGGGTCTGCGGGTAGCGGATGCGCAGCGACTCCTGGAGGTCCACGTCACCCAGTTCCGCCTCCGCGTCCGGCGCGTTCTGCTCGTCCACCAGCCGGGACAGGTCCACCACCGCGCGGGCGGCGTTGAGTTCGGCCTCCCGGCCGCCACCCTTGGCCTCGGGGAACGCCGACGGCATGACCACCAGCGGATAGATCCGCGCGCCCCGGAACTTCTTGTCCTTGAACGCCTGCCCGATCAGGTGCAGGTAGTCCAGGAAGATGCCCGCGCCGGTCCCGCCGGCCACCGAGAACGCCACGAACACGTCGCAGCCGTTGATGGTGTCGCCGCCCACCTCCTGGAGTTCCCCGCCGGACCCTGCGATCGCGTCGATGGCCCGGTGCAGCGGGGTCAGCACCGGCGCGGGACCGTTGGCGAGGGTGGCGAACAGCGCGGCGCGGCCCACCGTGGGCAGCTGGCCGGCGCCGTTGCGCAGCGGGTTGATCTTGGGTTCGCCGCCGTGCGGCGGCAGCCAGTCGGACACCTCGTCGCGCAGCAGCGCGCGCAGCATCCGGGTCACCTCGGGCGAACTGTCGTAGTCGGCGGGCAGCAGGTCGTGCGTGGCGCGCGAGGTGCGGCTGTAGGCCTGCCGCAGCGCGGTGTCCGCGCTCAGATGCGGCAGCCGGCCCAGCTCCGCCTCGCTGTAGTCGGCGTACACGAACTGCAGGCAACCGGGCAGTTCGTAGGGCAGCCGGCCGTTGCCCGTGAGGGCGGTGCCGTCCGGACCGCAGAGTTCGGCGCGCAGGCGGCGCTCCAGTTCGGCGCCGATCAGGCCGCCTGTGCCGCCGAGGCCGACGAACAGCATCGGCTGGAAGATCTTCATCGCTTCGTTTCCCCCCTGTCCGGTGCCCGCGCACCGGACGTTCGATGGGCCCCGGGTCCCGTGGGAGGACCTGTCGTGGGCTGGTGGTGCGGTTCCGGTGGCCGGGCCGTCACGTGGGCGGCCCGGCCACCGGTCGTCCGTCGTCCGCTGTCAGGTGGCCTCGTCGAATTCGTCGTCGTAGGAGGAACTCCGGTGCGAGGAACCGCCGTACGAGGAACTCCCGTACAGGTCCCGCCCGCCGGGGTCGTCCGCGTCCCTCCGGCCGGACGGCGCCGGGGCGGGCCGCAGCCCGCGGGGCAGCAGGTCCGCGAGCCGGCGGGACGACCGCCGGGCCGCGGGCCGGCGGCCCACCGCGCCACGTTCCGCCCGCAGCCGGACCCGGCCCTCCAGCGGGATCTCACGGGCCAGCGGATACGACTGGTCGCGCCCGTCCGGGGTGCGCAGCCGGACCCCGGTACGCGGGTCGCGCTGCACGGCGTACCGGCCGGTGGGGGACGGGTCCAGACGGGGGCTGGGGCCGTCCGGGCCGGACACGTCGAACCGGTACCAGGGGTCGCGCTTGCGGGGCACCGTCGTCTCGCTGGTCGTCCGCTCCCCGGAGTCGTCGGACACGGTGAGCCGGAGCAGCAGTCCGCCCGGTGAGACGCCCTCGCGTGCCTGCCTGCGGTGCCACACGAACCAGACGAGCGACGCGGCCAGCAGCACGGCGCCGGTGACCAGCGCCCACCACCACGCGTCCCAGACCTGATGCGGCCAGGAGGGCACCGGCGTGATGTCCACCTTCACCAGCTTCGCGTCGAGCGGCCGGGCGGAGTCGTCCGCGTCCGACACCTCCACCCGCGCGCTCAGTTCGCGCGGGCTCAGCTGTCCGCCGACGGTGAGCCGGCCGGCCCGGTCCACGGAGTCGCCGGGGGCCAGCGTGACCTCGGTGAGGGAGAGGGCGACGGCGCCCGGCTCGGTGTCCCGCAGCGCCAGGCGCAGGGTGTGCGGCCGGTCCGAGTCGTTGGACGCCAGCAGCCGGAACGGCACGCTGCCGCCGGGGTGCACCTCGGCGTCGTCCACGCGGAGCCCGGCCCGCACCTCGGGGTTGGGCGAAGCGGTACGGGTCAGGAACGGGCGGTGATCGGCGGTGAGTCCGACCGCACCGAGCACCCCGACGGCCTTGAGCGCGCCTTTCGCTGCCCGGGGGATCGTCACGGCGCCGGTGAAGCGGCCGTCGTCGGCCTTCTTGTCCCCGTTGTCCCCGCCGTCGGAGAGCGCCAGGTCCAGGGGTTCGAAACCGTCACCGGTCAGCCGCCCGGAGACCCGCAGCCTGCGCAGGTCCGCGGGGTCGCCGATGCCCTGCTCGTCGCGCGTCTGGAGGGTCAGTTCGACGCGGGCCTTCTCGCCCGGCCGGGGCGCGGCGGGCGTCATCACGATGGAGGAGCGCACGGCACCCCGCCACTGCACGGAGACACTGGCCAGCCGGTCCCGGTGGCCCTGCGGAGCGTCGAGCCGGACCTGCCAGCGGCCCGGCCGGGGGTCGGTGATGCGCAGCGATTCCACCTCGCCACCGGACCCCGCCGACGTGAACGTCGAGCCGTCGGACCGGCTGCCGGGCTCGATCTTCCGGCCGCGCGGGTCGTAGTACGTGGCCCGCACCGCGCGGTCGCCCTTGGAGACGACGATGGTGGCGAGCGTCGCCAGCGGGGACAGCGGTACGGAGATGTCCGCCGGCGGTGTGTCCTTGCGGGGCGGGTCGGTGACCAGGCAGCGGGCCCCGGCGAAGGCACGCTGCACGGCGTCGCCCAGGGTCTGGGAGTCCGTCGCCCTGTCCGCGCGGGGGCGGGCCGCCTCCAGGTCGGTGCACCCGCCCCGGTAGCCGCCTTTCGCCATGTCCCGCAGCGCGTCCATGTCGACGTCGTCGCCGAAGCCGAGCGGCCAGATCTGCACCTTCGCGGCGCGAGCCTCGGCCAGCGCCTTGGTCAGCTCACGGCGGCCGTTGTCCTTGCGGCTCTCCTCGTCGGTGCCGTAGGAGGGGCTGTCGCTCACGTCCAGCTTGCCGTCGGTGAGCAGGAACAGGATGCGCGGGCGGCTGCCGTCGCGTTCGCTCAGCCGGGTCACGGCCTGCCGGATCGCGTTCGGGAAGTCGGTCCCGGTGCCCTGTCCCGTGCCGCGCCGGGCCAGCCGGCCGATGCAGCCGTCCATCTTCTCCCGGGCCACCGCGTCGAGCGCGGTGGTCGGGCACACCTCGTCCACCGGACTCTGGTTGTCGTTGTCGGCGCTGGCGAACCCCAGCACCGTCATCCGCGACGCCGGGGATATCTCCCCGACCGCGATCCGCCCGGCGGCGTCCCGCTCCCGCTCCACGTCGGCCGCGCTCAGACTGTTCGACTCGTCCACCGCCACGGCCAGGTCCACGGCGTCCGTGGCGGTGGACGCGGCCGGGGCGAGAGGCGTGGGCGGGGCGGTCCAGCCGAGCGCGGTCTGCCCGAGCAGCAGCAGCGCCAGCACGGCGGCGGCCCGCCGGGCACCGAGCAGCCCTCGCCGTCCGGCGGGTTCCGTACGCCGCGCCGCGCGGGCGCCCGGCGCGGCACCGGCGTCAACTGCCGCACGCCGCGTAGCGGTTGCCGTACCGGTGTCGTATGCCGTACGGGTGTCGGACGCCGTACGCCTCCCTCGCCCCCGTGCCGCGCGCCCCGGGCCGCCGCGCACCGGTGCGGTGTCGTATGCGTCCATGTCGTCTCCCTCAACTGTCACTTGATAGGCGTAGATGTCGGGCATGCGAAGCCGATGCGGGCCCGCGTGCGCCCCGGGTGCCGGCAACCGGGGCCGCCGTCCGCGCTTTGGGCGCGCGGGGTCAGCCGAGCAGCAGCCCGGCCGTCGCCGACAGAGCCCCCGGTACCAGCCAGACCGCTCCCCAGCGGATGCACCGGTACTTCCGCATGAGGATGTGGCTGTGGTCCACGGCCTGGGTCAGCAGCCAGGCCGTGACGTCCTCGCCCGCTCTGCCCACCGCCTCGGCCACGCCGCCCGCCCCGGCCGCCGTGTGCACCGCGACGACATCGGCGAAGAAGGTGATGCCGGGCCCCACCCGCTCAGTTCCGCCGTGCGGCAACACCGCCCGAACGAGTGACACGGACCCCGCCAGCCACATCAGCAGCCCCGCCCCGACCAGCACCAGCCACACCACGGAGGGCCGGTCCGGCGGGGGCTGCCCCACCCCGACCACCAGGGGCGGCACACCCAGGGACACCGACAGCAGCACCGACGCCTTGACGTCCGCCCGCCCGGTGTCCTCACGGACCGTGGCCAGCAGCCGCTCGGCGACGAACCGCGTCTCCCCGACGGCGGACGCCGGCGCGCCCTGTGCGGCCGTCACCGTCGGCCGCCCGGGTCCCCGTCCGACGGGCCGCCCCAGATGTCGTCGTCCTCTTCGTCGACCCGGTGACGGGACCCGGCCCCGGACGCCGCGCGCCCGGCACCGGGGGAGGAGGATCCGCCGTAGGTGTGCCCGTGGCCGTGCTCGTCGATGTGCGCGGGCCTGCCGTAGCCGTCCCGCGCCGCCGACGGACCGGTCTCGTACTCGACGGTCTCCTGCGGCTCGCCCCACCAGTCGTCCTCCTCCTGGCGCGGCGCCCCGGCGGTCCGCGCCGTCCCGCGCTCCGGGGCGTCGTACGCGTCCGTGTCCCTGCGCGCCGCGGTGTCCGGCCAGTCCTGCCGGGCCGCTCCGGCCGCGGCGGCCGGGGTGACGGGCGCGGGCGGGAGCGCGGCACGGGGTTCGAGCGCCGGGAGCGCAGGCTGGTCCGCCGCCTGGCCGGGAAGCACCATCCGGCGGATGTAGGCGTCCAGTTCGGGGGTGTTCACCCGCCCCTCGTGCGCCATCCGGACCAGGAACTCGCGGTTGGCGCGCTGCTCCTCGGCCTGGCTCTCCATCATCATCTTGACCAGCCGGCTGACCTCCTCGGTGTTGCCGGACGCCATCAGATAGGCGTACTTCTCCGCGTCGGTGCCGTGCGCGATCGCCGCGAACCCCCGGAAGCGGGCGGTCACCCGCTGGGCCTCCGCCTCATCGATGCGGGTCTGGCTGACGAAGCCGATCTGCGTACGGTCGGTGCCCACCTCGACGAACACCTTGGTGCGCAGTCCCACCTCCTGCCCGAGGTCGGCCCAACGGCCCGCCTCGATGTCCAGCCGTACGGCCTTGTTGGCCTCGTGCGCCTGGTCCACGGAGTACCCGGTGGTGACGCCCTGGAGCCGGTCCACGATCTCGGGCCCGAGGTCGTCCTCGACGCTGAACAGGCGCTTCTCCACCACCAGTCGGTAGTCGATGACCTCCCAGCGCAGGTTGACCCGGGTCTCGAAGAAGGTCGCCGAGCCGTACGCGGGCAGCTTCAGCGCGAACGAGGTCGTGTGCCGCCCGCAGGCGACCTCGCAGACACTGGTCGGCCGGGACCACCGGCTGAGCCGGTCGCGGTGGTCGGCGCCCCGCGCGGTGATCACACTGTGCCCACCGTCCTGGTAGTAGAGCACGGAGGCCACCTGCGCGCCCCAGTGCTTGAACCCCCGCCCTTGCACGATCCGTTCGCGCAGGAACGGTCCGGCGAGGTTCTCCGGGATCACCAGTTCCTCTTCTTGTCCCGCCGTCACCTCTGCTCCTCCCCCCGGCCGCCCTGGCCGCGTCCCGTCGCCGCCATCGCGGCCACCACATGGCGGGCGAAGGCGGCGGTCATCGGTTCCTGCGGCGCGTCCGCCATCACCCTCAGCAGCCAGCGCAGCCGTTCGGCGTCCCGACGGCTGCGGGTCATCCGGGGCAGCAGCCACAGCAGCGCCTGGAGGATCTCCCCGCTTCGGCGGGCCGTGCCGTCGGCCGGCTCCGTTGCGGCCTCCTGCTCGAACACATAGGCGCGGCCCGCCCGTCCGGGCACCACGGCGTCCGCCTCGGCCGCCCGCAGCCAGGTCGCCAGACCCTCCGTCGCGCTCTCGTGAGACAGCCGGTTCGCCAGCGACCGCCACAGCAGGTCCGCCAGCGGCTCGGCCGCGCTCTCCACCGCCACGGCCACCGCGAGCGCGAGCGGCCAGTGCGCCCGCCGGGCCAGCTCCGCGTCGGTCACGGCGACGGACGCGCGCGGCACCGGCGGTCGTTCGTCCTGCCCGGTCCGGGCGTGCTGCCCCGTGCCGCCCGGCTGCCCCGGCATCCCGCCCGCGAGCCGCACCCCGCCCGGCCCCCACACCCGGTTGACGGATGCGGGGACGGACGTGGCGGCGTCTGCGGGAGGCGCTCCGGGGGCGTCGCTCTCCTCCGCCTGCCACATGTCGTCGGTCCGCGCGCAGAACAGCCGTACGGCACAGAGCATCGCCAGGTTCACCTGCTCGGCGGAGCCGTGCTCGGACCAATCGCGCAGCACGGTGGCCGCCTCCCCGGCCCGGCTGCCGGCCACCAGCCGGGCCGCGCCGTACGAGGCGACGAGCGCCTGGGCGCCCTCGTCCCGGCCGCCGATGCCGCACAGCAGCTCCATGGCCTGCCGGGTGTCGTCCACGATCCGGCCGGAGCCGAGGGCCAGCGCCGCCGTCCAGCGCAGCGCCGCCACCGGGGCGCCCGCCCAGTCCTCGACCACGCCCCGCACCGCCGACCGGTACGGCTCGCGGCCGGCGGCCTGGGCCAGCGCGGTCGCGGCGAAGAAGCGGCGCCGGGTGTCCTTGGCCACCGACAGCGGCCGGATCAGTTCCGAGAAGCCGTACCCGAGGTCGGCGGTGGCGAGTTCGCCCGCCACCACGGCGGCGCGCACCCACACCTGCGGCCGGGGGTCGCCCGCCAGGTCACGCAGCCAGCGTGTCACCGGACCGCGGGCAGCGTGATGCCGGTGCCAGACCTCCGCCAGCACCGAGCCGGCCAGCGCCGTGCCCCGGTAGGCGACCGTGCGGACCGGCACGGGCACCCCGCCCACCGACTCCTCCTCGCCGGTGCGCACCTCGGCCCGGCAGGCGGCGAGCAGCCCCTCCCAGTCCTCCGCGAACACCGGCCGCCCGTGCGCCCGACCGGGCATCCGTACGGCGAGGATCTGCTGGGCGAGAAGTTCGGCGGCGTCGGCCACCGAGCTGACCGCCTCCCCGTCCAGCACCGCGAGCGCGATCCGGAACGAGGCCTCCCGTACCCGTGAGGCGGTGGTGTCCACCGGCCCGTCCGTCCTGGCCCGAGCGGGCTCGGGCGCCGCGGGCAGCGCGTCGGCCGCCCCGGTGAACCATTCGCGAGCCTGCCGGCGCGCGACCTGGCCGCACGCGTCCAGGAGTTCGTCCCGGCGCAGCTCGCCCCGCACATGCCGGGCCACCCGTTCCGCGACCAGCTCGGTCTCGGACGGCCGCAGCGCCTCCGGGAGGATGCCGAGCGCGTCCAGGAACAGCGGGTGCTTGAGGATCTGTTCACCCCGGCCCAGCGCGTCCGGGTCCGGGCAGTCGGCCAGGTGTCTTACGAGCTGCCACTCCAGGAGTTCCCCGGCGGGCGCCGGCGGGCACGCCAGCCCGTAGCGTCCTCCCAGCAGATGCCCGGCCGGCGAGGAGGGGGAGACGACCAGCACCGCGTACGACCCCTTCGCGGCGAGCCGCGCGGCGAGCGCGTCCAGGTGCAGCTCCTGTGGTGCGCAGAAGCCCCCCGCATGCTCGGGGAGCTGAACCAACAGACCACCGCCGTCCAGCACACCGTCCGCCACCGCGTCCGGGTCTGCGGAGAGCAGCCCCAGGTCGGACGGGGCGAGCCGGGTGACCCGGCCCCGGGTGAGGACTGCGGTGCCCGTCCGGCCCTCGGGCTCCGCCGCCCCGGGTACGGGCTTCGCCGCGCCGGACGCCGTGTCGCGTACGGCGGTGGTGACCTCGTCCAGCAGGCAGAGCCCGGTGGTGAGGCGGCCCGTGCCGGGCGGGCCGCCCAGCACCAGCACCCGGCGCCCGCGCAGTACCCGCTTCAGCGTGGGGTAGCCCGCCGGGGCCCGGTAGACCTGGCGCAGCCGGTCCAACTCGTCCTCGGGCACGTCCCCGAAGACCGGCGCCGCCGTGTCCCGGGCGCCGACGTACACATCGCCGAAGTGCGCGCGGTCGAAGCTGGTCCGGTCGAAGACGCTGCTGTTGCCCCGGATGTCGAACCGGGCCTGCGCGGCCCGCTGGACCCGGGCCGCCGCGCGTGCCTCGCCGGGCATCCCCGAGTCGGCCAGCGGGTCCCGGGTCGCCTCCCGGAAACGCTCCTCCTGGCGGTCCTGGCGGTCCTGGCGGTCCTGGCGCTCCGCGTGCTCCGCATCGTCCGCCCGGTCCCGGTCGCCGTCCGGCCCCGCCTCCCCGTCGGCGTCCCCGCCGGAACCCCGGCCGGGCCGCCGCTCGTCCTCCTGCCACGCCGGTTCGTCCCCGGCCTGCCACCGGTCCGGTCCTGGGGACGCGCCCCAGGCATCACCGGCTCCGGCGCCCTCGGCACTCCCGTTCTCGCCGTCGCCACTCAATCTGACTCCCCGGTGCGGTCGTTGTCGTCCCCCGCGCGCCGGGCGCTGTCGGGGGCGTCGCGGCCGGTGGCTCGCCGGCCACCGTCGGGCGTGGCGTCGCCCTGCGCCCCGCGGTCTCCGCGCGCCCTGGCGCCGCCGCCGGTCGGCCAGTCCTCCTGGGCCGCGCCCGCGCCGCCCCCGAAGTGGACCGGTGCCTGGAAGGTCGCGCGGTCCTGGACGACGCTGGGGCCGCCTTCCACCTTGATGTCCCAGTGGGCACCCCCACCGGTGTCCACCGGCCACGCCTCAGCCCGGAGCGCCCGATGATCCGTGTCGGAGGTGGGCATGCCGGCCGGGGCCGGGGCGGTGTGCCCCGGTTCCCTCCCCGGTGAGCGGCCCTCCGCCCGGGCTCCCGTGGACGCGCCACCCCCGTTCTCCCCCGACGGCGCGTCCACGGGAAGCGTGTCGAACCCTTCGTCGTCCGGCACCCGGGGCCGGGCCTCGCCCGGCACGTGGAACCACGCGGTGACCGGGCCCTCCTTCAGCGCGACCCGGGCCGATCGGTACGCGGAGGGCTCCACGAACCGGCCACCGTGCCGGACCACTTCGTGGTGCAGCGAGTCGGAGACCACGAGGACCAGATCGCGCCCCGAGTACTCCAGCACCGTCCGCGTCACCGATGAGTCCGCCAGCCGGCAGACCAGGTCCATCGCATGGCCCGACAGACCCTCCTCGTCGTGTTCCACCGGACCCACGTGCAGTCCGACCCGCAGGCCGAGCCGGCGTGCCAGGTCTTCGTTCCCCACCCGCTGACGCTGGTGCATCTCCGCCAGCCAGGTGCCGAGCAGCCGGACCGGCGGGATACGCGCGTCCACGGCGGCGATGAACCCGTCCCC
This sequence comes from Streptomyces sp. NPDC050674, assembly GCF_040654575.1. Taxonomy (NCBI): domain Bacteria; kingdom Bacillati; phylum Actinomycetota; class Actinomycetes; order Kitasatosporales; family Streptomycetaceae; genus Streptomyces; species Streptomyces sp. NPDC050674. Next base: position 44,658 of record NZ_JBFAIG010000022.1, read on the forward strand.
CCGGTCCTCCAGGTGCAGCATGGACTTCGCCACGCCCGCCGCCGCGAAGGACGCGTGGGCCAGGTCGTAGATCCGTCCGCGCATCCGTCGCTTCGCGCCGTCGAGGTAGCTGCCCGATCCCCGGGTGTCCACGCTCATCAAAGTCTTGTAGACGGCTCCGTCAGCCATCTGCCCACCCCCTGTCGTGCAGTGACCGACCGTCAGCATGGCGGCTCACGCCGGCTCGCGATGTGGTCGTTTACACATCCGGTGGCGGCACATGGATCGCGCGCCGAAAACGCGCGCCTCTCACGCTGTGCCGTTTCGCGCCTGGCACTTCAACACAACCTCACCCACCCCTTGACAGATGCGTGTTCCAAGGGGTGTGGGCAGGGGGTGCCCACTGGAGGGATTGGGGCTGGTGGTCGTACGAAAGCCGGTCAGGGAGCCGGAAACCCGATGTTCCCGCCGGCCGCCAGCAGCCGCAGCGCGTCGTGGTCGATCAGCTCGACGCGGCGCGGCCGGGTCCGGACCACACCGGCGGCCCGCAGCAGCCGCAGCGACTTGGCGACGGCCTCACGGGTGGCGCCGACGGCGTCCGCGAGATCGTGCTGCGCGAACTGCGCCAGCACCGGGAATTCGTCCGCGTCCCGCATGCCCGCCTGACCGGAGGCCGCCCGCTGGAGTTCTCCGAGTTCCAGCAGTCGCCCGGCCACCCGCTGAATGACGGTCAGGGAGGCGAGTGTGCGCCGCTCCTCGTCGGAGGTGCGCAGCCGGGAGACGAGCTGTGCCATGAGCAGCGCCGACACCTCCGGGTCGCGCCCGGCGAACGCGCGGAACCGGGCGCCGGGCACCACCAAGGTACGTACCGGGCCCAGCGCGGTGACGGAGGCGCTGCGTGGGATGCCGCCCAACGCGGCCATCTCGCCGACGAGTTCGCCGCGTCGGCGCAGCGCCAGGATCAGCCGGGCCGAGGACCGGTCGGTCGCCGTGGACACCACGGCCCACCCCGCCAGCAGCACCAGCACATGGCTGCTGTCGTCCTGCTCCCGCAGGAGATGCTCATCCGCCCGGAACGTCCGCTCGACACTGATCCGGAACAGATCCTTCCGCGCTTCGGCGCTGAGGACGTCGAGGAACGTGCGGTCCTGCACCACCAGGGCCATGTATCCGGACCTTCCGGCAGAGGCCGGAAGGTCCGGCCGAGGGCCATGAGAAGGAATGAAGCGAATGGGGCCTGCCACTGTACCCGCGCCCCCGCTCGGAAGAACCGTCCCTGCGGACACCGCCGATGTACGTCGGACGAAAGGGTCCACGGCACCCGGGCGCCCGCAGGGGACGGGACGTTCGACGCACCCGCCGCGTCGACCCCGCCGCGTATCTCCTGGACACGGCCGTCGGCTTCGGCGCGAGCAGCGTGCGGGGGAGAGGGCCGAGCGGGGCCGGGCCGGCGTCGGCCGGCGCCCCGCGGCCCCGGGGCGACCGGTCTGCGGTCCCGGGGCGACCGGTCTGCGGTCCCGGGGTGACCGGTCTGCGGTCCCGGCTCCGGTCGCCCCGCGAGGAGCGGGGGACACGGGCTTCGAGCGGGCTCCGAGTAGCCGTTCACGCCTCCCGGGCCTGATCGTTTTCGGTCAGGCAGCCGGTTCCGTGTCCTCCTGCGAGGCGGCGGGCGTCGTCGATCCGGCCCCGGGTGCCGTCGTTTTCCGGCTGCTCCCCGGGGGCCGGTGGGCACGCCGAGCGGGGTGGTCGGCCGGTATGGCTTGATCGGATCGCCTGTGCGATCGCGAATCGGCCATCCGTGCGGGCGGGGCGGCCGGATCCCGGGGTGTGATCCGGCCACTACAGGTACCGGGGAGTTTCGCGGTTATCCGATGTATGAGCCAACTAATTCCCGGAAGCCGTATTCCGCCCCGGATTACTCGGTGCGAATTCGCACAGCTGATCCCTCGCGCAATCCGCGAAAAGGAAAGAGGATTACCCAATTCCGCGCCGTCGAAGCCCCTGACCTCAGGGACGGCTGGAAAACACCAGCGAACCGGCCCGGCCGCTCAGGTATTGTCGTCCAGGCGCTCCGGTGAGGACGGTAGGTGAAGTTCTGGGGGGGAACATCCGTGGGCGAGCGGCTCGGTTTCAAGATCCTGGGGCCCCTGTCGGTGACGGCGAACGGCCGTGCGCTCACCGTCGGCGGTGCGCGCCAGCGAACGGTCCTGGCTCTGCTGCTGCTCAACCCTGGCCGGATCGTGCCGGTCGACGCCCTCGTCGACGGTGTCTGGAACAGCGGCCCGCCCGCCACCGCCCGCACCCAGATCGCGATCGTGATCGCCGCCCTGCGCAAGGCCTTCAAGGCCGAGGGCGTCACCGAGGACATCATCGTCACCACCCACCCCGGATACGTCCTCAGATCCGAGGGGCACGCGGTCGACTCGGTGGACTTCGCCCGGCTGGTCAAGGACGCCGAGACGGCCGTGGAGCAGGGCCGGCACGCCGACGCGGCCGACAGCTACGCGCATGCCCTCGCCCTGTGGACGGGCCCCGCCTTCGCCGGTATCGCGAGCCCGATGGTGGAGGACGAGGCCGCCCGGCTCGAAGGACACCGTCTCAACGCCTACGACGACGCCACCGCCGTCCTGCTGGAACTCGGCAGCCACCAGGATCTCGTACCGGAGTTGGCGGCCGTCGTACGGGAGCATCCGCTGCGCGAGCGCACCCGGCACCATCTGATGCTCGCGCAGTACCGGTCCGGACGGCGGGCCGAGGCGATGGGCACCTTCCGGGAGGCGCGCGCCCAGTTCATCGAGGAACTCGGCATGGAGCCGGGCCCCGACCTCCAGGACCTGCACGACGCGATCCTGCGCGACGACCCCTCCCTCGCCCCCGCGCCGCCGGTCGTCGCCGCCGACGCCCTGCGCTCCGACACCGTCATCGTCCCTTCCGAACTCCCCCCGGACGTGCCCGGCTTCACCGGCCGCGAGCCCGAACTGGCGGTGCTGGACCTGCTGGTGGCCGACCGGGACCGGCAGCAGGGGCCCGCCTTCGGGCTGATCACCGGCATCGCGGGCGTCGGCAAGACCGGCCTCGCGGTCCGCTGGGCCCACCGGGCCGCCGCCCACTTCCCCGACGGACGGCTCTTCGCCGACCTGCGCGGCTACGACGAGGAGCACGAGCCGACCGTCGCCGCCGACGTCATCAGCCGTTTCCTGCGCTCGCTGGGTGTGCCCAGCGACCAGATACCGCCGGAGACGGAGGCGCTCGTCGCGCTGTACCGCAGCGTGCTCGCCGAGCGGCAGGTGCTCGTCGTCCTGGACAACGTCCGCTCCTACGCGCAGCTGCGCACCCTGCTGCCCGGCAGCGGGCGCTGCGCCGTGCTGGTCACCAGCCGGGACCAGCTGGAGGAACTGGTCACCTGGCCGCAGGAAGCCCGGGTGCACCTCGGCGTGCTGCCCGAGCCGGAGGCCGTGGAACTGCTCGGCCGGATCGTCGGCACCGAACGCATCGCCTCCGCCCGCGCCGACACCGTACGGCTGGCCGAGCTGTGCGACCGGCTGCCGCTGGCCCTGCGCATCGCCGCCGCCCGGCTCGCCTCCAAACCGCACTGGACCGTACGGCACCTGGTGACCCGGCTCAACGACGAGGCACGCCGGCTCGACGAGCTGAGCCAGGGCGCCTCCCGGGTGCGGGCCAGCTTCGCGCTGTCGTACCGCTATCTGCCCGCGGACGCGGCGCTGCTCTACCGGCGCCTCGGCCTGCTCGACGTGCCGGACTTCGCGGCATGGGTCGGCGGCGCCCTGCTCGACATCGACGTGCTGGACGCCGAGCGGATCATGGAGGACCTCGTCGACGCCCAGTTCCTGGAGGTCGTCGGCGTCGACGCGACCGGACGGCTGCGCTACCGGCTTCAGAACCTGATGCGCCTGTACGCCCGCGAGCGGGCCTACGCCGAGGAGCCGCCGGACGCCCAGCGCGCCGCCCGCGAGCGCGCTTTCCGCACCTGGCTGACCATCGCGGAGGAGGCCCACCGGCGGGAGTACGGCGGCCATTTCAGCGTCGTGCACAGCGACGCGGCGCGCAGGCCGGTCGACCCCGTCCACCTCGACGAACTCCTCGACTCGCCGCTGGAGTGGCTGGAGGCGGAACGCCTGTCGCTGGTCGCAGCGGTCGAGCAGACGGCCGCCCTGGACATGGCCGACCTCGCCTGGGACCTCACGGTCTCGGCGGCGGTGCTCTTCGAGACCCGGCACTACCTCGACGACTGGCGGATCTGCTCCGAGGCGGCGCTGGCCGCGGCCCGCAGGACGGGCAACCTGCGCGGGCAGGCCGCCATGCTCCACCAGCTCGGCGGCGTCGCCCAGTCCTACCGCCGGCTGGAGGAGGCGCACGCCCGCTACAGCGAGGCGCTGGAGCTGTTCGAGCAGGCCGGCGAGGAGCACGGGCAGGCGCTGAACCTGCGCAACCTGTCGATCCTGGACCGGTTCCGAGGCAACCTGGACGTCGCCATGGAGCGGCTGCGGACCGCTCGGGACATCCTGCGCCGGGTCGGCGACACCTCCTCCGAAGCGCACACGCTCGACAACATGGCGCAGATCGAACTGGACCGCGGCGCCACCGAACCGGCGATGAAGCTGAGTCTGGAAGCGGTCCAGCTCATGGAGTCGATCGGCGGCGGCAGCCGGCGCGGCGCCGCCCAGACCCTGCACCGGCTGGGCCGGGTCCATCTGGCCCGGTCGGATTTCGACCTGGCGGAAAAAGCGTTTCAGCAGGTGGTGGCGCTGGTCACCGACAAGTCCGACCGGGTGGGGCTCGCCTACGCCCTGCTGGGACTCGGGGAGAGCCGCCTGGGCGCGGACGAGGTGGAGGCCGCCGCGACCACGCTGACCGAGGCGCTGGAGATCGTCGAACACATCGACGCCCCCCTCGTCGACGGCCGGATCAACCTCGCCCTCGGCGACACGCTGCGCCGCCTGGGCCGCCACGACGCGGCGCGGGAACGGCTGACCGCCGCCCACGACGTCTTCGTCCGCGCCGACGCCCCGCAGTGGCGCGCGCAGGCCGAACGCGCGCTGGCCCGGCTGGAGGCCGGGGAAGGCTGACGCCGGGCGGCGGCGGGGCGGGCCGCAGGAACGGGCGGTAGCCGGGGCCGACAGGGGGCGGGGTGCCGAGGAAGGCTGACGCCGCGGCGGCGGGGCGGGGAGCGCCGAGGAAGGCCGACGCCGGGCGGCGGGGCGAGGAGGGCCGGGGAGGCCGGGCCCCCAAGTGCCGTTGTAGACGACCGATACCCCACCGATAAGCGGGCTGCCTACGTTCGGCCGGTACCACTGTCAGCCGAAACGTGGAGTACACGATGCCGCCTGTCGCCAAGGCGCCCACCTTCGCCGTGATCTCCGGCGCCCAGGTCCACCGGGTCCTGGCGGACCGGCACCAGGAGGTGGTGCGTCTGATCGAAACGGCGTACCGCGTCCACGGTGCCGGTGACACCGTCAATCCGCCGTCCTACTTCCTGCGCTTTCCCGACCGGCCGGCCTCCCGCATCATCGCGCTCCCCGCGTCGATCGGCGGCGGCATCGGCGTGGACGGCCTGAAATGGATCTCCAGCTTCCCCGAGAACGTGGCGGCGGGCCTCCCGCGCGCCTCCGCCGTGCTCATCCTCAACGACCCGCGCACCGGCTATCCGCTGGCCTGCCTGGAGAGTTCGATCATCAGCGCGGCTCGTACGGCCGCCTCGGCCGCGCTGGCCGCCGAGACCCTCACCAGGGCCCGCGGGGACCGGCCGCGCCGCGTCGGCTTCTTCGGCACCGGTCTCATCGCCCGGTACATCCACCAGTATCTGGCGGGCACCGGCTGGGAGTTCGACGAGATCGGCGTGCACGACCTGTCGGCGGAACACGCCGCTGGGTTCGCCGGACACCTCGAGCGCTCCGGGGCCGGGGGCCGGGTCACCGTGCACGGGTCGGCCGAGGACCTCGTCCGCGGCAGCGACCTCGTCGTCTTCGCCACCGTCGCCGGCACCCCGCACGTCACCGACCCCGGCTGGTTCGGCCACCACCCGCTGGTGCTGCACGTGTCGCTGCGCGACCTGGCGCCCGAGGTGATCCTCTCCGGCGCCAACTTCGTCGACGACGTCGAGCACTGCCTGAAGGCCGACACCTCCCCGCACCTGGCCGAACGGCTCAGCGGCGGACGGGAGTTCATCGACGGCACCCTCTACGACGTGCTGACCGGCGCGGTCGGCGTGCCCGCCGGCCGGCCCGTGTTCTTCTCGCCGTTCGGACTCGGCGTCCTCGACCTCGCCGTCGGCAAACACGTCTACGACCGGCTGCTCGACTCCGGTGAACTCGCCGTGGAGGAGGACTTCTTCCACGAGCTGCGCCGCTACGGCTGACCATCGCCCGCCACCCTTCGAGGATGGGGTACACCTGTGACCACACTGCTCGACTCACCGCCCCGAGCGGCCGGCGCGCCACGCCGGTCACTCACCGTCCACGTCGACGAGACCGCCCTGCCCCCGCACGACCCGCTGGACCTGTACACGGCCCTGCGCGCCCGGGCCGGCGACGAGGTGTTCCTGCTGGAGAGCCTCGCCGCCCCCGAGGAGGACGGCAACGGCGCCGTCGTCGGCCACGGCCGGCTCGCCGAACTCCAGGTGCACGCCGACCGCGTCACCGTCGACGGGGCACCCGCCGTCGCCGAGGCACTGCGCGCCGCCGCCGCCGACCTGGGCCTGGCCGAACTGCCGGACGGCGCCCGCGCCCTGGCCGACGCCGACCAGGTGTGGGAACTGCTGCGGGCCGCCCAGCGGACGTTCACCGTGGAGACCTCGGCGCCCGCGGACGGATACGCCTTCGGCTTCCTGGCCACCGTCGGCTACGGCGCCGCCTGGCACATGGAACGGCTGCCCGAGCGCACCGCCGACGGCGGTCCCGACCTCGTCCTGACCCTCTTCCGCGAGGTCGTGCGCTACGACCTCGACGCGGGCACCGCCCGGCTGCTCACCGCCCGCTGCCCCGACTTCCCGCCCGCCGCGGTCCCCGGCCTCGTCGCCGGCGTCGCCGCCGCACTGCGCCCGCCCGCGCCCGAACCCGCCCCGCTGCCCGCGGCGCCCGCCCCGCGCACGGTCCGGGACAGCACCGACGAGCGGACGTTCCTGGCCCAGGTGGAACGCTGCCTGGCCCACATCGGCGTCGGGGACATCTACCAGATCCAGATCGGTCACCGCATCGACGTGGACACCGAGCTGACGCCACTGGAGGTCTACCGGCGGCTGCGGCACCGCAATCCCTCGCCGTACATGTACCTCGTCCCGCGCGACGGCTCCACGCTCATCGGCGCCAGCCCCGAGGTGCTGTTCCGCACCGAGGGCGACCGGATCGTCATGCGGCCCATCGCCGGCACCACCGCGCGCAGCGGTGACCCGGCGGTCGACGGACCGCGCATCGAGGCACTGAAGGCCAGCGAGAAGGAACGTGCCGAGCACGTCATGCTGGTCGACCTGTGCCGCAACGACATCGGCCGGGTCAGCACACCGGGCACGCTGGACGTGCAGCGGCTGATGACCGTGGAGACGTACTCGCACGTCTTCCACCTGGTCTCCACCGTCGAGGGCGTCCTCGCGCCCGGTGAGGACACCTGGTCGGTGCTGCGCGCCACCTTCCCGGCCGGCACGGTCACCGGCGCCCCGAAGATCCGGGCCATGGAGATCATCGAGGAGCTGGAGAGCGCCCCGCGGCGGATGTACGCGGGCGCGGTCGGCCTGGTCGACGTGCGCGGCTGGTCCCGGCTCGCCCTGTGCATCCGCACCATCACCCACGACGGGACGGCGTACTCCACCCAGAGCTGCGCCGGCATCGTGGCGGACTCCGATCCGCTCGCCGAGTGGCACGAGACGCTGCACAAGATGGGCGCCGCCTACTGGGCGCTGACCGGTGAGGAGCTGCTGCCGTGAAGGTCCTGCTCGTCGACGCCTACGACAGCTTCACCCACATCATCGACCAGTACCTGCGCACGCTGGGCGCCGAGACCGACGTGGTGCGGTCGGGCACCCGCACCCCGGCGCAGCTCGCGGCCCGGGGCGCGCAGGCGGTGGTGCTGGGGCCCGGGCCGGGGCACCCGGCCGACTCCGGGCACGTGGAGCTGGTGCACACCTTCGCCGGGCGGGTGCCGCTGCTCGGCATCTGCCTCGGCCACCAGGCGATCGCCCTCGCCTACGGGGCACGGATCGCCGTCGCCGCCCGGCTCAAGCACGGCAAGACCAGCCCCGTCACGCACGACGGCGCCGGGGTCTTCACCGGCCTCGGCGGCGAGGTGACCGCCACCCGGTACCACTCGCTCGTCGTCGAGGAGCCGCTGCCGCGGGAGCTGACCGTGACGGCGCGGGCCGCCGACGACGGCTATGTCATGGGTCTGCGGCACCGCGCGCTGGCGGTGGAAGGGGTGCAGTTCCATCCCGAGTCCATCACCACGGTGGGAGGAATGCGGCTGCTGGAGAATTTCCTGCGGATTCCCGAACGGGCCGTCGCGCCCGTCTCCTGAGGAATGTATATCTCCCGGCGCAGGGCCCGTGCGGGCTGTGGGGAGGGCCCCCGCAACCCCCGCACAACCCCTGGAATCTATGCGTCCGAATTTCCCTTTAACCCGTTGTGACCTGCGAGTATATCGCCGTTATTGTTCCAGCGGAGATCGCGGAAGCGCCTCCGATAATCGACTGAAGCCGTAGCTCCGTAATTTTCTCGGTGTCGGGACGGAACGGGCCGGACCGAAGCCAGGAATACAAATAACGGGGAGACGGAAATGCAGCTCACACAGATCAAGAAGTCCGGGATTCACGCTCTTGTCGCCGCCGCCTTCACGGCCGGCGCCCTCTTCACCAGCGTGGCGGTGGCCGGCGAGGCGCACGCGGCTCCCCACAGCGCGGTGGCCGTCACCGAGAACGTGGACCCGTGGAGCAACCCCGGGGCCGGTGGCGATGTGGACCCGTGGAGCAACGCGACCGCCGGTGGCGACGTGGACCCGTGGAGCAACGTGACCGCCGGTGGCGACGTGGACCCGTGGAGCAGCGCGACCGCCGACGCCGATGTGGATCCCTGGAGCTGACGCCCGCGAGGCACTGGTCCGGGACCGGATGACTGAAGGAGAACCGGAGTGAACGCAAGGACCGCACCGGGTGGACCGCAACGGTCCTGGCCCGAGCTGCTCGGCTCCGTCCTGAACGGTCGCGACCTGTCCGAGCCGGACACCGCGTGGGTGATGGACCAGGTGATGCGGGGCAACGCCTCCGACGCCCTGATCGCCGGCTTCCTGGTGGCGCTGCGCGCCAAGGGGGAGACGACCGGCGAACTGGAGGGGCTGGTGCGGGGGATGATGGCGCACGCAGTACGCATCGACGTGCCGGGGAGGACCGTCGATGTGGTGGGCACCGGAGGGGACGGGGCGAAGACCGTCAACATCTCCACGATGTCCGCGGTCGTGGCGGCGGGCGCGGGGGCGCGCGTCGTCAAACACGGCAACCGCGCCTCCAGTTCCGCCTCGGGCTCGGCCGACGTACTCGAAAAGCTCGGGGTGAGCCTGCGGCTGCCGCCGGGACAGGTGGCGGCACTGGCGGAGGAGGTCGGGATCACGTTCTGCTTCGCCCCCGACTTCCATCCCGCGATGCGGCACGCGGCGGTCGCCCGGCGCGCGCTCGGCATCCCCACCGTCTTCAACGCCCTCGGACCGCTGACCAACCCGGCGGCGCCCGCGGCCCAGGCGGTCGGCGTCGCCGACGCACGGCTGCTGCCGCTCGTCGCCGGGGTGCTGGCGCGCCGGGGGGTCGACGCGCTGGTGTTCCGCGGCGACGACGGGCTGGACGAACTGACCGTCACCACCACCTCCACCGTCCTCACGGTGGAAGGCGGCACGGTCCGCCAGGAGTCGTTCGACCCGCGGACCCTCGGCTTCGGGTACGTCCCGGTCGAGGCGCTGCGCGGGGCGGACGCCGGATACAACGCGGACGTGGCGCGACGGATCCTCGACGGTGAACGGGGGCCGGTGCGGGACGCCGTCCTGCTCTCGGCCGCCGCCGCCCTGGCCGCGCTGGAGCCGGCCGGCGGACGGACGGTGACCGAACGCCTCGCCCCGGCCGTCGGCCGGGCCGCCGAGGCGATCGACTCGGGCGCGGCCCGTTCCACCCTCGAACGCTGGGCCGTGGCCAGCGGCACCCACGCCCTGGCACCGGCGGCCTGACGATGGGCTTCCCGACGACCGCGACGCCCCCGGTTCCCGCCGTCAGGGCGGAGACCGGGGGCATGGGGCGCGGGCGGGGCGCGGAGTCCGGGCGGGCCATGGGACCGCGGGGTGTGACCGGCGTGCCGCGGGGGCCGGGGCACGGGTCCGGGGGCACCCGCACGCGGCCGGGCCGCAGCGGTGTGCCGGGCGGATGCGCCTGCGACGGGCCGCGTCACGCGGCGGTGACCGGCCGGGGGGCGGGGACGGGCGGTTCCGGGGCCGGCGTGCGGAGGAACCAGGTGAGGGCGGGGGAGGTCATGGCGGTGGTGATCAGGGCCATCAGCACCAGGATGGTGAACAGGTCCGGGCCGATGACGCCCAGTTCCAGGCCGAGGTTGAGGACGACGAGCTCGGTCAGGCCGCGGCAGTTCATCAGCGCGCCGACCGACATCGCGTCCCGCCAGGACTGGCCCGACAGCCGTGCCGCCGCCGTGGTGCCGCCGAACTTGCCGAGCAGGGCCACCGCCAGGACCGCGCCGGCCCACAGCCACTGGGCGGCGTCACCGGTGAGCAGTGAGACATCGGTGCGCAGGCCGGTGCTGACGAAGAACAGCGGCAGCAGCACCGGGACGGCGAACGCCCGCAGCCGGGCGGCGGACAGCTCGACCGCCCGGGAACCGCGCGGCATGACCACGCCGAAGAGGAACGCGCCGAACAAGGCGTGGATGCCGATGCCGTCCGTGACGAAGGCCGCCACGCACAGGCCGGCGAAGACGAACACCAGGACCGAGCTCTCCGCGGCCTTGCCGGCCTGCCGGGTCAGCCGGGCCAGCAGCGGCCGGACCAGGTACATCATGCAGGCCACGAAGACCAGTGACCAGGCGGCGGTGACGGCCGCCTGCTCCATCGAACCGCTGGTGCTGACCGCCGCGACCAGCGCCAGCAGGCACCACGCGCTGACGTCGTCCACCGCCGCGCAGGCCATCGCCAGCGACCCGAGGGGAGTGGTGTAGAGGCCGCGGTCGGTGAGGATCCGGGCCAGCACCGGGAACGCGGTGATGCTCATGGCGACGGCGACGAACAGGACGAACGGCAGCCGGCCCACCCCGGCCGGAGCGAACGGGCCGTACATCCCGAGCGCCAGCAGCGCGCCCAGCATCAAGGGCAGCGCGATGCCGACGTAGGAGACGGTGACCGCTGTACGGCTGTGGCCGCGCAGGGCCGACAGGTCCAGCTCCAGGCCGACCAGGAACATGAAGGCGAGCAGGCCGAGATGGCCCAGCACCAGCAGGTGCGGGAGGATCTCCGCCGGGAACAGCCAGTGCTGGGCGGCGGGGGAGATCCAGCCGAGCAGCGACGGTCCGAGCAGGATGCCGAGGGTGATCTCGCCGATGACCGGGGGCTGCCCGATCCGGCGGAAGAGCACCGCGCCGACACCGCACACGGCGATCACCACGGGTACGGCGACGAGCAGGCCGGGCAGCGGGTCAGGAGCCGACACGGGCTTCTCCTTCCAGGGGCGAGGGAATCGCGAGTGTGGGTGCGGGTGCGGGTGCGGGTGCGGGCAGGGCGCGGGCCGGCGCGGGCCCGGCCTCCGGCGCCGGGGCCGACGCGGCCGCCGACCAGCGGGCGTAGCGGCGTCTGCCGTAGAGCAGCGGTGACTTGCCGTCGGTCTGGGTGACGCGGGTGACCCGGCCGAAGACGGCCGTGTGGTCGCCGACCTCCACGGCGTGCACCACCGCGCAGTCCGCGACGGCGAGCGCGGCCTCCGTCAGGTGCGGCCCCGCGGCACCCAGCGGGAGCCGCCACTCGGCGTGCGCGAACCGGTCGGTGCTGCCGGAGGCGAACAGGTCGGAGACGGCCCGCGCCTCCTCGTGCAGCAGGTTCAGGGCGAAGTGCCCGCTGTCCAGGGCGGCGCGCAGGGTCGGGCCGGCGGTGCGCAGGCAGACCACCAGGGTGGCCGGGTCCAGCGCCACACTCGCCAGTGAACTGCATGTCATGCCGCGCGGGGCGGAGTCGGCGCCGAGCGCGGTCACCACGCTCACCCCGGAGGGGAAGGACGCCATCAGGGGGCGTATGTCGGTGGAGTCCGGCGCGGCGGCCGATGCCGCCGGAAGGTTCGAAGGGGCCGAAGCGTCCGGAGAGTTCGTGGGGGTGGTCGTGGTCGTCTCAGCTGTACCAGTCATGTGGTCGGCTCCTGTCGGAAGCAGGATCGGGTCCGGATTGAGGACGGTGCGGGTCCGCCCGGCGGACTGCGGGGGTTCAGCGCCGCCGGGCTGATCCATGGCCGAAGCGGCCGGGGACTACTTGCCGTGCAGGCGGCGCAGGTAGTCGTAGGCGCTGGGCAGCGTGTCCAGCAGGTGCTGCTGCTCCTGCTTGACCTTGTCGAACAGCGGCTGGGCGCCCGCGACGGACTCCGGCTTGTGGGCGAGCGCGGGCAGCGGCGTGTCCGGCTCCAGGCCGAGGCCGGCGAAGATGCAGTAATAGCTGCCGTTGGTCCAGAAGTTGCGGAACTCCGCCTCGAAGTTCCCGTAGTACGTGGACTCGTCGGCGATCGGCGAATTGACCGGAAGCCCCGCCTTGTACGCCTCGATCTTCCGCTGGATGTTCTCAGGCAGCTTCAGTTCCTTCTGGGCCCGCCAGAACGGCGAGTCGTCGCGCGGTGCGTAGTAGAAATGCGCCTGGATGAAGTCACGGGTGTCGTCGAACATCACCTCGATCTCCTGGTTGAAGCTGTCCACCAGGGCCGGGTTGAAGGTGCGGTCGGGGAAGTGCTTGGCGAGCTGGTAGATCGCGGCGGTGATGAAGTAGATGCCGGTCGACTCCAGCGGCTCGAGGAAGCACGAGGAGAGTCCGATGCTCACCACGTTGTTGACCCAGGCACGGCGGTTGCGGCCGACCCGGAAACGCACGTGGTTGAACTGCGTCTCCGCGGGGTCGAGCCCCCACATCTCGCAGAACTCGGCGGTCGCCTCGTCCTGCGAGGTGAATTTGCTGGAATAGACGTAACCGGATCCGAAACGGCCCAGCATCGGAATCTTCCAGGCCCAGCCGGAGGACATCGCGATGGCGGAGGTGTACGGCTCGACCCCGTTCGCCTCGTCGTCGTGCGGCACGGCCGTGGCCACCGCGCTGTCGCACATCAGGTGGTCGCTCATGTCGACGAACGGCTCGCCCAGCGCCTTGTTGATCAGCAGTCCGCGGAAGCCCGAGCAGTCGACGAACAGGTCGGCGTCGAGCACCCGGCCGGACTTGGTGTGCAGGGCCGTGACGTAGCCGCGCTCGTCCTGCTCGACCCGCACCATCTCGTCCTGGATGTGCTCCACGCCCTGCTTGTCGGTGGCGAAGCGGCGCAGGAAGTCGGCGACCAGGGCGGCGTCGAAGTGCCAGGCGTACCGGGTGGACTCGGTGCCGTCGAGCCACTTCGGCGACTTGTTGGCGTCCATCACCGGCGGCTCGCGGAAGCAGGCGTAGTCGAACGGCTCGTCGGTGCGGCCCTCGTGTCTGTTCTTGTACCAGTAGTGCGACAGCGGTGTGTTGTCGTGGTCGGGCAGGATGCCGAACGGGTGGTAGAAGTGGTCCGGCCGGCCGTTGTCCAGGGCGCGCGCCCCGGGCTCGCCGCGGCCCGGAGTGCGCCAGTTGACGAAGCGCACGGCCATCTTGAAGCTGGCGTTGCACTCGCGCATCCACTCCTCCTCGGGTATGCCGAGGTAGTCGAAGAGCACGCGGTGCAGATTCGGCACGGTGGCCTCGCCCACGCCGATCCGGGGAATGGCCGGGGCCTCCAGCACCTGGATGTCGACGGTGCCCTGGAGCGCCTTGCCGAGATAGGCGGCGGTCATCCAGCCGGCCGTGCCACCGCCGAGGATGACGACTTTGCGGATGCGCGAGTCGGTGTCGTTCGTACCGATGTCGGTCATAGGAAGGCTCATTTCTCCGGTCGGGTGCGTCCGTGCGTCGCTGTGTGCAGCGCCTTTTCACACTGTCGAGTGGATTTACACGCCAGAATCGGCTGACTCGCTATGCGGCATCTATAGGTGGCCGGAATTGCCGCTTGAGCAGGTTCGTATGGGTGAGGTATAGGCGGCTCGACGATTCTCGGTAGGCGTCGAAAACCGCCCGCAACTCCCAGCAGAGGATGGCTGCATCAGATGCCGTACGAAGACGGGAAGGCCGTTGCCCAGGGACCGGGCGGACTTCCCGGCATGCCGCTTGCGGAACTCCGGGGAATCCTCGCCGTGGTGGGGAACACTCCGCTCATCGAGCTGGAACGGCTCGCACCGGACTTACCGGTACGGCTGTTCGCCAAGGCAGAGCGGTTCAACCCCGGCGGCAGCGTCAAGGACCGGTCGGCGCTCTCGATGGTGCTGAACCGGATCCGCTCCGGGGAACTCGTGCCCGGTCGGTCCACCGTGATCGAGTCCAGTTCCGGAAATCTCGCGATCGGACTCGCCCAGATCTGTGCGTACTTCGGACTGCGCTTCATCTGCGTGGTCGACGCGCGCACCACCCAGCAGAACCTCGCGATCCTGCGTGCCTACGGCGCCCGGGTCGAGGTCGTCACCGACCCGGACCCGGTCACCGGGGAGCTGCTGCCCATGCGGCTGCGCAGGGTGGCCGAACTGCTGGCCTCGACACCCGACTCGTACTGGCCCGACCAGTACGCCAACCCGCTCAACCGGCAGGCGCACCTGACCACGATGCGCGAGATCGCCGAGGCGCTGGACGGCAAGGTCGACCACCTGATCCTGGCGGCCGGCACCGGAGGCACCCTGGGCGGCTGCGCCGAGTACATCAGGCAGAGCGGCCTGACGACGACCGTGCACGCGGTGGACGCCGTCGGCAGCGTGCTGTTCGGCCGGAGCACCGGCTGCACCCGGCTGGTGCCGGGCCACGGCGCGTCGATCCGGCCCAAGCTGCTGCGGCCCTCGGACGCCGACCACGTCGTCCACGTCACCGACCTGGACTGCGTGCGGGGCTGCCGCCGGCTCGTACGGCGCGAGGCGATCCTCGCGGGCGGCTCCTCGGGAGCCGTGGTCTCCGCGCTGGACCGCATCGCACCGAGCCTGGAACCCGGTTCCAACGTCGTGCTGATCCTGCCCGACGGCGGAGACCGCTACCTCGACACGATCTACGACGACGCCTGGGTGCGCCGGCACTTCGGCGAGGTCGCCGAGCTCACGCAGGACACCGACCTGCCGCCTCAACTCGTCTCTGACCCACAGGAGTTGGCGGATATAGGGCACCGATAGCGGGCCCCGCCACCATGAAACGCATCCCCGAACACCACCACCCGAGGCCCGCGTGGCCGCACACCGATGCACGGAGGCATCCCATGACCACTCAGCTCCCGGCCCTGGACGACGGGCAGAAGGCGGAGATCAAGGACATCGTCTGCGACATCCTCGAGCTGGAACTCGACGAGGTCACCGACGTCAGCCTGTTCAAGGAGGAGCACGACGCCGACTCGCTGCGCACCATCGAGATCCTCTCCTCCCTGGAGCGGACCTTCGGCATCGCCCTGACGCAGTCCGAGCTCAGCCGGATGGTCAACCTCGCCGGCGTCTACGCCGTGGTCGCCGAGGCGCAGGTCAAGTGAGCGGGGTCGCGACGCCGGGGCGCGGCGGGCGCGGCGCGCGGCACCGGGTGGTCGTCACCGGCCTCGGTGTGGTGACGAGCATCGGTACCGGTGTCGACGCCTTCGCCGCCGGCCTGCGGGCCGGCCGCAGCGGCGCGAAACCGATCGGTGCCTTCGACACCACCGGCTTCGCGTACTCCAACGCCTGCGAGATCACCGACTTCGACCCGGCGGCCTGGCTGACCGCCCAGTCCCCGGACGACCTGGGCCGGGCCGCGCAGTTCGCGGTCGCCGCGAGCCGGATGGCGGTCGCCGACGCGGGACTGACCGCACAGCAGGTGCGCGACGTGCGCTCGCTGGTCTCCGTCGGCACCACCGACGGCGAGTCCCGCGACCTCGACCACCTCACCGCGCTCCAGGTCGCCGAGGGCGACGACGCCCTCGACGAGGTGGCGGCCCGCCGGGTGTGGCCCGGCAGGCTGTCGGCCGGCATCGTCCGCGAACTCGGCCTGGAGGACGTGGAGACCGTCACGGTGCCCACCGCCTGCGCGGCCGGCAACTACGCGGTCGGCTACGGCTACGACGCCATCAGCTCCGGAGACGTCGAGATGGCGCTGTGCGGCGGCGCGGACGCGCTGTGCCGCAAGACCTTCACCGGCTTCTACCGGCTCGGCACCATCGCGCCCGACGTGTGCCGCCCCTTCGACGCCGACCGGCAGGGCATCCTGACCGGCGAGGGCTCCGGGATCCTGCTGATGGAGTCGCTGGAGTCCGCGCTCGCCCGCGGTGCCCGGATCTACGCCGAGGTGCTCGGCTACGGACTGTCCTGCGACGCCAGCCACCCGGTCGCCCCCGACCGGGACTCCATCGCCCGCTGCATCACCGCGGCGCACCACAACGCCGGCATCGAGGCGACGGACGTCGACTTCATCTCCGCGCACGGCACCGGAACCAGGGCCAACGACGTCACCGAGGTCGGCGCGATCCGGCAGGTCTTCGGCGACACCCTGCCGCGCACGGTCTCCATCAAGTCGATGATCGGCCACACCATGGGCGCCGCCAGCGCCCTCGCCTCCGCGGCCTGCGCGCTGGCACTGCGGGACGGCTTCATCCCCCCGACGATCAACCACCGCTCGACCGACCCCGAGTGCGCGGTCGACTGCGTGCCCAACGAGGCGGTCGAGGCGGAGCTGAGGGTCGTGCAGAACAACGGGCTCGCCTTCGGCGGCAACAACGCCGTCCTGGTGCTCGGCAAGTGGGAGCAGGCGGCGTGAGAGCCGGCAGCCGCGATTGTGAGAGGAGTTGACGAGCATGGCGCTCCAGGCGAACGCCGCCGCGCCCCGGCTGGCGATATCCGGCTGGGCCGTGTCCTCGCCCTACGGACTGGGCAGGCAGGGCTTCACCGAGGGCCTCAGGTCCGGGCTGCGGGCGGTCGCGCCGGTGGACGCGGCCACCTGGCCGGTCCCCTACCCGGAGGCCGGGCTGATCCCCGGCTTCGACATCAGGGCCGTCCTCGGCCGCAAGGGCACCCGTTCCATGGACCGGGTCACCGGCATCGCGGCCACCACGGTCGGCATGCTCCTCGACGAGTACGGCACCCGGCTCGCCGCCGACCCCGAGCGCACCGGCCTGGTGCTCGGCACCTCCGGCAGCGTCCAGTCGATCATGGACTTCACCCGGGACGCGCTCACCGGCGACAAGCCCTACCTCGTCGACCCGGCCCGCTTCCCCAACACCGTCATGAACTGCCCCGCCGGTGCCAGTGCCATCCGGCACACCCTCAAGGGCCCCAACGTCACCGTCTCCGGCGGCGCCACCACCGCCCTGCTCGCCCTCCAGTACGCCTCCCGGCTGCTGCGCGGCGGACACGGCACGGCGCTGCTGGCCGGCGCGGCCGAGGAGTTCTCCGTACAGCGGGCCCGGCTGGAACGGGTCGCCGACCACGACGGCGCCGAACCGCAGCCGCTCGGCGAGGGCGCCGCGCTCTTCCTCCTGGAGGAGGCGTCGGCCGCCCGCGAGGGAGGCCGGCCCGTGCTCGCCTCGGTCCTCGGCTCCCGGTTCCGCGCCTTCCAGGACAAGGGCCGGGCCGGAGCGGCGCTGGAACGCTGTGTCGCCGACGTGCTGGCCGACGCGGACGCCGCCCCCGGCGACGTCGAACTGATCGTGCCCGGCAACCCGCCCGGCCTGCTCGGCAAGCAGGAGGAGTCCGCCCTCGACGGGCTGACCGGCAACCGGCTCCCGGTGCGTTCCCTGGTCGGTGACGCCGGCGCGGCCTCCGCCGCCTTCCAGCTCGCCGCCGCGCTGGCCGAGGCGGAGAGCGAACCGAGCCTGGTGGACCGGCTCGCCCTGATCACCGCGGCCGACCGCGACGGCACCGTCGGCGCGCTGCTGCTGCGGCTGGCCTGAGACATCCCGCGGCCCCCCGTCCCGTCACCGAGGAAAGAGGCACGTCACATGTCCGACACACCGAGGCCGGTCGCCCTGGTCACCGGCGGTTCGCGCGGGATCGGGCGGGCCGTCGTGGAGACCCTCGCCCGCGACGGCCATGACGTCGCGCTGTGCTACCAGTCGAACGAGGAGGCGGCCGCGCTCGCCGCCAAGTCCGCCGCCGCGCACGGCGCCCGCACCCTGGCCCGCCGCGTCGACGTCACGGACCGGGCCGCCGTGGCCGCGTTCGCGGCCGAGACCGAGGAGCTGCTCGGACCGGTGGACGTGGTGGTCACCGCGGCCGGGATCGTCCGCGACCAGCACCTGGCGATGATGGCCGACGAGGACTGGGACGCCGTGCTGCGCACCAACCTCGACGGCACCTACAACGTCGTCCGCACGCTCGCCTTCCCCATGCTCAAGCGCCGCCGCGGCACCGTCGTCACGCTCTCCTCGGTCGCCGCCGCGGGACACGCCACGCAGACCAACTACTCCGCGTCCAAGGCCGGGATCATCGGCTTCACGGCGGCCTTCGCCAAGGAGGCCGGACGCTCCGGCATCCGCGCCAACGCCGTCGCCCCCGGCTTCATCAGCACCGACATGACCGGCGGCCTCTCCGAGAAGCACGCCAAGGAGATGACCCGCCGCATCCCGCTGGGCCGCTTCGGCGAACCCCAGGAGGTCGCGGAACTGGTGTCCTTCCTGGCCGGCGACCGCGCCGCATACATCACCGGACAGGTCTTCGCCGTCGACGGCGGACTGGTCGTCTGAGAACCCCATCCGCCCAAGGGAGTCAGCCATGCCTCGTGCCGCCCGGCCGCCGCGCTTCTACTTCAACCTGCGCAGCCCCTACAACTTCTTCGCGCTGCGGGAACTGCGCGAGAACCACCCCGGCCTGCTCGACCGGCTGGAGTGGCGGCCCTTCTGGGAGCCCGACGAGATCAGCCGGAAGCTGCTGGCCGAGGCGGGCGCCGAGTTCCCCTACGTCCCGATGTCCCGGGCCAAGCAGTTCTACATCCTGCGGGACGTGCGCCGGCTCGCCGCGGCCCGCGGGCTCACCCTGACCTGGCCGGTGGACGCCGACCCGTGGTGGGAGCCCGCGCACCTGACGTGGTTCCTCGCCGAGCGCCGGGGCCTGGGCCGGGCGTGGGTGGAGCGGGCGGGCCGGGCCCGCTGGCTGGAGGGCCGTGACCTGTGCGACCCGGCCACCGTGCGTGAACTGGCCGTCTCCATCGGCCTGGACGCCGAGGAGGCGGGCGCCGTCACCGACGACCCGGAGATCCGGGCGCAGGGCGCCAAGGCCCTGGTGGACGTGGCCCGCGACGGCGTGTTCGGGGTGCCGTTCTTCATCAACGGCTCGGAGCCCTTCTGGGGCCTGGACCGAGTCGCCGACTTCGCGGCGACCTTCCCCGAGCACGCCCCCGCGCCCGCCGCGCGAAACGCCGAACCCGCCGAGCCCGGCATCGCCCTCGTCGGCGGCCCCGCCTCCGACCTGAGCCACGCGGGAGGCTGCGGATGAGCACCTCCGTGCAGGCCCTGCCGCTGACCTCGATCCAGGAGGCGATGTGGACCGCGTACCGCATCGCCCCGGACAGCGCCGCCTACAACATCGTGATGCCGCTGCGGCTGAGCGGCCGGGTCGACCCCGCCGCCATGGACGCCGCCGTCACCTCGGTCGGAGAACGCCAGGAACTGCTGCGCTCCGTCTTCGCCGAACACGGCGGACGCCCGGTCCGCATCGCCTCCGGCACCCCCGTCGTACGGATGGAACTGCGGGACCTGGACGGAATCGACGAAGGCGGGCTGCTGCGCGCGGTCGAGGAGGCCGGAGCCCGGCCGTTCCGGCTGGAGTCGGGGACCTTCCGGGTGGTGCTGCTGCGCCGCGCCGACGACGACTGGGCGCTGGTCACCTCCGCCCACCACATCGTCAGCGACTTCACCTCCCGCTGGCTGCTGGTCCGTGACGTCCTCGTCGCCTACGCGGCCCACGCCGCCGGCACCGCCCCCGACTGGCGCCCGCTGAAGGGCACGTACACCGAGCACGCGGCGGCGGAGCTGGCGCACACCGCCTCCGAGGCCGGGATGCGGGCCGCCGCCGCCTGGCGGGAGTCGGTCGCCGGATCGGCCCCCGCCGAACTGCCGCTGGACCGGCCGCGCCCCCGGGTGCGCTCGCTGCGCGGCGACACCGTCGTGCGCCGGCTCGCCCCCGAGGCCGCCGACGGGATCGGCGCGGCGGCGGGCGCGGCGGGCGTGACACCCTTCGCCTACCTGCTGGCCGTGTTCCAGTCGCTGACCCACCGCTGGACGGGACAGGACGACTTCCTGCTCGGGGTGCCCGCCTCCAGCCGCTCCGGCCGCGGCCAGCGGGACGTGATCGGCTGCTTCCTCAACACCATCCCGGTGCGGGCCGAGTTCGGGCCCGGCACCACCTTCCGGGACGCCGCCGCACAGGCCGGCGAGCGGATCATGCGGGGCATGTTGGGCGTGCGCTACCCGTGCGGACTGGCCTTCCCGCAGGCCACCCTGTTCCGCGCCGCGCTGTTCCTGGTCCACATGGACCGCATGGAACCGCCGGTGCCCAACGTGCCGCCGGGCCAGGCGATCGGCCGTGCCATCCCCTACGCCGGGCTCGACATCGCCCTGATCGACGTGCCGCAGCAGGAGGGCCAGCTGGACCTGCTGCTGCGCATCGAGCAGACCCCCGAGGGCGTGACCGCGGTCTTCTCCTACGACACCGACGTCCTGGACCGGACGACCGTCGAGCGGTTCGCGGACGGCTACGAGCGGATGCTCACGGCCGCCGTGCGGGACCCGCACGCCCGGATCACCGACGTCGAACTGACCGCCGACGCCGACCTGGACGCCGTCCTGGCCCTCGGCTCCGGCGAGACCGGCGCCTTCGACGACTTCAACTCCTTCAACTCCTTCGATTCCTTCGAGAAGGCATGGGACCACCGATGACCACCACCACGATCGCGGTGATCGGCGCGGGCATCGGCGGACTCGCCGCCGCCGCGGCCCTGCACCGCCGCGGCATCGACGTCCACGTCTACGAGCGCGGCGACACCCTGCGCGAACAGGGCGTCGGCATGCACCTCGGCCCCAACGCCACCCGGCTGCTGACCCGCATGGGTCTGGCCGGACAGCTCGCCCGGCAGGCGGTGCGGCCCGAGGCGCTGGAGGTCCGCGCCTTCCACGACGGCTCCACGGTGGCGCGCCAGGAGATGGGCGCCGCCTGGGAGGAGCGGTTCGGGGCCCCCTACCTGACCGTGCACCGCGGCGACCTGCACCGGATGCTGGCCTCGCTGCTGCCCGCCGAGCGGGTGCACACCGGGCGCGAGCTGACCGGTTACGAGGAGGGCGCCAAGGGCGTCACGCTCCGGTTCGCGGGCGGCACGGTCACCCGGGCCTCCGCGCTGATCGGCGCGGACGGCGTCCACTCCCTGGTCCGCCGTCGGCTGACCGGACCCGAGCGGCCCGTGTACTCCGGCAACTGCGCGCTGCGGGGCCTGGTCGACGCGGCCGCACTGCCGGACCTCGACCCCGCGCGGATGTACATGTTCGCGGGCCCCGCCGGGCGCGTACTGCTCTACCCGGTCAGCGGCGGACGGCAGTTCACCTACGTCGCCGTCGCCCCGGCGCCCGAGGGGCCCGACGAGTCCTGGACGAGCGCGGCCGGGCCCGCCGACCTCGACGCGGCACTGGCCGGATGGGCGCCGCAGGTGCGGGCCCTGGCCGGCGCGGCGCGGGACGTGCGCCGCTGGGCGCTGTACGACCGGTCGCCGCTGGAGCGGTGGAGCACCGCCCGCACCACGCTGCTCGGCGACGCGGCCCATCCGATGCTCCCGCACCACGGACAGGGAGCCAACCAGGCCATCGAGGACGGGGTGGCCCTCGCGATCTGCCTCGACGAGGAGGCATCGGGAGCCGCGGGCATCGCCGCCGCGCTCCGCCGTTATGAAGCGACCCGCCGGCCGCACACGACCCGTGTGCAGCTGGGTTCACGGGACGGACAGCCCACCACCACACAGAAGAGGAAACCTTCCATGACCAACAACCTCGGCAACAACGGCTCGAACAACAACCGCAACGTCAACAACCGCAACGTCAACAACCAGGCCGCCGATGTGGCGTGGATCCTCGCCAACGACGTCGAGGCCAACCTGAACGACAACAACATCAACAACAACCTGCGCAACAACGCCGCCTGATCGCTCACCGGCGAACAGTCCACGGCAACCACGAGCCCCCGGCGCCCCTCGGCGCCGGGGGCTCGCCCCTGTCCACGGTGTCTGGGCGGAGCGTATAGGTGGCCGATAAACGCCCGATAGCGCTGCGTTCAACCATGGGCCACACCTCACCGCGCAGAAGGGACACCCCATGGCTGAACACATGAGCGACGAAAGCGTGTACCGCGTCGTGCTCAACGACGAGGAGCAGTACTCGATCTGGTGGGCCGACCGCGCCCTGCCCGCCGGCTGGCACGCCGAGGGCACCGAGGGCAGCCGCGAGGAGTGCCTGGAGCGCATCGACACCCTGTGGACCGACATGCGCCCGCTGAGCCTGCGCCGCCGCCTGGCCGAGGCCGGCGCCGGCAGCTGATCCGCACCGCCGATCCCGATGGAGGAGAGATCGTGAACGAGCCTGCGAAGTCGGGACGCGTCCCCGGCCATCTGCTGATACCCCCGCTGTTCCGTGCCCAGGCCGCCCGCACCCCGGCCGCGGCCGCCGTCGTCCGCGCCGACGGCACCACCGTCACCTATGCCGAACTGGCCGCGCTCGCCGACCGGTTCGCGGCCGGGCTGCGGTCGGCCGGGGTGCGCCCCGGCGACTTCGTCGGGGTGTGCCTGCGCCGAAGCCCTGAGCTGGTCGCCGCGTTCCTCGGCGTCTGGCTCGCGGGCGCCGCGTACGTGCCGCTGGACCCGCACCACCCGGCGGCCCGCCTGGCGGCGGTCCTGGCGGACACCGGCGACCCGGTCGTCCTCGCCGAGCGGGCCACCGCGCGGAGCCTGCCCGGCACCGTCCGCACGCTGACCGTCGAGGACCTCCAGGGCATCACCGGCGCCGAGGGCGAACTGCACCACGAGGGAGTGCAGTTCGCTTTCGACGCCGACCAGCCCGCCTACGTCCTGCACACCTCCGGCTCCACCGGCCGCCCCAAGGGCGTGCTCGTGCCGCACGGCGGAATCGCCAACCGGGTGCGCTGGCTGGCGCACCGGCACCGGGTGGGCGCGAGCGACCGGATGCTGCTGAAGACGACCGTCGGCTTCGACGCCGCCGGCCTCGAACTGTTCTCCCCGCTCATCGCCGGCGGTGCCGTGGTGCTCGCCCCCGAGGGCGCCGAGCGCGACCCCGCCGCCCTGCTGCGGGCCGTCATCGACGGTGGCGTGACGATTCTGCAGGGCGTGCCGTCCGTCTACCGCCGCCTCGTCGAGGAGCCCGGCTGGGAACGCGCCGGCGCCCTGCGCCTGCTCTTCAGCGCCGGAGAGCCGCTCCACGCCGAGCTGTGCCGTGCCCTGCACGACCGGGTGCCCGGGGCGGAGATCTGGAACACCTACGGACCCACCGAGGCGTCCGTCGACATCACCGAGCACCGCTGGGACCCGGCGCAGGACACCGGCGCCGTGCCGATCGGGCGGCCCATCGGCAACATGCGCGTCCTCGTCCTGGACCAGGCCGGGCGCCCGGTCCCCGTGGGCGTCCCCGGCGAACTGCACGCGGGCGGCGTCGGTCTCGCCCTCGGTTACCTCGGCCGTCCCGGCCAGAGCGCCGAGCGCTTCGTGCCCGACCCGCACCGGGAGGGTGCCCGCCTCTACCGCACCGGCGACCGGGCGCGCTGGCGGCCCGACGGCGTCCTGGAGTACCTCGGCCGCCTGGACCATCAGGTCAAGGTCAACGGCGTCCGGATCGAACCCGGTGAGATCGAGGCCGCGCTCGCCGCCCACCCCTGGGTGCGGGCCGCCGTCGCCGCCGCGGTGCCCGACGGCCGCGGCGGACACCGGCTGGTCGCCTGGGTGCAGTCACGCGGCGAGCCGCTCGGCCCGCAGGAGCTGCGCGCCTTCCTGCGCCACTCGCTGCCGGAGCCGCTGGTGCCGACCGCCTACGTACCGGTCACCGAGTTCCCGCTCACCCCCAACGGCAAGATCGACCGGTCCGCGCTGCCCGACCCGGCGGACGCCGCCGCCGAGACCGCGCACATCCCGGTCCGCACGCCCGCCGAGCGGGTCGTCGCCGAGGAGTGGGCGCGGCTGACCGGCACCCCGGCCGCCGAGATCGGCGCCGACCACGACTTCTTCCAGCTCGGCGGGTCCTCGCTGATGCTCAACCGGCTCGCGGCCGGCCTGTCCCAAGCCGCCGGACGGCACATCCCGGCGACCGCGCTGCTGACCGCCACCACCGTGGAGCAGCAGGCCGCGCTGCTCACCGCCGGCCGGGCGGCGGACGACACCGCCGCACCGACGGCACAGCGCTCCGTGACCCCGGTCGTCCGCGACCCGCACGGTCTGCCGCTGTCGCCCGGCCAGCAGAGCATGTGGCTGCTGGACCGGCTGCGCCCCGGCAGCGCCGAGTGGAACGCGCCGGTCTTCCTGACCCTGCCCGCCGAGTACGACGACACGGTCGTACGCGGGGCGCTCAGCGCGCTCGCCGCCCGCCACGAGATCCTGCGCACCCGCTACCTGCTGCGCGGCACCGAGCCGGTGCAACTCGCCGACCTGCCCGCCGAGTGGGACGTCCGCTTCGCCCGCGCCGACACGGCGGACGAGCTGAACGCGCTGGTGGAGACCGAGTTCGCCATCCCCTTCGACCTGGTGCGGGGGCCGGTGCGCCGGGCCCTCGCGGTGCGCGGCCGGGGCACCCTGACCCTGCTGCTGAGCATCCACCACATCGCCTGCGACGGCTGGACCTCCGTCGTGCTGGAGCGCGACCTCAAGGCGCTCGCCGAGGCCCTGCACACCGGCACCGACGCGCACCTGCCCGCCCTGCCCGTCCAGTACGCCGACCACGCCGTCCACCGGCGCGCCCGGCTGACCGACACCTTCCTCAGGTCCGAACTCGCCCACTGGAAGGACACCCTGGACGGCATCACGCCGGTCGACCTGCCCGCCGACCGGCCCCGCCCGGCCACCCGGGACGCGGCCGGCGCCGCGCACGTCTTCACCGTGCCGGCCCCGCTCGCCGAGCAGGTCGCCGCGCTCGGCCGCAGCCGCGGGGCCACCTTGCAGCAGACCCTGCTGACCGCGTTCGCCGCCCTGGTGGCCCGGTTCAGCGGCAGCTGGGACGTCCCGGTCGGGGTGCCGGTCGCCGGACGGCACGGCGACGAGGTCGCCGAGGTGGCGGGCTACTTCCTCAACACCCTGGTGCTGCGCTGCGACGCGCCCGCCGGTACCCCGTTCAGGGAGGCGCTGGTCCGGGTCCGCGACACCGCCCGTACGGCCTTCGCCCACCAGGAGCTGCCGTTCGACCGGCTGGTGACGGAGCTGGACGACACCCGCGACCCGGCCCGCACCCCCCTCTACCAGGTGATGTTCGACGTCCACGAGGAGGGCCGCACCGGCACCGCGGTCGACGCCGGTGACGTGGCCGCCTTCCGAGGCGCCTGGCGCACCGCCCGCACCGACCTGACCTTCGTGCTCCAGCGCCGCCCCGACGGTTCGCTGCTCGGCCTCGCCGAGTACGCCACCGCCCTGTTCGACGCGGCCACCGTCGAGCGGCTGGCCGACTGCTGGATCCGGCTGCTGGAGTCGGTCACCGCCGACCCGGACCGCCCCCTGGGCGACATCGACCTGCTGCCCCCGCCGCTGCGCGCCGAGCTGCTCGGCCGCGGCCCGGGCCGGCCGGAGCCCGGCACGGTCACCGGACCCGAGCGCACCGTCGACGCGGCCATCGCCGCGGCGGCCCGGCGCGCGCCGCGGGACACCGCGGTCGTGTGCGGCGGCGAGAGGTGGACCTACGAGCGGCTGGACCGCCGGGCCGAGGCGTTCGCCGCCGGGCTGCGGGCCGCGGGCGCCGGCGAGGGCTCGGTGGTGGCCGTCCTGCTCGGCCGCACCCCCGACCTGGTCGCCGCGTTCCTCGGCGCCTGGCGGGCGGGCGCCGCCTACGTGCCGCTGGACCCGGCCGCCCCGGACGAGCGCACCGCGCACGTCCTGGCGGACGCGGCGGCGACGGTCCTGGTCACCGACGGCACCCACGCCGCCCGGCTCACGGGCCGCTTCGACGGCCGGGTGCTGGACGCGTCCACGGTCACCGAGACCACGACGGGCGCGCCGTCCGCGCAGCCCGTTCCGGCGCCGGCCGACGACCCCTCCCGCCTCGCCTACCTCATGTACACCTCGGGCTCCACCGGGCGGCCCAAGGGCGTCGCCGTCGAGCACGGTTCGCTGCTCACCATGCTGCGCGCCTCCCAGGCCCATCTGGACTTCGGCCAGGGCCCGGACGACGCCTGGCTGGCACTGGCCCAGGTCACCTTCGACATCTCCTGCACCGAACTGTTCATGCCGCTGGTGGCCGGGGGACGGGTGGTGCTCGCCCGGGAACAGGAGCAGCGCGACCACGCCGCCCAGCTGCGGCTGATCGACGAACACGAGGTCAGCCACCTCCAGGTGGCCCCGACCCACTGGCAGCTGCTGCTCGACGCGGGGCTCGACCGCCGTCCGATCGTCGGCCAGACCGGCGGCGAACCCTGCCCGCCCGCGCTGGCCCGCGAACTCTCGCGCCGCCTGATGCGGTTCATCAACGAGTACGGGCTGACCGAGACCACCATCGCCGCCACCCGCTGGGACGCCGACGACACCGTGACCGGAGTGCCCGTCGGCCACCCCTACCCGCATGTGACGGCGTACGTCCTCGACGAGCGTCTCCAGCCCGTGCCGTACGGCGTCACCGGCGAACTGTGCGTCGGCGGCGACGGGCTCGCCCGCGGCTACCACGGCCGTCCCGGCCCGACCGCCGCCGCCTTCGTGCCCGACCCCTACGGCCCCGCCGGGGCACGGCTGTACCGCACCGGCGACCGGGCCCGGATGCGGCCCGACGGCACCCTGGAGTTCGCGGGCCGCGCCGACGGCCAGGTCAAGATCCGCGGTCGCCGGGTGGAGACCGGCGAGGTGCAGGGCGTCCTCGTCGAGCACCCGGCCGTCGCGCAGGCCCACGTCACCGTGCACGGCTCCGGGCCCGAGGCCGCTTTGGTCGGCTACTGGACGCCCGCCTCGGACGCGGGGCCGGTCACCGACGGCGAACTGCTCGACCACTGCGCCCGCCGGCTGCCCGACTACATGCTGCCCGCCCTGCTCGTGGGCCTGGACCGGCTGCCGCTGACCCGGCACAACAAGGTCGACACCGCCGCGCTGCCCGTGCCCGACCTGGCGGCCGCACTCGCCGACGAGCCCTACAGCGCACCCGAGGGACCGGTCGAGGAGGCCCTCGCCGCGATCTGGTCCGAGGTGCTGTTCGGCGACGGCGCCGCCCGGCCGGTCGGGGCCCGCCAGGGCTTCTTCCGCATCGGCGGCAACTCGGTCCGCGCGGCCCGGGTGATCGCCCGCGTCCAGGAGGAGTTCGACGTCGAGCTGCCGCTGAGCGCCGTCTTCGAGCGGCCCACCGTGCGGGGCCTCGCCACCGCCGTGGAAGAGGCCGTGCGCGCCGAGATCGAATCGCTCACCGAGGCCGAACTGGCCCTCGCCCACCGGGAGTACCAGCCGTGACCGCACCCACCGCACCGAACCGGGAAGAGCTGGCGGCCGACCTGCTGCGCCGCCGGCTGGCCGCCCGCGCCGGAGGCCGCCGCGCGGTCCCCGCCGCGATCCCGCGCGCCGACCGCTCGCAGCCCCTCGTCCTGACCGCCGGACAACGCAGCCTGTGGTTCCTGCACCAGCTCGACCCGGACAGCCCCGAGTACCTGCTGCCGATGGTGTACCGGCTGCGCGGCGCCCTCGACACCGGTGCCCTGCGCCGCGCCTTCGACACGCTGGCCGCCCGCCACGAGATCCTGCGCACCCGGTACGTCCTCGACGGCACCGAGCCCCGCCAGGTGATCGACCCGCCCGGCCCGGCGGACTTCGCCGTCGTCCCGGGCGGCGAGGCGGACGGTGAGGTTGATGCCGACGGCCGCGCCGTCGCCTTCGCGGAGGAACAGGCCGCCCGGCCCATCGACCTCGCGGCCGAGCAGCCGCTGCGCGTACGGCTGCTGCGGCTCGCCGCGGACGACCACGTGCTGGTGGCGGTGGTGCACCACATCGCCTGCGACGCGATGACCCGACCGCTGCTGCTGTCCGAGCTCTCGGCCCTGTACACGGCCGCCGTCGAGGGCCACGACCCGGCGGGCGCGCTGCCCGAGCCGACCCTCCAGTACGCCGACTACGCGGCGTGGCTCACGAGGCGGGACGGCTCACCGGCCGCTGCCGCCGACCTGGCCTGGTGGCGGGAGCGGCTGGCCGGACTGGCCCCGCTCGGGCTGCCCACCGACCGTCCCCGGCCCGCCGTCCGCGACGGCGGCGGCGCCATGACGCGCTTCGAGGTGCCCGCACCGGTCGCCCAGAGCCTGCGCGCACTCGCCCGGGACGAGGGCGCCACCGCCTTCATGGTCCTGCTCGCTGCCTGGCAACTGCTGCTCGGCCGCTACGCCGGCACCACCGACGTGTGCGTCGGCACCGCCTCCTCCGGCCGTACCCGGCCCGAGCTGCGCCAGATGGCCGGCTACGCCTACAACACCCTGGCGCTGCGCGCCGCCTGGCGGCCCGGGACGCCCTTCCGCCGCTTCCTCGCCGACAGCCGCACGGCCGTGCTGGCCGCCTTCGACCATCAGGGCACCCCCTTCGACCGGATCGCCGACGAGGTGGAGCCGGAGCGGGACCTGTCCACCACGCCCGTCTTCCAGGTCATGTTCGACCTCGTCTCCGGCGAGGGCGGCCCCGAGGGCCCCGAGCTGCCCGGCGTGAGCGTCGCGCCCGTACCGGCCGAGAGCCGCGTCTCCCGCTTCGACCTCACCCTGCACCTGACCGAACGGCCCGACGGCACCCTGCACGGCAGCCTGGAGTACGCCACCGCGCTCTTCGACGCGGCCACCGCCGAGCGGATCACCCGCCACTACCGGACCCTGCTCGCGGCGATCGCCCGGGCCCCCGGCACCCCGGTCGCCGACCTCGACGTCCTGGACGCCGCCGAGCGCGCCCTGCTCCTCGACGGCCCGGCCACCCCCGTGGGGACCGACCGCCCGCTCGAACTCGGGGCCCTGCGCCCGGTCTTCGAGACGATCGCCGCGCAGATGGCGGCCACCCCGGACGCGCCCGCGCTGCGGCACGCCGGCAGCACCGTCACCTACGCCGAACTCGACGCCCGGGCCGACCGGTTCGCCCGCCGCCTCACCGCACTGGGCGCCGGCCCCGAGGCCGTCGTCGCCGTCCTCCTGGACCGCGGCCCCGACCTGATCGCCGCGCTGCTGGGCATCTGGCGGGCGGGCGCCGCCTACCTCCCGGTCGACCCGGCCCACCCGGACGACCGCGTCGCCCACATGCTGGCCGAGACCGCGACCGCCCTGGCCGTCACCGAGAGCCGGTACACCGGCCGCCTGACCGGCGTGCGCACGGTCGTCGTCGACGACCCCGCCGAGCGGGCCGCGCTGGAGGCGGCCGACGCCGAGCTGCCCGCCGCCCACGACCTGGACCGGCTCGCCTACGTCATCTACACCTCCGGCTCCACCGGGCGCCCCAAGGGCGTCCTGATCAGCCACCGCGGCCTCGCCAACTACCTGGGCTGGACGGTCCAGGCGTACGCGAGCGCGGGCACCGGGGGAGCGCCGCTGTTCTCCTCCATCGCCTTCGACCTGGGCGTGCCCGACCTGTACACGCCGCTGATGACCGGGCAGCCGGTGCACCTGCTGCCGCAGGACGTCGACACCGCCGGCCTCGGCGCGCTGCTCGCGGCAGGCGGACCGTACGCCTTCATCAAGCTCACCCCCGGCCATCTCAACCTGCTGGTGGAACAGTTGGGACCGGATCAGGTGCGCGGGCTGGCCGGACTCGTCATCGCCGCCGGTGACTCCTTCACCGCCCGGCTCGCCGAACGATGGGCGACGGCGGCGGGCGAGGGCGGCACCCGGCTGGCCGCCGAGTACGGGCCCACCGAGATCACCGTCGGCAACTCCGCCTACTTCCTGGACGGACCGGTCGCCACCGAGCTGGTCCCCATCGGCCGGGCCGTCCCGCACACCACGATGTACGTCCTGGACGACCGGCTGCGCCCGCTTCCCACCGGCGTCCCCGGCGAGGTGTGGATCGGCGGCACCGGACTGGCACGCGGGTACGCCGGCCGCCCCGACCTGACCGCCGAGCGCTTCGTGCCCGACCCCTTCGGCCCGCCCGGCAGCCGCCTGTACCGCTCCGGCGACCTGGCCCGGGTGCTGCCCGACGGCAACCTCGACTTCCTCGCCCGCGTCGATCACCAGGTCAAACTGCGCGGCTACCGCATCGAGTTGGGGGAGATCGAGACCGCGCTCACCGCGCACCCGGCCGTCACCGAGGCCGTCGCGATCGTCCGCGAGGACACCCCGGGCGACAAGCAGCTCGTCGCCTACGTCGTACCGGCCCCCGGCACCGGCGCCGACGAGCTCGGCCCGGCCGTCCTGCGCGCACACCTCGGGGCGTCCCTGCCGCCGTACATGCTGCCCTCCGCCTACCTGACCCTGGACGCGCTGCCGCTGACCGGCAACGGCAAACTCGACCGGCGCGCCCTGCCCGCCCCCGGCCGCGCCGCCACGGCCGTCGGCGCGCACGTCGAGGCCCGCACCGACGCCGAGCGGGCCATGGCCGCCGTGTGGGCGGATGTACTCGGCCTCGACACCGTCGGGGTGCGCGACAACTTCTTCGACCTGGGCGGAGACTCGCTGCGCGCGGTCGCACTGGTCGGGGCGCTGCGCGCGGCCGGCTGGGAGACCAGCGTCCGGGACGTCTTCGAGCACCGGACCGTCGAGCACCTGGCAACGGCCGTCGCCCGCACCGGCGCCCCGGCCGCCGACGCGCCCCGGACCGTCGCCCGGTTCGCTCTGATCGACGCCGCCGACCGGGCGGAACTGCCCGCCGACGTCACCGACGCCTACCCCGTCTCACGCATCCAGGCGGGGATGCTCGTCGAGATGCACGGCGGCAGCGGCGAGAACCGCTACCACAACATCACCTCCTTCCGGATCCGCGACGAACTCCCCTTCGACCCGGCGGCGTTCCAGCGGGCCGCCGACCTGATCGCCGAGCGGCACGAGGTGATGCGCACCTCCTTCGCCCTGACCGGGTACTCTCAGCCGCTCCAGCTGGTGCACGCCGCCGCCCGCATGCCCGTCGTCCACGAGGACCTGCGCCACCTCCCCGAGGACGCCCGGCAGCAGGCGCTGTGGGACTTCGCCGACCGGGACCGGGCCGAGCTGTTCGACCTGACCCGGGCGCCGCTGATGCGGATGGCCGTGCACCTCCTCGACGACGAGAGCTGGTGGCTGTCGATCACCGAGTGCCACCCCGTCATCGAGGGCTGGAGCTACCACTCCCAGCTGATGGAGATGCTCCGCGCCTACCGCGCCCTGCGCACCGGCGGCGAGCCCGCCCCCGCGCCGCCCGCGCCCGCCGTCCGCTACGCCGACTTCATCGCCGGTGAGCTGCGCGCCCTCGACGACCCGGCCGACCAGGAGTTCTGGCGCGGGATCGTCGAAGGACACGACAAGTTCACCGTGCCGCCCGGCTGGGCGGGCGACCCCGCGGGACCCGACGAGCGCTACCGCATCGACCTGCCGCTGACCGACCTGGAACCGGGCCTGCGCGCCCTGGCGACCGCCGCCGAGGTGCCGTACAAGAGCGTGCTGCACGCCGCGCACAGCAAGGTGCTGTCGCTGCTGACCCGCTCCGCCGCCTTCCGCGGCGGCATGGTCGCCGACGCCCGGCCCGAGGAGGCCGGCGCCGAGACCGTCTCCGGCATGTACCTCAACTCGGTGCCCTTCCCCTACGAGCGGACCGCCCGCACCTGGGGCGAACTGGCCCGGCAGGTCTTCGCGCACGAGGTCGCGCTGTGGCCGCACCGCCGCTTCCCGATGCCCGCGATGCGCGTGCCCGGCGGCGAGGCCCACCTGATCGACGTGCTCTTCCACTACCTGGACTTCCACCAGGTCGACACCGAGCTGATCGACATCATGGCCAGCCGCGACGACAGCCCCAACGAGTTCCCCCTCGTCGTCGGCACCCCCGTCCGCGGCCACCTCTCCCTCGCCTCGCGCACCCGCACGCTCTCCCGGCCCGCCGCCGACCGGCTGGCCGCGCTGTACCGCGCGGTGCTCACCGAGATGGCCCGCGCGGGCGCCGACGGCGACAGCACCGGCGCCTTCCCCGACCGGTACGAAAGCGCCCGCCTCAAGGCGCCCGCCCTGCCCCATCCCGAGACCCCGGCCGACGTCCTCGGCGCCTTCGAGGAGCGGGCCGCCCGCACCCCGGCGGCCACCGCCCTGCACGGAGAGGACTTCCGCCTCTCCTACGGCGAGCTCGACGCCCGCGCCAACCGGATCGCCCGCCGGCTGCGCGCCCTCGGCGCCGGCGCCGAGACCCGGGTGGCGGTGCTGCTCGACCGCGGCCCGGACCTGGTCGCCGCCCTGCTCGGCGTGTGGAAGGCGGGCGCCGTGCAGGTGCCCCTCGACCCGGGCGCGCCGGACGCCCGGCTCGCCGGGACCGCGCCGCGGATCGCCGTCACCCAGCGCTCGTACCTCTTCCGGCTGCCCCTCGCGGAGGTGCTGATCGCCGAGGACGCCGCCCACGAGGGCGACGGCTCGCCGCTCGGCCTGCGGCACGACCCGGACCGGCTCGCCTACGTCCTGCACACCTCCGGCTCCACCGGCACCCCCAAGGCCGTCGAGGTCTCCCACCGGGCCCTCGCGCACTACCTCGACTGGGCCGTACGCCAGTACACCGAGGCCGGCCCCGGCGGGGCACCCTGGTTCACCCCGGCCGGCTTCGACCTCGGGATGCCCGCGCTGTACGCGCCCCTGATGACCGGGCAGCCGGTACGGGTGCTGCCGCAGCGGTACGGCACGGCCGAGTTCGGGCCGCTGCTGCTGCATGGCGCGCCCTACGCCTTCGTCGGCCTGACACCGGGCCATCTGGCGCTGCTGGAACACCAGTTGACCGACCGGGAACTGGCCGGGCTGGCCGGGCTCGCGGTCTGCGCCGGGGACGCCTACCCCACCGCGCAGGCCGAACGGGTCGCGGCCCGGATCCGCGCCGGCGGCGGGGGCATGGCCCTCGGCGCCGAGTACGGGCCCACCGAGGCCACCGTCGCCGCCACCTACGGCCCCGTGCGCACCCGGTCCGCTCGGGCCCTGGTCCCGCTCGGCGCCGCACTGCCCGGCGTCCTGGTCCGCGTCCTCGACGCGGAGCTGCGGCCCGTGCCCGACGGCGTCACCGGCGAGGTGTTCCTCGGCGGCGACGGACTCGCCCGCGGCTACGGCGGCCGCCCCGACCTGACCGCGCTCGCCTTCCTGCCCGACCCGTACGGACTGCCCGGCAGCCGTCTCTACCGCACCGGGGACCTGGCCCGGCGACTGCCGGGCGGGCACCTGGAGTTCGCGGGCCGCACCGACAGCCAGGTCAAGATCCGCGGCCACCGGGTGGAGCCCGGCGAGGCCGAGGCCGCCCTCACCGCCGATCCGGCCGTACGGGAAGCGCTGGTCACAGCGGTCCCGGCCGCCGACGGCGGGAAGCGGCTCGCCGCCTGGGTGGTGCCCGCCGAGGACCGCACCGTCGAGGTCGCCGCGCTGCGGGACCGGCTGCACACCCTCCTGCCCCCCGCGCTCGTCCCGGCCACCGTCGAAGTGGTCACCGCCCTGCCGCTCACCCCGCACGGCAAACGCGACCGGGCCGCCGTCGTGGCCCGCGAGGCGACCGGCGCGGGCGCGGCACCGTACACGGCACCGCGCACCGCCACCGAACGGCGGCTCGCCGCGGTCTGGGCCGAGGTGCTCGGCCTCGAACGGGTCGGCGTCGACGACGACTTCCGCGAACTGGGCGGCGACTCGCTGCTCGTGCCGCCGCTGCTGGTCGCCGCCCGCCGCGCGGGCCTCGCCCTCGACCTGACCACGGCCCTGCGCCACCACACCGTCGCGCGGCTCGCCGCCGCCCTGGACCACTCCGCAACCAGCTAGGAAAGGCTGAACCATGGAAGTCCCCCGGGACGTGCGCCGCGCGCGCCACCTCATCTCCGTCGACGACCTCACCGACCACGAACTGCACCGCGTCGTCGCCCGCGGCGCCGCGTTCTCCGCCGGCCTCGCCGGCCCGGTCCGCCCGCTGGACGGCCTGGTCACCGGCGTCTACTTCGCCAAGACCTCCACCCGCACCCGGACCGCCTTCTCCTCCGGCGCGCTGCGCCTGGGCGCCTCCCTGATCTCCTACGGGCCCGGCGACCTCCAGCTCAACACCGGTGAGACCACCGAGGACACCGGCCGGGTGCTGTCCGGCATGCTCGACGTGCTGGTGGCCCGCACCGCGGGGCCGGAGAAGGAACTGCGCGGCTGGGCGAGCCAGCACCGGATGGCCGTCGTCAACGCCATGACCTCCGAGGAGCACCCCACCCAGGCGCTGACCGACCTGACCACCCTCGTGCGGCACTTCGGCCGCATCGAGGGCCTGCGCGTCCTCTACGCCGGCGAGGGCAACAACACCGCGGCGGCCCTCGCCCTGGCCCTCGGCCGCTACCCCGGTGTCCACCTCGACCTGCGCACCCCGCCCGGCTACGGGCTCACCTCGTCCGTCGCCTCCCGGGCCGCGGCCCACGCCGCCCGCAGCGGCGCCCGGATCACCGAACGGCACGACATGGCCGCCCTCGCGGGGGCGTACGACGTCATCTACACCACCCGCTGGCAGACCACCGGCACCAGCAAGCCGGACGCCAACTGGCGGGAGATCTTCGCGCCGTTCCAGGTCGGCCGGTGGCTGTGGGACGACTCGCCCCGCGCCGTCTTCATGCACGACCTTCCGGCCCATCGCGGCGAGGAGGTCACGGCGGACGTCCTGGACGGCCCGGCGAGCATCGCCTTCGCGCAGGCCACCAACAAGATGCACAGCGCCATGGCGGTCCTGGAGCACGCATGCGCCCCGCTGACGGCCCGGGTGCCCGAACACGCCGTCGCCCGATGAGCGGCACCACGGGTCGTCCGGCCACGGACCCCTCGGAAGTGCCGTGGCTGATGACGCAGGAGACCCGCGAGCCGAGCGGGAGCGGGGTGGGTACGGTCACCGAGGCGTCCGGGCCGGCACAGGCCACCGCACCGGATCCGGCGCCCGCCGAGTCCGCGCCCCACCCGCCGCTGCGCCGCAACCGGGACTTCACCCTGCTGTGGGGCGGCGCCGGACTGTCGCTGCTGGCCGGGCGGGCGACCGCCGTGGCGTATCCGCTGACCGTGCTGTGGGCCACCGGATCGCCGGGGGACGCCGGACTGGTCGGCACCGCGCTGCTGCTGCCGATGCTGCTGATGCAGCTGCCGGGCGGGGTGCTCGTCGACCGCTACGACCGGCGGCGCATCATGATCGGCGCCGGGCTCGGCCAGGCACTGATCGCGGCCGTGGTGACAGCGCTGCTGCTCAGCGGACGCACCTGGCTGTGGGCGCTGCTGGTCGCCGCGTTCGCCGAGGGAGCCCTCGGCGTCCTCCACCAGCTCGCCGAACGGGCCGCCGTGCCGGCCGTCGTGCCGCGCGAACAGCTGCCCGCCGCGCTCACCGGCAACGAGGCCCGCACCCGCGGCGCCGCCATCGCCGGACAGCCGCTCGGCAGCGGACTCGTCGCGCTCGGCGCCTCGCTGCCCTACGCAGCCGCCGCCGTCAGCCAACTGGCCTCCGTCATCTGCCTGTTCGGGGTGCGGGGCAAACTCCAGCAGCAGCGCACCGGACCGCCGGCCCGGCTCGGCACCGAGATCCGCGAGGGCCTGGTGTGGATGTGGCGCCAGCCCTTCCTGCGGGCCGTGATGACCGCCGTCGCGGTCACCAACATCCTCTTCCAGGGCCTCAACCTGGCCGTGATGGCGGGCATCCAGGACCGGCACGGCACTCCCTTCGAAGTCGGCCTGGTGCTCTCGCTCAGCGGCGCCGGCGGACTCGTCGGCGCGATCACCGGCGGCTGGTGGAACACCCGGTTCCCGCTGCGCACCCTGGTCCTGGGCGGACTGCTCGCCTGGACCGCCTTCATGGTCCCGGTGGCCGTCGCCCTGGACACCCCCGTGCTGCTCGGCGCCCTGTTCGCGGCGAGCGGCTACGTCGGCGGTGTCTTCAACGTCGCCGGCGGGGTGCTCCTCGTCAGGGCCGCGCCCGACCAGCTGCGCGGTCGGGCCAACTCCCTGGCCAACCTGGTGGGTTCGGGCGCCATGGCGGCCGGGCCGGTCGCCGCCGGCTTCCTCCTGGAGTCCATGGACGCCCTGCGCACCGCCCTCGTCCTCAGTGCCGTCATGGCGCTCACGGCGCTGGTGGCGCTGGCCTCGCCCGGCCTGCGCGCGGCGCCGTTCCCCGAGCCGGGGGACACCCCCGCCGGCGCCCCCGGGGACACCTCCCGCAAGCGTCCTTGAGACCCCCCGGAAACCGGCTCTGACCTGCCAGTTTCCGGTATAGGTCGCCGATAGGGCCATACGCGAGAGTCATAGCACGCAAGCAATTGGGCCACCGGCCCGCAGCCCCGCCCGACACACCCGTGATTCCGCCTCTTCCGCCCCCGTGTAAGGAGAACGCGCATGACGCTCAACACCCTGGACCGCAGGAGTGCGTTGCGGGCCGCCCTCGGCGTCGCCGGAGCAGCCGCCACGGCGTCGCTCATCGGCGCCACGCCCGCCGAGGCCCACGGCCGCCACCCCCGCCACCCCTCCCTGTCGGAGGTCCCGGGCATGGTCGGCGACCGCTGGGCGAACGAGTTCTGGTACCAGTACGACGAGATGTCGTACTACACCCCGTCCCAGGAGATGAAGGACGCGGTCTACGCCATCGTCGCGCCGTTCGGCGGCTTCACCAAGACCTACGACGCCTGGGTCGAGACCCGCAAGAGCGGCCGCTACCCGCGCAGCTACATGGAGCTGATCAGGCCGAACAAGGCCGCCTTCGAGGTCATCTCGCGCGAGCAGATCAAGGTCTACGACCAGTTCTACGGCCGCGACCCGCGTGGACTGCTCTTCGCCTTCCAGGAGTACGGCCAGGGCACGCTGTTCGACCCGCGCCGCCCGGACGGCCAGAAGGTCCACATGATGAACTACACGCCGCCGTCGCCGACCCACGCCTACCACCGCTGGCACCCCTTCCTGGCCGGCTTCGCGCTCCTCGGCATCAAGCCGCACTACTGGACCCACATCAACCGGCTCGTCGGCGTGGCCTGGGAACTGCAGTCGCTGGCCCAGCCGATCACGGACCGCAACGACAATCCGCACCTGCCGGGGCGCACCGTCCGCCGCGTCACCGCCAAGTGGATGTGCCGCGACCGCGCCGAGCTGGACAAGGCCTTCGACGTCTTTCCCTTCCCGGCCGACCTCGGCAAGTAGCGGCAAGCGGCGGCAGGCACGGACACAACCGGGCAGGGGCGCCCCCCGCGGCGCCCCCACCGGCCCCCGCCGCGACCAAGCTCAGCCCCGCCGCAACCCGGCTCGGCCCCGTCCCGACCCGGCTCCGCCCGTCTCGACCCAGCTCAGGCCCGTCCCAGCGCAGGAGGCACGCTCACCATGCAGGACACTGCCCGCTCCCTCGGATCCTCTCCCCGTATCGGCGTCTGGCTGGTCGGCGCCCGAGGCTCGGTCGCGACCACCGCCGTCGCGGGCGTGGCCGCCATCGCAGCGGGCCTCGCCTCCGCCACCGGATGCGTCACCGAGTCCCCCGACTTCGCCGGCGCCGGTCTGCCGGACCTCGCCGACCTCGTCTTCGGCGGCCACGACGTCGTCGACGTGCCGCTGACGGTGAGGGCGGGCGAACTGGCCCACGCGGGCGTCCTGCCCGCCCCCCTCGTGGCCGCGGTGCGCCCGGCCCTGGAGGCCGCCGACGCCGCGATCCGCGACGGCTCGCCGCTGCCCGACGAGCCCCAGTACACCACCGCGCGCCGCCTCGCGGCCGACATCGACGACTTCCGCACACGGCACGGCCTGGAGCAGGTCGTCGTCGTCAACGTCTCCTCCACCGAGCCGCTGCCCGAGCCCGACCCCGCCTTCCTCGACCTCGCCGACCTCGACAAGGCCCTCGCCGCGAGCACGGACCTGCTGCCGCCGAGCGCGCTGTACGCCTACGCCGCCTTCCACGCCGGCTGCGCCTACGTGAACTTCACCCCCTCCGCCGGTGCCGCGCTGCCCGCCCTGGAGGAACTCGCCCGGCTGCGCGGGGTGCCGCACGCGGGCCGCGACGGCAAGACCGGCGAGACGCTCGTCAAGAGCGCCCTGGCGCCGATGTTCACGCAGCGCGCGCTGCGGCTGCGCTCCTGGTCCGGAACCAACCTGCTCGGCGGCGGTGACGGCGCCACCCTCGCCGACCCGGCCGCCGCGCGCAGCAAGACCGAGTCCAAGCAGCGCGCCCTGGAGGAGACCGTCGGACACGCCGTCGAAGGCGTCGTGCACATCGACAACGTGCCGGAGCTGGGGGAGTGGAAGACCGCCTGGGACCACATCACCTTCGAGGGGTTCCTCGGCGTGCGCATGACCCTCCAGTTCACCTGGCAGGGCTGCGACTCGGCGCTCGCCGCGCCGCTCGTCCTCGACCTGGTCCGGCTCGTCGCGCTGGCCCGCCGCCGCGGGGAGAGCGGGGCGCTGCCCGCGCTCGGCTTCTTCTTCAAGGACCCGGCGGCCTCCGCGGAGCACAACCTGACCCTGCAGTACGGAGCCCTGACCGCGTGGGCGGCCACCTCAGCCGAGCCCGCGCGCCGGTCCGAGGTGGCGCGATGACCACCGCGACCGCTGCGCCGCCCGCCGCCGGCGGCTCCGGCACCCCGGCACCCCCGCGGCCGGGCCCCCGCCGCCGTACCCTGCGTGAACTGACCCGCGGCGCCCGCGACACCCTCACGGCGTGCCGCGCGGCCGCCCGGGCGGCGTCGACGGCGTTCCGGACGGCGCGGGGGACCGAGACCACCCCCTCCGTTTCCCCCCGCCCCCGGTACGACACCGGGTACCGGCCCCGTTCCGTCGCGGTCCGGCAGCACGCCACCGCGGTCGCCGAGCTGGTACGGGCACCCGCCGCGCTCACCGTCCCCGGCGACGTACTGGCCGGCGCGCTCGGCGCCGGACGCCCGGCGGGCGGGCGGACCCTGCTCCTCGCCGCCTCCTCCGTCAGCCTGTACTGGGCCGGCATGGCTCTCAACGACTGGGCCGACCGCGAGGAGGACGCCCGCGAACGCCCCGAACGCCCGGTGCCGTCCGGGCGGATCAGCGCCGGGGCCGCCCTGGGCATCGCCGGCGGGCTCACCGCCACCGGCCTCGCCCTGGGCGCGCTCGCCGGCGGCCGCCGCGTCCTGCTGCGGCGCACCCTGCCGCTCGCGGCCACCGTGTGGGCGTACGACCTGGGCCTGAAGCACACCCCGCTGGGACCCGTCGCGATGGCGGCGGCCCGTGCCCTCGACGTGCTGCACGGCACCGGCCCCTCACCGGCCGGTCCCGCGCTGCACGCCGCGGCCACGGTCGGCGCCCACACCTGGGCGCTGACCCGCCTCAGCCGCCACGAGGTGAACGGCACGGCGGGCCGCGAGCCCCTGCTGTCCCTGGCGGTGACGGCGGCGGTGACCCTGGCGGCGACGGCCGGCACCTCATACGCCTGCGGGCGGGGGCGTCCTGACCCGGCGTCCGCCGCGACGAGGCAGGTGCCGGACGGCCCACCGGCCTCTCTGTCCGCCGTGCCGCGGCACCTCGTCGGCGTCGCGCCGGACGGCCCCCCGGCCGCCCTGTCCGCCGTGCTGCGCCACCTCGCCGGTTCCACCGCGCGGTCGGCTCCCGGCGTCGGCGGCGACGCGCCACGGCCGCCCGGCCGGTCCATCGCCGTGACCGTCCTGACCGCCGCCGTCTACGCGGTCACCTGTGCCCGCGCCCAGTGGGCCGCCCTGCGCGACCCGGACGCCGCGCGGACC
This sequence comes from Streptomyces sp. NPDC050674, assembly GCF_040654575.1. Lineage (NCBI taxonomy): Bacteria > Bacillati > Actinomycetota > Actinomycetes > Kitasatosporales > Streptomycetaceae > Streptomyces > Streptomyces sp. NPDC050674. The sequence goes on from NZ_JBFAIG010000022.1 coordinate 84,913, forward strand.
CGGGCCGCGGTCGGCGCCGGCATCCACGCGCTGCTGCCCCTCCAGGCCGCCCTCGTCTCCCGCACCGGTTCTCCCGGGCTCGCCGCCCTGCTCGCCGCGGTCCTCCCGCAGACAGCCCGCCTCGCCAGGAAGGTGTCCCCGACATGACAGTCCACCAGGGCCCCCGGCCCGGCACGCACCCGGCTGTCACCGGCGCCGGCCCGGCAGCGACCCGAACCGTCCCCCAGGAGGAGGCACACCCCGCACCAGCGGAGCGCCTCCGCTTCGCCTACGGCACCAACGGCTTCGCCGACCACCGGCTCACCGACGCCCTCGCGGTCCTCGCCGGCCTCGGGTACGACGGGGTGTCGCTCACCCTCGACCACCAGCACCTCGATCCGTACGCGCCCGGCCTGGCGGCCCGTGTCCGGGACGCGGGGCGGGCGATCGGGCGGGCCGGGCTGGCCGTGGTCGTGGAGACCGGGGCGCGCTATCTGCTCGACCCGATGCGCAAGCACCGCCCGACGCTGCTGAGCGCCGAGCCCGAAGGACGGGCCGCCCGGCAGGAGCTGCTGCGGCGCGCGATCGTCATCGGGGCCGAACTGGGCGCCGAGGCCGTGCACTTCTGGAGCGGCACACCCGACCCCGGCACCACCCGCGAGGAGGCGTGGCGGCGGCTGGAGGAGGGCTGCGCGACGGCCCTCACCGACGCCGAGCGGGCCGGGGTCCGGCTCGCGTTCGAGCCGGAGCCGGGCATGCTCGTCGCCGACCTGGCCGGGTACCGCAGGCTGTGGCGGGCGCTGGGCGCACCGGACCGGCTCGGGCTGACCCTGGACATCGGGCACTGCCGGTGCCTGGAACCGTACCCGGAGCCTCGGTGCGTCGAGCTGGCCGCCGACTCGCTGGCCCATGTGCAGATCGAGGACATGCGGCGGGGCGTGCACGAGCACCTGCCGTTCGGCGCGGGGGAGATCGACTTCCCGCCGGTCCTCGACGCGCTGCGCGCGGCCCGCTACCGCGGCCTGGTCTCCGTGGAGCTGCCCCGGCACAGCCACGCCGCGACCGCGACGGCCCGCCACAGCATCGAGTTCCTGCGCGCCGCGGCGGCCCGTACCGCCGTACCCGCGCCCCGCACCCCGCGTGCGCCCGCACACCTCTCGAAGGAGGTCACACCGACATGACCGCACCCACACTGACGCAGGCGCCCGGGGCCGTCCACGACGCCCTGACCGTGCGCACGCTGAGGGAGTCCCTCCTCTCCGTCCTCTCCGCGGACCAGCGGAACCGTTTCGCCCGGGACACCGCCGCCGTCGCCGAACAGGGCGCCGCCGCCCTGGACACCCGCTTCCCCGCCGCCGGCCGGTACTACGGCCGCGGCCCGCTGCCCGGCTGGGCCGGCTGGAGCGTGGAGGACGGCATCCGTACCGTCCTGCTGCTGCGGCTCCCCGCGCAGGACGGCGACCTGGCCGCGGAGGCCGCGGCCCGCTACCACGGCGGCGACGCCGCCGAGCGCCGGGGCGTCCTGCGCGCCCTGCCCTTCCTGCGCATCGGCGCCGCCGGCCTGACGCTCACCGACGACGCACTGCGCACCAACGACACCCGGCTGATCTCGGCCGCGCTCGGCCCGTACGCGCGCGCCCACCTGGACCAGTACCGCTGGCGCCAGGCCGTACTGAAGTGCCTGTTCACCGGCATCCCGCTGCACCGGGTCGCAGGGCTGCACGAACGCCGTGACGCCGAACTCGCCCGCATGGCACAGGGATTCGCCGAGGAACGGCGGGCCGCGGGCCGTACCGTACCGGCCGACCTGTGGCTCGTCGCCACGCAGGAAGCCGCGGACGTCACCGCGGACCGCGCCCCGTACGACGCCTGACCCCACCCACCCCGAGCGGAAGCCACGGCCATGCGCATCTTCGATCCCCACATCCACATGACGTCCCGTACGACGGACGACTACAAGGCGATGCACGCCGCGGGCGTCCGGGCCCTGGTGGAGCCGGCGTTCTGGCTCGGCCAGCCCCGCACCCACCCGGCGAGCTTCACCGACTACTTCGACTCCCTGCTGGGCTGGGAGCCCTACCGGGCCGCCCAGTTCGGCATCCGCCACTACTGCACGATCGGCCTGAACCCCAAGGAGGCCAACGACCCGCGCTGCCTGCCGGTCCTGGACCTGCTGCCGCGCTACCTGGCCAAGGACGGTGTGGTCGCGGTGGGCGAAATCGGCTACGACACCGTCACCGACGCCGAGGAATTCGCCTTCGCCCGGCAGCTGGAACTCGCCGCGGAGCACGGTCTTCCCGCCCTGGTGCACACCCCGCACCGCGACAAGGCGGGCGGTACCGGGCGTTCCCTGGACGTGATCCGCGCCTCCGGCATCGACCCGGCCCTGGTCGTCCTGGACCACCTCAACGAGCTCACCGTCGGCGAGGTCGCCGACAGCGGCTGCTGGATGGGCTTCTCCATCTACCCCGACACCAAGATGACCGCCGAGCGCATGGTCGCCGTCCTGAAACGGTTCGGCACCGAGCGCGTGCTCGTCAACTCGGCTGCCGACTGGGGCCACAGCGACCCGCTGCTGACCCGCGCCACCGCCGAGGCGATGCTCGCCGCCGGCTTCGACGAGGACGACGTGGACCGGGTCCTGTGGCGCAACCCCGTCAGCTTCTACGGGCAGTCGGGCCGCCTCGACCTCGACGGATACAACGAGACCCAGGCCGCCGGCCTGTTCGCGGGCAACTCCATCGCCCGCGGTGGGAGCTGAGGTCCCCTCATGCGCTTTCGACACCCCGACGGCAGCACCGTCCACCTGGCGTACTGCACCAACGTGCACCCCGCCGAGACCCTCGACGGCATCGTCGGCCAGCTCGCCGCGTACGCCGAACCGGTGCGCGTCGCCGCCGGCGCCCGGCTGATCGGCATCGGCCTGTGGCTGCCCGCCGAGACGGCCGGCGCGCTGGCCGCCGACCCGGCCGGCGTGGCCCGGCTGCGCCGCGAGCTGAGCACCCGCGGCCTGGAGACGGTCACCCTCAACGGCTTTCCCTACCGGGGCTTCCACGCTCCCGTCGTCAAACGGGCCGTGTACTACCCGGACTGGTCGGAACCGGCCCGTCTGGAGTACACGCTGAACCTGGCCCGGGTGCTCGCCGGACTGCTGCCCGAGGGCACGTCACGCGGCTCCATCTCCACCCTGCCGCTGGCCTGGCGCACCGTGTGGACCTCGGCGCAGCGCACCACAGCGGCCCGGCAGCTGGACGCGCTCGCGGAGGGGCTCAAGCAGATCGCCGCCGACACCGGCAAGACCATACGGGTCGGCATCGAACCGGAGCCCGGCTGCGTGGCGGAGACCACCGAGCAGGCCGTCGACGTGCTGGCCGGTACCGACCCGCAGTGGATCGGCGTCTGCCTCGACGCCTGTCACCTCGCCGTCGCCCACGAGGAACCGGCCGCCGCGCTGGCCCGGCTGCGCGAGGCGGGCGTCCCGGTGGTCAAACTCCAGGCGTCCACCGCGCTGGAGGTCCCCGACCCCGCCCAGGACTCCGTACGCGAGGTGCTCGCACCCTTCGCGGAGCGGCGGTTCCTGCACCAGACCAGGGAGGCGGGCCCCGGCGGGACACTGCTGGCCTGCGACGACCTCGGGGGCGCGCTCGCCGGCGCGCTGCCGGGCCGGGCGCCCTGGCGCATCCACTACCACGTGCCGCTGCACCAGGAGCCACCGCCGCCGCTGGCCGGCACCCGCGAGGTGCTGCGCGCGACCCTGCGGACGCTGTTCGCGGGGGAGCGGGCGGTCACCGACCACGTCGAGGTGGAGACCTACACCTGGTCCGTGCTGCCCGGCCACCACGACGACGCCCTCGTGGCCGGCCTGGCCGCGGAAATGACCTGGATGCGCGACGAGTTGACGGCCCTGGGTCTCACGCAGGTGACGTCGTGACCGGCGACGGGACGGGCCGGCAGGTCGCCGTCCTGTGCACGGTCGGCCTGACCCGGCGGCTGCTCGACGAGATGCCCCATCTCCGCGCGATCGGCGAACAGGGCTTCACCGCCCGCCTGGACACGGTCTTCCCGGCCGTCACCGCGACCGTGCAGGCCACCCTGACCACGGGGTCGCTGCCGCGCGAGCACGGGGCGGTGGCCAACGGCTGGTACCACCGCGACCAGGGCGAGGTCATGATGTGGCGCCAGCACAACGGGCTGGTGCACGGCGAGAAGGTGTGGCAGGCGGCCCGCCGCCGCGACCCGGAGCACTCCACCGCCTACCTGTGCTGGTGGTGGGCGATGGGCGCCGACGTCGACACCGTCCTCACCCCCCGCCCCGTCTACCACCACGACGGCCGCAAGTCCCCGGACTGCTACACCGTCCCCGCCTCTCTGCGCGACGAACTCACCGTCGCGCAGGGCGACTTCCCGCTCTTCCAGTACTGGGGCCCGACCGCGTCGATCGCCTCCACCCGCTGGATCGCGGGCGCCGCCCGCTACGTCGTCGACCGCCGCCGCCCCGACCTCACCTTCGTCTACGTCCCGCACCTCGACTACGACCTCCAGCGGTACGGCCCCGACAGCCCGCAGGCCGTCCGCGCCGCCCGGGAGACCGACGCGGCCCTCGCCCCGCTCCTCACCGACCTGCGGGAGCGCGGCACGACGGTGGTCGCGCTGAGCGAGTACGGCATCAGCCCGGTGAGCCGGCCCGTCGACATCAACCGCGCCCTGCGCCGCGAGGGACTGCTCTCGGTGTCCACCCAGCGGGGCATGGAGTACCTCGACCCGCACACCTCGCGGGCGTTCGCCGTCGCCGACCACCAGGCCGCCCACGTCTACGTGGCCGACTCCACCGACGTCCCGAGGGTGCGGGACGTGCTGAAGGCGCTGGACGGTGTCGACGAGATCTGGGACCGCGCCCAGCAGGCCGACCACGGCATCGACCACCCCAACTCCGGTGAGCTGGTGGTGGTCTCGGAACCGGACGCCTGGTTCACCTATTACTACTGGCTCGACGACGCCCGCGCACCCGACTTCGCGCGCGGCGTCGACATCCACCGCAAGCCGGGCTACGACCCCGCCGAGCTCTTCTTCGACCCGTCGATCCCGGCGGTGAAGGCGAAGGCGGCACTGACCGTGCTGCGGAAGAAGGCCGGGATGCGCGCACCGCTGACCGTGGTGCCGCTCGATCCCGGCCTGGTCAGGGGCAGCCACGGACGGCTGCCCTCCGACGACCGGGACGGGCCGCTGCTGCTGTGCTCCGACCCGGCCCAGGAACGGGACCGCTACCACGCCACCGAGGTGAAGGAACTCCTCCTGCGCCTCAACGGACTGGCCTGAGACCGGCCGTGACGAGAAGAGAGGAGGAGAGATGGCATCACTATCGGCCCCGGCCGCAGCACACATCGATCACGCGGCGGACATCAGCGACGTGTACGTGCCGGAGACGGCACGCACGGTGGTGGCCCGGCTGGGGGAGAACGGCGCGGCACACGTGTGGTGGTGGCCGCTGAACGAGGCCGTGGACCCCGTCGACTTCGCGCTGCTGGACGAGGCGGAACGGGCCCGTGCCCGCCGCTTCCACGCGGCGCGGGACGCGGCGGCCTTCACGACCACCCGGGCCGGCGCACGCCGGGCCGTGGCACAACTGCTGGGCGTGGCCCCGCAGTCCGTCCGCTTCGGCCGGCGCATCTGCCCCGGCTGCGGTGACGCCGAACACGGCCCGCCCGCGGTCGTCCGGCCGCCCGTCCCGCTCGCGGTCAGCCTGTCCCGCACCACCGGCTGCGGTGTGCTGGCGGTCAGGGCGGGCGACTGGGTGGGCGTCGACGTGGAGGCGTACCGCACGGTGGAGTCCGCGGCACTGGCGGAGCTCGTCCTGACGCCGGACGAACGCGAACAGCTCCTGTCCTTCGCGGAGGGCCCGGAGCGCACCAGAACCTTCCACCGGGCCTGGACCCGGAAGGAGGCGGTCGTCAAGGCGGTCGGCCTGGGCCTGATGGGCATGCCGCTGAACACCCTGGAGGTCGACCCCTCCGCGGACGGCCCGCTGACCGTGCGCCACGTGCACCGCGAGCGCACCACGACCTGGCACGTCGAGGACCTGCACCTGCCGGGCCCCTGGTCGGCCTCCCTGTCCCGCCCGTCCGCCGGCCTGCTGGGCCCCGTCCACGTCCATCCGCCCGCCTGACCCCCGTACCGGCCCCGTCGGTACGGCCCGCCCCGGGGAGCGTCCCCCGGCTCCCGGGGCACCACGGTTCCCGGCCCCCGGCCCTCCCCGGCGGAGGCCGGGAACCGTCCCGGTCGGCATCCCCGCGAGGGAGGAACGATGACCCACACCATCGGCACCGGCAGCCCGGTCCTGACCCCGCCCCCCGAACCGCCGCCCATCCGCAAGGGCCCCCCGCACACCCCGTCCCCCGGCGCCGCTCTGATCGGCGGCGGACTGGCCGCGGCCGGTGCCGCCCTGCTGACCGGCGTGCTCGCCGCGGGCGCCCTGCGCGACTTCCTGGACCGGATGGCCGGCGTCGTCGCCCTGGTCGCCCTGTCCGCCGCCGTCATGCTCGGCCTGGCCTCCGCCCTGCGCGGACTGCTGCCGCCGCCGGTCCGCTCGCACGCGCAGCGCCTGCACCGGGCGGTCGGCGTGGTGGGCGTCGGCGCGCTGCTGACCCACATCGGCGTGAAGGTGGCGGGCGGCCGGGTGGACGCCGCGGCCGCCGCGCTCGGCTGGGGCAGCGGCGACGCCCTGGTCGGCCTGGGCACCCTCGCCTGCCACCTCTTCCTGCTCGCCCTCGCCACCGGCGTCTGGCGCGGCGTCTTCGCGCGACGCCGCTGGATCCGCCCGTTCCGCATCCTCCACGGAGCCTCCTACGCCGCCTGGGCCGCCGCCATGGCCCACGGCCTCACGGCGGGCCGCTCCCCGGCCCCCTGGGTCGTCGCCGCCTATATGACGAGCGCCGCGGCGGTGGCGGCCACGCTGATCCTGCGCCGGGTCAGACGCCGCACCTGACACCGAACGCGGCCGACCACCACCACGGCGCCCGCCGGTCCGGCCGATGGCCGCCACCGGCGGGCGCCGCAGTCGATCCCGACGCGCTGAGCGAGGGCGTCCGTGACAGGCCGCCGCTGCCGGCCCGGCCGGACCCCGCCCACCAAGCCGCGCTCAAGGACCTCTCCGGAGCCCAGGCCGGGCCACCGCACCTGTCTGCTTTCGGACGATCCTCCGCGTCATCGACCGAAACCCATGCCCTGATCCACCCCTACGGGTCCTTCCCATAGGGCCGATATAGATCGGGCGGCGAGGTTCGATGCGATGCACTTGCGCTGTCGGCGGAGGTGCTCACCGCCCCCGCGACGATGGATGGAGAGGACAGTCACGCATGATGACCGAGAGGACCAACACCGAGCCGCGCAGCGGCACCGTCACCCGGAGCCACGCCCTGCGGCTGGACGAGGTCAGCAAGGTCTACGGCAGGAACGGCCGTGGCGTCCGGGCCCTCGACGGCGTTTCCGTGGGCATCGAGCGCGGCTCGTTCACCGCGGTCATGGGCCCGTCCGGCTCCGGCAAGTCGACCTTCCTGCACTGCGCCGCCGGCCTCGACAAGCCGACCTCCGGCCGCGCCTGGATCGGTGACACCGAGCTCGGAGGGATGAACGAGACCCAGCTGACCAAGCTGCGGCGCCAGCGCATCGGATTCGTCTTCCAGGCGTTCAACCTGATCTCGTCCCTGTCCGTGCGCCAGAACGTCGAGCTGCCCCTGCGGCTGGCCGGCGAGCGCCTGGACAAGCGGTGGCTGGAGGAGATCCTGACCCGCGTCGGCCTCGGCGGCCGGGCCGGCCACCGCCCCGCCGAACTCTCCGGCGGCCAGCAGCAGCGCGTGGCCATCGCCCGCGCCCTGATCACCCGCCCCGACGTCATCTTCGGCGACGAGCCGACCGGCGCCCTGGACACCGTCACGGCGAAGGAGATCCTCTCGCTGCTGCGGTCCTGCGTGGACGACACCGGCCAGACCGTCGTCATGGTCACCCACGACCCGATCGCCGCCTCGTACGCCGACACCGTCCTGTTCCTCGCCGACGGCCGCCTGGCCGACCGTATGCACGCCCCGACCGCCGAGCGCGTCGCGGACCGGATGACGCACCTGGGAGCGTGGGCCTGATGCTGCGTTACGCCTTCCAGACCCTCAAGGCGCGCAAGGGCGGATTCATCGGCGCGTTCCTGGCGCTGATGTGCGCCGCCGCCCTGGTCACCGCGTGCGGCATCCTCCTGGAGACCGGCCTGCGCGGCACCATCGGCACCGAGCGGTACGCCGCCGCCCCGGTGATCGTCGGCGGCGACCAGAACGTCCACCAGACCACCGTCAAGAAGAAGAAGGGCAAGACCAAGACCAAGCACAAGGCAAAGCCGCTCGGCGAACGCGTCTGGCTGCCCGGCTCCACCGTCACCGCGCTGGAGAAGGTGCCCGGCGCCCGGGCCGTCGTACCCGAGATCACCTTCCCCGCGTACGCGGTCGGTCCCGACGGCCGCGTCGTCCAGGGCGTCGACGGCAAGCCCTCCTACGGGCACGCCTGGGCCTCGGCCGCCCTCACCCCGTTCAAGCTGGTCGAAGGCGGCGCGCCCGCGTCCGCCGCCGACGTCGTCGTGGACCGCGAACTCGCGGGCCGCACCGGCCTGAAGCCGGGCTCGAAGCTCACCGTGCAGTCGACCGACGCCCCCCGCACCTACACCGTCAGCGGCATCGCGGCACCCGCCGGCGGCGACCTGAAGCAGCAGACCTCGCTGTTCTTCTCCACCCCCGAGGCCCAGCGGCTCTCCGGCCGCGACGGGCAGATCACCGCGGTCGGCGTGCTGCCCGCGAAGGGCGTCGGCACCGCCGAACTGGCGGACCAGGTGACGAAGGCGCTGGACGGCACCACCGCCCAGGTCGTCACCGGCGGCGACCGCGGCCCGGTCGAGTTCCTGGACGCGGCGAAGGCCCGCATCAAGCTCGTCTCCATGGGCGGCGCCATCGGCGGCACCTCGCTGCTGGTCGCGATCCTCGTGGTCGTGGGCACCTTCGCCCTCTCCATCCAGCAGCGCTACCGCGAACTGGCCCTGCTGCGCGCCATCGCCGCCACCCCCAAGCAGGTACGGCAGCTCATCGGCCGCGAGGCCCTGATCGTCGGTCTGCTCGCCGGGGTGCTCGGCGCCGCCGCCGGACTGCCGATCGCGTACTGGCTGCACCACAAGTTCGTCGGCTTCGGAACCATCCCCGACACCCTCGAGGTCACCTTCAGCTTCTTCCCGTTCGCCGCCGCCATCGGCGCCGCCCTGCTGGGCGCCTGGGCCGCGGCCCGTATCTCCGCCCGCCGCACCGCCCGTATCCGGCCCGCCGAGGCGCTCGCCGAATCCGCCATGGAGCGGACCGGCTTCGCATGGGGCCGCTTCCTCGCCGGAGCGCTCACCCTGGCCGGCGGAATCGTGCTGCTGGCCGTGCTGAGCGTGCTGAAGACGGAGCCGGCGTCCACGCCGGTGACGTTCCTGACCGTCGTGGTGCTGGCGGTCGCGGTCGCCCTGCTCGGCCCGGTCATCGCCCGGCTCGCCGTCGCGGTCCTGGGCGTGCCGCTGCGCGCCTCGCGCGTCGCCGGCCACCTCGCCACGGCCAACGTCCGCGCCAACACCAAACGGATGGCGTCCGCGATCACGCCGCTTGCCCTGCTCATCGGCATGGCCTGCACGGTGCTGTTCGTGCAGACCACGATGGGCGACGCCGCCTCGGCCCAGGCCAAGGACGGCAACCGGGCCGACTGGGTCGTCGCCTCCTCCGGCCCCGGCGTGCCCGAGCAGGCCGCCGACGCCCTGCGCGCCACCCCCGGCGTCACCGCGATCACCGAGGTGGTCCGTACCACCGTCCGCGTCGGCCTCGACAAGTACCCCTCGCAGGGCCTGTCCACGGACGGCCTGCGCAAGAACTGGGACCCGGACGTCAGCGAGGGAACACTGGCCGGGTTCGGCACCCGCAGCGTCGCGCTCAGCGAGGTCGCCGCCGACCACCTCGGCAAGAAGCCCGGCGACTCCCTCAAGATCACCCTCGGCGACGGCACCGTGGTCACCTTGAAGGTGGCCGCCGTCTACGCCCGCGGACTCGGCTTCGGCGACCTGACCATGGCCCACGATCTGGTCGCGCGGCACGTCGACAACCCGCTCGCCTCCTCCGTCCTCGTCAAGACCGCCGACGACGGCAGGGTGGGCCGCGAGCAGCTCCAGAAGGCCGTCGGCGCGTTCCCGGGCGTGGGCGTCCTGGACCGCGGCCAGGTCGAGGACCTCCAGGCCGAGGTGCAGCAGTCCAACGCCGAGGTCAACTACGTCGCCATGGGGCTGATCATCGCGTTCACCGCGATCGCCGTGGTCAACACGCTCGCCATGTCGGTCTCCGACCGTTTCCGCGAGTTCGCCCTGCTGCGCCTGGTCGGCACCACCCGCCGGCAGGTCATGGGCATGCTGCGCATCGAGTCCCTGGTCGTGGTGCTCATCGCCGCGGCGCTCGGCAGCGGCATCGCCTTCGCCGTCCTGACCGCGTTCAGCATCGGCATGACGGGCTCCGCGGCCCCCTCCGTCGACCCGTGGATGTACCTGGGTGTCCTCGGCTTCGCCGGTGTCCTGGCCCTGCTGGCGACGGTCGTGCCGGGCCGGCTGTCGCTGACCGGTCGCCCCGCGGACGTCATCGGCTCCCGTCAGTGACGGCACCGCGCCGCAGCACTCACGGCTGAAGGGCCGGCCCCGCGGGGCCGGCCCTTCAGCCGTGAGTCGCCTTCACCGCCTTGTCCTAGTTCAGGACCGGGCCACCGCCCCTGCGGTCCACCCGGCTACGGCGGTTGTCCAGGTGCGCGTAGACCCGCTCCAGCCAGCGGTCCGCGCCGTCGTAGCGCGGAACGAAGGAGGTACGGCCGTGCACCGCGATCCGGTTGTCCACGACGGCGAAGTCACCGACCCGCAGCCGGTGCGCCGTCATCGTCTCGACCAACGCGTCCCGCAGCTCCGCCATCGCCGCCTTCGCCGGGTCGTCCAGCGGGTGGGTGGCGGCGAAGTCGACCAGCACGTTGGGGTCCTCCCGGTCGCCCAGGAGCACCGGGTGCGCCGACCGGACGCTGTCGAGGCTGCCGAACGACGGCGGCGGCTCGGTCAGGAACCGCGGCTCGGCGAGCACCCGGCGCGCCTCCTCCGACAGCAGCGGCAGCGCGCGGCGGACGGAGGAGGTGCACAATTTCGCGTCGCCGGTCGGGTCCTCCCGTATGCAGAGCAGCCCCACGTAATCGGGCCGGTTGTCGTGGAAGGCGTTTTCCACGTGCAATTCCAGCAGTACGGAACCGGCGTTGCTCTGTGATTCCTCCCGGCCCGGCACCGGCACCACGTTCTGCACCAGGGCGCCGTTCTTCTCGCTCCGGAAAGCGATCACCTCACCGAGTTGCAGCATCAGCGAGGTGATGACGGAGGCCGCGGTCGTCGGAACGCGCTCGACGGAATTCGGCACACTCGGAGTGGGCGGCAGCGGATCACCCGCCACCACCGGCAGATTGCGCAGCAGCAGCACCCCGTCCTGACCCGGATCGTGCCGGAACGCGCGCAGCGTGGCCAGCAGCGTGCGCGGCATCGACGAGGAGGCGGCGAGGGCCGCGCCCAGCCATTCGGAGCTGTCGATGAGCGGATGCGCCGGGCCGGTCAGCCGGCGGGTCAGGGCCACCAGCTGCTCCCTTTCCCGTTCGCTGAGTTCATACCCGGTCACCGTGCTCGAGGCGGCCGGCCCCAGCATCTGAATCTGAGTCATGAGAGAGATTCCTCAGGTGGTTGTCGGCAATGTCCCGGGCAATTCTGGGAGCCCGTCCTATCGCGCCCCTATGGGGCGTCGGTATAGGCCGTCAATAGTCCTGAGGAGGAGGCTCGAGAACAGTGACCGTATGCATCCGAGCACATCCGAACAGCCCGGTCGCCCCGGCGGACGGGCGGGGAAAGGAGACGCGGGACATGACACTCCCACGCGATCGAAGCCGGGCGGACACCCCGGGCAGGACACACGAGCAGGACCGCACCCCCGCACACGCGGCGGCCGGCCCCCGCGGGACCGGCGCCCCGAGTCGGCACGCTGGCCACGGCGAGGCCCGCGGCGCCGACGGAGCCGCCCACCGCGGCACGGAGGCCGACGACGGCGGCGGCGCCCACCGGGGCGGCGGTCAGAGCGCCGGCGAGGGCCCCCGCCCGGGCGGCACCGTCCCCGAGGCTCCCGGCGTGGTCCGCGCCGACGTGGACCCGGCCGCCCCCTCCGACCGGCTCATCGCCCGGGGCGAGGCACACGTGTGGTGGTGGCGCTGCCCCGAGCGGGTCGACCCCGCCGACCTCGCGCTGCTGGGCACGGACGAGTTCCGGCGGGCCCTCGGCATGCTCGCCGAACGGGACGCCGCCGAGTTCGTGCGCACCCGGGCCGGAGCCCGGCGCGCGCTCGGCGAACTGCTCGACATCACCCCGGCCACCGTCCGGCTGGGGCACCGGCGCTGCCCGGGCTGCGGCGCGGACGACCACGGCCCGCCGCTGCTGGTGCGCCCCGAACTCCCGCTGGCGATCAGTCTGAGCCGTACGGCCGGCTGGGGCGTCTTCGTGGTGGGCGCCGGCCTCGCCATCGGCGTCGACGCGGAGGCGCTGCGCCCGGTGCGCGAGACCCTGTTCGCCGGGTCCGTCCTGACCGCGTCCGAGCGGCGCCATCTGGACGCCATGGCGCCGGGCCCGGCCAGGCACGCCGCGTTCCACCGGGTCTGGACCCGCAAGGAGGCCGTCGTCAAGGCGGTCGGCGTGGGCCTCGTCGGCACGGAACTGGACCAGCTGGAGACCCACCCCGACCGGGACGGCCCGCTGCGCGTCACCCACCACGGCGTCGGACGCCCCACCGAGTGGACGGTGGAGGACCTGCGTCTGTCCGACCACCTCGCGGTGGCCCTGGCCCGGGCGGCCGGCCCCGCGGCCCGCGGCCCGGTCCACCTCCACCCGCCCACCGGCCCGTGACCCCGCGGCCCGTCCCCGGCACGCCGAGCTCCGGCCGCAGTCAGGACCGCACTCCGAGAGAGGACGTCACGCATCATGACCACGGAATCCGTCGCACCGCCGGCCCGTCCCGCCGACCTCGACACCACACTCCGCGGACCCCGCGCAGCTCACCTGCCGGCCGCCGAACTGGCCGCGTACTTCGACACCCTCGCCGAGGCCGTCCAGCGGATCGACCCCGGCCCGTCCGCGCCCAGCGGCTGGGAGGAGCGGGAGCGGCTGCGCTTCTCCACCTGGGTGCGCGCGGCCTACGAACACCCCCTGTCGGCCGCTGTGTTCGGCCATCCCGACGCCGGTGCGGCCCGTTGCGCGCAGCACGCACAGGCCGCCGGACTCGGTCTGCGCATGGAGGTCTCGGGCACCGGTATCCGCCCCGCCCGGCCGGCCCCCCACGTCCGCGCCGCCGCAGCCGTGGCCGCGGTCTGGTCGGTCACCGCGCTGGCCGTCACGCAGTCCCCGCGGCCGCCGCGCGAGCGCGTCGTCTCCGACGCCTGGCGGATCGCCCAGGAGATCATCGCCCCCGCCCTGCTGACGGCAGGCCCCGGCTTCACCCGCGCCCGCGCCCGCGGGGCGTGGTGAGGTGCCCGGCTCACCGGACACCTCACGCGAGGGCGACGCCGCGCAGGAGACCGCGTACAGGCACACGCACACGGGTACCGCCACGTACAGGCACAGGAACAGGGACAGCGACACGGCCCGGCTCACCCCGCCCCGGTGACGGGTGTGCCCCGCCGGGCCGCGGGCGCGAGCACCGGCGCGGACTCCTGCTCGCGCGCTCCCCGCGGCTCCCACGGGGCCGCCGCCGCGAGCAGCCGTACCAGCTCGTGGCAGTGGTACAACGGCCGTCCCTGGCCGTCGAGTCCGGACAGTTCCAGCAGCGCGGCGTCGACGAGGGACTCCAGGGCGTTCTCCGCCGTGTCCTCCGGCAGCCCGAGCCGGTCCCCGGCCCACCGCGCGGGGAACGGCTCGCCGTCCGCTTCGCCGAGCACTCCGAACACCGACCGCTCGACCGCTCCGAGCTGCTCCACCGAGGACGCCAGGACCCGGCTCAGGTCGAGGTCGCCGAAGGCCAGTTCGGCCAGCCGGGCGGCGGGGTCGGCGAGCCGGCCGGCCAGCCGGGCCGCCGTCCAGTGCGGCCGGGCCGCCAGCCGGGCGCCCGCGATGGCCAGCGCCAGCGGCAGCCCGCCGCAGTACGCCACCAGGTCCTCGGCCCGGTCCGGGTCCTCCAGCAGCCGCTGGCGTCCCGCACGGGCGGCCAGCAGGTCCAGGCCCGCCTCCTCGTCCAGCAACGGCAGCGCGAACGTGTCGCCCGCCGTCACCCGGGCCAGCCGCCGCCTGCTGGTGATGAGGACGGCGGACGGCCCGGCCGGCAGCAGCGGAGCGAGCTGCCGGTCACCGGAGACGTTGTCCAGCACCAGCAGCAGCCGCCGGCCGGCGGTCCGCGTCCGGTACAGCCGTACCAGCTCGTCCAGATCGCCCGCGGGCAGGTTCGGATCGCCCTCCCCGAGCGCCCGCAGCAGCTGCGCGAGTACGGCGCGCGGAGCCCTCGGGGCACCGTCCGAGCCGCACAGTTCGGCGAAGAGCAGCCCGTCGGGGAAGTGCTCCCCGTTCTCGGTGGCGGCCCGTACCGCGAGCGCGGTCTTGCCGATGCCGGCCATGCCGGTCACCAGGATGCGCCGCTGCGCGGACTCCTCATGACCCAACCGGCCCCGCAGAGCCCGCAGTTCGTCCTGCCGCCCGACGAGTTCCCCGTCGGAGGCGGGCAGCATCGAGGGCACCGGACCGGTCCGCCCGGCTCGCGCTCCGGCGGTCCGCCCGAGCCCCAGCTCTCCGCCCAGCACGGCCTGGTACGTCGAACCGAGCACCTCGCCGGGGTCGATGCCGAGCTGCTCGGCGAGGACGCCGCGCCCCTCGTAGTAGACGTTCAGGGCGTCCGCCTGCCGGCCGCACCGGTACAGCGCGGTCATCAACTGGGCGCGCAGCCGCTCCCGTACCGGGAACGAGGCGACCAGCCCGGTCAGCTCCGCCGTCACCTGCTCGTGCCGCCCCAGCTCCAGATCGGCCTCGATCCGGGACTCCAGGGCGAGCATGCGCTCCTCCTCCAGCGGCGCCAGTTCGGCGTCGAGCAGGTGCTCGGTGACGTTCGCGAGCGCCGGCCCCCGCCACAGCCGCAGCGCCCGGCGCAGCGACTCCGAGGACTCCTCGAACCGCCGCTCCGCCAGCGCCCGCCTGCCGTCCCGTTCCAGCCGGCGGAATTCGACCAGGTCGATCCGGGCGCCCGGAGCGCGCAGCACGTACCCCGGAGGCCGCCGTACGATCTCGGCCTCGTCGCCCAGCTGCTTGCGCAGCCGGGACATGTACGTGTAGATCTGCGCGCTCGCCGTCGCCGGCGGATCCCAGCCCCACAGCAGTGAGCTGAGCCGCGCGTCGGACACGACCCGGTCCTGCGCCAGCAGCATCGCGGCGAGCACCGTGTGAATCTTGGACCCCGAGAGGGCAACCCGCTCGCCGTCCCGTACAGCCTCCACCGGCCCTAGGACCAGAAACTCCATGGGGCACCCCCCTTCTGGTGCGGCCATTCCTACAGTTATAGAAGGTAGGAGGCGCTGTTATCGGTGGGTTATCGCCACGGCCCGTTCCGCTCCCCGGGGCCGCGCGGCGAGCTGGGCAGCCCGCTCCGCTCCTGCCGGGAGGCACGGGCATCCACCGTGAGCGGCTGTGGGATGGCCGTGTTCACAGGTCGAGGGGGGTCGAGCTTGCCCGGGCCGTCACCGGCTCGTACGTCGGATGCGAAGGGGCCCGCGCGCTTCGGTCTCCGTGACGGGCCGGCCGCCCCGGGTCACCTCGACCTTGCCGGCCGCCACCAGACGCCAGGCCGCTCGGCGGACCGGTTCCATCAGGGCCCGCCAGCCGCCGTCATCGCCCTCGTAGGCCTCGCGGGCGGCGTCGGACGGACAGATCGAAGCCGTGGCCGCACGGCGCTCCAGCAGGTCCATGATGACCTGCTCCAACCGCCGGGCGAGCTGCCGGTCCGTCTCCGCCACGCCATCCAGTGTGGCACCGCTCGCGCCGGGCAGCCCTGTTTCCGGCCGGGTGGAGGGCTGCCGGCTCACGGTGACCGCGTGTGCGTCTCCGCCAGGACTTCCGCCTCATGGGTGCGCCGGGTGCCGGCGGTGAACTCGCTCAGGTACCTCTCCTCGCCCATCGCGGCGCGCAGGCGGGCCGCGATGCGCTCCACGTCCCCCCGCTCCGCCGGGGGGTGCGGGGCGCCGGCGCGTTCCCGGGTCGCCGCCGCCGTGCCGAGCAGGCGGGTCGCCCTGGCCGGGGTCCCGGCCAGGGAGTACGCGCCTGCCAGACCTTCCAGGGCCAGGGCGACCGAGCGGGGGTCCTTCGTCGTCGCGGCGGCTGCCAGACCGTCCCGGTGGCAGGCCAGCGCGCGCTCGGCGTCGCCGCGCTGTTCGGCGATGAAGCCCAGTTCCGCCAGCACCAGCGCGAGGCCCGGGCCGTCGCCGCGGCGGCGGTTCCAGTCGAGCCAGGGCCGCAGCCACTCCTCGGCGGCGTCCAGGCGGCCCTGGCGGCGGGCGCTCAGGGCGAGGCCCAGGGCGGCGAACTGCTCGGCCGGCTGGTTGCCCTGCCCGACCGCGATCCGCAGGGCGCGGGTGTGCAGGTCGTCGGCCTCGTCGTAGCGCTGGGTGAGCAGGGCGATCCGGCCGAGCCCCGACAGTTTCGTGGACATCTCGGGCCAGGTCTCCAGGGCCTGGGCGATCCGCAGGCTCTCCCGGTGCAGCCGGGCCGCCAGGTCGTAGTCGCCGTTGATCTCGGCGAGCCTGCCGAGCACGTCCGTCGTCTTCAACCGGCCCCACAGATCGCCCAGTTCCGCAAAGTGGGCGCGGGCCTCCTCGGCGTTGCCGCGCAGCGACTCCAGGTCCCCGCGCGCCAGGGCGAAGCACGCGCGCGTGGTCAGCGCGGCGGCGGTGCCCCACGCGTCGCGCAGGGTGCGGAACCGGAGCAGGACACGCTCGACCCGCTGCTCGCCCTTGACCAGCGCCCCCACCGTCCACTGCGCGTGCGCCAGGAACCACTGGGCCCTGGTGGACTCCAGGGTCGACTCGGGCGGGTCCTCCGCGGGGGCGTCGCACTCCCGGTCGTGCTCGCCGAGCAGCAGACGGATGCCCGTGTACCAGAACTCCGCCTCCACGCGCTCCCCGGGCGCGGCGTCGCCGGGGGTGTCCAGGGCCGTCGCCAGCGCCCTGCGGGCCTCGCCCAGCCGGCCGCGGACGTACCAGTACCAGGTCAGCGAGTTGACCAGGCGCAGCGCCTCCTGCGCGGCCCCGGACCGGTCGGCCTCGGCCAGCGCGCGCTGTACGTTCGCCGCCTCCAGGTCCAGGTACTGGAACCAGCGGGACTGCTCCCGTTCGTGCAGATGAGGCCGGGCCCGCTCGGCGAGGCGGACGCAGTGCCGCAGGTGCCGGGCCGCGGTCTCGGCGTGCTCACCCGACGCGGTGAGCATGTCACGCGCGTAGACCGCGACCGACTCCAGCAGCCGGTAGCGCGGTCCCTGAGGGCCCTCGGAGCGGACGGCCAGCGAGCGCTCCACGAGCAGGCTGAGCGCGTCGAGCACGTCGGCGCGGGACACGCCACCGCCGGAGCACACCTCCTCGGCGGCCCGCAGACCGCAGCCCTCGCTGAACACCGACAGTCTGCGCAGCACGGTCCGCTCGCGGTCGTCGAGCAGGCCCCAGCTCCAGTCGAGCGTGGCCTGAAGCGTCCGGTGGCGTGAAGGGGCGTCCCGGTAGCCGCTGTTGAGCACCTTGAAACGGTCGTCGAGCCGGTCGTGCAGTTCCCTGATGCCCAGCGATCTGACGCGGGTGGCGGCCAGTTCCAGGGCGAGCGGAATGCCGTCCAGGCGCCGGCACACATCCGCGACCAGCGGAGCGGTGGTGGCGTCCAGCACGAAGTCCGGGTCCGTCGCCCTGGTCCGGTCGACGAACAGGCGCACGGCGCCCGAAGCGGTCAGCGCGTCGAGGTCCGGCCCGTCCTCCGGGGGCAGGGACAGCGGCGTCACCGGATACACCGTCTCGTCCCGGGTGCGCAGCGGTTCCTGGCTGGTCGTCAGGATGTGCAGGTGCGGGGCCCTGCCGAGCAGCAGGCCGGTGAGCCGGGCGACGGCCTCCACGACGTGTTCGCAGTTGTCCAGCACCAGCAGCAGCCGCCGGCCGGCCAGCGCGTTCGCGAGGCGGTCGGCGGGGCCCCCGGCGTCGTCGTCCGAGGTGCTCTCCCGGATGCCCAGCGTCGCCATCACCTGCTCGGCCAGCGCCTCCGTGCCGGCGAACCGCTCCAGGCCCCCGGCGTCCGCCAGCTCCACCAGCCAGGTGCCGTCACCGAACGCGCCCGCCAGGCTCTCCGCCAAGGCCTGGGCGAGACGGGTCTTGCCGACCCCGCCCGGTCCGGTGAGCGTGACCAGGCGGCGCCGTAAGAGCAGGGGGCGGATCGCCTCCATCTCCCGTTCACGGCCCACCAGGGGCGAGGCCGCACCGGTCGGCCCCGGCCCGGTCCGCACCGCTGCGGCGGACCGCACGGCCGGCTCCGGACGGGCCAGCACCGGATCGTGGCGCAGGATGGCCCGCTGCAACGCCTCCAGCGACGGTCCGGGCGTCAGCCCCAACTCCTCGTCGAGGCGGCGCCGCAGGTCGTTGAAGCAGTCGAGCGCGTCGGAGGAACGCCCCGCCTGGTACAGCGCCCACATCAGCGCACCCCGCAGCCCCTCACGCAGCGGGTGCTGCGCCACGAGCTCCGTCAGCTCACCCACCAGCAGGCTGTGCTCACCCAACTCCAGGCGCACCGAGGCGTGTTCCTCCACCGCCGTCAGCCGCTCCTCCTCCAGGCTCGCCGCCGTCGGCCGCACGGACGGCTGGTCGGTGAACTCGGCGAAGGCGGGGCCGCGCCACAGCGCCAGCGCCTCGCTGTACAGCGCCGCGCGGGTCACCGGGTCCTCACCGGACCTGGCCCGGGCGACCAGTTCGCGGAAGCGCCCCGCGTCGAGCGCTCCCGCCGGGACGTCCAGGACGTATCCCGGCGGCCGGTGCGCGACCAGTTCGCGGCCGCCGGCCTCCGCGTCCTCCAACGCGCGCCGCAGCTGGGACACTTTGGCCTGGAGCGACGCCGCCGGCCGGGCCGTGAACGTCGAGCCGCCCCACAGGTCCTCGATGAGCCGCGCCGAGGGGACGACCTGCCCCTGATGGGCGAGCAGATCGGCGAGGAGCATACGCACCTTGACTTCGGGTACCCGCACCAGACGACCCTCGTCCGTGCGCACCTCCAGCGGCCCCAGCACCCCGAATTCCATGATCTCAGCGTAACCGGCCGACGACCGGCGCAACCGCTGACGAAAAGGCCTCGGCCATCGGCCCGAAGGGCGTTTGCGAGGTGTTTCCGAAGCCGTCCGAAGCGAATCCGAAGGGGCATATGCCAGGGTTCCCCGAGGAATGCGATTCGGCGGGGGCGCGGAGGGCGGGGGCAGGTGTCCGAGAATGAACGACTGCGGCTGGCGATCATCATCGGCAGCATCAGGAAAGGCCGGTTCGGGCACGTCGCGGCGGAATGGCTGGCCTCCCGGGCCCGGTTGCGCCCCGACTTCGACGTCGACGTCATCGACCTCGCCACGGCCTGGCTGCCGGACGTGATGTCCGCCGACCCGACCGCGCCCCGGCCTCAGGCGGTCAAGGACCTGGCCCCCTGGCTGGCGTCGGCCGACGCGTTCGTGGTGGTCACCCCCGAGCACAATCGGACGTTCCCCGCGTCGCTGAAGAACGCGATCGACTGGTACGACGAGGAATGGCACGCCAAACCCGTCGGATTCCTCTCCTACGGCGGCCCCTCCAGCGGCCTGTGCGCGGTGGCGGCCCTGCGCCAGGTCTTCGGCGAGGTCCACGCCGTCACGGTGAACGAGACCGTGAGCTTCCACAACTACTGGGAGCGCCTCGGACCCGATGGAACCCTGGCCGCGTCCGACGACTGGGACGCCTCGGCCCGGCTGATGTTCGACCGCCTCAGCTGGTGGGCCGGTGTGCTGCACCGGGCCAGGGCAGAGCGCGGATACCACGTACCCCAGGTGAACAGACAGGAGCGCAACGCGCCATGGACGGCCAGTGGTTCCGACGTTTCGGCGATCCCGAGCCCCACGCTCTCAGGCTGATCTGCTTCCCGCACGCCGGGGGCGCGGCCAGCGCCTACCAGCCGCTGTCCCGGAGTGTGCGACCCCACGTCGAGGTGCGGGCCGTGCAGTACCCCGGCCGCCAGGACCGCCGGCTGGAGACGCCGGTGGCGGACATCCGGGCCCTGGCCGCGATCGTCGCCGGGAAGCTGGAAAAAGAGCAGAAGGAGGAGGAGACGGCGCCCTTCGCGTTCTTCGGCCACAGCATGGGGGCGCTGGTGGCCTACGAGACCGCCCGGATCCTGGAGGAGCACGGGGCCCGCCCGCCCCGCCGGCTCTTCCTGTCGGCCCGGGGGGCGCCGGGGCCGCGACGCGGTGCGCACGACGCGCTGCCGGACGACGACGCGATCCTGGCCGCCGTACGCCGGCTCGGCGGACCCGGCGTTTCCCTGCTCGACGACCCCGAGCTGGTGGCGATGGTGCTGCCCGCTCTGCGAGCCGACTACGCGGCCCTGGCCGCGTACTCCTTCACGCCCCGGGAGCCGCTGCACACGCCGGTCACCGTGCTGTGCGGCGACGCCGACCCGGTCGTCTCCGTCGAGGAGGCGTCCGGCTGGCGGACGTTCACCCGCGCCGAGACCGAGGTGCGGGTCTTTCCCGGCGGTCACTTCTATCTGGACCAGCGGCTCGGCGACGTCGCCGAGGTGGTACTGAGCGGCGTCCGCCCGGCGGGCGCCGAACGATCGGGCAACGGCGCCCGCCATGACTGAACACGGGTGTTCGACGTACGGGGGTAGGCGTGGAGTTCAAGGTTCTCGGTCCGCTTGACGTGGTGAGCGGCGGGCGGAGTCTGCCGCTGGGCGGAGTCAAGCAGCGAGCGGTGCTCGGGCTGCTGCTCCTGCACGCCAACCAGGTGGTCGCCACCAGCCAGCTCCTCGAGGCCCTGTGGCCCGAGGACGCCAGGCCGGTCACCGCGCGCAAGATGGTGCAGAACGCCGTCTGGGGGCTGCGCGCCCTGCTGGAGAGCGGCGACCCCGAGGGACATGAGCCGCCCAGGCTGCTCACCCGGGCGCCGGGCTACGTGCTGCGCGTCGACCCCGAACAGCTCGACGCGACCCGCTTTGAACGCGCCGTCGCAGCGGGCCGGGCCCGCCTGGACGCCGGTGAGGCGGCCGAGGCCGCCGAGCTGCTGGGGGAGGCCCTGGCGGAGTGGCGCGGCTCGGCCCTGTCGGATCTGGCCGAGCAGGGCGTGGAGTGGGCCGAGCTGACGGCGTTGCGTCAACTGCGCCTGGACGCCATGGAGGACCGCTTCGAGGCGGAGCTGGCGTGCGGCCGGCACCACGGCGTGCTGGGCGAACTCACCTCACTGGCCGAGGCCGAGCCCCTGCGGGAGCGATTGTGCGGGCAGTTGATGCTCGCCCTGTACCGCTGCGGGCGCCAGGCGGAAGCGCTGAGCGTGTTCAGCAGGGTCCGGCTCGCCCTGGTGGAGGAGTACGGCCTGGAGCCGTCCGCCGCCCTGCAGAACCTGCAACGGCGGATCCTGCGCCACGACCGGACGCTGGCCTCCCCTGACGCCCCGGTACCGGAACCCCGGCGGGTGCCTGCCCCGGAGGATGCCGACGACCGCACGCGCACGCCGCTGCCGGCCGGCGCCGCGCAGGGGGCGGGCCTCTCGCGCACGGCGCCGTCCGCCGGGGGGTTCGTGGAAGCGGGACGGACCGGCGGGACGTCGCCCTCCGGGCTCGTACCGGACGGTGTCCGTGCGAGCGCGGTGTCCTCGTACGGCGGCGCGCGGACGGGTGATCCGTCGGGCGGAGTGTCCTCGCTCGGGGGCGCCGGCACGAGCGGGGCCTCTTCGTACGGCGGCGTCGGCGTGAGCGGGGCGGCGTCCTCGTACGGTGGCTTCGGCGGCGGTGAACGGCCGGGGCCGGCCGGCGCCGAGGGGGGCGCGGTCGCCGAACGGCGGGACGTGTGCGTGCTCGTGGTGTGCACCGAGTCCGCCGGGGACGCGGCGGCCATGGAGAGCGAGCAGCTGGACACCTCCCTGCACGACGCGGTCACCGTGCTCACCGAGAGCGTCGAGACACGCTCCGGCACCGTCGTCGGCTCCATGGGCGGACTGTGCGCCGCCCTGTTCGGGCTCCGGTCCGAGCGCCCCGAGGCGTCGCTGAACGCGGTGCGCGCGGCCTTCGCGGCCCGTGAACGGCTGGCCGCCCGCGCGGGGATGGTGATGCGCGCCGTGGTGATCTCCGGCAAGGCGATCGTGCGGCACGACCCGCACGACCCGCGGGCCGCCGTCTCGGTGGTGGGCACCCTGCTCGACAAGGCGCACGGACTGCTCACCGGTGTCCCGGAGGGCGAGCTGTACGTGAGCGAGGACGTGGCCGGCGACACCGGCGCGTGGGTGAGCTACGACGACACCCCCCTTGCCGCCGACGGCGCCGTCGTCATCCGCAGGGCCCGGGCGCTGCACACGGGCGAGCCCGCCGCGGCCGGCACCGGCGGGCGACCCCGGCCCGAACTGGCCCTGCTGGAGAACCTGCTGGACTACTCGCGCCACCACGACGTGCCCTCCATGCTGACGGTGCTCGGTGACCACGGGGTCGGCAAGACGGGCCTGCTCGCCCAGTTCGAGCGTCGCCTCGCGAGTGACTTCGACGAGGTGCGGGTCGTACGGCCGCGCGGCCCCAAGGGCATCCAGGACGCCGCCGGCACGGCCGCCGCGCTGCTGGACGCGTGGGCGCCGCCCCAGGGAGCGCGGCCGGATCCGCCGGAGCAGCGGATCCGGGCCGTGGTCCGCTCCGCCGTCGAATCCGACGTGGTGGCCGCCCGGCTGCTGCGGGTACTGGCTCCCACGCCCCACTCCGGGCCGCCCGTGCGCGGGGCCGACCTGCTCGCCGCCTGGCGTGAGGTCATCGAGCACGAGGCGCGCCACCGTCCCCTGGTCCTGTGCCTTGACGATCTGCACCTCGCCGACGAGGCGGTGCTGGACTGGGCGGAGACCCTGGCCGTCGCCGGTACCGGGGCGCTGCTGGTCGTCGCGTGCGGCCACTCCGACCTGCTGCGCCGACGGCCCTTCTGGGGCAGCGGCAGCGAGCACGCCAGCCGGCTCACCCTGCCGCGGCTGCGCGAGCCGGCGGCCCCGCTGCCCCGGCGCACCCTGCCCTTCCCGGACTGCCGCCCCCGCCGCCAGGAGGAACGGGCGAGACCGTCCGGCCGGATCCACGCCGGGTTCCGGGCCAAGGGGGCCGAACCGGTCGAGGTACGGCCCGGGCGCCGGGCGGTGTGAGACCGGGCCCCTCGGCCTCAGGCTGAGGGGGGCAGAGCCGTGTGATGACACCGTCGGCCGGGTGGCGGCCGCACGGCGGGGGGTGTGGGATGACCGGGTCGAGGAGTCGCGAATGGGCGGCGTGTGGGCGGGACTTGATGTGCTGTCCGCATGGACATCGCAGCCCCACAGACCCGCCGTCCCGCGCACGCCTCACCTCGGCCCGGGCGTCCGTCCGGCGCCGGAGAGATGGACACCCCGCTGGCCGTCTTCGTCGGCGCCCGGTTCGCCGCTGCCCTGCACGAAGGACTGAGCCGGGCCGGCCGCCCCAGTGACGCCGGCCCGGCCCGGCCGGACGACTCCGCACCCCTCGCCCGCCCGCCCGGGCGCACGGCGGCACGACGAAACACGCTGCTCGCCGAGCACTCCGGGGAGATACTGGCCCGCTTCGCCACCGGCCTGCGTACCGTGCCGGGCGTCACCGCGGCGGACCGGAAACGCATGAGCACGTGGGCGCGACAGGTGCTCGGCACGGCGGTGACCGCCGGGTCCGCCGGCCCGGTGCGCGCGGGCGCGGCGGCTGACTGGGAGGCCCTGGCGGGGTCGCTGCTGGTCGAATCGGCCGCTGACGTCCTGCCCGAGGGCTCCGCCGACGTCACACGGGCCCTGGGCGCCCTCGCCCGTGCCATCCGCCTCACCGGCACGGGCGGGACGCGCTCAGGCGACCTCCGACTCCCGGACCGGCGGAAGCAGCGACTGAAGTAGCCGGTCCAGGGCGTCGCCCGGCTCCGGGCCGAGGCTCAGGCTGAGGGTCACCGTGCGCGGGTGCGCGGTGGCCCAGCCCGGACGCCGCTCCGGCAGCCGGGAATCGGCGCCGACGACGACGAGCAGCGGCACACCCGCATGGGTCTGCGTCAGCCGCTCCACCATGTCCAGCAGCGCCCCGTCGGCGTACTGGAGGTCGTCCCAGATCAGCACCAGCGGCTGCTCGCGCGCCGCCCGCGCCAGGAACTCCGCCCAGGCCCGCAGCATCTCGGCGGAGTTCTCCCGCTCGTGCGCCGCCCGGTGCGGCGACAGCAGCCGGGCCAGGGGCGTGTACAGGTCCGCCCCGGCGGCCGGGCCGGAGCCCAGGCGGTTCAGCGTGGCCCGCAGCCGCGCCGAGGCGTGGGCCTCGGGGCCGCCGGGAACGATGCCGCAATAGGCGGCCAGGATCTCGGCCGGCACCGACAGGGCCGAGGCGGTACCGGGTGCGGGGACCGTCCCCGCCAGCACGCGCGCGGGAGCGCCGTGGTTCTCCTCGACCCGCCGCTGGAACTCCATCAGCAGGCGTGTACGGGCCCGGCCGGACCCCTCGATGAGGGTGATGAGGTGCGCCGCCGAGCGCTGCCGGGTGTGCAGCAGAGTGTGACGCATCAGTTCCAGTTCGCTGCCGTGGGCGGCGGAGCCGGCGTCCGGGCCCCACGACAGACCGGTCACGTCGTCGTGCAGCGCGTGCAGTTCCCACGGGGCGAGGGCCGACGCGCAGGCCCGCCGGAAGGTGGCCACCCGCTCGACCAGGCGGTGGGTCTGCGCGCAGACGTGGATCTCCCCGGCCTGCACGTGGGCGAGCATCGACCGGCAGGTGTCGACGAGCCTGCCGCCGCTCCAGGGCGGCGGCGGGTCGTCGGACGGCCTGCGCGGCAGCAGGGCCTCGCCGGACGCCACGGCCGCGTGGACGGTGAGACCGCGCACGGCGGCCTGCGGAGGCGTGAGCGTGCCGGTGGGGACACTGAGGCTGTCACGGACGGCGGACGCGGTGCGGACCGCGCGCTCGGCCCTGTCCGCCGGGTCCGTCCCGTCGGTGAACACGGCGAGCACCGTCGAACCGAGCACGGCCGTCACCCGGCCGCCGTGGAGATCCGTCTTCTCCCGGGCGACCTGGGTCAGCGCGTCCACCACCCGGTCGCGGTCCTCGGCCAGCACCCGTTCCAGTTCCGCGCCGAGCCCGAAGCGGAACATGACCACGCTGGCGGTACGGGACTCGTGCCGGCCGGGCGAGGAGGGCTCGACGCCCGGCGCGGTCCGCTCCGCCGGCCCGGCCGGTGCGGTGCGCGCGGGCGGGTCGGTGCACGCGACCCGCTGCACGGGCGCGGCCGTTTCGGCGGGCAGGTCCTGCCCCGCGGGAACGGCCGGTTCGGTGAACACGGCCTCCCCGGCGGGTGCGGCCGGTCCGGCAGGCCGATCCGGCTCGGTGCGCGCGGACGGTTCGGACCCCGGCGCCGCCTGCGGGGGCGCCGGGGCGGGGGCGGGCGGGGCGGGCCGGGGGACCGGGGTGAGCCGCACCGGCTCCCGGCCGCCCACCGTACGGGGCGCCTCCAGCACCGGGTCCTGAGTGAGGATCGCCTGCTGCAACCGGTGCAGTTCACGCCCGGGTTCCAGCCCGAGCCCCTCGACCAGCGCGGTGCGCACCCGGCCGAACACGGCCAGCGCCTCGGCCTGCCGCCCACACCGGTACAGGGCCACCATCAGCTGCCCGGAGGCGCGTTCCCGCAGCGGCTCGGCGGCCACCAGGCTCTCCAGGTCGGGCAGGACGAGCTGGTGCCGGCCACAGGCCAGGGCGGCCTCGAAGTGATCCTCCATGACATCGAGCCGGCGGTTTTGCAGGGCCGTCAGCTCCGGCCAGCAGATACCTTCCTCCACCAGGTCGGACAGGACGGGCCCGCGCCACAGCCCCAGGGCCTCACCGAGCGAGCGGCGGGCGCGTTCCACTTCGCCCGCCGCCAGGGCGGCGCGGCCCGTCACCACCCGCTGTTCGTAGTCGAGCAGGTCGACGCGCTGCTGGGGTACGCGCAGCAGATAGCCGGGCGCCCGGGTCAGCAGCTCCGGACCGTGCTCGGCCCGCGGCGGCCGCGACAGGACACCGCGCAGTTTCCAGACGGCGTTCTGAAGGATCTTGCGCGCGGTCATGGGCGCGTCCTCGTCGGGCCACAGGGCCGACAGCATCTGGCTGGTGGACACCACCTTGTTCGCCTGCAACAGCAGATACGCCAGGACGGCGCGTTGCCGGTGCCCGCCCAGATCCACCAGGCCGCCCGGCGGTCCCCCCGCATGCTCGACCTCGAGTGGCCCCAGTAAGCGGAACTGCATGAGCTCCCCCGTTTCGCTTGCTCCGGCGTGCTGCGTTTCCCCGGAACCGGACCGGCGCGTGACAAGTCGTCAGCGCCGTCCGCTTCCCGTACTGCTCCCGGCCGAGGGCGCCGGCCCGGTCACGGCCGGCGGCGGCCGGAATGTTCCCCGGGAGTCCGCCGGTGGGGGGAGGCGGCGGACCCGTCAGGGGTGGATCAGCGGCCCGCGGCGATGAGTTCGTCGCCGGCCTGCTTGCGCAACAGTGTGCACACGTCACGCAGTCCGGCGTACAGCTGACCGAGTTCGGCGTCTGTGACATATATCGAGGGTTCGAAGCGCAACGTGCCGACCGCGCTGGCCGTCGGGAACGTCCTCACCCGGTGTCGGCGCAGCAGGTGGCCCGCCAGGAAGTAGCCGAACAGGCCACTCTGCGCGATGCGGCTCAGTTCCGGCGACGAGGCGCCGGACTGGTCGTGGAACTCCAGGCCCTGCATCAGCCCGTGCCCGCGCACGTCCGCCACCACGTCGGGGAACTCCGCGCGCAGCGCGTCGAGTTTCGCGCGCAGCGCCGCACCGCGTTCCTCGGCCTGCCGGTAGGCCGCGCCGCCGTCCCTCTCCAGCAGTTCGAGGACCTTCAGCGCGATGTGGCAGGAGAAGCTGTCCTTGGCGAAGGTCGAGCTGTGCACGATCTCGAAGTCCCGGCGGTAGCGCTTCTCGCGCACCAGCATCACCGACGCCTTCGTGACGCCGCCGCCGAGCGTCTTGGCCAGGGTGTAGTAGTCGCCGCGCAGGCCGATCCGGGAGCTGGCGAGCAGGGCGCCGGTGCGGCCCATTCCGCTCTGGATCTCGTCGACGACGACGGGGCAGTCGATCCGGGCGCAGAACTCCTGGATCTCCCGGGCGAACTCGGCCGACAGGACACGGATCCCGCCCTCGCCCTGGACGGGCTCGACGAGGAAGGCGCAGAAGACGGGGAACTCGTGCTCCGTCACCGTGATCCGGCCGTTCTCCACGCTCAGGCCGAGCAGCACCCGGCGTTCACGCGCGTGGACGGCGTTCAGGTCCTCGGGGCTGTCGTGCGGGACGAACCGCGCCTGCGCCCCGAGCGACTTGAAGGGCAGCCGGTAGCCCTCGTTGTGGGTCAGCTGCACACTGCCGGCGAGTTTGCCGTGGAAGCCGCCCTCCAGGGCGAGGAACAGCGGCGGGGCGGCGGCGACCTCGTCGTTGCGGCGCCTGATCGCCGCCTCCAGGACACCGACGGCGTCGTTGCCGTCGGCGGCGAGGGCGACCCCGAGCCGCGCGGCCGCCTCACCGTGCACGGTGGCCGTTCCCCCGGCCACCGCGGCGCGGGCGGCCGCCAGTTCGGCGTCGACGGAGCGCAGCAGCTCCGACACGCGTAGACCCCGGTCCAACTCGGCGTGCTTGACGGCGGCTTCCACCGCTTCCGCGCCACTGTTGCCGAAGATGGCGTAATAAGGCTCGTCGTCGGAGAGTTCACGCGCGATGATGCGGTTCAGTTCGGCGGCCAGCCGGTTGGCGTAGGGGTGGCGCGAGAACTGGGCGTGGATCGGTGTATGTTCGGCGAGCAGCTGACGGGCGTACGTGGTGATCTCGGGGTGGTGGTGGCCGAGCAGCACCGAGCCGTAACCGCCGGCGAAGTCCACGACCGGGACCTCGGTGCCGTCGTCGTCCCGTAGGTACAGGCTGTTTCCCTCGGCACGCACGTATTCCACCGCCAGTCCCGCGGTGTCGAGTACCTGGCGCAGATAGGGCTCGGCGAGTTCGCGTACCGCGGCCGCGGCGGAGGTCTCAGTCATGACCTCAGGGTCCGATGGCCGGGTAAACGTCCGGTCACTGAGAGGTCATCGGTCACGCCCGGTCACTGAAGGCCCACCGGTTACCCGGGCATGAAGTGACCGCGAGACGCCGCGGTTACGTTGATGGCGCCGGCTGCGCCTGATGTGCGGACGGCCCAGACGTGTCCCGTGACCCATCGGAGAGTGGCATGAATTCCGCGTCCGCCGAACTCGATCACGCCGCCGTGCGTTCCGGTCACGAGCCGGTACGCCCGGACCGGTTGCGTGGGGTGATGTCCCGCTTCGCCACCGGTGTCACGGTCCTCACCGTGGGCGGGGAGCACCTGCACGCCATGACGGCGAACGCGTTCAGCTCGGTCTCGCTCGATCCCCCGTCGGTGCTGTGCAGCGTCGGGCACAGCGCGGTCATGCACGGTGCCCTCACCGGCGCCGGGCGCTTCGCGGTGAACATACTCGGCGCCCACCAGGAGTCCCTCGCCCGGCACTTCGCCGACAAGAGCCGCACCCTGGGCGCCGCCCAGTTCGAGCGCGTGGACTGGCGTGCCGGCGAGCACACGGGCGCCCCGCTGCTCGAGGACTCGGTGGCGTGGCTGGAGTGCGAGCTGACCGAGTCCCACGCGTTCGGCGACCACACCATCTTCATCGGCACCGTGCTGGCGGCGGGCCAGGGCGCCACCGGTGACGAGCTGCTGTTCGTCAACGGCCGCTTCGGAAAGCCCGCCACCGTCGCCTGACCGCGCCGGTCCCGCCGGCCGCCGCCGGGACCGGCGGACGCGGCAGGGGCGGCACCACCTCACCGGTGGTGCCGCCCCTGCCGCGTGTCACGGCCCCCCGCTCTCGCCGGGGGCCGTGCGTCACGGGAAGTCCGTCACAGGAAGTACGTGCCCGGGTCCATGCCGACCAGGACCCGCCCCTGTACCTCCAGGTTGGCGTCCCGCTGGACCAGGGCGTGCAGCGAGAAGCCCTGGATGTCGCGGTGGAAGCGTTGGAGGGGGACCTCGCGCCGGATGACCGAGCCGCCGCTCGCCGTGTACAGCAGCTCCACGGCCTCCTTGGCCAGCTGAGCCGCGTAGGCCGTCCGGCCGCGGATCACGGCCTTCTGCTCGTCGGTGGGCTGCTCGCCGGCGTCGGCCCGGGTCTGGAGGACCTCCAGCCAGAGGTCCGCCAGGGCCTCGGAGGCGTCAATCTTGTTGGCGGCCGTGGCGACCTGGATCTGCGTGAGCGGGTGCAGCTTCTGGTCGGTCCAGTCCGTGTACGTGATGCCGCGGCCGGGGAGGCGCTCGAGGAACAGCTCGTAGGCGCCGCGCGCGATGCCGGTGAACGCGGCGGCGACGCCGGAGAGGACGTAACCGAGCAGTCCGTAGTTGCGGCCGGTGGCGCCCGTGTTCTCGCGGTCACCGGTCGCGCTGACCATGGCCTCCTCCAGGGAGACCACGCGATGGGCGGGGACGAAGACGTCCTGGGCGGTGGTGGTGCAGCTGCCGGTGGCGGCCCCCGCGCTGACGTGCCAGTCGTCGGTGACCTCCAGCTCGGAGACCGGGACCAGCGCGACGAGTTCCTCGTGGGTCCCGTCGGGGCGCTCCACCATCGCGGCGAGCAGATCCCAGTCGGCGCCCCGGACGCCGGAGTTGTAGCCCCAGGTGCCGTTGAGCCGGTAACCGCCGTCGACGGGGGTGAGGGTGCCGGTCGGGGCGAAGACGATGGACACCCGGGTGCCGCCCCTGGCGAACACCTCCCGCTGGGCCCGGTCGGGGTAGAGGGAGGCGCACCAGGTGCTGGTGAGCCACACCATGGTCAGCCAGCCGGTGGACGGGCAGCCGCGGGCGACCTCGGCGATGACCTTGAACTGGTCGGCGACGCCGAGGTCGAGCCCGCCATGGGCGCGGGGCACCGCGGCGCGGAACACCCCCGCCTTCTCCAGCAGCCGGATGTTCTCGTCGGGGATCCAACGCTGTTCCTCCGCGTCCGCGCCGTTCGCGCGCAGCGTGGGCACGGCGTCGCGTACGGCGTCCAGCACGGACGCCAGGGCTTCCTGATCGGTCACTGTCTCTCCTCGGGCCATCGGGGTGCTCGGCATGGCGGAGCCCCCCTGGGTGCCAGGGGGGCTCCCGGGGCGCCCTAGTCGGCGACGAGACCGGTCGCGGCCACCGGACGGTCGATGGCCATCAGCCAGCGGCCGTCCTCGGTCTTGCGGAGCACGTCGGTGCAGACGCCCTCCAGCCGGACCGGCTCGCCGTCGGGGCCGGTGGTGTCGATGGAGTACTCGACCCCGATCAGGGCCACGTCACCGGCGACGTAGGAGTGGGTGACACTCGCCTTGAGGGTCGGCTTGGAGGCCAGGAACTCCTTGAAGAACGCCAGCCGGTCGGCGCCCGTCAGGGGCTCGCCGGAGAAGTTCGACACCGAGTCCTCCAGGTAGAGGCGGTTGAACAGCTCGCCGTCACCCGAGTTGAAGACCTGGATGAAGATCTCGTTCTGGATGTCCGTGTCGGACGTGAGGTCGGGGTGTTCCGGGTCGAAGGGCACGGTGAAAGACGTGGCTGACATGGGGATGCGGTTCCCTTCCGGGGGGTGGGTGGGTGATGCCTCGGTGGTCATTCCTCGCCCGCTGCCTGCCGGGCGGCACGCAGACCGGACTCGATGGCGCCGTCGATGTAGCCGCTCCAGCCGTTGGCTATGTCGCCGCTGGCGAAGGAGAGACGCCCGCTGGTGTAGGTGACCTCCGGGTAGAGCGTGGTGAGCTGCCGCGGCTTGCGGAACGCCCAGCCGCCGCGCGCGTACGGGTCGCGGCCCCAGTCGTGCGCCTTGACGCCGATGACGTCCAGGTTCACGCCGAGCTGCTGCACGGCCTTCTTCACCTGGGCCGTGCTGGTCGGATCGAGCTGGGGATCGGTGCTGAAGGCGACGTAGAGCATGCCTTCGGAGGTCTCCTTGAACGGCAGCAGCATGGGGATCGGCGAACCGCCCTCGGCGCCCTGGCCGTAGACGCGGCCGGCTCCCTTGCGGGCGTGGATCCACAGCTTGACCGCGTTCGTCACGGCGATGCCCTGACTCGTCGCCGTGGTGAGCGCCGGGGGCAGGGACGGGCTGAACTTGACCGTGTTCAGGGCGTTGACCGGCATCGCGACGACGACCGCGGTGGCGCTGTAGCGCGTGCCGGAGGTGGTGGTGACGTACACCAGTGACCCCGTGTCGTTCACCGAGGCGACCGGCGAGCTGAGCCGGATCGTCGGTTTGGCCTCGTCGACCATCGCCTGGAGCAGCGCCTTGGTGCCCTTGGCGATGCGCCAGCGCATGGTGTCGTTCCAGCCGGCGTTGGTGTGACCGGCCAGGGCCCACCAGTGGGCGAACATGGTGAAGGCACCGGCTGTGCTCGAGCCGCCGGCGTAGACCGCCGTCTGCCCGTTCACGAGGAGTTCCTCCTCGGGCGTGAGGGCGAGCTGGGTCAGGCGGTCGCGCAGCGTCAGCTTGTCCAGGCTCTGCAACAGGTCGGCCCGGTGCAGGGGCTGGAACGGCCTGTCGAAGTACGTCCGCGTGCCGTCGAACATGCGCTCGAAGACGGTGCCCATCCGGCCGAAGCCGTCCTCGGGCGTGAACTGCCGCGGGCCGTTCGGCGTCGGCAGCCAGGTGGTCGAGATCGGCTCGTCCTCCTCCAACGCCAGCTTGTAGCGCGTGAGTTCGGCGCCGAGGTAGGGCTGGGTCGGCTCCAC
Organism: Streptomyces sp. NPDC050674; assembly: GCF_040654575.1. Taxonomy (NCBI): domain Bacteria; kingdom Bacillati; phylum Actinomycetota; class Actinomycetes; order Kitasatosporales; family Streptomycetaceae; genus Streptomyces; species Streptomyces sp. NPDC050674. The sequence goes on from NZ_JBFAIG010000022.1 coordinate 116,987, forward strand.
CCAGGTCCCGCCGCGCTCGATCAACTGGCCGCCGTAGGTGTCCGTCCAGGTGCGGCCGCCGATGCGGTCGCGGGCCTCCAGGACGAGCACCCGCTTGTTCCGGGCGCGCAGTTCGCGGGCCGCGGTGATGCCGGCGAAACCCGCGCCGATGACGATGACGTCCCAGTCCGCCGCGGCGCCGCGGGTGGCGGCCGAGGCCGCCGGGGCGATCGGGGCGAGGGCGGGTACCGTGACGGCGGCCGCCCCGGCCGCCTTGAGCAGGGTGCGGCGTGTCGGCCGCCGCCCGCTGATGGGTCCGGTGCTGTGCATGGTGCTGTGTGTCCCCCGTGTACTAGGTGCGGGCCCGCCGTGCGGAGCCGGCATCTCACTCATGAGCCAAGGTGTTCTCGGTGCCGCGTGCCGTGGCGCTCGCGCCGGTCAGCTCGCCTGGCCGTACGGGTCGTCGATGGCGTAGCGCCACACCCCGTCCTCGCCGCGGGTCAGCACGTCCACCCCGACACCGGCCAGGTGCTCGGTGGTGCCGTCGGCGCCGGTGATGTCGATCGTCCAGTCGACGATCATCAGCGCGGTCTGGCCGGTCACGAACACCTGCCGGGGCTTGGCCGCCATGCGCGGCCCGGCCTCCAGGAATTCCCGCTGGTATTTCCGGCGTTCGTCACCGCTGAGCGGCTTGCCCGGTTCCCAGACGGCGATCGCTTCGGCGGTGTAGAACTTCTCGACCGTCTCGTAGTCGCCGGCGTTGACGGCCTCCACGTAGCGGGCGGTGTGGTTTTCCAGTTCCGCGATGAGCTCGGACATGGCGGAAATCGACCTGCCTTCTTGGCTGGAGAAACGTTTGAGGGGAACGTCCAGAGGAAGAAACGTTCCACGCGGGTCCTGCACGGGTGGTGCGGGTGCTCGTGCATTTCCGTGGCCGACACTATTCGGGCGAGTTCAACGTTCCAGCCACGCTGCGGTAATGCCGTGGTCTCCGCGCGGGCGGGGCCGGACACGACAGTGCCGCCGGGCGACGGTGTGCGAGTCGCCCGGCGGCACGTGAACCGGTGAACGGGAGGGCGGGGGCGGCCTCAGGCCTGGCGCACCCGGCCGTCCCAGCGCCAGGCGCCGCGGCGCGGCAGCCCGGGCAGGGTGGCGCGTCCCGTGCACCACAGCAGCGTCTCGGCGGGGGAGTGGCCGGTGGGCGCGTCGGGGAAGAGCCGCTCGACCACGGGCGCCGCCAGGGTGTCCGAGGGCGTGTACTCCACACCCACGCCCTGCGCGATGTCCCGCCCGTGCACGACGAGTTCGAGCACGCCCATCGCGGCGAAGCCGGCCGCGTCGGAGTGGCCGTAGGGGTGCCAGGCGCGGACGTCCGGCGGGGTGTCGCGGACGGTGCCTGCGAGCAGCGTGCCCGCGATCCGGATGCCCTCCAGGGCGGCCGGCACCGGGGCGTGGCCGTCGATCGAGGAGAAGAGGGTGATGTAGCGGTCGGTCGGGCGGGCGATGAGCAGACCCGCGTACCCCACCACCCCGAGCGCGATGTGCGAAAGCGTCTCCCGACAGCTCCAGTCCAGATCACCCGCCTTTCCGTGCCAGTTCTGATCGGCTCCCTTTTCGAGTGCCGAGGTGGTGTCCTCAGCCGCCGTCGTCACGAGTTCGGGCCATGAAAGAGTCATGCTGGGATGGTCCCACACCGGCCTTTGCGGGCACCCTGCGATCATTTTCCGTCCACTGTCCGGTAATTGCCCGGTAATGGCACGTCAGATCGCCTCCGGTTTCCGGAGGTACGGCAGTGATGACCGGCCAATGAGTGTGCCCTTACTCATTTACCCGAGCCCTTCAGTAAGGTTTTGAACTGCCGGGGAGCGTTGGGTTCTCACGCCTCTCGACCGGCAGTAGGAATCACAATCGAGGAGCCGTAAATGGCCACGAACGACGACCTGGCAGCCGTACTGGAAGCCGTGGACAGCATCGTCCCGACCCTGCGGGAGAACGGCCGCGCCGCCGAGGACCGCGGCTGGCTGCTCGACGAGAGCATCGAACTCCTGGAGAAGGCCGGGGTGTTCCGCATGGCCGTGCCGCGCCGGTTCGGCGGGCTCGACCTGCCGCTCGCCGACCAGGCCCGGGTCATCACCGAGATCGGCCGCGGCTGCCCGGCCGCCGCCTGGGTGACGATGGTGTGGGTGACGAGCACCTGGACGGCGACGCTCTACCCCGACCGGGCCCAGGAAGAGGTCTTCGCGGCCGGCTCCGTCAAGATCTCCAGCGCCTTCGCGCCCACCGGCGTCGCCGTCCCCACCGAGGGCGGCTACCTCCTCAACGGCACCTGGAAGTTCAACACCGGCTGCAAGGGCGCCGACTGGGACTTCACCGCCGCGATGGTGCGCAACCCGGACGGCACCGAGGGTGAGATCATGGCCCTCGTCCCCATGTCCGACCTCAGGATCGTCGACGACTGGGACGTCTCGGCCGGCGCCGCCACCGGCAGTGCCACCGCGATCGCCGAGGACGTCTTCGTGCCGGCCCACCACGCCGTGTCCTTCGAGGAGGTCATGGTCAGCGCGACCGGTGACCGCTCCAACACGGGCGCCACCGGCCGCAACTACGGACTGCTCAGCTTCGTCATGGCCGAGTGCGCCGCCGTGTTCATCGGCATCGCGCGCGGCGCCTACGAGCTGTTCCTCGAGCGCCTCCCCGGCCGCGGCATCACGTACACCGACTGGACCGACCAGAAACTGCACCCGCTCACACAGATCCAGGTCGCCACGGCCGCCAACAAGATCGACGCCGCCGAGGCCCTGTCCACCCGCTGGCTCACCCTCCTCCAGGAGCGCGCCGACGCCGGCGAGCAGCCCACCGACGAGGAGAAGGCCATCGTGCGCGGCCAGACCGGCTTCGCGGCCCAACTGGCCAAGGAAGCCGTGCAGATCCTCTTCGAAGCCGGCGGCGGCTCCGTCATCCGGCGCGACGTCCACCTGCAGCGCTTCCACCGCGACATCCAGGGCTTCTCGCTGCACGCGCTCGCCAACGCCGACGTCAACCTCGAACTCCAGGGCCGCGTCCTGGTCGGCCTGGAGCCCGGCACCGTCTTCCTCTGAGTCGGCGCCCCGGACCCCTATTTCACCGGCGCGCCCGGCGCGCCGGTTCGCTCAGCACACCACTTCGTACTGGAGGAACTGATTCATGGGTGACAACCACACCGCGGTGTCGGTGCTCGGCCTCGGCCTGATGGGGCAGGCCCTGGCCGCCGCCTTCCTGAAGGCGGGCCACGCCACCACCGTGTGGAACCGCTCGGCGGACAAGGCCGACGGCCTCGTCAAGGACGGCGCCGTCCTCGCCGCGACCCCCGCCGACGCCGTCGCCGCGAGCGACCTGGTGGTCGTGTGCGTGTCGACGTACGACGTGGTGCACGACGTCATCGGCTCGCTCGGCGACGCCCTGCGCGGCAAGACCGTCGTCAACCTGACCACGGGCTCCTCCGAGCAGGCCCGGCAGACCGCCGAGTGGGCCGAGAAGAACGGCGCGCAGTACCTCGACGGCGCCATCATGATCACCCCGCCCGGCATCGGCGCCGAGACCTCCGTCCTCTTCTACGCCGGTGACCAGGCCGTCTTCGACGCCCACGAGCCCGTGCTGAAGCTGCTCGGCGGCGGCACCACCTACCTCGGCACCGACCACGGCAAGCCCGCCCTGTTCGACGTGTCGCTGCTCGGCCTGATGTGGGGCGCCCTCAACAGCTTCCTGCACGGCGTCGCCATCGTGGAGACCGGCGGCGTCAAGGCGCAGGAGTTCCTGCCGTGGGCCCACATGTGGCTCGACGCCATCAAGATGTTCACGGCCGACTACGCCGCGCAGATCGACGCCGGTGACGAGAAGTTCCCGGCCAACGACGCCACTCTGGAGACGCACCTCGGTGCGCTCAAGCACCTCGTCGAGGAGTCCGAGGCGCTCGGTGTCGACACCGAGCTGCCCAAGTACTCCGAGGCGCTGATGGAGGGCATCATCGCCCAGGGCCACGCAAAGAACAGCTACGCCAGTGTCGTGAAGGCATACCGCCGCCCCGCCAAGTGACCGGGTCCGGTATTCGCCTCACCCCCTGACGAAGGGGCCGCTTCCGAATCCCCCGTCGGAACCGGCCCCTTCCCCATGCCCGGAACACCGGCGTTCCGTATCGGCCGCGCCATTCTTCCCGTGTTTTCATCCGCCGATTCCGAGTGCTTTCCGTCCGGCATTTCCCGCTCTTCGCGAAAGGTGTGTTCCATGACCGAGAACGGCGACAGCACGACCCCTCGCTCCCACGGGCGTCCCACCAGACGAACGCTGCTGAAGGCGGCGGGCGCCACCGCGCTCACCGCCGGTGCCGTCACCGCGGCGGCCTCCTCCGCCGCCGCGGACGACAAGCCCTACGACGCCATCGTGATCGGCGCCGGTTACGCGGGCGGCACCGTCGCCCGCGAACTGGGCGCCCGTGGCATGAGGGTCCTGGTGCTGGAGGCGCGCGGCCGGATCGGCGGCCGCATCGAACCCGGCACACTGGCGGGCCAGCACATCGAACTGGGCGGCGGCTGGTTCGGCCCCGGCCAGAACCTCGTGGCCCGCGAACTCAAGCGCTACTCGCTGGCCACCAGCGAGGACGTGCACGCCACCCGCATGGTGATGCCCGGCCCGAACGGCTACACCAGCCACTCCCCGCAGGAGGCCGGAGCCCGGCTCAACAGCCTGTTCGCGGACTTCTACGCCGGCTCCGAGCAGTACTTCGAGCGGCCCTACGAACCGCTGTACCGCAAGGACCTGCTGGCGTCCGTGGACCGCCTCTCGCTCGCCGACCGCATCGCCCAGCTCCAGCTGACCGGGGTCGACCACGACTGGGTGAGCGGCGCCACCTCGGTGTTCGCCGGCGGCAACCGCACCGGCTCCCTCACCGGCCTGGCCCAGTGGTACCAGCTGGCGGGCGGCACCTACGACCAGTTCCTCTCCGTGATGAGCGAGCTGCCCGAGGGCGGCATGATCGCCATCCTGGAACGCATGCTGCGCGACTCCGGGGCGACCGTCAGCCTCAACTCGCCGGTCACCGCCATCCGCGAGCGCGGCGGACTCACCCACGTCGAGGTCCGCGGCGGACGGGTGTACCAGGCCCCGGTGGTCGTGCTCGCCACACCCGTCAACATGTGGTCCACGCTCACCTTCGAGCCGGGCCTGCCCAAGGTGTACGCCGACGCCGCCCGCGAGGGAATCGGCGTACCGCACGCCACCAAGCTGTGGCTGCGGGTGCGGGGCACCTCCGAGGCGGTGTCCGCCCAGGCCCCCGAGGGCGCCCCCATCCTGCTGCTGATCCCGCAGAAGCAGCTGCCCGACGGCCGCATCTTCGTCGCCTTCACCGGGCCCGCCCTCGACGTGTCCGACCCGCAGGCGGTGCGCGCCGCCGTCCGCGGGCTGCTGCCGGAGGCCAGGGTCGTCGAGTACCGGGCCAAGGAATGGCACAAGGACCCGTACGCGCGCGGCGGCTGGGGCCTGCGCCGGCCGGGACAGCTCCTTCGTCAACTGCCGGACATCCAGCAGCCGTTCGGACGCATCGTCTTCGCCGGCGGTGACATAGCGAGCGGCTGGAACGGGGCCTTCGTCGAAGGCGCCCTGGAGTCCGGCTTCCGTGCCGCGGAACAGGCCGCCACCCTCGCCGGCTGACCGACGGCAGCGCCATGACCGGGCGGTGGGACACGGGGAGTGCGGTCCCCGTCCACCGCCCGGTCATGGCGCCTTCTCTTTTCTCCCGTCCCTTTCGGTGGCACGTCTCTCGTACGTCGCTCGCGTCGAATTACCGAAGCGAGGACGGACACTGAGAAGGGGGAGAGACCCCCCTGCCTACGATCGGGCCGAACATTCCCCCACTCAGCAGTTCTGCGGTAATGCGGCCGAAAGGGCAGTCGAGCGCGATGACGAATCAGCACCCGTCCGAATCGATCGAAACGCGCCGTGCACGGAGCGAGGAAATCGCCGTCGTCGGCCTTTCCTGCCGTCTGCCCGGAGCCGGGGATCCACAGGCGTTCTGGGACCTGCTCAGCACCGGCTCCTGCGCCATCACCCCCGCCCCGGCGGACCGGTGGCGGTCCGCGACCGGCGAGGCCGCGCCCGAGGGCACCGCACCCGGTCTGCGCCACGGGGGCTTCCTCGAACGCGTCGACACCTTCGACGCCGGCTTCTTCGGCATCGCCCCGCGCGAGGCCCGCGTCATGGACCCGCAGCAGCGCCTCGTGCTCGAACTGGCCTGGGAGGCCCTGGAGAACGCCGGGATCGTCCCGGCCACCCTGCGCGGCAGCCGCACCGCCGTCTTCGTCGGCACCCTGCGCGACGACTACGCGGCCCTGCTCTACCAGCACGGCGCCCGGACCGTCACCCAGCACACCATGACCGGCGTCAACCGCGGTGTGATCGCCAACCGCGTCTCCTACCACCTCGGACTGCGCGGCCCCAGCCTCACCGTCGACTCGGCCCAGTCCTCCTCACTGGTCGCCGTGCACCTGGCGTGCGAGTCCCTGCGCGCCGGCGAGTCCGACGCCGCCATCGTCGCCGGGGTCAACCTCAACATCCTCGCCGAGGCCGCGGTGGCCGGGGAGCGCTTCGGCGGCCTGTCCCCCGACGGCACCACCTACACCTTCGACGCCCGCGCCAACGGCTTCGTACGCGGCGAGGGCGGCGGAGCCGTCGTCCTCAAGCCGCTGTCCCGGGCCCTCGCCGACGGCGACGACGTCCTCGGCGTCATCCACGCCAGCGCCGTCAACAACGACGGCGCCACGCCCGGGCTGACCGTGCCCGGCCAGGACAGCCAGGAACGGGTCCTGCGCGAGGCGTACGAACGCAGCGGCCTCGACCCCCAGGCCGTCCAGTACGTCGAACTGCACGGCACCGGCACGCCGGTCGGCGACCCCGTCGAGGCCGCCGCACTCGGCGCGGTGCTGGGCGCTGCGCGCTCCGACGCCGGTCCGCTGCGGGTCGGGTCCGCCAAGACCAACGTGGGCCACCTGGAGGGCGCCGCGGGCATCGTCGGCCTGATCAAGACCCTGCTGGCCCTGCGCCACCGCCGCCTGCCCGCCAGCCTCAACTTCGACACCCCGAACCCGGCGATCCCGCTGGCCGAGCTCGGTCTGGAGGTGCAGCGCGAGACGGGCGACTGGCCCGCTCCCCACCGGCCGCTGATCGCCGGTGTCTCCTCGTTCGGCATGGGCGGCACCAACGCCCACGTCGTCCTCGGTCAGGCCCCGGCCACGCCGTCACCGGCCACACCGGCGGCCGCCGCCCCCGAGCAGGACGGTGTCCTGCTGCCCTGGGTGGTCTCCGGGCGCGGCACCACCGCCCTCGCCGCCCAGGCCGACCGGCTGCGTGCCGCCGTGACCGCCGAACCCGCGCCCCGTCCCGAGGACGTCGGCCGCTCCCTGGCCACCACCCGCACCGTCTTCGAACACCGGGCCGTCGTCCTCGCCGACGACCGTGCCGGCATGGTCACCGGCCTGACCGCCCTGGCCGAGGGCCGGCCCGCCCCGCAGGTCGTCACGGGCGTCGCCCGCCCCGGCACGACGGCCTTCCTCTTCACCGGCCAGGGCGCCCAGCGCACCGGCATGGGCCGGGAACTGCGCGCCGCCTTCCCGGTGTTCCGCGCCGCCTTCGACGAGGTGTGCCAGGCCTTCGCCCCGCTGCTCGAGCGGCCCCTCGCCGACGTGGTGGACTCCGGGGAACACCTGGACGACACCGCCTGGACCCAGCCCGCGCTGTTCGCCGTCGAGGTCGCCCTGTACCGCCTGGTCACCTCCTGGGGCATCACCCCCGGCCAGGTGGCCGGCCACTCCATCGGCGAGATCGCCGCCGCCCATGTCGCGGGCGTGCTGTCCCTGGACGACGCGGCCCGCCTGGTCGCCGCCCGCGGCCGGCTGATGCAGGAACTGCCCGCCGGCGGAGCCATGGTCGCCGTCGAGGCCACCGAGGACGAGGTGCTGCCCCTGCTCGCCGCGCAGGACGGGCCGGTGGCCGTCGCCGCCGTCAACGGGCCGCGCGCGGTGGTGCTCTCCGGCGCACTCGACGGCGTCACGGCCGTCGCGGAGCAGCTCGCCGCGCGGGGCCGCAAGACCCGTCGCCTCACCGTCAGCCACGCCTTCCACTCGCCGCTCATGGACCCGATGCTGGAGAAGTTCCGCGCGGTCGTGGAGGAGCTGGCCTTCCACGAGCCGCGGATCCCCGCCGTGTCCACCGTCACCGGCACCGCCGTCGAACCGGGCCAGTGGACCTCGCCCGCCTACTGGGTCGAGCAGGTGCGCCGCCCCGTGCGCTTCCTCGACGCCGTACGCACCCTGGAGAGCCTGAGCGCCGCCACCCTGCTGGAGCTGGGCCCCGACGGCGTCCTCACCGCACTGGCCGCCGCGAGCACCCAGGACGCCGCTCCCGTCGCCACGCTGCGCGCGGGGCGCGCCGAGGTCCGCTCCCTGCTCAACGGCGTCGCCGCCGCGTTCGTCCGGGGCACGCGGGTCGACTGGGCGGCCGTGCACGACGGCGCCCCGGGCCGCCGCGTCCCCCTGCCCACCTACGCCTTTCAGCGCGAGCGCCACTGGATCGACGGCCCCGCCGCCCCCGCTGTGCGGACACCGGCACCGGACCGGCCCGAAGCCGAGCCCACCGAACTCCCGGCCGCCCCGGCTCATGACGCCACCGCCCTCGTGCTGGAGCGGGTCGCCGCCGTCCTGGAGCACACCGACGCCGGGCGCGTCGACCCGCACGCGGCGTTCAAGGACCTCGGCTTCGACTCCCTGATGACGGTCGAGCTGCGCGACGCCCTCGCCGCCGCCACCGGCCTGAAGCTGCCCAGCGGGCTGCTGTTCGACCATCCCACCCCGGCCGCCCTCATCGTCCACCTCACCACCCTCCTCGCCGGCCCGGGCACCGCCGCCACCGACGACGACCGCGCGGGCACCACCGGCGACATGGCACACGAGCCCATCGCCATCGTCGGCATGGCCTGCCGTTACCCGGGCGGCGTCACATCCCCCGAAGATCTGTGGCACCTGGTTGCCGAGGGCCGGGACGCCATCTCCGGCTTCCCGGGCGACCGGGGCTGGGACGCGGACCTCTACGACGCCGACCCCACGCACGGCGGGCACAGCACCGTCCGTGAGGGTGGCTTCCTGCACGACGCCGCCCTGTTCGACAACGAGTTCTTCGGGATCTCGCCCCGCGAGGCCCTCGCCATGGACCCGCAGCAGCGCCTCCTCCTGGAGACCGCCTGGGAGGCCGTCGAACGGGCCGGGCTGGACGCCGCCGCCCTCAAGGGCAGCCGTACCGGCGTGTTCGTGGGCGCCACCGCCCTCGACTACGGGCCCCGGATGCACGAGGCCCCCGACACCGTCGAGGGGCACCTCCTCACCGGCACCACCCCGAGCGTCATGTCCGGCCGCATCGCCTACCAGCTCGGACTGCTCGGCCCGGCGGTCACCGTCGACACGGCCTGCTCGTCCTCGCTGGTCGCGCTGCACATGGCGGTGCGCTCCCTGCGCTCGGGCGAGACCAGCCTGGCCCTCGCGGGCGGCGCGACCGTCATGTCGTCGCCCGGCATGTTCGTGGAGTTCTCCCGCCAGCGCGGCCTGGCCGCCGACGGGCGTTCCAAGTCCTTCGCCGCCTCCGCCGACGGCACCTCCTGGGCCGAGGGGGTCGGCCTCCTCGTCGTCGAGCGCCTGTCCGACGCCCTCCGCAACGGGCACCGGGTGCTGGCGCTGGTCCGGGGCAGCGCGATCAACCAGGACGGCACGGGCAACGGTCTGACCGCCCCCGTCGGCCCTTCCCAGCAGCGCGTCATCCGCGACGCCCTGTCCGACGCCCGTCTCACGCCCGCCGAGGTGGACGCGGTGGAGGCGCACGGTACGGGCACCCGGCTGGGTGACCCGATCGAGGCGCAGGCGCTGCTGGCGACGTACGGCCAGGACCGCGAACGGCCGTTGTTGCTGGGGTCGTTGAAGTCGAACATCGGGCATGCGCAGGCTGCCGCGGGTGTGGGTGGTGTGATCAAGATGGTGCAGGCGATGCGGCACGGTGTGCTGCCGCGGACGCTGCACGTGGACGAGCCGTCGCCGTTCGTGGAGTGGGACACGGGCGCGGTCGAGCTGCTGACCGAGGAGCGTGAGTGGGCCGCCCGGGAGGGCGCGCCGCGGCGTGCGGGTGTCTCGTCGTTCGGGATCAGCGGGACGAACGCGCATGTG
>NZ_JBFAIG010000023.1:0-126305 GCF_040654575.1 Streptomyces sp. NPDC050674
CCCGAGCGCCTTGCCGGGCAGTTCGACCTTCGCGCCCAGCTCCACGAGCTTCTCCATGAAGTTCTCGTAGCCGCGGTTGATGAGGCCGATGCCGTGGACGCGGGACGTGCCCTGGGCCGCCAGCGCCGCGATCAGGTACGAGAAACCGCCGCGCAGGTCGGGGATGACCAGGTCCGCGCCCTGAAGCTTGGTCGGGCCGGAGACGACCGCCGAGTGCAGGAAGTTGCGCTGGCCGAAGCGGCAGTTCGAGCCGCCCAGGCACTCGCGGTAGAGCTGGATGTGCGCGCCCATCTGGTTCAGGGCGGACGTGAAGCCGAGGCGGGACTCGTAGACCGTCTCGTGGATGATGGACAGGCCCGTGGCCTGGGTCAGGGCGACCACCAGCGGCTGCTGCCAGTCGGTCTGGAAGCCCGGGTGCACGTCCGTCTCCAGCGCAATGGACTTCAGCTGCCCGCCGGGGTGCCAGAAGCGGATGCCCTCGTCGTCGATCTCGAACGCCCCGCCCACCTTGCGGTAGGTGTTCAGGAACGTCATCATCGAGCGCTGCTGGGCGCCGCGGACGTAGATGTCGCCCTCGGTCGCCAGCGCCGCCGACGCCCAGGACGCGGCCTCGAGACGGTCCGGCAGGGCGCGGTGGTTGTAGCCGCCGAGCTTGTCCACACCGGTGACGCGGATGGTGCGGTCGGTGTCCATCGCGATGATGGCGCCCATCTTCTGCAGGACGCAGATGAGGTCCTCGATCTCCGGCTCGACGGCCGCGTTCGAGAGCTCGGTGACACCCTCGGCGAGGACGGCCGTCAGCAGCACCTGCTCGGTCGCGCCGACGGACGGGTAGGGCAGCTGGATCTTGGTGCCGCGCAGCCGCCGCGGCGCCTCCAGGTACTGGCCGTCCGCGCGCTTCTCGATGGTCGCGCCGAACTGTCGCAGCACCTCGAAGTGGAAGTCGATGGGCCGGCCGCCGATGTCGCAGCCGCCGAGGCCGGGGATGAACGCGTGGCCGAGGCGGTGCAGCAGCGGGCCGCAGAACAGGATCGGGATACGGCTCGAACCGGCGTGGGCATCGATGTCGGCGACGTTCGCGCTCTCCACGCGCGTCGGGTCCATCACCAGTTCGCCGGGCTCGTCACCCGGACGGACCGTCACACCGTGCAGCTGCAGCAGACCCCGTACGACTCGGACGTCGCGGATGTCCGGAACATTGCGGAGCCGGCTCGGAGCGCTGCCCAGCAGCGCTGCGACCATGGCCTTCGGTACGAGGTTCTTCGCACCGCGGACACGGATCTCGCCCTCCAGCGGGGTTCCGCCGTGGACAAGCAGGACATCGTCGTTGACGGTCATGAATCTCGCGTTCCATGGAGTCGGGCAGGGGCCAGGAGGGAAAGGGTAATCGCCCACCGCCCCCCTTCTGTAAGCCTGAGCAGGACCCAGCCACGTCATAGCTCTGTCACAACACGAACGGTTCCGTGCCGGGCACATGGGGTCACCGCCCCTTCCGTGCGCGCACAACGCTTCGGTGCGCCCTGAGCTGCGTGCACGGGTCTCCCCGTATTGGCTCCCCATGCCGAGGCAAGATGCGGGATCATGTCTGCCATGACCGAGGTGTCCTCGCTCACAGGGCGGTTGCTCGTGGCCACCCCCGCCCTGGCGGACCCGAACTTCGACCGTGCGGTGGTGCTGCTCCTCGACCACGACGAGGAGGGCTCCCTCGGTGTCGTCCTCAACCGCCCCACCCCGGTGGACGTGGGCGACATCCTGGAGGGCTGGGGAGATCTCGCCGTGGAACCGGGTGTCGTCTTCCAGGGCGGCCCGGTGTCGCTGGACTCCGCCCTCGGCGTCGCGGTCGTCCCCGGCGGCGCGTCCGGCGAGGCCGCCCCGCTGGGCTGGCGGCGGGTGCACGGCGCGATCGGGCTGGTCGACCTGGAGGCCCCTCCGGAGCTGCTGGCCTCCGCCCTCGGCTCGCTGCGCATCTTCGCCGGATACGCCGGCTGGGGCCCGGGCCAGCTGGAGGACGAGCTGGTGGACGGCGCGTGGTACGTCGTCGAGTCGGAGCCCGGTGACGTCTCCTCCCCGTCCCCCGAGCGGCTCTGGCGCGAGGTGCTGCGGCGCCAGCGCAGCGAGCTGGCGATGGTCGCGACCTACCCGGACGACCCTTCGCTCAACTGATGCCTGTGAGCTTCAGTACCCTTGGCCCTATGAGCACTCTCGAGCCCGAGCGCGGGACTGGTACGGGGACCCTCGTTGAGCCGACGCCGCAGACCTCCCACGGTGACGGTGACCACGAGCGCTTCGCCCATTACGTCCAGAAGGACAAGATCATGGCGAGCGCCCTCGACGGCACTCCCGTCGTGGCGCTGTGCGGCAAGGTCTGGGTGCCGGGCCGCGACCCGAAGAAGTACCCCGTGTGTCCCATGTGCAAGGAGATCTACGAGTCGATGGGCTCCGGCGACGACGACAAGGGCAAGGGCGACAAGTAGGCCCGGCCCGCCGGGCGTGAAGCCCCCGGAGCACGCTTCGCGTGCCCTGGGGGCTTTTGTGCTGTCCGGAGCATCGCGGGGTGCGTCCGCCGGGCACAAAATGGTTCAGACCTCTTGTGGCCTGTTCCCGCGGGCCCTAGCCTCCCAGGTGTTGTGCACAGCGAAACCGTCATTGCGCAGGCTGCAACAATCTCGCCGGAGGGCGACTCCATGAAGCTGCGGCTGACGTGAGCCCACTGATTCCGCAACCCCGCAGCGTCGTCACAGGCACCGGTGAGCTGCGGCTGACGTGCCACTCCCGGCTCTACGCGGACACCGCGACCGAGGGCGTCGCCCACTGGCTGGGCACCGCCCTCCGGCAGGCCACCGGCCTGCCGCTGCGCGAGGCGCGGGAGCTCGGCGAAGCCGGGGGCGGCATCGGGCTGCGCCGCGACCCCGGCCTCGGCCCCGAGGAGTACCGCCTCGTCAGCGACGGCTCCGGCGTCCTCATCGAGGGCGGCGACGCGGCCGGAGTCTTCTGGGGTGCCCAGACGCTGCGTCAGCTCCTCGGCCCCGACGCCTGCCGCAGGGCCCCGCTCGACCGCGACCGCGCCTGGATCGTGCCGTACCTGACGATCGAGGACGCCCCCCGATTCCGCTGGCGCGGCACGATGCTCGACGTCGCCCGGCACTTCATGCCCAAGGACGGCGTGCTGCGTTTCCTCGATCTGCTGGCGGCGCACAAACTCAACGTCTTCCACTTCCACCTGACGGACGACCAGGGCTGGCGCATCGAGATCGAGCGGCATCCCCGGCTGACCGGGATCGGCTCCTGGCGCGCCCGCACGAAAACCGGCCACCGGGCCTCCCCCTTGTGGGAGGACAAGCCGCACGGCGGCTATTACACCCAGGACGACATCCGGGAGATCGTGTCCTACGCCGCAGAGCGGCACATCACCGTCGTGCCCGAGATCGACGTACCGGGCCACTCGCAGGCCGCCATCGCCGCGTACCCGGAACTCGGCAACACCGACGTCGTCGACACCGCCGCCCTCACCGTCTGGGAGACCTGGGGGATCAACCCGAACGTACTCGCCCCCACCGACACCACCCTGCGCTTCTACGAGGGCGTCCTCGAGGAGGTGCTCGCCCTGTTCCCCTCGGAGTTCGTCCACATCGGCGGCGACGAATGCCCCAAGGAGCAGTGGCGGAGGTCGGCCACCGCCCAGGCGCGCATGCGCGAACTGGGGCTCGCGGACGAGGACGAGCTCCAGTCCTGGTTCATCGGGCACTTCGACGCGTGGCTCTCCGCGCGCGGGCGGCGTCTGATCGGCTGGGACGAGATCCTGGAGGGCGGTCTGGCGAAGGGCGCGGCCGTGTCCTCCTGGCGGGGCCGCGCCGGGGGCGTCGCCGCCGCCCGGGCCGGCCACGACGTCGTCATGTGCCCCGAGCAGCATGTGTACCTGGACCACCGTCAGGACCCGGGCCCCGACGAGCCGGTACCGATCGGGTGGGTGCGCACCCTGGAGGACGTCTACCGGTTCGAGCCGGTGCCGCCGGAGTTGACGCCCGAGGAGGCCCGGCACGTGCTGGGTACCCAGGCCAACCTGTGGACCGAGGTGATGGAGGACCAGGCGCGCGTGGACTACCAGGCGTTCCCCCGCCTCGCGGCCTTCGCGGAGGTGGCCTGGAGTGCCCTGCCGGCCCCGGCGGACCGGGACTTCGCCGGTTTCCGGCGCCGTATGACCGCCCACTACCGGCGGCTCGATGCCCTGGGCGTGGCCTACCGGCCCCCCGCGGGCCCCCTGCCCTGGCAGCGGCGCCCCGGCGTCCTGGGACGCCCGATCGACGGCCCGCCGCCGAACCGGTAGGCGCGCCCCTCGTGACCGAACAGCTCGAACAGGCCACGGAAAAAGCGCACAAGGGTCACCGAAAGTGCCAATCGGCATGCACTGCTGAACCTGTGCGAAAACGGACCATCTCGCCGGTGAGGTGGGCGAATGCCTCCTAGCGGACCCGTGTCCTCGGCTCTCGCCAAGATGTGCCAGAGTTGCCACGTCCGCCCTGTCAGCACGTACCGTACGGCAGCACAGGTGGGACCAGGTGGGGCAGCGGGAAGGGGCAGCCGGTTTGACCACGCACGCACCGCAGGCGGCGCAGGCCGTCACGCTGCCCACGACGCTGGACGAGGCCGTCGCGGCACTCACCGCCGTGCCCGCCGCCGTGCCCGTCGCGGGCGGCACCGACCTGATGGCCGCCGTCAACTCCGGGCAGCTCAGGCCCGCCGCCCTGGTGGGACTCGGCCGCATCAACGAGATCCGCGGCTGGCAGTACCTGGACGGCCACGCGCTGCTCGGCGCCGGCCTCACGCACGCGCGCATGGGCCGCCCGGACTTCGCGGCCCTGATCCCGGCGCTCGCCGCCGCCGCGCGCGCCGCGGGCCCGCCGCACATCCGCAACGCGGGCACCCTGGGCGGCAACATCGCCTCGGCCGCCCCCACCGGGGACGCGCTGCCGGTGCTGGCCGCCCTGGAAGCGACCTTGATCATCGCGGGTCCGGGCGGGGCCCGCCGGGAGATCCCCGTGTCGCACCTGCTGGCCGGGGTGGACATGCTGCGCGCCGGTGAACTCATCGGCTACGTGCGCGTGCCCCTGCTGCACGCCCCGCAGGTCTTCCTGAAGGCGACCGGCCGGACCGGCCCGGGGCGCGCGGTGGCGTCCGTGGCCCTGGTCCTGGACCCCGCGCGCCGGGGTGTGCGCTGCGCGGTGGGCGCCATAGCGCCGATGCCGCTGCGGCCCCTGGAGGCCGAGCAGTGGGTCGGCAGCCTCATCGACTGGGACAACAACCGCGCGCTCGTCCCGGAGGCCCTGAGCGCCTTCGGTGAGTACGTCGCCGCGGCCTGCATCCCCGACGCGGCGCCGGCCGAGGACGGCTCGGTCGCGCAGCTCCCGCCCGCCGTTCTGCACCTGCGGCGCACCGTCGCCGCGCTGGCCCGACGAGCACTGGGGAGGGCGCTGTCGTGACCGACGACCAGCACGGAGAGGGCACGCCCCGGGGCGGCAGCCGCTGGGACCCGTTGCCCCAGGGCGAGTACGACGACGGCGCCACGGCCTTCGTCGAACTCCCCGAGGGAGGCGTCGACGCCCTGCTCGCCGCCGACAGCCCCCTCGCCGCGCCCGGCCACGGCTACGTGCCGCCGCAGATAACGGTCAGCCCCGCGACGACCGCCGGCACCGACCCGGCCGCCACGGGCGCGTGGCCGGTCCCGGGCGCGCCGGTCGACGGGGCGCAGTGGCACGACCCGAACGCCGCGCACCAGCAGCACGGTCACGAGCACGGCGCGCACCAGCACGGCCACGACGTGCCCGGACAGCCCTACGGCTCCGACGCGCCGTACGACCCCGGGACGCCCTACGGCTCCGGCGCGGGCCGGACCACCGGGGACGACCGGTTCACGTACAACCCGGCGGCGACCGGGCAGTGGCACTTCGAGGAGGCCGCGGCCGTCGAAGCCGCGCCCGGCCACGACGTGACAGGGCAGTGGTCCATCCCCGTCGCCGGGGGCGACCTTCCGGACGAGTCGGGCGAGTTCACCACGTCCTCGCTGGTCGAGCAGTGGGGCGGCACCCCGCCGGCCACGCTGCCGGGCGGCGCGCCCGCGCCCTGGGCGACACAGACGGCGGGGGCGCCGTGGGGGCAGCAGGACACGGCCGGGCACGAGCAGCCGGGCCACCCCCACGAGTTCGGGCACGAACCGGGCCACGGCCACGGACAGCAGGGCGACGCCGGACCGGCCGCCGAGTACGCGCCCGGGCAGCAGGCCGGGCCGCTGCCGCGGGAGACGGGCCCGGACGACGCCGGCCACCCGCAGGACGCCCACGCCCCGGGACCGCACGAGGACACCGGCCACGGGCCGGGGGAGTTCGGTCATGCCCCGGAGCCGTCGGGGACCGCCGGGCACGGTCCGGAGACGCACGGTGCCGGTGTCGCGCCCCGGCCGTCGGAGTACGCGCCCGGGCCGCACGAGGACACCGGCCACGGGCCGGAGACGCACGGTGCCGGTGTCGCGCCCCGGCCGTCGGAGTACGCACCGGAGGCCCTCGGGGCGGCCGGTCACCCGGTGGGCCCGTCCGCCCACGCCGACCAGGACCGGCCCGAGGCGGCCGCGTACGCCGAGTTCGCCGAACACGGGCCGCAGTCCGCCGCCTTCGACGACCACGGCTCGCAGTCCGCGGGCTTCGACGACCACGGCTCGCAGTCCGCCGGCTTCGACGACCACGCTGCCGACCCCGCCGACTTCCCCGGGCACGCCCCGGAGGCGCCCGGCTCCGACGGTCATCCGTCGCCCGCCGACCACGCGCCCGAGCCGTCGTACGAGTCGTACGAGGAGACCCCCGGCCCCCACCCGCAGGAGCCCGGGCCGGAGACACACCCGGAAGCCGCCGCGCTCGCGCAGGACGCCGAGGACGCTCAGGGCGCCCAGGAGGCCCGGGAAGCCTCACAGGCCGCTCCTGGGGCCGGTGAGGCCGTCGAGCCCGCACAGGACGCTCCTGAGGCCCCGGAGGCCGCCGACAGCCCCTCCGAGCCCACTGCCGGCCAGGCCCCGGCGGAAGCGGACGCGGACGCCGGCACCCGTCCGGAGGCCGCCGACGGCGAGACCCCGGCGGACCCCGGCCCCGGCGAGGACCCGGCGGCCGGCCCGGCCGGCACCACGGACGCCCCGTCCGATGCCCCCTCCGGCACCGCACCCCAGGAGGAACACCCGCTCGCCTCCTACGTCCTGCGCGTCAACGGCGCCGACCGCCCCGTCGGCGACGCCTGGATCGGCGAGTCCCTGCTGTACGTGCTGCGCGAGCGGCTCGGGCTCGCGGGCGCCAAGGACGGCTGCTCGCAGGGCGAGTGCGGCGCCTGCAACGTCCAGGTCGACGGGCGCCTCGTGGCGTCCTGCCTCGTCCCGGCCGTGACCGCCGCCGGCAGCGAGGTCCGCACCGTCGAGGGCCTGGCCGAGGACGGGCAGCCCTCGGACGTGCAGCGGGCGCTCGCGCGCTGCGGCGCCGTGCAGTGCGGCTTCTGCGTCCCGGGCATGGCGATGACCGTGCACGACCTGCTGGAGGGCAACCCGGCGCCCACCGAGCTGGAGACCCGCCAGGCCCTGTGCGGCAACCTCTGCCGCTGCTCCGGGTACCGGGGCGTGGTCGACGCCGTCAAGGAAGTCGTCGCCGAACGCGAGGCCCACGCCGCGCCCGCCGACGGCTCCGGCGACGAGGCCCGCATCCCGCACCAGGCCGGCCCGGGCGCCGGTGGCGTGAACGCCTCGGCCTTCGGGGCGCCCCCGCAACCGCACCGCCCGGAACCGCACTCCCCGGAACCGCATGACCAGCCCTACGGCCAGGACGGAGGCCCCGCGTGAGCAACGAAGCAGCCACCGCCCAGGCCGCACAGGCCGCGGAGGCCGCCCCCGCCCCAGAACCGCTTCCGCACGGCATCGGCGCCTCGCTCCCGCCCGCCGACGCCCGCGCCAAGACCGAGGGCACCTTCCCGTACGCCGCCGACCTGTGGGCCGAGGGCCTGCTGTGGGCGGCCGTGCTGCGCTCTCCGCATCCGCACGCGCGCATCCTGTCCATCGACACCAGCCACGCGCGCGAGATGCCCGGCGTCCGTGCCGTCGTCACCCACGAGGACATCCCCGGCGCCCCGTTGCACGGCCGCGGCACGGCCGACCGCCCGGTCTTCGCCTCCGAGGTCGTGCGCCACCACGGCGAGCCCATCGCCGCCGTCGCCGCCGACCACCCGGACACCGCGCGCATGGCGGCCGCCGCCGTCATCGTCGAGTACGAGGTGCTCGACCCGGTGACCGACCCGGAGCAGGCCTTCGAGGCCGAGCCGCTGCACCCCGACGGCAACCTGATCCGGCACATCCCGCTGCGCCACGGCGACCCGGAGGCGGCCGGCGAGATCGTCGTCGAGGGCCTCTACCGCATCGGCCGCCAGGACCCCGCGCCCATCGGCGCCGAGGCGGGCCTGGCCGTGCCGCGCCCGGACGGCGGCGTGGAGCTGTACCTCGCCTCCACCGACCCGCACGCCGACCGTGACGCGGCCGCCGCCGCCCTGGGCCTGGAGCCCGAGCGCGTCAAGGTCGTCGTGACCGGCGTCCCCGGCGCCACCGCCGACCGCGAGGACCAGGGCTTCCAGCTTCCGCTCGGCCTGCTGGCGCTGCGCACCGGCTGCCCGGTGAAACTCACCGCCACGCGCGAGGAGTCCTTCCTCGGCCACGTCCACCGGCATCCCACCCTGCTGCGCTACCGTCACCACGCCGACGGCGAGGGCAGACTCGTCAAGGTCGAGGCGCAGATCCTGCTCGACGCGGGCGCCTACGCCGACACCTCCTCCGAGGCCCTGGCCGCCGCCGTCGCGTTCGCCTGCGGCCCCTACGTCGTCCCGAACGCCTTCATCGAGGGCTGGGCCGTACGCACCAACAACCCCCCGTCCGGCCACGTACGCGGTGAGGGCGCCATGCAGGTCTGCGCCGCCTACGAGGCGCAGATGGACAAGATCGCCAAGAAGCTCGGCCTCGACCCGGCCGAAGTGCGGCTGCGCAACGCCCTGGCGACCGGCGACGTGCTGCCGACCGGCCAGACGGTGACCTGCCCGGCCCCCGTCGCCGAACTGCTCCAGGCGGTCCGGGACTTCCCCCTGCCGCCGCTGCCCAAGGACACCCCCGAGGACGAGTGGCTGCTGCCCGGCGGCCCCGAGGGCGCGGGCGAGCCGGGCGCGGTGCGCCGGGGCGTGGGCTACGGCGTGGGCATGGTGCACATGCTCGGCGCGGAGGGCGCCGACGAGGTCTCCACGGCGACCGTGAAGGTCCACGACGGTGTCGCGACGGTGCTGTGCGCGGCCGTCGAGACCGGCCAGGGCTTCACGACGCTGGCCCGCCAGATCGTCCAGGAGACGCTCGGCATCGACGAGGTGCACGTGGCGCCCGTCGACACCGACCAGCCCCCGGCGGGCGCGGGGTGCCGCGGCCGGCACACCTGGGTCTCGGGCGGGGCGGTGGAGCGCGCGGCCAAGATGGTCCGCACCCAGCTCCTCCAGCCGCTCGCCCACAAGTTCGGCATGTCGACGGAGCTGCTCCAGATCACCGACGGCAAGATCACGTCGTACGACGGGGTCCTGTCCACGACCGTCACCGAAGCGCTGGACGGCAAGGAGCTGTGGGCCACCGCCCAGTGCCGCCCGCACCCGACCGAGCCGCTGAACGAGACCGGCCAGGGCGACGCCTTCGTGGGCATGGCCTTCTGCGCGATCCGCGCGGTGGTGGACGTCGACATCGAGATCGGTTCCGTGCGGGTCGTGGAGCTGGCCGTCGCCCAGGACGTGGGCCGCGTCCTGAACCCCGCCCAGCTCGCCGCCCGGATCGAGGGGGGTGTCACCCAGGGCGTGGGCATCGCGCTCACGGAGAACCTCCGCACGCCGCGCGGCCTGATCCGCCACCCCGACCTGACGGGTTACGCCCTGCCGACCGCCCTCGACGCGCCCGACATCCGTATCGTCCGGCTGGTCGAGGAACGGGACGTGGTCGCCCCCTTCGGGGCCAAGGCGGTCAGCGCGGTGCCGGTGGTGACGTCCCCGGCGGCCGTGGCGTCCGCCGTCCGCGCCGCGACGGGCCGCCCGGTGAACCGCCTCCCGATCCGCCCCCAGGCCGCGGTGGTCACCGAACGGGCCTGAGAACCGCTCGGTGCCGCGTCGTGTGCCGTGTGTCGGGCGTCGGGCCCAGGCGCTGAGGAACCGGCGGTGCGCCGGAGGCCGGAGCGGGTGCGGCGGCGAGGGAACGCGCGAGGGTGCTCCGAGCGTCTTATGGGGTGACGCGGCGCGGTCGTCGGCGCGCGTCGCTGTTCCGGGGCGTTGTCAGTGGTGGGGCGTACTGTTCCGGGCAGTGGGGAAAGGCTGCCGGGCTGCGCCGGGCGGTCTGCCGTGCTCCGCCAGGGGACGGTGAGCGAGCGCATGCGGGGGAGCCCATGAGTACGACCGACGCCGGTTCTGCGGTGATCACTCTGAGTGAGTCCGAGCTGGACCCGTGGGTGACGCACGCGTCCACGCGGTACTGGCTGACCGGCCCCGGACTGCCCTGCGACAGCGGTGTGCTGAGCTTCGCGGAGCTGAGCCGCGAGGGCCTGCGCACGGTCGCCGACTCCACCGGCGACCCGGACGGCCTCCTCCCGGCCGAGCTGCGCGAGCAGCTGGTGATAGGCGGACTGCTGGGCCCGGTCGGCCTGGAGACGGAATCGGTCCTGCTGGACGGCGCGACGGGCGAGATCTCCACGACGTACGTCTCGCACGACCGCCCCGACCTGATGGACCGCCGCCCTCTGGCCCCCTCGCTGCGCACGCTGGTGCGCTTCGCGGAGGCCACGGACGAACTGGCGGGCCTGCGCGGCCAGTTCGCCTCCTACGCGGGCCGCTACGGCCTCAAGGCGGTGGCGGAGGCGTCCCAGCACCTGCTGGCGGTGTTCCGGGACGGCGAGGACGGCGAACCGGCCCCGTTCTGGAAGATGGCGGCCCTGATCCGCCCGCTGTCCCTGGTGGCGGGCCGCGGCGGCGCGTCCGGCCTCTCCCTGGACCTCCCGCACCGCCTCCTGGACCAGGAGTTCGGCCCCGGCAAGGTGGCGCGCTTCGAGGACGTCGACTTCCCCGCGGCCCTCACCCACGAACCGACCCGCCGCTTCCTGCGCGAGGTGGGCCTGCCCGAGGACGCCCACGTCTTCTCCCTGGACACGGACGTCCCCCTGGCGACGCTCGCCGAGTACCAAGCCGACGCCGCCACCCCGGCCGAACTGCCCGCCGGGGCCCACCGCCTGATCCGCCTCGGCCACCTGATCGAGGACAACAGCCTCGTCATCGACGGGGCGACGGGCGCGGTCCTCAACTGGAACGAGCCCGAGGCGGCGCTCCACCCGCTCAACACGGACGTGTCGACCCTCGCCTTCACCCTCTGGCTGCTGCACCGCGAGCGCGCGATAGACGCCGGGTCGTCCCACGAGCTGACGACCGACACCTACGACCAGCTGGCCATGACGATGCTTCAGGTCCTGTCGACGGTCGACCCGACGGGTGCGACCGCCGACGGCCGTTCGGTCCGCCATTACTGGACGGACGCCTTCCAGGACGAGGCGGGCGGAGTGCTCTGACGGGCTGCCGTCAGGCCGACGTGGAGGCGGTGCGGCGGCGCACGACGAACACCAGGCCGCCGCCGATCACCGCGGCTGCGGCAGCCGCACCGGCGAGGAGCGGAGTGCCGTCGGAGCCGGTGGTGGCGAGGTTGCCGCCCGTGGTGCCGTTGGTCGTGGTGCCGGTGGAGCCACCCGTCGTGGTGCCGGTCGAGGCCGACTCCGAGGGGGACGCCGTGGCGCCCGTGCCGCCGGCGGCCTGCCCCTCCGGGTCGTTGCCGTTCCCGCCGTCGCCGGAGCCACCGTCGGCGCCGTCCGAGGGGCTCGGCTCGGGCTCGTAGTCGCTCGGCAGGTCGATGCTGATCAGGGCGGTGTTGTTGGCGCGGTTCTTGTCGTACGCCGGGGCGATGTCGTAGACGGACGACGCCTTGACCTGGCCCTCGGTGTCCTGCGCCGACTCCTTGATCTTCAGCGTGAAGGTGTACAGGAGGGACTGGCCGACGTCGAGGGTCCCGTCCTGCGGCCAGCAGACGTACTTCGGCTTGCCCGTGGTCCCCCGCGGCGCGCTGGGGCCGTCGATCCCGAACGGCGCGCAGTCCTTCGGCACACCCACGGCCACGGTGCCCGGCGGGATCTGCACCAGCAGGGCCGGGAGGTCGTCGCTCTCCTGGTTCTGCACCCAGCCGGGGCCGTCGTTGCGCAGGGTCGCCGTGACCGACTGCTTGTCACCGGCCAGCGCCTCGGTCGACTCGCCGACCGCGACGAGGTCGGCGGTGTTGTCCGCGGTCAGGGTCAGCCGCCGGTAGCTGTCGTCGAACCCCTCGCCCGGCGCCTCACCGCTCGCGCTCGTGCCGTACTCGACGGCCTCCATCAGGGCGCTGCCCAGCGCCTTGAACCGGACGGGCGTGGTGACGGAGGCACCGGGCTCGATGACCGTGTCGAGTTCACAGACCGCCTGCCGCACCTTGTCCTGGACGGTCGAGTAGGTGCAGCCCTTCACCTGCTCGGGGAAGTCCAGCCCCCGCGTCAGACGCACCCGGAAGGTGACCCCGTCCACGGCGGCCGTGCCCTTGTTGGTGAGGGTGACGGACTTGTCGTACACCTCGCCCGGCTCGGGCGTCGCGCCCGGCAGCGCCGACACGACCAGGTCCGGCCCGCCCTCCTCCGCGTGCGCCAGGGGCGCGGCGACAGCGGGACCGGCGACGGCGATCACGGCAGCGGCCAGGACGGCTGCCGAGGGGCGGAGGTGCACGGTGTTCTCCTCGTCGGGTTACCTCGTCGGCCCGGAGGCACGACGACCGGAGCGTCCGCTACCGGTCATGTCCTGGACACCTGAAGGGGGCTCGGGGTTGTGCACGACTTTGCCGGACCGCAGCCGGGGCGGCGCGCCGGAGCCCGCGACGGAGCGCTCCGACGCGCCCTTCCCCCTCGGGCGGGCACCCATGCCCGGTCCGTGGAGGGACACGACGAGCCGAGCACCGTCCCCTCACCGAGCGCCGGTTGACGCCGCGCGACCCACTCCCGTGGCAGATCCCCGGGACGGCCCATAGGCTGGTCGCAGGGGTCGACATGGATCGATCCGAGGAGCCTCCCATGAGGAAGAACACCGTCGGCGCCTGGCGCGTGACAGGCGTCCTCACCGCACTCGCCACGGCCGCCGCGATCGCCTCCGTGGCCCCGGCCCAGGCCCAGACCACCGCTCAACTGTCCGCGTACGTCAGCGACGGCTGGGGCGGCGGCACCATCACCAGCCAGCCGGCCGGCATCAACTGCCACCAGGAGGCGTGGGACCCGTACGCCTCCAACGACCCGCAGCCGAACCCGACGGGCACGTGCACCGCGAGCTTCGTGGTCGGAACGACGGTCACCTTCACCGCCACACCCGACACGGGGTCCTCCGTCAACGACGGCCCTTCCCCGAACCCCGTGACGATCCACACGGGTTACAACTACACGTGGGTCATGTTCTGCCCGAACGAAGGTCTGTGCTCGGCGGGCTGACGTCGGAGGCCGTGGCGGGATTCGAACCCGCGTTACTCGCTTTGCAGGTTTGTCGGCGCTGGTCAGGGCTCTATCCGGGTGCGTCCGTCGCCGTTCAGCCCCGTACGAACGGCCGCACCTACCGGGCAGCGTGAACTGCGCCGTACGGCTGCGTACGGCGATGAATGAGACGGAAACTGAGACGGGCGCGCACGTCTTGTACCTCGTGGGCGAACGTTCAGTGTTGCCGGAAGAGGATCGGCCCCATGGTGCCTGGGGGCTAGGCGCTGTTCGGCCGGCACCTGGAGCACGGGCCCAGTCCCGTCTGTAGGGCCTCATACAGGGTGATCTCTTCCGGCCTGCTTGCCGGGAAGCAACTCCGGTTCGTCGTCGCGTGGTAGAGGGTGCCGCGTCCCTTCGGGCCACTGGGGGTATGCCGCCACCGAGAGGCGACCACCGTTGTCTCCAGTTGCTTCAGCTGACGCTGGACCTGTGCCAGTTCGGTCTGAAGCTCCCGCTGGCGTGCGCGCAGCCGTTCCTGGGCGGCGGTGGCGGATTCCATCTGGCTTTCGGTTCCTCTCACGGCGTGCTGGGCGTTCTCGGCGCGCCCACCCCTGAACGTACCTCGTGGAGCCGGCGCCAAAGGCCCTTAGCTTGGCTATGGCTACCGGATCAAATCTGTGGTTCTGGGACTGCGGAAGCGCGCCCCGCGCGATGATAAGCGCATGACTGGGTGTACTTCAGACAAAAGCCCAGGTCATACACGGTGATTCCGGGTGGTCCTGAACCACCGGGAGCCAGGCGGTTCTGCCTTCCGGTTCCTCCGGAGGGACCGAACTGTCTGAACCGTTCCCGACAGCACCGAACCGGGCCTGACGAGAAGTGAAGGAGCTAGATCATGTATGACTGCGAGGGATGCGGACGATCCCGGCAGGGACTGTACTTCGGCTCCGGGATCGGCGAAGCGCAATGGTGGTGTTGGAGCTGCCAGAGTGCTGACCAGAAGGAACTGATCAGCTCTCTGGACGATCGAGCTCGGGGCGTGCTCGACCGCGACGCCGACGGCGTGCACTGGCCCTACGGCCCGAACATCTACGTCCAGATGCGCGTGGACCTGCTGGACTGGGCGGACCGGTACGACCTCAAGATTGGCAACACGGGGTGTCAGTCCGGGCTTCACTGGCTCGACAAGGGCCGCTGCGCCAAGAGGGAATGTCACGGCAAGCCGGGGTTCTACGACCACACGACCACGTGGCTTTCCCGGACCACCGGCAGGCCCGCCCTGGTCTTCAACCAGCCGTACGGGCAAGTGAACCCGGCCGAGGTTCGGGAGTCCATCAGCGAGTACCCGTTTCTCACGGCCGAGATTGGGCCGGAGGGTTGGTACGGCGCGGGCACCACCGGTGTCTACATCTGGAACGAGGGTAACCGCCCCTAGGCTGTTCAGGCGCCACGATATCCGCGCATCGAAGGGCCCCACCTCGCGGTGGGGCCCTTCTGCATCGTGCCCGGGGAGGCACTGGCAGAGAGTGCGAGACCGGAACAGGGGAGGCGAGACCATCGGTCAGTCGCGGGGCACGTGGCAAAGTTGAATCCGTTAGGCGCCCACCGGGACACCGGCGAGGCAGAGGAAGGGGAGGTCACGTGCCGCAGGGCAGTCCGCGGTACGTACTTGGAGGTCTCCGAATCCCTCCGCGAGAAGATCAGGGACGGCGGGATCACGGAAGCGCTGCCGTCTCAGTCGGTACTCGCGAGCGAGGACGGCGTGAGCCGCAGCACCATCGAGTGGGCGCTTGCCGCGCTCAAGGGTGAGGGCGTCATCGAGTCGGTACAGGGTGCCGGGTGGTTCGTGGCGGGGACTGGCGACCGCCGGCCGTTGGTCGAGAAGGTGACCGACCTGGTGCGGGCCGACGGGGTCAGGGTCGGCGACCGCTTCCCCACAGAGAAGGAGCTATGCGAGCGGTTCGGAGCCTCGCGGACGGCCGTCCGTTCAGCCATCGCGCAGATGGAGGGGCAAGGACTCATCGGCAAGGGTGCCGCGCGAGGGCGGGAAGTCCGAGCGTTGCCCGTCGGACGGGGGAATCAGTCATTGGACGTCTGGACCCAGAGGTGCAAGCAAAGCAGGCTGAGGAGGGGCGTACGGCCCGTGACGAGTGGTGAGGCAAGCGTCGCCCAATCGACATCACGAGTGCGTAGACATGCCCGACGATGACGGCGGGGGTCTGCAGGTGTCCTTGGGTGGACGAACTGAGACGGGAACTGAGACGGACGGCCAAAAGGGCGGCATCCCTACGGGGACGCCGCCCATCATTTCGCCTGGCCAAGGCACTAGAGGCCGTGGCGGGATTCGAACCCGCGTTACTCGCTTTGCAGGCGAGCCCCTGAACCACTCGGGCACACGGCCGTGTTGTCGAGCTGTGTCGACGGTAGGCCGGGGCGGGGCGGGGCCTCAAGGATCTGGGGTGGGCTGCAACGTGACTGCCATACGCGGTTCATAGAGGGGGATTCGAGGAGAGGTCTACGACCAAGGTCTCAGGCCGGGACCGTCTCGGGACAGGGGTCAAAGCGGGGCGTGCACCTTACGCTGGCGGGCATGACCGTCTCGAAGCCGCGTGATGCCGATGTCGGGGAAGCCGCTGATCCGCCCTCCGTGTCCGAGTGTGACGAGGGCGTGCTGGGGGCGGCGTACCGGGCGTTGAGTGTCGGGATCGTCTCCGTCGTGCTGCTCATCGCCTTCGAGGCGACCGCCGTGGGGACGGCGATGCCGGTCGCGGCCCGGGAACTGGACGGGGTGTCCCTGTACGCGTTCGCGTTCTCCGGGTACTTCACGACCAGCCTGTTCGGCATGGTGCTGTCCGGGCAGTGGTCGGACCGGCGCGGCCCCCTCGGGCCGTTGACGACGGGCATCGCCTCCTTCGCGGCCGGGCTGCTGCTGTCGGGGACCGCGGGGACGATGTGGGTGTTCATCCTGGGGCGGGCCGTGCAGGGGTTCGGCGGCGGGCTGGTGATCGTCGCGCTGTACGTCGTCGTCGGACGGGCCTATCCGGAGCGGTTGCGGCCGGCCATCATGGCCGCGTTCGCCGCGAGCTGGGTGCTGCCGTCGATCGTCGGCCCGCTCGCCGCCGGTACGGTCACCGAGCAGTTGGGCTGGCGGTGGGTGTTCGTGGGGATACCCGTGCTCGTCGTCCTCCCGCTCGCGCTCGCCCTGCCGCAGATACGGCGGCGGGCGGCCGGGCCGGCGGCGAGCGGGCCGACGGGAGGGACCGTCACGAAACGGGCGCCCATGGACAATTCCGCCCCGGTGGAGGGTTCTGTCCCGACGGAGAGTGCCGTCCCGGCGGATCCGCCCGTGCCGGCGTCGGATCTGCCGGTCCCGGCCGAAAGGACCGCCCTGGCCGACCGGCCCGTCACGGCGGACCCGGGCAGGACGGTGGACACGCCTGCCCCGGAAGACCCCTCGCCCCCCTCCTTCGACCGTCGGCGGATCCGGCTCGCCCTGGCCATCTCGCTGGGGGCCGGACTGCTCCAGTACGCCGCCCAGGATCTGCGTCCGCTGTCGCTGCTGCCCGGCGCCGTCGGGGTGGCCCTGCTCGTGCCCGCCGTGCTGGGGCTGCTGCCGCGCGGCACCTACCGGGCCGCGCGCGGGCTGCCGTCCGTCGTGCTGCTGCGCGGCGTCGCCGCCGGGTCCTTCATCGCCGCCGAGTCGTTCGTGCCGCTGATGCTCGTCACCCAGCGGGGACTCAGTCCGACCCTGGCCGGGTTCTCGCTCGCCGCGGGCGGCGGGACGTGGGCGCTGGGCTCCTGGGTGCAGTCGCGCTCGCGGGTGGAACCGTACCGGGAGCGGCTGGCCACGGTCGGAATGCTGCTGGTGGCCTCGGCCATCGCCACGGCGCCGAGTGTGCTGATCGACTCCGTGCCCGTGTGGACCGTGGCCGTCGCCTGGGCCTTCGGCTGTTTCGGGATGGGACTCGTGATCTCCTCCACGAGCGTGCTGCTGCTCAAGCTGTCCGCCCCCGAGGAGGCCGGCACCAACTCCGCCGCCCTCCAGATCTCCGACGGCCTCTCCAACGTCGTCCTGCTGTCCGCCGGGGGCGCCGCCTTCGCCGCGCTGGGCGGCGGCACGGTGACCCACACGGCCGCCCACGCCTCCGGCTCCCACCCGGCCGCCTTCACCGCGGTGTTCCTGCCAATGGCGGTGGTGGCGCTGGCCGGGGCCTGGGTGTCGACGCGGCTGCGCGAACACCGGCCGTAGAGAGGTGGCGGATCCGGGGCGGCGTCCTTGGAAGGGGCCGTGGACCGGCGGACCGCGGGGCGACGTCCTGGGAACGGGCCGTGGGTCGGCGACGGGTCCAGGGTGGCTCCCCGGAACGGGCCGCAGGTCGGCGACGGCCCCGCGGCGGGCGCCCTTGGAAGGTGCTGTGGACCCGCGGCTGACCTGAGGCGGTGCCCCTGGAACCGGCCGTAGACGGGTGGTGGACCCGGGGCGGCGCCCCCTCGAACCGGCCGCAGACCCTGCGCGGCCCCCCGCAACCGGCCATGAACCGGCGGCCGACCCCGGGGCACACCCGGGACGCTCCGGCACCGGTAAAAGCGGTCGTCACCCGCCGACGCCCCCCGTAGCCTCGGCGCATGTCCCAGCTCGTGCTGTCCCTCGACCCCGGCCTGCGCGCGGCCCTCGACGACCTCGCCGACGCACAGGGCCGTACGCCCGAAGAGGTCGCGCTCGCGGCCGTACGCGCCCACCTGCGGCAGGAGGACGGACGCGTGCGTGCCGTCGCGGAAGGGCTCGCGCGCCACCACGCCGACCTGCTGAGGAGGCTCGGCGAATGACCAGGGACACCCGGTACCTGACCGTCGGCGAGGTCACCGCCATCGCCGAGATCGCCTTCGGCGGACGGCCGCCCGAGGCGCGTGCCCCCGGGCTGCTGGCCTCCGCCGTGCACCGTCCCCGCGCACGGATGTTCGGCACTGCCGCCTACGACGACCTGTACGAGCAGGCGGCCGCCCTGCTCCACGCCCTCGCCACCAACCACCCCCTCGTCGACGGCAACAAGCGCACGGCGTGGCTGGCCACCGCCACCTTCCTCGCCCTCAACGGCGTCGACACGGCCGGGGTGGACCAGGACGCGGCCTACACGCTGGTCGTCGACGTCGCGTCCGGGGCCGAGGGAGAGGTCGGGGAGATCGCGGGGCGCTTGCGGGGGCTGTGACGTCGGTCCCACCCACGGGCGACCCGGCCCGGTCCGCGCGTGGGCCGGCTCGGGGCGCCGGTAGGGTGGCCCGGTTGTCATACGTAGCCGAGCCGTCAGGCTCCTCGCACGAGCCGCCCGACCCCCAACGGAGACCGTGACTACCACCGCCGGCACCAGCACTGCCTCGCACCACCTCTCCCCGGCGTTCCCCGGCCGCGCCCCGTGGGGCACCGCCAGCAAGCTCCGCGCCTGGCAGCAGGGTGCGATGGAGAAGTACATCCAGGAGCAGCCGCGGGACTTCCTTGCGGTCG
The DNA here is from genome assembly GCF_040654575.1 of Streptomyces sp. NPDC050674. Classification (NCBI taxonomy): domain Bacteria; kingdom Bacillati; phylum Actinomycetota; class Actinomycetes; order Kitasatosporales; family Streptomycetaceae; genus Streptomyces; species Streptomyces sp. NPDC050674. Next base: position 19,102 of record NZ_JBFAIG010000023.1, read on the forward strand.
CCACCCCCGGCGCCGGCAAGACGACCTTCGCGCTGACGCTGGCGTCCTGGCTGCTGCACCACCACGTCGTACAGCAGGTGACCGTGGTCGCCCCGACCGAGCACCTGAAGAAGCAGTGGGCCGAGGCCGCCGCCCGGATAGGGATCAAGCTCGACCCGGAGTACAGCGCCGGGCCGCTCGGCCGGGAGTACCACGGGATCGCCGTGACGTACGCCGGTGTGGGCGTGCGGCCCATGCTGCACCGCAACCGCGTGGAGCAGCGCAAGACGCTGGTCATCCTCGACGAGATCCACCACGCCGGTGACAGCAAGTCCTGGGGCGAGGCCTGTCTGGAGGCGTTCGAGCCGGCGACCCGTCGGCTCGCCCTGACCGGTACGCCCTTCCGGTCCGACACCAATCCCATCCCCTTCGTCACGTACGAGGAGGGCAACGACGGCATCCGGCGGTCGGCGGCCGACTACACCTACGGCTACGGCAACGCGCTCGCCGACAACGTCGTGCGGCCCGTCATCTTCCTCTCCTACAGCGGCAACATGCGCTGGCGCACCAAGGCCGGTGACGAGATCGCCGCCCGGCTCGGCGAGCCGATGACCAAGGACGCCATCAGCCAGGCCTGGCGGACCGCCCTCGACCCGCGCGGTGAGTGGATGCCGTCCGTGCTGCGCGCCGCCGACCAGCGGCTGACCGAGGTCAGGAAGGCCATCCCGGACGCCGGTGCCCTCGTCATCGCCTCCGACCAGGACTCGGCGCGCGCGTACGCCAAGCTCATCCGGGAGATCACCGGCACCGGCGCGACCCTCGTGCTGTCCGACGACTCCGGCGCCTCCGAGCGGATCGACCAGTTCAGCGCGAACAACGACCGGTGGATGGTCGCCGTGCGGATGGTGTCCGAGGGCGTCGACGTGCCCCGGCTCGCGGTCGGGGTGTACGCCACCACCATCTCCACGCCGCTGTTCTTCGCGCAGGCCGTGGGGCGTTTCGTGCGGTCCCGGCGGCGCGGCGAGACGGCGTCCGTGTTCCTGCCGACCGTGCCCGACCTGCTCTCCTTCGCCAACGAGATGGAGCGCGAGCGCGACCACGTCCTCGACAAGCCCAAGAAGGAGGGCGAGGAGGACCCCTACGCCGAGTCCGAGAAGGAGATGGACGAGGCGAACCGGGAGCAGGACGAGGACACCGGCGAGCAGGAGCAGTTCTCCTTCGAGGCGCTGGAGTCCGAGGCCGTCTTCGACCGGGTCATGTACAACGGCGCCGAGTTCGGCATGCAGGCGCACCCGGGCAGCGAGGAGGAGCAGGACTACCTCGGCATCCCGGGGCTGCTGGAACCCGACCAGGTGCAGCTGCTGCTCCAGAAGCGGCAGGCCCGGCAGATCGCGCACAGCCGCAAGAAGCCGGACGAGGAGGCCGACCTGCTCGAAGTGCCCGCCGAGCGGCGCCCGGTGGTCTCCCACAAGGAGATGATGGAGCTGCGCCGGCAGCTCAACACGATGGTCGGCGCGTACGTCCACCAGAGCGGCAAGCCGCACGGAGTGATCCACACGGAGCTGCGGCGGGTGTGCGGGGGGCCTCCGGCGGCGGAGGCGACGGCGGGACAGCTCAAGCAGCGGATCGCCAAGGTGCAGGAGTGGGCCACGCGGATGAAGTGACGCAGGCGTCCGTTGCCTGCGGGACCCGTGAGGCCGGTCGTGCGGTTCCGCACGCCCTCGCGAGGCGCATACCACCGCAAAGAGCGACAGGCCGTACTCGGCGGTGCCCGGATTCTGGACGGAGCCTTCCGCTCAGCGAACCTGCTTCGCTACTGTCCGGCTACGCACACGCCCCGTGGCAGCGCCGCCGCGGAGCGCAGCCGTGAAGCGACGCGGCCCGGACAGGCCGGGCCGCCGGCCGATCGGCGGCCTCTGAAGCGCGTGACCGACGGGACTCGGTGACGCATCCGCCGACCGAGGGGCCGCCGACCTCACCACTAAGGAGTGGGCGTCGTGACCGCGGAGACCTCTCAGACGCTCGACCGGGGACTGCGTGTCCTCAAGCTGCTCGCCGACACCGACCACGGGCTGACCGTGACCGAGCTGTCCCTCCGGCTCGGCGTGAACCGGACCGTTGTGTACCGGTTGCTCGCCACGCTGGAACAGCACGCCCTCATACGCCGTGACCTCGGCGGGCGTGCCCGGGTCGGCCTCGGCGTGCTGCGCCTGGGGCGGCAGGTCCATCCGCTGGTGCGGGAGGCCGCGATGCCGGCGCTGCGGTCACTGGCCGAGGACATCGGCGCGACGGCGCACCTGACCCTCGTCGACGGCGCGGACGCGCTGGCCGTGGCGGTGGTGGAGCCGACCTGGACGGACTATCACGTCGCCTACCGGGCCGGGTTCCGGCACCCCTTGGACCGGGGCGCCGCGGGCAAGGCGATCCTCGCGGCCCGGCAGCACCCGATGACCGGCCCCGGCTACACGCTGACCCACGGGGAGCTGGAGGCGGGCGCGTGCGGGGCGGCGGCGCCGCTGCTGGGTGTGACGGGCGTCGAGGGCAGCGTGGGCGTGGTGATGCTGGCGGAGGCGGTACCGGAACGCGTGGGACCGAGGGTCCTCGACGCGGCCCGGGAGGTGGCGGAGGCACTGCGCTGACATACGCCCCTGTAATGGAGGGGACCGGGACGCCCTGATCCCGGCCGTACCGCGGCCCCACGTTAGATTGATCCCGTGTTCTCTCGCCTCACGCGCCCCCAGGCCATCGCCGTCTGCGCCCTTCCCGTCGTGGCCCTGTTCGCCACGGCGGTGCTCGCGCCGTTGCCGTTCTCGGTGGCGCAGCCGGGGCTGACGGCGAACGTGCTGGGCGAGAACAAGGGCACCCAGGTGATCACCATCTCCGGTGCGCCCGTCCGGAAGACCTCCGGCCAGCTGCGGATGACCACCATCGAGGCGACCTCCCCGGACACCCGGGTCTCGCTCCCCGACCTCATCGACAGCTGGTTCCGCACCGACCAGGCGGTCATGCCGCGTGACTCCGTCTACCCGAGCGGGAACAGCGTCAAGGAGATCGAGCGGCACAACGAGAAGCAGATGAAGGAGTCCCAGGACGCGGCGACGCAGGCCGCGCTGGGCTACCTCGACCTCGACGGCAAGGACATCGAGGTCAGCCTGAAGCTCGCGGATGTGGGCGGGCCCAGTGCGGGGCTGCTCTTCTCCCTCGGGATCGTCGACAAGCTCGACGGCGACGGCACGGGCGGGGACCTCACGGGCGGCCGGGTCATCGCCGGCACGGGCACGATCGACGCGTCCGGCCGGGTCGGTGCGGTGGGGGGCGTCGCCCTCAAGACCCAGGCGGCGAAGCGGGACGGGGCGACGGTGTTCCTGGTCCCGAAGGCGGAGTGCGGGGACGCCCGTGCCGAACTGCCGAAGGGCCTGCGGTTGATTCCGGTGACCACGCTGAAGGGCACGGTGAGTTCCCTGGTGGCCCTGGAGACCGGGAAGGGCTCCGTCCCCAGCTGCTAGTGGACGGGCACCGGCCCGGGCCGGCCGGCGAGCTTCAGCCCGACTTCTATGAGGGTCCAGCCCAGACGGGTACGGAGGTCCTGCCGGGGTGCCGGGCGGGGTCCGGCCTCGGCGCGGAGTTCCGCGGCGCGGGCGTGGTGCAGGGCGAGGTGGATGTCCGGGTGCATGGGTGATGGCCTCTCACAGCGTCGTCTGGCTGGGGAAGACGTGCGTGTGGACGCGTACCGTTTCGGCGTCCGGGGTGCCCTCGGGGAGCGGGCGGTAGCTCTGGACGAGCTCGTGCATCTTGCCGATCAGCTCCCGTGCGAGTTCGGGAGTGAGCCGCAGCGTGAAGTCGCTCAGATCGGTCGCGCCGTCCCACTCCGCGGCCCATTCGCTCGTGTTGCCGAGATAGGTCGCGACCTCCCGCGTGTGCACGTTCGCGAGTTCGTAGCGGAAGAGGGCGACGGCTCCGCGCACGGCGGGATCCGGGTCCTGGATCAGCGTCTCGTCGAGTTGGACGCCCTGGTCCACCGCCTTCCACCAGCGCTCCCGCCCCTTGCCGCGCTCCGGGTCGTCGGTGACGAAGCCGTGCGCGGCGAGTTGCCGTAGGTGGTAGCTGGTGGCGCCGCTCGACTCGCCCAGTTTCTCTGCCAGTTGGGAGGCTGTGGCGGGCCCGCCACGCCGCAGTGCGATCAGCAGCTGCATGCGCAGGGGGTGCGCCAGACCGCGCAGGGAGCGGGCGTCGAGCAGTCGGGGAGCCGGTTCGTCGCTCATGCATGCAAAGGTAGCGTTGCAAAGCCTCTTTTGCAACGGCTTCTTTGTAACTCACCCTTCCTTGACGAACCCCTCCCGCACCAGCCAGTCCAGCGCCACCTGGTGGGGATCCTCGCCGTCGACGTCCACCTTCGCGTTCAGCGTCCGGGCCACGGAGTTGTTCAGCCTCGCCGTCACCGGGTTCAGGACCTCCGCGATCGCCGGCCACTCCTTCAGCGTCTTCGCGTGGATCATCGGCGCGGCGTTGTAGTTGGGGAAGAACTTCCTGTCGTCCTCCATGACCGCGAGGTTCATGGACTTGATGCGCCCGTCGGTGGTGAACACCTCGCCGAACGTGCAACTGCCCTTGTCGGTCTGGGTGTAGATGATGCCGGTGTCCATCTGGGTGATGTTCCGGGCCGGGACGCTCATGCCGTAGGCCTTCTGCATGCCCGGCAACCCGTCCGCCCGGTTCGCGAACTCGACCTCCACGCACAGCTTCACGGCCCCCGGGTCGGACTTCGCCAGCTTCGCCACGTCCGACGTGGTCTTCGTGCCGTACTTCCTCGCGTTCTGCTGGTTCATCGCCAGGGCGTACGTGTTGTCGAGCTCCGACGGCGGCAGCCAGACCAGCCCGTTGCCCGCGTCCGCCTTCTTCACCGCCTCCCACTGCCGCTTCGGATCGGTGATCGGCTTGCTGCGCCCGAGGTAGGTGATCCAGGCCGTGCCGGTGTACTCGTACCCGGCGTCCGCGTCGCCCTTGCGCACCGCCTCGCGGCTGCCGATGGAGCCCTGGATGCCGGTGCGGTCGATGACGTCCGCACCGGCGGCCTCGAAGGCGATGCCCATGATCGCGCCGAGGATCAGCTGCTCGGTGAACGACTTCGACGTGACGGTCAGCTGGGCGCCCTTCAGCGGCTCCCCGCGGCCGATCGACCCCGGCTCCACATCGTCGGTCAGGGGAGATCCGCTGGTCAGGCCGCAGCCGACGGCCGCCAGCAGCAGGCCCGCCGCGAGCAGGCAGGTCCGGCGCCTCACGGCTGCAACCCCCGCGGGCGCAGCAGCAGTTCGGCGATCGACGCCAGCCAGTCCACCAGCAGCGCCAGCACCACCGTGAGGACCGACCCCAGCACCAGCACCGGCATCCGCTGGTTGGTGATGCCGGTCGTGATGAGCACACCGAGGCCGCCACCCCCGCCGAAGACCGCCAGCGTCGCCGTACCGACGTTCAGGACGAGGGCCGTACGCACGCCCGCGAGGATCAGCGGGACCGCGAGCGGCAGTTCCACCCGGGTCAGCACCCCCAGCGGGGACATGCCGATGCCGCGGGCCGCCTCCAGCAGGGTCGGGTCGTTCGCCTTCAGGCCCGTGATGGTGTTGGAGAGCACCGGCAGGATGGCGTAGACGATGATGCCGATCAGGGCCGCCCGGCGGCCGATGCCCAGCCAGATCACCAGCAGGGCCAGCAGACCGATCGCCGGGGTCGCCTGGCCCGTGTTGGCGAACGCCATCGCCACCGGGGTGGCCCTGCTCACCGCCCCGCGGGTCAGCAGGATGCCCAGCGGGATCGCGATGATCAGCACGAAGAAGGTGGAGATCACCGTGAGTTGAATGTGCTGCCACAGCGCCTTGCTGACCTGGCCGCCCGACAGGGCGTTGCGGGTGAGCGCGTCCAGGTCGGCCTGCTGGAACCACAGCCAGGTGGCGAGCAGCACGGCGATCAGGGCGACCGGCAGCAACGTCAGCTTCTGCCAGGTGAGGCGGGCGGGCCGGGCCGCCGGTGCGGATGTCTCCGTGGGTGCCTCTGCACCTGTCTCGTCTGCGGGCTCGGAGGTCTCCTCGACCTCCGTGGCCGTCACCGTGCCCCTCCCGGCCCGCTCACGCCCGCCGGGCCGCCGGCTCCCTCCTGCTCCGCGTGCGTCTGCGCGGCCCGCAGCGACTCCAGCTCGTGCTGGTGCTCCATCGCGTCGAGCCGGTCGGCCTCCAGCATCTCGTGCACGGAGTTCATCAGCGTCTCCATGTCGACGACGCCCGTGTACTCGCCGCGCCGTCCGGTCACCGCCACCCGCCCCGCGTTGTCGGTGAGCACCGCCTCCAGCGCGTCCCGCAGGGTGGCGTCCCGGGTGACCGTGTCGTGCACCAGGGTCCCGGCGCGGGCCAGCGAGCCCCGGGCCCGCATCAGGTCGCCGCGCCGCAGCCACTTGTAGGGGCGGCCCCGCCGGTCGAGCAGCAGGATCTCGTTGGTGCCGCTGGCCCGCAGCCGGTTGAAGATCTGCTGCAACGGGTCGTCGACCATGACCGTCGGATAGTCGGTGATCTCCACGTCCCGTACGCGGGTCAGGTTCAGCCGCTTCAGCGCCGCCCCGGCGCCCACGAACCCGGACACGAAGTCGTCCGCCGGGTTGGTCAGGATCGCCTCGGGGGTGTCGAACTGGGCGATGTGCGACCGCTCACGCAGCACGGCGATCCGGTCGCCGATCTTGATCGCCTCGTCGAAGTCGTGCGTGACGAACACGATCGTCTTGTGCAGCTCGTGCTGAAGCCGGATCAGCTCGTCCTGGAGGTGGTCCCGGGTGATCGGGTCCACCGCCCCGAACGGCTCGTCCATCAGCAGCACCGGCGGGTCGGCGGCCAGGGCCCGGGCCACGCCCACGCGCTGCTGCTGCCCGCCGGAGAGCTGACGCGGGTAGCGGCCGTGGAACTCGGCCGGGTCCAGGCCGACGAGGTCGAGCAGCTCCTCGGTCCGCTCCCTGATCCGCGGCTTCGGCCAGCCGATCATCTTCGGGACGATCCCGATGTTCTGCGCGACCGTCAGGTGCGGGAAGAGCCCGGCGGACTGGATCGCGTAGCCCACCTTGCGGCGCAGCTTGACCGGGTCCATGTCGGTGACGTCCTCGCCGCCCATGCGGATACGGCCGCCGGTCGGCTCGATCAGCCGGTTGATCATCTTGAGCGTGGTCGACTTCCCGCAGCCCGAGGGACCGACGAAGACGACGACCTCGCCCGCCTTGATCTCCATGCTGACGTTGTCCACGGCCGGCTGCGCACTTCCGGGGTAGCGCTTCGTCAGACTCTCCAGCTCGATGGAGGCGCCGTGGCCGCCGGTCTCAGGCACGGATCCCCCTGGGAATGGTCAGCCGTCCGATCAGGACGTACGCGGCGTCGAACAGCAACGCCAGGACGATGATGCCGAGCGTGCCCGCCAGGACCTGGTTGAGCGCGTTGGCGCTGCCCAGCGAGGCCAGGCCGCGGAAGATGACGTTGCCCAGACCGGGGCCCGAGGCGTAGGCCGCGATGGCCGCGATGCCCATCAGCATCTGGGTGGCGACCCGGATACCGGTCAGGATCGGCGGCCAGGCCAGCGGCAGCTCGATCCGCAGCAGCCGGGCCGGCCGGGACATCCCGATGCCCGTGGCCGCGTCCACCAGCGTCGGATCGACCCCGCGCAGTCCGACGATCGCGTTGCGCACGACCGGCAGCAGCCCGTACAGCGTCAGCGCGATCACCGTGGGCGGCACGCCGAGGCCCACGAGGGGGATGAGCAGACCGATCAGGGCGAGCGCCGGCACGGTCAGGATGGTGGCGGTGGTCGTCGTCGCGAGGTTCCCGGCCCACTCGCTGCGGTAGGCGGCGACGGCGATCAGCACCCCGAGCAGGGTCGCCACGACCATGCACTGGAAGACGGCGCTGGCGTGCTGGTAGGCGTCCGTGAGCAGCTGCTGGTGCCGGTTGACCAGGTACTCCCAGAAGTTCACACGCGCTCACCCCACGATTCAGGTCTCCTCCGCGGCCTGCTCCACGAGCGGGATGATCCGCAGCGGAACGGGGTTCTCCATGACGATCGCCGTGGAGGCCCGGACGATGCCATCAAAACCGACGACCCGGTCGATCACACGCTGGAGATCGGCGTTGGAGCGCGCCACCAGCCGGCACAGCATGTCCCCGGTGCCGGTGGTGGTGTGCAGCTCCAGCACCTCCGGGACGGTCGCCAAGTGGGCCCGCACGTCGGCCCCTTGGCCCTGGCGGATCTGCAAGGTCGCGAACGCCGTGACCGGGTAGCCCAGCGCGGCCGGATCCACCTGCGGACCGAATCCGCGGATGACTCCGTTCGACTGAAGCCGGTCCAGCCGCGCCTGCGCGGTGCCCCGGGCCACGCCCAGCCGCCGGGACATCTCCAGCACCCCGATCCGCGGCTCCCGGGCCAGCAGCAGGATGATCCGGCCGTCCAGATGATCGATCGCCACAGCAGCCTCCCGGCATGGTCATCCTGTACAGAAAGGCCGGAGATACGGCCGTATTGCTGAACACATTGCCCAACCAAAACGCAAACTATTGCGCACCTTGCCGGTCGGGGAGACCCTGCGGCTATGACGCAGACCACTCACCACACTCCCGACACCGCCCGGCAGGCCGACCCCTTCCCGGTCAAGGGAATGGACGCGGTCGTCTTCGCCGTGGGCAACGCCAAGCAGGCGGCGCACTACTACTCCACCGCCTTCGGCATGAAGCTGGTCGCCTACTCCGGACCGGAGAACGGCAGCCGCGAGACCGCGAGCTACGTGCTGGAGAACGGCTCCGCCCGGTTCGTCCTCACCTCCGTCATCAAGCCCTCCACCGACTGGGGCCACTTCCTCGCCCGGCACGTGGCCGAGCACGGCGACGGGGTCGTCGACCTCGCCATCGAGGTCCCGGACGCCCGCGCCGCGTACGCCTACGCCCTGGAGCACGGCGCCCGCTCGGTGGCCGAGCCGTACGAGGTGAAGGACGAGCACGGCACGGTCGTCCTGGCCGCGATCGCCACCTACGGCGAGACCCGCCACACCCTCGTCGAGCGCTCCGGCTACGACGGCCCCTACCTGCCCGGCTACGTCGCGGCCAAGCCGATCGTCGAGCCGCCCGCCCAGCGCACCTTCCAGGCGATCGACCACTGCGTCGGCAACGTCGAGCTCGGCCGGATGAACGAGTGGGTCGGCTTCTACAACAAGGTCATGGGCTTCACGAACATGAAGGAGTTCGTGGGCGACGACATCGCCACCGAGTACAGCGCGCTGATGTCCAAGGTCGTCGCCGACGGCACGCTCAAGGTCAAGTTCCCGATCAACGAGCCGGCCATCGCGAAGAAGAAGTCCCAGATCGACGAGTACCTGGAGTTCTACGGCGGCGCGGGCGTCCAGCACATCGCGCTCAACACCAACGACATCGTGCAGACGGTCCGCACGATGCGGGCGGCCGGCGTGGAGTTCCTCAACACGCCCGACTCCTACTACGACACGCTCGGCGAGTGGGTCGGCGAGACGCGCGTGCCGATCGACACCCTGCGCGAACAGAAGATCCTCGCCGACCGCGACGAGGACGGCTACCTGCTCCAGATCTTCACCAAGCCGGTCCAGGACCGTCCGACCGTCTTCTTCGAGATCATCGAGCGCCACGGCTCGATGGGCTTCGGCAAGGGCAACTTCAAGGCCCTGTTCGAGGCGATCGAGCGCGAGCAGGCCCGCCGCGGCAACCTGTAAGGCCCCGGCGGCACGGGCCGTCCGTGCGGGTGTCACGGGGCACCCGCACGAGCGGCAACCGCTGGAGGTGGGCCGGGGCGCGTACGTCCGGCTCCGGTCACCCCGCCCCGGCGTCCGTCTCCGGCACCGCCACGTCCGGGGGCTCGCCCAGTGCCTCCAGGGCCCGCGGGCCGCGGGCTCGTGCAGAGGGGAGAAGCGGGGGTTGATCCGCAGGGCCTCCGCCAGATGACGGCGGGCCGCGCCGGGTCGTTTCAGGGTTCGCTCGATCACGCCCCGGTGGTACATGGACACCGCGTCGCGCACCCCGCCCCCGCGTTCGGGATCCGTCGCCAAGAGCGCGAACCGCAGGGCCTCCGAAGGTTTCCCGGCCCGGTACAGCGCCCACCCCAGCGCGTCGGCGACCTCCGTGGCGGGCCGGCGTCTCCACTGCGCCCGCAAGCGCCGTACCGCCGCCTCCGGGTCGCCGTGGTCGGCCTCGAACCGGCCCAGCACCAGCTCCTCGTCGGCCCCGCCCGCCGCAGCGGCCCGCACCCGCTCCCGCACCAGGCCGTACCGCACCCGGGCCGCGTCCGGCATGCCCAGCGACTCGTACAACTCGCCCAGCTCCAGGGCGTACTGCGGGCTCGGCTGCCCGGCCAGGGCCGTCCGGTAGGCGTTCAGGGCCTGTGTCGTGCGGCCCAGAGCCGCCAGCGCCCGGCCCTGCCCGGCCTGCGCGGCCCGCTGGTCCGGGTCGAGGCGGACCGCCTCCCGGAAGTGCCGCAGCGCGACCTCGGCGTCCCCGCGTTCGAAGGCCAGTTGCCCGGCCCGCTCCAGATAGGCCGCCCGCTCGGCACCGGCCCGCGCGCCGGCCGCCGCGTCCGCCAGCGAGGCCGCCGCGTCCTCCCGCCGGCCTCCGTCCCGGTACACGGCCGCGGCCCGCGCGAGCACGGCCGGGCCGGAGCGCAGCTTCGTCAGCCGCTCCAGAGTCCGCTCGGCCGCCTTGTGCTCACCGAGCCCGAGGTGGGCGTCGATGAGCAGCGGATACGTCGTCCACCGCCGCGGCTCCAGCTTCAGCGCCGCCTCCCCCCACCGGCGCCCCGCGCGAAAGTCCCGGCGGGCGTTCGACAGCGCGGACAGCCCCGCCAGGGCCCGGGTGTTGCGCTGCGGGCGCACCTTCAGCGACGTACGCAGCGCCCTCTCCGCGCGCGGGTAGGAGGCCGGGTCCGCCAGGCGCCGCCCCCGCTCCACGTACGCCGCCCCGAGCACCGCCCAGGACACGGCGTCGCGCGGCCGGGTCCGCACGGCCCGCTCCCGCTCGTCGATCAGCTCCGCCAGGCCGGGCAGCGCCGCCGGCACCCCGCTGCCCACCGCCGTCAGGGCCAGCGCACCCGGCGTCGGCTCTGCGGGCCCGGCGGGCCGCTCCCCGGGCAGCAGCACCAGCACCCCGCCCAGCACGGCACACCCCGCGACGGAGGCGATCAGCACCGGGCGGGCACGCACGCGAGGCTTCGAGCGGCTCTCCCGCCGCACCCGGCCCTCCTGCTGGTTCTCCATGGCGCTCACTGTGCGTCAGTACGACGACCCCACCCGGGCAGGTGAAGGCCGCCGCCGACGGGGTTCACACCGATGGCCCCGGGTGCGAACCTGTGATCATGAGCCGTATCGAAGCGCCACGCTCCGAGGACACCGCAGCGACCGGCGACCTGGTGGAGCTGCTGCTCGGGGGCCTCCCCGCCGAAGCGGTCCTCACCGACCCCGACGTCACGGCCTCCTACGCCCACGACATGGCGAGCTTCTGCCCGGCCGGCGCCCCGGCCGTCGTCGTCCTGCCCCGCACGACCGAGCAGGTCCAGCACGTGATGCGCACCGCCACCGCCCTGCGCGTCCCGGTCGTCCCGCAGGGCGCCCGCACCGGCCTGTCCGGCGCCGCCAACGCCTCCGAGGGCTGCATCGTCCTGTCCCTGACGAAGATGGACCGGATCCTGGAGATCAACCCGGTCGACCGCATCGCCGTCTGCGAACCCGGCGTGGTCAACGCCGCCCTGTCCCGGGCCGTCGGCGCACACGGCCTGTACTACCCGCCGGACCCCTCCAGCTGGGAGATGTGCACCATCGGCGGCAACATCGGCACCGCCTCCGGCGGCCTGTGCTGCGTCAAGTACGGGGTGACCGCCGAGTACGTCCTCGGCCTCGACGTCGTCCTCGCCGACGGCCGTCTGATGTCCACCGGCCGCCGCACCGCCAAGGGCGTCGCCGGCTACGACCTCACCCGTCTGTTCGTCGGCTCCGAGGGCTCGCTCGGCATCGTCGTCCGGGCCGTCCTCGGACTGCGTCCCAAGCCGCCCGAGCAGCTGGTGCTGGCCGCCGAGTTCGCCTCCGCCGCCGCGGCCTGCGACGCCGTGTGCCGGATCATGGAGGGCGGCCACGTCCCGTCACTCCTCGAACTCATGGACCGTACGACGGTCAAGGCCGTCAACGCCATGGCGCGGATGGGCCTGCCCGAGAGCACCGAGGCCCTGCTCCTGGCCGCGTTCGACACCACGGCACCGGCCGCCGACCTCGCCGCCGTCGGCGCCCTGTGCGAGGCGGCCGGCGCCACCCAGGTCGTGCCCGCCGACGACGCCGCCGAGTCCGAACTGCTGCTCCAGGCGAGGCGGTTGTCGCTCACCGCGCTGGAGGCGGTCAAGGGCGTCACGATGATCGACGACGTGTGCGTGCCGCGCTCCCGGCTCGCCGAGATGCTCGAAGGCGTCGGCCGGATCGCCGAGAAGCACCGGCTCACCATCGGCGTCGTCGCCCACGCGGGCGACGGCAACACCCATCCGACGGTCTGCTTCGACCCGGCGGACCCCGACGAGTCCCACCGGGCCCGCGAGTCCTTCGACGAGATCATGGCCCTCGGCCTGGAACTCGGCGGCACCATCACCGGCGAGCACGGCGTCGGCGTCCTGAAGAAGGAGTGGCTGGCGCGCGAGATCGGCCCCGTGGGCATGGAGATGCAGCGGGCCGTCAAGCAGGCCTTCGACCCGCTGAACATCCTGAACCCGGGCAAGCTCTTCTGAGGCCGGGCCCTCACTGGGCGAGCAGGTGGGCCAGTTCGTCGTCCAGGCCGAGCTGCTCACCCTCCGTCCCCGGCGGCACCACCCGCAGCGTCCGCTCCAGCCAGGCCGACACCGCCGCGGCCGGGGCTTCCAGCAGGGCGTCCCCGTCGGGTGAACTCAGCGCCATCAGCACGACGCCGCGCCCCTCGGTCTTCGCCGGCCACACCCGCACGTCCCCCTGCCCGCACGGCCGGAACACGCCCTCCACCAGCAGCTCCCGCGCGAACGTCCAGTACACCGGGTGCTCGGAGTCGATGTGGAAGGTGACGTGGACGGCGTAGGGGTCGTCGGTGAGATACCCGAGCCGGGCCGGCACCGGGATTCTCCGCTCCGGGGACAGGACGAGTTCCAGCTCCAGTTCCCGCTCCACCACGGTGTGCATCGCGGTGTTCCCTTCTTCTGACGGCTGCCCGTGAGGGCCGGTCAGGTGGAGAGAGCGGGCGGGGGCCGTGGCATTACGCGCCTTCCCGGAAGTTTTTTCGCAGGGGTACCCGCCGGAGCGGCGCGGCACGTAGCACATCGGTGCTCGAAAGGGGCGGGTCCCGTGGGAGCGGCGGTGGGGCTTGCGCTCGTCTGATAGATGTGGAGGCCCCCATTTGGCCCCCGAGCAGATACGGGACGACGGACATGAGCGCCCCAACCCCGGCCCCCGGTGACGACAGGCCCCGCGAAGGGTATTACCCGGACCCGTCCATTCCTGGATACGTCCGGTACTGGAACGGCGCCTCCTGGGTGCCGGGCACCAGCCGTCCGGCGCCCAAGGACGGCGAGTCGCTCGCGCCGCCGCCCGGAGCGGGGGCGGCGCAGCCCGCCCCGGTCGAGGAGACCGGCCCGCACTTCTTCGACGAGGACCCGGTCGAGGAGCCGTCTCCCGCCGACGCCCAGCACGGCAGCCGTCCCGAGCCGGCGTCCGCCTGGGGCGCCGACCGCTCCCACCAGTCCGGCTTCGGCGGCGACCAGGACCGCCGTGTCTCGTGGGGCGCGCCGCAGGGGGCGCAGGGCGCGGCCCAGCAGGGTGCCCGGAGTGCCGACCCGAGGCTGTCGCACGCCGACCGCCGGCCCGACGGGGAGTCCGCCCGCGCCGACGGCACGGCGAACACCCCGCCGTCCGGCCAGGAGGCGAGCGCCGCGGCCGGGGGCGGCACGTTCGTGTTCCGCCGTCCGACGGGCCAGGGCGGGGGAGGGGCGGCGGCCGACGCGCCCGACGACGGCACGATGACGTTCCGCGCGGTGTCCCCGCGCCCGGGCCCGGCCGGCGGCGGCTCGGCCACGCCGGGTGGCGCCGGGCAGGGCGGGGCCGCGGGCTCGGGTTTCGGTCCGGCGGGTTCGGCCGTGCCGGGTGGTGGTTCGGCCGCGCCGGGTGGCGTCGGGCAGGGCGGGGCCGCCGGTTCCGGTTTCGGGCCGGCCGCGTCCGGTGCCGCCGGGCAAGGCAACTCCGGCGGCTCGGGCTCCGGCTTCGGGGCGGCGGGCCCGGGCGGCGGCTCGGGGGCGTCCCCCTTCGGCGGGCCAGCGGCCGCGGCAGGCTCCGGGTTCGGGCCGGCCGGCTCGGGCGGCGGTGCGGCGCCGGCCGCCTTCGGCGCGGGCCCGTCGGGGCCCGCGTTCGGCGCGCAGGCCGGGCCGACCGGCTCCCAAAGCGGCTCCGCAGGACCCGGCTTCGGTGCCGGGAAGGCGGCGGCCGCCCGGGCCTCCGCCGCACAGGCGGGGGCCGCGAGCGCCGCCGCCCAGGCCTCCGGAGCCGCCCCGAGCGTGCTGTCCGGGCCGCAGGCGGCCCCGGCCCCCGTCGTTCCCGCGCAGTCCGCCGGGCCCGGCGCCGCCGCTCCCCTCAGCCCCGGCCCCGGCGGCGGTCAGTCGTCCTGGGCCCAGCAGGTGCACCGGCTGGCCGGAGGCGGCGAAGGAGGCGACGAGCAGCCCGTCGCGCCCTGGAAGCCGCCCGTCGAGGACGTGTTCCAGGCGGCCGCCCGGCGCCAGGCGGAGGCCCGCCCCGCCGGGCTCGGCAAGCGGCTGGTCGCCCGGCTGCTGGACACCGTCGTCCTCGCCGCCCTCACCGCCGTGGCCGCCGTACCGCTCGGCACCAAGGCCGTCGACCACGTGAACGAGAAGATCGACGCGGCGAAGCTCTCCGGTGAGACCGTCACGGTGTGGCTGCTCGACGGCACCACCTCGGTCTGCCTCGGCATCATCCTGGCCGTGCTGCTGCTCGCGGGTGTCCTCTGCGAGGTGCTGCCCACCGCCAAGTGGGGCCGCACCCTCGGCAAGAAGCTGACGGGTCTCGAAGTCCGGGACATCGAGGGCCACGACTCGCCCGACTTCGGCGCGGCCCTGCGCCGCTGGCTGGTCTACAGCGTGCCCGGGCTCCTCGTCGTGGGGCTCGTCGGCGTCGCCTGGTGCCTGTTCGACCGGCCCTGGCGCCAGTGCTGGCACGACAAGGCCGCGCACACCTTCGTGGCGGGCTGAGCTCCCTCGGACGGCCGTCTGCCGGATGCGGTGGCGGGGTGTTCGCGGTCGACTCGGGCCATGAGCAGTGAACCGCCCCCCGGCTCCGGACAGCAGCCCCCGGAAGACGACCCGTTCAGGAAGCGCCCCCCGAACGAGCCGCCCGGTGAGGGCGCGGGCTCGCCCTACGGCAACGAACCCCCGCCGTACGGGGGCGGTGGCTTCGGCGGCCCGGGCGGCCCCGGCGGACAGGGCGGCGGTTTCGGTGGAGGCCCTCCCGGCGGTGGAGGCCCTCCCGGCGGTGGGATGCCTCCCGGTGGCGGCCCCTACGGCGGTGATCCGTACGGCGGCGGCGCCTACCCGACCGACCCCCTCTCCGGCATGCCCCCGCTCGCCGACAGCGGCAAGCGCACGCTCGCCCGCATCATCGACATGATCCTGGTGGGTGTGGTCGTCTGGCTGCTCACCTGGGGCTTCGGCGTGAACGAGTACGACGTGGACAGCGACCGCATCGAGGCCGGCAAGTCGTTCTGGCAGTCGGCCGTCGCCGCCGTCCTCTACATCGCCTACGACACCCTCATGACCGCGAGGACCGGCCAGACCCTCGGCAAGAAGCTGCTGCGCATGCGCGTGGCCAACCTGGACAACGGCGCCACGCCCTCCGTGCAGACCGCGTTCGCGCGCGCCGCGGTGCTGTGGATCCCCTTCGCCTTCTGCTGTGCCTGCCTGTGGACCGCGATCGCGGGTGGCTGGAGCTTCTTCGACCGGCCCTACAAGCAGGGCCTGCACGACAAGGCGGCCAAAACGGTCGTGGTCCGCACCGATTGAGACAGCCGGAGACCGCAGGCGGCACCGGAGGGTCAACGGACGGTCAGGAGGCCGCCCGTTCGCGCATCGGCTCCGGGGCGGGCGCCGGGATGGACGCCCGGACCGGTTCCCGGGGCGCGGGCTGTTCCACCGCGCTCGGGCGCTTCCCGGGCAACGGCACCGTCAGGGCGACCAGCAGCCCGAGGGCGAGCCCCGCGAGGGCGATGAGCGCGATTCCCGCGCCCGAACTCGTCTGCGACAGCAGCAGCATGGCGAGCGTCGAGAGGATCACGGTGCAGGAACCGTAGGCGAGCTGTGCGGCAGTCGGACGGGGCATGGCCATCATGTCCTCGAAAGTGGGGGTCCACGGGGGTGTCGGCCTGGCATTGCGCCGGCTTCCAGGCGTTCCGCCGAACGACATTCTCTCGGGCAGGGTGCCCGACCGGAACCGGCGGTAAGCGTGACCTCATCAACAAGGGCGGTGCACGGGGGGCGCACGGAGTCATGACGTCCACCTGGTGGACATATGCACGCGCCCGCCCGGCCGGTGGTGGGGGGCCTCGGCACAACCGTTTGGTTGTTCGTAAAACGAACGTCGTCTCCGCATAGTGCACTTGACTTGTTCAAGTCAAGGTCTGTCTTTTCTTTCAAACCTCTAGTCAAATGTCGTCACTTGACTACACGCGTTGATCACGCGCGCGCGGACTTCCACGACCGGGACCCTGCCTGCCGCGCGCCCGAACGCGGGGGAGGATCTCAAGTGACCAGTAGACCCTGGACGTTCAGAGCGGCCGCCATCAGCGTGGCGCTCGCGGCGGCCACCGCCACCGCATCCACGTACGCGGTGGCCGACGACGCCTCGGCCCCCCGGACCACCACCGTGGACCGGCGCGACCCGGCGGATCGTCACCATGGCGAGCACGACCTCGAAGGCCCGCTGAGCAAGACCCAGGAAGCTCAGCGCCAGGAAGCCCTCAAGCAGGTCATATCGGGCAAGAACAAGGTCAAGAACCGTGACGGTTCGAAGGTCGTGCAGCTCAAGAGCAAGAAGGGCGACGACAAGTACGTCGAGCTCGGCCGCGAGAAGACCGACAAGATCTTCACGATCCTGGTCGAGTTCGGCGACAAGGTCGACAGCCGCTACGGCGGCACGGCGGGCCCGCTGCACAACGCGATACCCAAGCCCGACCGCAAGAAGGACAACTCCACGGCGTGGAGGGCCGACTACGACCAGGAGTACTTCCAGGACCTGTACTTCGGTCACGGCAAGGGCGTCGACTCCGTAAAGACCTACTACGAGAAGCAGTCCTCGGGCCGCTACTCGGTCGACGGCGAGGTCTCCGACTGGGTCAAGGTCCCCTACAACGAGGCCCGTTACGGCAACAACGCCTGCGGTGACACCAACTGCCCGAGTGTGTGGAACGTCGTCAGCGACGGTCTGAACGCCTGGGTCTCCCAGCAGAAGGCAGCGGGGAGGACCGACGCGCAGATCAAGGCGGACGTCGCGCGCTTCGACGAGTGGGACCGTTACGACTTCGACGGTGACGGCGACTTCAACGAGCCCGACGGCTACATCGACCACTTCCAGATCGTGCACGCCGGCGAGGACGAGTCCGCGGGCGGCGGCGCCCAGGGCACCGACGCCATCTGGGCCCACCGCTGGTACGCCTTCGGCACCGACGCCGGCGCCACCGGCCCCGAGAACAACAAGCTCGGCGGTGCCAAGATCGGCGACACCGGCATCTGGGTCGGCGACTACACCGTCCAGCCGGAGAACGGCGGACTCGGTGTCTACGCCCACGAGTACGGCCACGACCTCGGTCTGCCGGACCACTACGACACCTCGGGCGGCGAGAACTCCACCGGCTTCTGGACGCTGATGTCGTCCGGTTCCTGGCTCGGCACCGGCAAGAACGAGATCGGCGACCTGCCCGGCGACATGACCGCCTGGGACAAGCTCCAGCTCGGCTGGCTGAACTACGACAAGGCCAAGGCCGGCGTCAACTCCTGGCACAAGCTGGGCGTGGCCGAGTACAACACCAAGCACAAGCAGGCCCTGGTCGTCGACCTCCCCAAGAAGGCGGTCACCACCGAGCTCGTGACCCCCGCCGAGGGCAAGACCCAGTGGTGGAGCGGCAGCGGCAACAATCTGAAGAACACGCTGACCCGTTCCGTCGACCTGACCGGCAAGTCGAAGGCGCAGCTGACCCTCGACGGCTGGTACGAGATCGAGGCCAACTACGACTACCTCTACACCGAGGTCTCGACCGACGGCGGCGCCAACTGGACCGCCCTGGACGGCACGGTGGACGGCAACCCGATCCCGCGCGACGGCAGCGACAAGCCGGTCCTGACCGGCACGGTCGACGGCTACAAGAAGCTGGCCTTCCCGCTCGACGCCTACGCCGGCAAGAAGATCGACCTGCGCTTCCGCTACCAGACCGACGGCGGCCTGGCGATGAAGGGCTTCGCGGCCGACTCGATCACGGTGACCGCCGACGGCGCCCCCGTCTTCACCGACAACGCCGAGACCGCGGACGCCGCCTGGCAGGCCACCGGTTTCTCCCGTATCGGCGCGTCCTTCACCAAGGACTACGCGCAGTACTACATCGCCGAGAACCGGCAGTACGTGTCGTACGACAAGACGCTGAAGGTCGGCCCGTACAACTTCGGCTTCACGGCGCGCCCGGACTGGGTGGAGCACTACGCGTACCAGAACGGTCTGCTGATCTGGAAGTGGGACACCTCCCAGGCGGACAACAACACCAGCCAGCACAAGGGCACCGGTCTGGTCCTGCCGATCGACTCGCACCCGGACCAGCTGAAGTGGGCCGACGGCACGCTGATGCGCAACCGCATCCAGGCCTACGACTCGCCGTTCAGCCTCTACCGCACCGACGGCATGACGCTGCACAAGGCGGACGTGGCGAAGTACATCCCGGGCTCGAAGGGCGTCTCGGTCTTCAACGACCGGAAGAACGACTACTACGACGAGTCGAACCCGACCGCGGGTGTCAAGATCACTGACACCAACACGAAGATCAAGATCCTCAAGGAGGCCAAGAACGGCTCGACGATCGAGCTGGAGGTCGGCCCCGCGGGTAGGTAATCCGCATCCTTGCAGGTCAGAGCATGATCGGCGGTGACCCACTGGCGGGTCACCGCCGATCCGTGTTTAGGTGCGTCCTGTGGCTCTCTTATTGACACCGACCGACACGGGGGTATGACCGCATGGCCGCAGGAGGCTTCTGCAAGCTGCCGAACGGCATGGTGGTGGTGGCGCTGAACCTGCCCAGTCCCGCCGCCGACGGCCCCGGCGCCGTCCGTGTCCTCGTGCACTCCGTGAACCGCGCCCGGGCCCTGACCAGGCTCCGCAACCTCGGTCTGCGGTCGGTGTACCTGCGCGGCAACGCGGCCCCGCCGACCCCCGACGAGATCACCGCGGTCCTGCACCACCCCGACGGCCTCATATGGCGCACGGCCCCCGACAACGGTGTCGCCTCCAGCCCGGACCTGGTCCAGGAGCTGTGGCGCCCGATCAGAGCCCTCCTGCGCCGCCCGACGGCCCGGACCTGACCCGCGGGGGCCCGCCGAGGCCCGGGGCTACTGCACGACCGGCTTGCCCGACAGCTCCACACCCGCCTCGCGCAGCTCCTCCAGGGCCCGCTCGGTGCTCTGAGGGGCCACCCCGGCCGTCAGGTCCAGCAGGACCTGGGTACGGAAGCCCTCCCGGGCGGCGTCCAGGGCGGTGGCGCGCACGCAGTGGTCCGTGGCGATGCCCACCACGTCCACCTCGGTGACCTCGCGCGAGCGCAGCCAGTCGGCCAGGGACGTGCCGTTCTCGTCGGTGCCCTCGAAACCGCTGTACGCCGCCGAGTACGCCCCCTTGTCGAACACCGCGTCGACCGAGCCGGAGGCGACGGCCGGGGCGAAGTTCGGGTGGAAGCCGACGCCCTCCGTGCCGGCGACGCAGTGCGCGGGCCAGGAGCGGGCGTAGTCCGGGTTGGCGGAGAAGTGGCCGCCGGGGGCGATGTGGTGGTCGCGGGTGGCCACGACGTGCTGGTAGCCGGACCCGGCCGCCTGTCCGATCAGCTCCGTGACGGCGGCGGCCACATCGGCCCCGCCGGACACCGCGAGACTGCCCCCCTCGCAGAAGTCGTTCTGCACATCGACGACGATCAAGGCGCGGCGCATGGTCGGTGTCCTTCGGCTAGGAGGTCGGCGAGCCCGGCCGGTGAACCACCGAGCCTATTGACAGAGGAGAGCGGACGACAGGGGGCACGGGTCGGCGCGTCACGGCACACCCCCTAGCTACCCGGGGTCTCGTACAGGTACTCCGTGGGCAGCACGGGCTCCCCGCGCGAGAGCTGCGTGGCCGACATCGGCAGACCCGCGCGCGCCCTCGTGTGCCGCTCGCGCGCCGCGTCCAGCGGCTCGCGCGCCACGACCTCGCCGCCCTTGACGAGCTCCACCAGCAGCTGCCGGTCCGCGAGCTCGCCCGGTACCGGACCGGTGCCGATCACCTCGGCCTCGGCGATCCCGTGGGCGTCCAGCCGCCGCGCGGCCCACTTGCGTCCGCCGACGGACGTCTTGCCGCCGCTGGACTTCTTCGCCACCGGCACCAGCGGCGCCTTCGGGTCGGCGGACTCGGCGCGCGCGACCAGCTTGTAGACCATCGAGGAGGTGGGGTGGCCGGAGCCTGTCACCAGCTGGGTGCCGACGCCGTAGGCGTCCACCGGGGCCGCGGCCAGCGAGGCGATCGCGTACTCGTCCAGGTCGGAGGTGACGACGATCTTCGTGTCGGTGGCGCCCAGCTCGTCCAGCTGCCGGCGCACCCGGTGCGCCACCAGCAGCAGGTCGCCGGAGTCGATGCGCACCGCGCCCAGCTCGGTCCCGGCGACCTCGACGGCCGTGCGGACCGCCTCGGTGACGTCGTAGGTGTCCACCAGCAGCGTGGTGCCCCGGCCCAGCGTGTTCACCTGGGCCTGGAAGGCGTCCCGCTCGCTGTCGTGCAGCAGGGTGAAGGCGTGTGCGGAGGTGCCGACGGTGGGGATGCCGTAGCGGAAACCCGCCGCCAGATCGGAGGTGGTCGCGAAACCGCCGACGTACGCGGCCCGGGAGGCCGCCACCGCGGCGAGTTCGTGCGTGCGCCGGGCGCCCATCTCGATCAGCGGCCGGTCACCCGCGGCGGCCGCCATGCGCGAGGCCGCCGCGGCGATCGCCGAGTCGTGGTTGAGGATCGACAGGATCACCGTCTCCAGCAGCACGCACTCGGCGAAGGTGCCCTCGACCCGCATGATCGGCGAGCCCGGGAAGTACACCTCGCCCTCGGGGTAGCCCCAGATGTCCCCGCTGAAGCGGTAGCCGGACAGCCACTCCAGGGTCTCCTCGTCGACGATTCCCCGCTCGCGCAGGAAGTCCAGCACGGCCGTGTCGAAGCGGAAGTTCTCCACCGCGTCCAGCACCCGTCCGGTGCCGCCCACCACGCCGTAGCGGCGCCCGTCCGGCAGCCGCCGGGTGAACACCTCGAACACGCTCCGCCGCTCCGCCGTGCCCGCCGTCATGGCGGCCCGCAACATCGTCAGCTCGTACTGATCCGTGAAGAGCGCCGTCGAGGGAACATCCACCGGCAGCCCAAGGTCCGCTGTGTTCATGGTGAGGAGGGTACCCCCATTTCGTCAGTCTGACGATTGCGGTCCGCGGACACGCGATCGCCTTGCGGCCAGGCCCGTTTGTGCGACTACCCCCCTCGGGTGGCAGCATGGGCAGTGTGACGTCACCCGCGCCCCTGGAGATCGAACGCACCGAGTCGGCGGAGGAGGTCTTCGCCGTACCCGAGCCGGACCTCCCGTGGGTCACCATCGTCCACAACGACCCGGTCAACCTCATGAGCTATGTGACGTACGTCTTCCAGACGTACTTCGGCTACTCCAAGGACAAGGCCACCAAGCTCATGCTCGACGTCCACCACAAGGGCCGGGCGGTCGTCTCCAGCGGCAGCCGCGAGGAGATGGAACGCGACGTGCAGGCCATGCACGGCTACGGCCTGTGGGCCACCCTCCAGCAGGACCGCAAGTAGCCAGCACCCCGCCCAGCAGCGAAAAGGCGTTCATGCCCGGAACCTTCGAACCGCTCCCCGGCGGCGGCGCGGCCGTCGCCCTCGACGACGTCGAGATCTCCATCATCCGGTCGCTGGCCGTCCAGCTCCTGGAGCTCATCGGCCCCGGCCCCGCCGAGGATGCCTCCGGCGACCCGCTCGCCGAGCTGTTCGCCGAGGGCCCCAGCGAGCCGCCCAGCGACCCGGTGCTGCGCCGGCTCTTCCCCGACGCCTACGGCGACCCCGACCCCGGGCAGCCCGCCTCGCCGCGGGACGCCGAGGAGCAGCGGGCCCACTCCGCGGAGTTCCGCCGCTACACCGAGAACGACCTGCGGGCCGGCAAGCGGGACAACGCCCTGGCCGTGATCCGCGCCCTCGACGCGCTCGCCTCGGCGTCGGCCGGTGAGGGCGGCGCGGTGCTGAAGCTGTCGCCGGCACAGTCGCAGCAGTGGCTGGGCGCCCTGAACGACCTGCGGCTCGCCATCGGCTCCCGGCTGGAGATCACCGACGACGAGGACACCGACCTGCTCTACCGCCTCCCGGACGACGACCCGCGCAAGCCGATGGTGATGGCCTACCTGTGGCTGGGTGGACTCCAGGAGACGCTGGTCGGAACCCTTATGGCCTGATCAGTGCAGGTTTTGTGACCGGTGGGTGACCGATCGGTGTTCGCTCAGAGGACACTCAAATCCGGATAACGATCCCGTCACCGCACCCGCCGCCTATGGCCGCTTCGCGAGCGCTTTGTCCGCTTTTCCCTGTGCGGTGCGCCACATCCCTCTCCTGTGATCAGTGTTGCGGGCGTGATAAATCTTCACGACCGCCCGGCAGAACACCACCCGAATGTTCCGCCGGGTGCGCCACCGAGCCGGCGACCGCCGGCCAGGCACGAGCGGCCTCCGGGCCCGCTCAGCTCCATCATTCCGGGGGGATCGAAACCCGATCCGAGGCCGACGAGAGGCCCGGGTCGGCATGGAGAAAGGCGCACCACACATGACCTCTGCGCAGGTCGAATCGGAAAACGTCTCCGAAGAGGGATACGAGCGCGGACTCGGCAGCCGCCAGGTCCAGATGATCGCGATCGGCGGTGCCATCGGCGTCGGCCTGTTCATGGGCGCCGGGGCGAACATCGCGAAGGCCGGCCCCAGCATCATCCTCATGTACGCCCTCGCGGGCGTCGTGATCTTCTTCATCATGCGGGCCCTGGGCGAGCTGCTCCTCTACCGGCCCGTCTCCGGCTCCTTCGCCGAGTACGCCCGTGAGTTCCTCGGCCCGTTCTTCGGGTTCGTCACGGGCTGGACGTACTGGCTCATGTGGGTGGTGACCGGCATGGCCGAGCTCACCGCCGCCGCGATCTACATCCACTTCTGGTTCCCGGAGATCCCGCAGTGGGTCAGTGCCCTGGTCTTCCTGGTGGTGCTCTTCGGCGTCAACCTGATCTCGGTCAAGATCTTCGGCGAGGTCGAGTTCTGGTTCTCGATGATCAAGGTCACCGCCATCATCGGCATGATCGTCATCGGCCTCGGCGTGCTCACCCTCGGCTTCTCCGACGCCGGTGACACCGCCACCGTCTCCAACCTCTGGGCGCACGACGGCTTCTTCCCGAACGGCATCGGCTCCAGCCTGATGACGCTCCAGGGCGTCATGTTCGCCTACCTCGCCGTCGAGCTCGTCGGCGTCACCGCGGGCGAGTCCGAGAACCCCGAGAAGACCCTGCCCAAGGCCATCAACACCCTGCCCTGGCGCATCATCGTCTTCTACGTCGGCGCCCTGCTGGTGATCCTCTCCGTGGTGAAGTGGACCGAGTTCTCCGCCGGCGAGAGCCCCTTCGTGCACGCCTTCGGCAAGATCGGCATCCCGCTCGCCGCGGGCATCGTCAACTTCGTGGTCCTCACCGCCGCCCTGTCGTCCTGCAACTCGGGCATGTACTCCACCGGCCGCATGCTGCGCGACCTGGCCGCCAACAGCGAGGCGCCGCAGGTCTTCGGCAAGCTCAACGCCCGCAAGACGCCCGCCGTCGGCATCACCGTCTCCGTGGCACTCATGGGCATCGGCGTCGTCCTGAACTACGTCGTCCCGGAGAAGGCGTTCCTCTACGTCACCTCCGTCGCCACCGCGGCCGGCATCTGGACCTGGATGATGATCCTCGTCAGCCACATCCGCTACCGCGCGGCGGTCGACGCGGGCCGGCTGCCCGCCTCGTCCTTCCCCGCTCCCGGCGGCGCCCTCTTCAGCTGGGTCGCGCTGCTCTTCCTCATCGGCGTGACCTGCATGATCGCGTACGACAAGGACGCGCGGGTGTGCCTGTACGTCGCGGCCGGCTGGGCCGTCGCCCTCGGCGTCGGCTGGGCGGTCCTCAAGAGCCGCAACCCGCAGATCGCCGAGCGCGGCGGTGACGCGGAGTTCGAGAAGGTCGGCTGACCAACCCGCGGGACGTCCGCCGCAGGGAGTTCTCGTGGCACCCCCTGCGGCTGCCGCTCAGGGCGTCCGGCATATGGGCCGTTCCGTACCATTCCTCGGTACGGAACGGCCCTTCTGCTTATCCTGGCGAGCATGCTGACCATCACCCAGGCCCTCGTCGACCAGATCGTCGCCCACGCGCGCAAGGACCACCCCGACGAGGCGTGCGGCGTCGTCGCCGGCCCGGCGGGCTCGGACCGCCCCGAGCGCTTCATCCCCATGCTCAACGCGGCCATGTCGCCCACGTTCTACGAGTTCGACTCCGGCGACCTGCTCAAGCTCTACCGCGAGATGGACGACCGCGACGAGGAGCCGGTGGTCATCTACCACTCCCACACCGCGACCGAGGCCTACCCCTCGCGCACCGACATCTCCTACGCCAACGAGCCCGGCGCGCACTACGTCCTGGTCTCCACCGCCGACACCGACGGCGCCGGCGAGTTCCAGTTCCGCTCCTTCCGCATCGTCGAGGGCGAGGTCACGGAGGAGGAGGTCCGGGTCGTCGAGGCCTACTGAGGGCGTCTGAGCAGGGCGGTCTCACTCTCCGGCCCGAAAGCGTCCGCCATGTGGGATCACATTCCAGGACCCGGACCGGGAATCGATACGATGAGCCCATGGTTTTCCTTGACGTGAGCGAAAAGACGCCGGGCGATCTGCTCGTGGCGCGGCTGCACGTCGACCTGTGCAGGCTCGCCAGCGCCATCTGTTGACGCAGCACCCTGCCGCCGTACGGCCGTGAGCCGCGGCGCCGCACACACGCACCACCCCGCTGTTCCTGCGCTGCCGCGCGCCCCGATCGACTACTCCCGACAGGAGCCCTGAAGCCATGGCCATCGAGGTCCGCATCCCGACCATCCTCCGCACCTACACCGACGGCCAGAAGGCAGTGGAGGGCAAGGGAGACACCCTCGCCGAGCTCTTCACCGACCTCGAGACCCGGCACGCCGGCATCCAGGCCCGCATCGTGGACGGCGGTCAGCTGCGCCGCTTCGTCAACGTCTACCTGAACGACGAGGACGTCCGCTTCCTCGACGGCATCGACACCAAGCTGTCGGACGGCGACAACGTCACGATCCTGCCGGCCGTGGCCGGCGGCATGGTCTGATCGACCATGCGCTACGACTCCCCCCTGGCCGCGGTCGGCAACACCCCCCTGGTGTGCCTGCCGCGGCTGTCGCCGTCCGCCGACGTCCGCATCTGGGCGAAACTGGAGGACCGCAACCCGACGGGATCGGTCAAGGACCGTCCGGCCCTGCACATGATCGAGCAGGCGGAGAAGGACGGCCGCCTGACCCCGGGCTGCACCATCCTCGAACCGACGTCCGGCAACACCGGCATCTCGCTCGCGATGGCGGCGAAGCTCAAGGGCTACCGCATCGTCTGCGTGATGCCGGAGAACACCTCGCAGGAACGCCGGGACCTGCTGGGCATGTGGGGCGCGGAGATCGTCTCCTCCCCGGCGGCGGGCGGCTCCAACACCGCCGTGCGCGTCGCCAAGGAGCTCGCGGCCGAGCACCCGGACTGGGTGATGCTCTACCAGTACGGCAACCCGGACAACGCCGGCGCCCACTACGCCACGACCGGCCCGGAGATCCTCGCGGACCTGCCGTCGATCACCCACTTCGTGGCCGGACTCGGCACCACCGGCACCCTCATGGGCGTGGGCCGCTTCCTGCGCGAGCACAAGCCGGACATCCAGATCGTCGCGGCCGAGCCGCGCTACGACGACCTGGTCTACGGCCTGCGCAACCTCGACGAGGGCTTCGTCCCCGAGCTGTACGACGCGTCCGTGCTCACCACCCGCTTCTCGGTCGGCTCGGCGGACGCGGTCACCCGCACCCGCGAGCTGCTCCAGCAGGAGGGCATCTTCGCCGGGGTCTCCACGGGCGCCGCGCTGCACGCCGCGATCGGCGTCGGCAAGAAGGCCGTCAAGGCCGGGGAGCCCGCCGACATCGTGTTCGTCGTCGCCGACGGCGGCTGGAAGTACCTCTCGACGGGCGTCTACACGGCGGCCACCACGGAGGAGGCCATCGACACGCTCCAGGGCCAGCTCTGGGCGTAGCCGACGGCGAGAGGCGACAACAAGGGGCTGGAGTCGACGACTCCAGCCCTTTCCCCTTGTACGGTGCTCAGCCCGCCAGGTACCGCACCTGGTCCCACAGCGCCGGATCCACCACGCCGACCCGCCGCCGGAACCCCCACACCGGGACCTCCCGCAGCTCGTCCGTCTCCAGGAAGCTCGCCCGGCCCTGCGTGTCACCGACCGACCCCGGCGGCAGCGGGATCACCCCGGCGCGTTCGTCGCGGTACCGGGTGGTGATCTTCACGACCGTCGCCCGCTCCCCGCGCACGGCCAGCACCAGGCAGGGCCGGTCCTTGGTGCGGGCCTCGTCCTCGTAGGGCACGTCGGCCCACCAGATCTCCGCGGGCTGCGGCCGGCCCTCCGGCGTGAGGACCGGTGCCGCCGTGTGCCCCCGCCGGGCCGACGGCCGCCGCCCCCGGCCCCAGCCGTCGACGAGTGTGGCGATGAGCGCGAGCAGCACCACCGCGGCGAGCGCCAGCCACCAGGACGTGTCCATACTGAGACGTTACCGGCGCCGCCCCCGCCACGCGCCCTCCTCGCGGGGATCACTCCCGGCCCTGCCAGCCATACCGGTGACAGCACAGGTGAGTTCGCCCACAACAGGCCTTTGTGGAGGAGCTACCGGAGGTTTTGCGCCTTACCCTCGACGGACCGCACGACCCCCGACGCCCCTCTCCGACATTCCCGCCAGCGGAGGTTTCTGCTTCATGAAGCTCACCGTCGTCGGCTGCTCGGGGTCGTTCCCGTCCGCGGAATCGGCCTGCTCGAGCTACCTCGTCGAGGCCGACGGCTTCCGGCTGCTTCTCGACATGGGCAACGGTGCCCTGGGCGAGTTGCAGCGCCACTGCGGTCTCTACGACCTCGACGCGATCTTCCTCAGCCACCTGCACGCCGACCACTGCATCGACATGTGCGCGTACTTCGTCGCGCGCTACTACCGCCACGACGGCGGCCGCTGCGACCCCCTGCCCGTCTTCGGCCCCGAAGGCACGGAACACCGGCTGACCACCGCCTACGCGGACACCCCCTCCGCCTCCTCCATGAGCGAGGTCTTCGACTTCCACACGGTCAAGCCGTCCACCTTCGAGCTCGGCCCCTTCACGGTGCACACCGAGCGGGTGGCCCACCCCGTGGAGGCGTACGGCATCCGGATCGAGCACGGCGGCCGGACGCTGACGTACTCCGGGGACACCGGCGTGAGCCCCGCGCTGGACGAACTCGCCCGCGACGCCGACCTGTTCCTGTGCGAGGCGGCTTTCACGCACGGCAAGGAGAACATCCCCGACCTGCACCTCAACGGCCGCGAGGCGGGACAGACGGCGGCCCGGGCCGGAGCCCGCCGCCTGGTTCTCACCCACATCCCGCCGTGGACGGACCCCCAGGTCAACCTCGCCGACGCCCGCGAGGTCTACGACGGCCGGGTGGACCTGGCCGCGCCGGGGCAGACGTACGAGATCTGAGGCCCGACCCACGCGAAGGGCCCCGGAACCGATCGGTTCCGGGGCCCTTCGCGTGTCGGCGGGCTACTTCGCCTCCGCCTTCTGCAGCTCGGCGAGCTCCTCGTCGGACTCCCGGCCCGGCGTGGGCAGGTTGAACTTGGTGATCGCGAAGCGGAACACCACGTAGTAGACCGCCGCGAAGCACAGACCCACCAGGGCCAGGCCCCACGGGTTGGTCGCGATGCCCAGGTTGAGGAAGTAGTCCACCGCGCCGGCCGAGAAGCCGAAGCCGTCCTTCATCCCCAGGGCCCAGGTCAGTGCCATCGAGACGCCGGTCAGCACCGCGTGGATCGCGTACAGCACCGGGGCGATGAACATGAAGGTGAACTCGATCGGCTCGGTGACGCCGGTGACGAACGAGGTCAGCGCGAGGGAGAACATCATGCCGCCGACGACCTTGCGGCGCTCGGGCCGGGCGCAGTGCACGATCGCCAGGCAGGCGGCCGGCAGGGCGAACATCATGATCGGGAAGAAGCCGGTCATGAACTGTCCGGCGCTCGGGTCGCCCGCCAGGAACCGGGCGATGTCGCCGCTCTTGCCCTCGTAGGTGCCGGCCTGGAACCAGGGGAAGGAGTTCAGCAGGTGGTGCATGCCGATCGGGATCAGCGCGCGGTTGGCGACACCGAAGATGCCCGCGCCGACCGCGCCGGAGCCGACCAGCCACTCACCGAAGTTGTGCAGGCCCGTGCCGAGGACAGGCCAGATGTAGCCGAAGACGATGCCGATGACCAGACCCGCGAACGCGGACAGGATCGGAACCAGGCGGCGGCCGCCGAAGAAGCCCGCCCAGTCGGGCAGCTTGGTCCGGTAGAACTTCTGGTAGAGCAGGGCCACGACGATGCCCATGACCACACCGCCCAGGACCTTGGCGTCCACGGGAGCGTCGACCATGACGACCTTGCCGTCGACCGCCGTGGCGACCTTCGGCAGGTTCTTGTCGGTGAAGGTGGCCAGCACGTTCTTGAAGACCAGGTAACCCACCACGGCGGCCAGGGCCGTGGAGCCGTCCGACTTCTTGGCGAAGCCGATCGCGATGCCCACCGCGAACAGCAGCGCCATGTTGTCGAGGATCGCGTTGCCGCCGGCCGCCATGAAGCCCGCGATCTTCGTGATGAAGGCGGGGAACGACTCGCGCCCGAGCATGTCGGTGTTGCCGAGTCGGACCAGCAGGGCGGCGGCGGGCAGCACGGCGACCGGCAGCATCAGGCTGCGGCCGATGCGCTGAAGGACGGCCATCACGGCCGAGCCCTTGCTCGGGCCCGCGGGCGCGGCTGTGTCTGTGGACATGAACTTCCTCCAGGGGGCACGGCGCCGCCCAGGAAGCATGCGAAGGGGGACGGCGGCGTCTCAAAGAAAGGGGAACGCGGACATCGCCGCGCGACCTCCACCGGTGAGTGGTGTAGACCAGTTGTAGCACGGTAGGCCGAACGAGTGGAACCCGCCAATTCCGCCCCCGCGGCGATCACGCCTTGGCGCTGTCCTCCACGTCCTCCGCCGGCTCCCGCCCCGGAGTCCTCAGGTCGAACCTCGTGATCGCGAACCGGAAGATCACGTAATAGACGAGCGCGAAACCCAGCCCGACCGGAACGATCAGCCACGGCCGCGTGGCCAGATTCCAGTTGATGACGTAGTCGATCAGCCCCGCCGAGAAGCTGAACCCGTCATGCACCCCCAGCCCCCACGTCAACGCCATCGACACACCCGTCAGCAACGCGTGCACCGCGTACAACGCCGGCGCGACGAACAGGAACGAGTACTCGATCGGCTCCGTGATGCCCGTGACGAACGACGTCAGCGCCACCGACAGCATCAGACCGCCGACCTCCTTGCGCCGCTCCGGCCGCGCGCAATGGGTGATCGCCAGGGCCGCCGCCGGCAGCGCGAACATCATGATCGGGAAGAAACCCGAGGTGAACTGCCCCGCGTCCGGGTCGCCCGCCAGGAACATGTTGATGTCACCGTGCACCACCGTCCCGTCCGGCTTCGTGAACGAACCGAACTGGAACCAGATGGGCACGTTCAGGAACTGGTGCAGCCCCACCACCAGCAACGCCCGGTTCGCCACCCCGAACACACCGGCGCCCCACGCGTCGAGACCGTCCATCCAGTCGCTGAAACCCTCCAGCGCGTCACCGATCGGCGGCCACACCCACAGACACAGCGCCGCGAACGCGATCGCCACGAACGCCATCAGGATCGGCACCAGCCGCCGCCCGTTGAAGAACCCCAGCCAGTCCACCAGCCGCGTCCGGTGGAAACGCGCCCAGAAGAACGCCGCCAGCAGCCCCATCACGATCCCGCCGAACACCCCCGGATTCTGGAACGTGAACGCCGTCACCGCCCGGTCCCCGTCGGTCACCTGGCACCCCACGTTCGGCACCGCCACCGACCCCTGCGGACACCCCTCCGGAAACTGCCGCAACACCGTGAAGTACACGAGGAACCCGGCCACCGCCGCCAGCGCCGTCGAACCGTCCGCCTTCTTCGCCATCCCGATCGCAACGCCCACGCAGAACAACAGCGGCAGCCCCAGCGAACTGTCCAGCAGCGCCCCGCCCGCCCCCACCATCACCTTCGAGACGTTCGTCCAGCCCAGCCCGTCCTCCCCGAACACATCCGGCTGCCCCAGCCGATTGAGGATCCCCGCCGCGGGCAGCACCGCGATCGGCAACTGCAGACTGCGCCCCATCTTCTGCAAACCCTGGAACACCCGGTTCCAGCGCACCCGCGCCGGACCCTCGGCGGCCCCGGCACCGGCAGAGCTGTCGGCACTCATTCCGGTCCCCTTCACCGAGAGACTTTTGTCGAGACACGGGCTCGTGGTGTAGACCAGTCGAACGCACGGTCGCGCAGACGTGAGGCCATCCTTCGGCACACACGACACGACCGCTCGCGAAGATGGGCCAACTGTGGGTTACTGCGACAAAGCGGTTCGGATCAGGGAGAACGAACATGGCCAGCAAGGCTGAGAAAATCGTTGCCGGGCTCGGCGGCATCGACAACATCGAAGAGGTCGAAGGCTGCATCACCCGCCTCCGCACCGAGGTCGTGGACCCCTCCAAGGTCGACGAAACCGCACTGAAGGCCGCCGGCGCCCACGGCGTCGTCAAGATGGGCAGCGCGATCCAGGTCGTCATCGGCACCGACGCCGACCCCATCGCGGCCGAGATCGAAGACATGATGTGAAGAGCGGGGATCGTCCCGGGCTTCACGCCTGACGGACCCTGACGCCACCCGACGTCACCCGCACGGGCCCCTCCCCACCGCGGAAGGGGCCCGTCGCGCGCGTACGGATAGGCTCAGCGCCATGTCTCGAATCGACGGCCGCACCCCCCAGCAGCTCCGCCCCATCACCATCGAGCGCGGCTGGAGCAAGCACGCCGAAGGCTCCGTCCTCGTCTCCTTCGGCGACACCAGGGTCTTCTGCACCGCCTCCGTCACCGAAGGCGTCCCGCGCTGGCGCAAAGGCAGCGGCGAAGGCTGGGTCACCGCCGAATACTCCATGCTGCCCCGCTCCACCAACACCCGCGGCGACCGCGAATCCGTCAAGGGCCGCATCGGCGGCCGCACCCACGAGATCAGCCGCCTCATCGGCCGCTCCCTGCGCGCCGTCATCGACTACAAGGCCCTCGGCGAGAACACCATCGTCCTCGACTGCGACGTCCTCCAGGCCGACGGCGGCACCCGCACCGCAGCCATCACCGGCGCCTACGTCGCCCTCGCCGACGCCGTCGCCTGGGCGCAGGGCAGGAAGCTCGTCAAAGCCGGCCGCAAGCCCCTCACCGGCACCGTCTCCGCCGTCTCCGTCGGCATCGTCGGCGGCGTCCCCCTCCTCGACCTCTGCTACGAGGAAGACGTCAAAGCCGACACCGACATGAACGTCGTCTGCACCGGCGACGGCCGCTTCGTCGAAGTCCAGGGCACCGCCGAAGCCGAACCCTTCGCCCGCGACGAACTGAACGCCCTCCTCGACCTCGCCGTCGCCGGCTGCGAAGAACTCGCCGCCCACCAGCGCACCGCCCTTGACACCGTCCTCGGAAAGTAAAGGGCACACCAAGAAGAGCGCTCGGTGCGGGCAACCGCGCCGAGCACACTCGCGTCTGAAGGAGTACGGGCGCACGGCTCATCCCTGTGCGCCCGGCCAGCCACGCGGGCCCGACCGGCCCCACCGAACGAGAGGGACCGCTCCATGGCCGCGAGCCGCCGACGCCGCACCGCAGCCGTCGCCGCCACCC
Source organism: Streptomyces sp. NPDC050674 (assembly GCF_040654575.1). NCBI lineage: Bacteria > Bacillati > Actinomycetota > Actinomycetes > Kitasatosporales > Streptomycetaceae > Streptomyces > Streptomyces sp. NPDC050674. Next base: position 51,529 of record NZ_JBFAIG010000023.1, read on the forward strand.
TGGCGGCCATCGCGCTGACCGCCGGACTCACCACCGGCTGCGCCGCCGTCGACAAAGCACTGGACTGCGTCCAGACCGCCGACGCCATCGCCGACAGCGTCACGGAACTCCAGCAGGCGGTCGACAGCGCGGCCAACGACCCGACACAACTCGACGAGTCCATCCAGTCCATCGGCGACAACCTCGACAAGATCGGCGACAAAACGGACAACGCCGACCTGGACAAGGCGACCCAGGACATGCGCAAGGCTCTGATCGAGGTTCAAGGGGCCGTCGAGAACGGCGACGAAACACCCGACATCAGCCCCGTCACGGACGCGGCGGGCGAACTGACCAAGGTCTGCACGCCGTAACGCCGCGCCGGCTGGGCCGGGCTTGTCGTCTGCCGGGTTTCTGACGCGGGCGCGTGCCGGTGCGTGGGGGCTGATCGCGCAGTTCCCCGCGCCCCTTACGGGGCACGATCCTGCCCGGGCAATACTGGGGCCATGAGTCGCCTGATCCTCGCCACCCGCAACGCCGGGAAGATCACCGAACTTCGCGCCATCCTCGCCGAAGCCGGGCTGCCCCACGAACTCGTCGGAGCCGACGCCTACCCCGACATCCCTGACGTCAAGGAAACGGGCGTGACGTTCGCCGAGAACGCGCTCCTCAAAGCCCACGCCCTCGCCCAGGCCACCGGCCTCCCCGCCGTCGCCGACGACTCGGGCCTCTGCGTCGACGTCCTCAACGGCGCCCCCGGCATCTTCTCCGCCCGCTGGTCCGGCCGCCACGGCGACGACAAGGCCAACCTCGACCTCCTCCTCGCCCAGCTCTCCGACATCGCCGACGAACACCGCGGCGCCCACTTCGCCTGCGCGGCGGCGCTCGCCCTGCCCGACGGTACGGAAAGGGTGGTCGAGGGCCAACTCCGCGGCACCCTCCGCCACGAGCCCACGGGTTCCAACGGCTTCGGGTACGACCCGATCCTCCAGCCGGAGGGCGATTCCCGCACCTGCGCGGAACTGACCCCCCAGGAGAAGAACGCGATCAGCCACCGGGGGCAGGCGTTCCGGGCGTTGGTGCCGGTGGTGGGGGAACTGTTGGGCTGACGACGAGGCCCACCCGGTGCACCGGGTGGGCCATCGATTCAAAGGTGTGCGGCCGGAGGGACTCGAACCCTCAAGGGATTTCTCCCACAACATCCTAAGTGTTGCGCGTAGGCCAATTCCGCCACGGCCGCATCCACGCCATCGTACCGGTCACGTGCAGCGCGGCTACGAGGAACGTCTGCTGCCGCCTCTGCACCACGTGCTCGTCACCGCATGGCAGTTGGGACACAGCAACCGCAGATTCTCCAACCGGTCGTCGCTCCAGTCCCCGTTGATGTGATCCACCTCCAGCGTCATGGGCTTGCCGAGCCACTCGGGGCCGACCCCGCACTCGGCACATATGGCAGGCCTGCCCGTCTCGTGGAGCGCCCGGCGCAACACAGCGGTACGGGTCCGGCGTCCGCCGTCCTGCTTGACCAGGACGTCCTCAGGGCGTCTGGCCGAGGTCGGGCGGGTCTTCCCGCGTTGATGGGCCTGGCCCAGGAAGTGTTCGGTGGTGAGGTGATCCTCGGCGATCCACCGACGCAGGTGCCCGCGCTGCGTGCCGCTGTCCGGGCGCCTCAGGCGGCGCAGCACCTCGGCGATGGAGACGGACTCGGTGACCGCGGATCGTAGTTCCTCGGGCGTGGGCCGTCCCTGCCCGCTGTTCACGCGGCATGTCCTTTGCCGCGCCCTCGGTAGTTGTCCGTCGTCGAATGGCAGTTGGGGCAGAGAAGCCGAAGGTTCCCGATCCTGTTGTCCTTCCAGTTGCCGTCGATGTGATCGACCTCCAGCGGTAGTGGGCGGCCCCGCCACACCGCCTCCGTGCCGCACAGGGCACACCGCTCCGCCACTCCCGAGGACGTCATCGCCCACTTGAGGCGGTCACTCGGAATGCGCCGGGCGCGTTGGGCCGGTTGCTCGAGGAGGAAGGCTTCCGGTGTTCGCGGACGCCAGGGTTTCCCACGTCGTGTCGGCAGGGTGAAGTGCGACGTGTCGATGCCAAACGCCTTGACCCGTCGGCTGATGTGCGTGTGATGTCCACCCACCACCTCGAGCCCGAGGTGCCGCAGCACGTCGCACATGTTCGTCGACGCCGCGACCGCCCGCTCGAGGATGTCTCTCGTCCACTTCACCCCCTCCCGTTCGAAGTGCGACACGTCCACGCCGAGCTTGCTCATCCGGGCGGCCAGATACCGGCGCGTCGAACTCGCCGGATCCACCCCCAGCCTCTCCAGCGCCTCCGACAACGTCCGTGCCCCCCGAGCCGCCTCCTCCAGCCGCTCTTTGGTGTACGCACTGGCCCCCATGAAACGCCCTCCGCCCTCGACCACTCGTTCGTGATCTCGTACGGAGTAACGAACCGTTTATCGGATCGTCACGCCCGAAATGCGGAGCGGCTCGTACCGGGGGCCACCGGTACGAGCCGCTCGGAGAAGGGGCCGCGAGGGCTCAGACCCCCAGGTCCTTGATGATCTTGGCTACGTGGCCCGTCGCCTTGACGTTGTACAGGGCTCGTTCGACCTTGCCCTCCTCGTCGACGACGATCGTGGAGCGGATGACGCCGACGACCGTCTTGCCGTAGAGCTTCTTCTCGCCGAACGCGCCGTAGGACTCCAGGACCTGCTTGTCCGGGTCGGCCAGGAGCGTGACCTTCAGCGACTCCTTGTCGCGGAACTTGGCCAGCTTCTCCGGCTTGTCGGGGGAGATGCCGATGACGTCGTAGCCCGCGCCCGCCAGCAGCTCCAGGTTGTCCGTGAAGTCGCAGGCCTGCTTCGTGCAGCCCGGCGTGAGGGCGGCCGGGTAGAAGTACACGATGACCTTGCGGCCCTTGTGGTCCGACAGGGACACCTCGGTGCCGTCGGCGTCGGGCAGGGTGAAGGCGGGGGCCACGTCCCCCGGCTGGAGTCGCTCGCTCATCGGACCAGCGTAACCGGGGGTCGGGGCAGTGCGACGAGCCGTGGAGCTGACAGACTGTCCGGCACAGGCTTCACACCGACTTCGAAAGGCGACACGGTGGCGGACACGGCGGACACCAGGACCCCGGCGCAGATCGAGGCGGACATCAGGCGCCGCCGCGCGACCCTGGCCGAGACCCTCGACGAGATCGGGGTGCGGGTGCACCCGAAGACGATCGTCGGGGATGCCAAGGCCAAGGTGGCTTCGAACATCGACCACACCCTCGGGCGGGCCTACGTGGGGGTCAACAAGGCCGTCACCGACGTGCGGGCCCGGTTCGTGGACGAGGACGGCGCGCCCCGGCTGGAGAGGGTCGTGCCGGTGGCGCTCGTCGTCGTGGGCGTGGTCGGGCTGCTCGCGGTCAGTGCGCGGCGGCGCAAGGGCTGACCCGACTGCGGACGTTCGCCGGGAAGACAGGTAGGTTGCAGGGCGTGAGCGCCAAGAGAAACGAGCACAGCACCCATCCCGACAAGCTGCCCATCCGGATGTTGCACGACCGGGTCCTCGTGCGGCAGGACACCAGCGAGGGCGAGCGGCGTTCCGGCGGTGGCATTCTCATCCCCGCCACGGCGGCGGTCGGCCGGCGGCTGGCGTGGGCCGAGGTCGTGGCGGTGGGGCAGAACGTGCGGACCGTGGAGGCGGGTGACCGGGTGCTGTTCGACCCGGAGGACCGGGCCGAGGTGGAGGTGCGGGGGATCGCGTACGTGCTGATGCGCGAGCGTGATCTGCACGCGGTGGCCGCGGACCGGTTCGAGGGTGCCGAGGACTCGACGGGCCTGTATCTGTAGGACCGGCGGCAGTGCGAAAAAGGGGCTGGTGACCCGGGTCACCAGCCCCTTCGCCGTGTCTGCGGCTTTGCTACGTTGGAGGCACCCCCGACGAGACGCGCCGTACCGGGATCAAGGCAAAGACGACGCACCTTCACCGTCAGCCCGTTTCCGGAGGTGCCTGTCATGGCCTGGGTTCTGCTCGTCGTCGCCGGTCTGCTCGAGGTGGGGTGGTCGGTGGGCATGAAGTACACCGACGGCTTCACGCGTCCGGTGCCCAGTGTGCTCACGGGTGCCGGGATCGTCGCGAGCATGCTGCTGCTGTCGCAGGCCGCCAGGACCCTGCCGATCGGGACCGCCTACGGCGTGTGGGTGGGTATCGGTGCGGCCGGGGCGGCGGTGTTCGGCATGGTGGTGCTGGGGGAGCCTGCGACCGCCGCCCGGATCTTCTTCGTGTGCCTGCTGCTGGTCGCCGTGGTGGGGCTGAAGGCGACCAGCGGGCACTGAGCGGGCGTCGCGCTATTCGCGGCGGGCGCCCTGCGGGACGACGCCCCAGCCGGGGCCGGTCGGGCCGCCTGTCGCGCCGCCGTCGCTCGCGTCGCCGCCTCCGCCGTCCGTCGCGCCGCCGTCGGTGGTCCCGCCGTCGGTCGTGCCGCCGTCGGTCGTTCCGCCGTCCGCGGTGCCGCCGCCGGTGGGGGACTGGCCGCCGGTGCCGCCGTCGGTGCCGCCGCCGTCGGTCTGGCCCTCCGTCTGGCCTTCGGGGGCGCTGGGGGACTGTTCGGGGGTCTGGGTGGCCGTCTCCTCGCCGCCGGTGGTCGTGCCGCCGTCGGTGGTGCCGCCGGTGGTGGGGTCGGCCGGGGCCTCGCTGCTGGGGGCCTGCGAGACGTCGGCGCCGGGCTGGAGCCTGAGGTCGAACTCCTTGGCGGGCTTGCCCTTGAGGGCGTCCTGGGTGAACTGGGTCCAGATCTCGGCGGGTGCGCCACCGCCGTTGATGCGGGGCAGGCCCATGACGCCGTACAGCGACTTGTGGGCGGCGGTGACCGGGTCCTGGCCCATGACGGAGACGACGGTGGCGAGGTCGGGGGTGTAGCCCGCGAACCAGGCGGCCGTGTCCTCCTCGGCGGTGCCGGTCTTGCCGGCGACGGGGCGGCCCGCGGCCTGCGCGGCGGAGGCCGTGCCGTTCTGGACGACGCTCCGCAGCATCGAGGTGGTGGTGTCGGCGGCCTCGCGGCTCACGGCCTGCCGGGTGCGCCGCTCGGGCAGGTCGATCGGCGTGCCCTCCTTGGTGACCTTCTCGACCATCGTGTACGTGCCGTGCCGGCCGTGGTTGGCGAGGGTGGCGTAGGCCTCGGCCATGTCGAGGACGCTGGCGGTGGCGGTGCCGAGCGCGATGGCGGGGCCGTCGGCGAGGTCGGGGGTGCTTTCGGGGACGCCCAGGTCGATCGCGGTCTGCTTGACCTTGGCGGGGCCGACGTCGGCGGCCATCTGTGCGTAGACCGAGTTGACGGAGCTGTCGGTGGCCTCGGTGACGGTGATGTCGCCGTAGGAGTGCTGGTCCTCGTTCTCCGGGGCGTACGGGTCGCCGGTCCAGCCGCGGACGGGGCGCTTGTTGGTGCCGTCGTAGATGGTGTTCGGGGTGATGACGCGGCCGTCCTGGGTCTCGGAGTGGTTCTCGACGGCCGAGGTGAACACGAACGGCTTGAAGGTGGAGCCGACCTGGAAGTCCCTGCGGGTGGCGTTGGGGGTGTACTGCTTGACGTAGTCGATGCCGTTGTACATCGCCACGACCTTGCCGGTCCTGGGGTCGACGGAGGCGCCGCCGGCGCGGACGTAGGTGTCGACCTTGTTCTTCTTGTCGAGCTTGGACATCAGCTTGTCGTTGACGGCCTTCACGAACGCGTCCTGCTTGCCCTTTTGCAGGGTGGTCGTGATGCGGTAGCCGCCGCCGTCGAGCCGCCGCTCGTCGACGATCTTGTTCTGGACGAGGTAGTCCTTCACGATCCGCACGATGTAGCCGCGCTGTCCGGACATGCCGGTGGAGAGGGTGGACTCCTTCGGCATGGGGAACTTCATGCCGGTGCGCTTCGACTCGCTGAGCCAGCCCTTCTTGACCATGCCGTCCAGGACGTAGTTCCAGCGGGACTCGGCGGCCCCCCGGTTCTCGGGGTGGGCGACGACGTCGTACTGGCTGGGGGCGTTGACGAGCGCGGCGAGGTAGGCGGCGCGGGCCGGGTCGAGGTCCTTGGCGTCCTTGCCGTAGTAGGCCTGGGCGGCGGCCTGGATGCCGTAGGCGTTGCGGCCGAAGTAGCTGGTGTTGAGGTAGCCCTCGAGGATGTGGTCCTTGCTGACCTCGCGGTCCAGCTTGATCGAGATGAAGAACTCCTTGGCCTTGCGCGTGACGGTCTGGTCCTGGCGCAGGTAGTAGTTCTTCACGTACTGCTGGGTGATGGTGGAGCCGGACTGCTTGCCCTTGCCGAGGGCGGTGTTCCAGGCGGCGCGGACCATGGCCTTGGGGTCGACGGCGGACTCGGTGTAGAAGTCGCGGTCCTCGGCGGCCAGGATGGCGTGCTGGGCGTCCTTGGAGATCTGCGGGAGGGTGACGTTCTCCCGGTTGACCTCGCCGTCGCGGGCGATGACGGAGCCGTCCGCGTAGAGGTAGACGTTGGCCTGCTTGGTGGCGAGCGCGTTGGCGGGCGGGATCTGCACCAGCGAGTAGCCGAGGAAGAAGCCGCCGACCAGCAGGAGCGCGGCGACGATGAAGGCGCCGAGCGTCATGCGCCAGGTCGGGATCAGCCGGCGCCAGCCGGTCCGCTTCGGTTTCCCGGCCGCGGTGGCCGCGGGCGTGCCCGGGTCGCCGCCGGCGTCCGCCTGCGGCTTGCTCGGTGCCCAGCCCGGGTTCGGCTGCTGCGGCTGAGGCTCGTCACTCATGTCGTGCACGGACTCCTGTTTCGCGTCGTACGTCGTTCCCGTACGTCTCTGCTCGCTCTTGCGCCCCTGGGATGAAGACTGTCCCATCCGTTGATCAGTTCCCTGATCGAGGGCCGGGCTGTGAGGCGTGTGGTGCGGTGGGCCGTGTGCGGGTGAGCGCGTGGGGGGCGGGCTCGGGGTGAACCGCGCTGTTCCGTACGCCTGTCCGCAGGGCCACTCTTCCGTGCGGCACCGGCCCGCAGGGTGACACGACCGTGGATCGTGACGGCTCTCGCGCTCCGCCCGGCCGGCACCGCCGCCACGCTGCTCGCCCTGACCACGGGCGCCTCGGCCCGCGCGGACGCAACGGATCGTACCGTCTGGGCCGGTGCCCGCTCGCCGTGCGCCGCCTGCGTGGGTCCGTGAAATTGCGTGGCACGCCCGTTCGCCGGGCCACTAGGCTCCTGCGCTTCGGTGCCGGGTGGCGAGGAGGGCGGTGGATGTGGGCTCGGGACGGTTGTACGCGGCCGTCGCGGCGGGGGGTTTCCGGCGGTACGCGACGTATCGGGCGGCGACGCTGGCCGGGGTGTTCACGAACACGGTATTCGGCGTCATCCTCGTCCACACGTATCTGGCGCTGTGGGAGGAGAAGCCGCACCTCGGGGGGTACGACCAGGCGCAGGCCGTGACCTATGTGTGGCTGGGGCAGTGCCTGTACGCGACGCTGGCGATCCAGGGCGGGGGCGCGGAGAAGGAGCTGATGGAGCGCATCCGCACCGGTGAGATCGCCGTCGATCTGTACCGGCCGGCCGATCTTCAGGTGTGGTGGCTGGCGGGGGACGTGGGGCGGGCGCTGTTCCAGATGCTGGGGCGGGGGGTGGTTCCGTTCGTCTTCGGCGCGGTGTTCTTCCCGATGGCGCTGCCGACGGACGTCAACCGCTGGGCGGCTTTCGCGGTCACGCTGCTGCTGGCGACGGTGGTGAGCTTCGCGATCCGCTATCTGGCGGCCCTGAGCGTGTTCTGGCTGATGGACGGCACGGGCGTCAGCCAGGTGCTGATGGTCACGGGGGTCTTCTTCTCGGGCATGGTGCTGCCGCTGAACGCCTTCCCCGGTGTGCTCGGCGAGGTGGTGCGGGTGCTGCCGTGGGCGGCGCAGATCCAGATGCCGGCGGATGTGCTGATGGGGGAGACGAACCCGCTGGGGGCGTTCGCCTTCCAGGCGGCGTGGGCGGTGGCACTGCTGGCGGTGGGCAGGCTGATGCAGTCGGCGGCGACGCGGCGGGTGGTGGTGCAGGGTGGGTGAGCGCGGTGCGCTGCGCGAGGGGCTGCGGGCTTACCGGCTGATCGCGGGGATGTGGGTGCGCTCCAGCATGACCTACCGCGCCTCCTTCGTCGTCACGGTGATCGGGAACCTGACGGTGACCGGCCTGGACTTCGTGGGGATCCTGCTGATGTTCTCGCAGGTCGACTCGCTGGGCGGCTGGTCCCTGCCGGAGGTGGCCTTCCTGTACGGGCTGTCCGTGACGTCGTTCGGGATCGCCGATCTGGCGCTGGGCTCGATGGACGTCCTGGGGGCCCGGATGCGCGACGGCTCGTTCGACACGCTGCTGGTGCGTCCGGCGCCGGTGCTCGCCCAGGTCGGGGCCGACCGGTTCGCGCTGCGCCGGCTGGGCCGGATCACCCAGGGCGTGGTGGTGCTGGGCTGGGCGCTGGTGTCGGTGGACGTCGACTGGAGCGCGGACAGGGTGCTGCTGGTGCCGGTGATGGTGCTGAGCGGTGCCGCGATCTTCTCGGCGGTGTTCGTGGCCGGGGCGGCCTTCCAGATCTACGCGCAGGACGCCGCGGAGGTGCAGAACGCCTTCACCTACGGCGGGACCACGCTGTTGCAGTATCCGCCGTCGGTGTTCGGCAAGGACCTGGTGCGGGGGGTGACCTTCATGGTGCCGCTGGCCTTCGTCAACTGGGTGCCCGCCTCCTATGTGCTGGGGCGGCCGTACCCGGTCGGGCTGCCCGGGTGGGTGGCCTTCGCCTCGCCGCTGGTGGCGGTGGCCTGCTGTGTGCTCGCCGGGCTGGCGTGGCGTACGGGGCTTCGTTCGTACCGGAGTACAGGGAGTTGAGTTGACCGATTCGGCGAGCGGGACCGCGCACGGCGGGTTCATCGAACTCGACGGTGTGGAGAAGGTCTTCGAGGTGCGCAAGAAGACGGGCTTCATGAAGCGGGAGCGGCGGCGGGTGCGGGCCGTGGACTCGATCTCCTTCCGCGTGGAGCGCGGCGAGATGGTCGGCTACATCGGGCCGAACGGGGCCGGCAAGTCCACCACGATCAAGATGCTGACGGGCATCCTCACGCCCAGCGCGGGACGGCTGCGGGTGGCCGGCATCAACCCCTCCGAGGAGCGGACGCGGCTCGCGCACCGGATCGGCGTGGTGTTCGGGCAGCGCACGACGCTGTGGTGGGACCTGCCGCTGATCGACTCCTACCGGCTGATGCACCGCATGTACCGGATCCCGGACGCCCGTTACCGGGAGAACCTCGGCCGGCTGGTCGATCTCCTGGACCTGGGCGGCCTGCTGGACGTGCCGGTCCGGCAGCTCTCCCTGGGGCAGCGGATGCGCGGTGACATCGCGGCGGCGCTGCTGCACGACCCGGAGGTGCTGTACCTGGACGAGCCGACCATCGGGCTGGACGTCGTCTCGAAGTCGAGGGTGCGGGAGTTCCTGCGGGAGCTGAACGCCGAGCGCGGCACGACGGTGCTGCTGACCACGCACGACCTCCAGGACATCGAGCAGTTGTGCAAGCGGGTGATGGTCATCGACCACGGACGTCTGATGTACGACGGTCCGCTCGCCGGGCTGCACGAGGCGGGGGAGGGCGAACGGACCCTGGTGGTGGACCTGGAGCGGGAGCTGCCGCCGATCGAGGCGCCCGCGCCCGCGCGGGTGGTGCGGGTGGACGGCCCGCGGCAGTGGCTGGCGTTCCCGGCGTCGGAGTCGGCGGCGCCGCTGGTGGCGCGGATCGCGGCCGAATACCCGCTGGTGGACCTGTCGGTGCGGGAGCCGGACATCGAGGCGGTGATCGCGAAGATGTACGCGGAACAGGCCGAGCGGTCGATCTCGTAGCCCCCGGCGGGGTGAACTCGTAATCTGCTGTGCATGACCGACGACGCAGTCCCGGACCTCCGCGCCTCCGACGCCGACCGTGAACGGGTCGCCGAGATCCTTCGGGACGCCGTGGCCGAGGGCCGTCTCGACATGGCGGAGTTCGAGGAGCGGCTGGACGCGACGTACCGGGCGCGGACCTACGGGGAGCTGGAGCCGATCACCCGGGACCTGCCGGCCGCGGGGGTCACGGCTCCGGCGGTGTCCCTGACGAAGGACCCCGCCGCCGGCCCGGACTGGTCCGGGCGGATCGTCGGCGGCGAGGGGTCCTCCAGCTGGGCTGTCGCCGTGATGTCCGGCTTCCAGCGCAAGGGGCGCTGGACGATGCCCCGGCGGTTCACCTGCTTCGCCTTCTGGGGCGGCGGTGAGATCGACCTGCGCGAGGCGAACTTCGCGGACCGCGAGGTCGAGGTGAACGCGATCGCGATCATGGGCGGGGTGGATGTGATCGTGCCGCCCGGGGTCGAGGTCGTCGTCCGCGGTATCGGCGTCATGGGCGGCTTCGACCACCGCGAGGAGGGCGTGGCGGGGGAGCCGGGCGCCCCGCGGGTCGTCGTCACGGGCTTCGCGTTCTGGGGCGGCGTCGGGGTGCAGCGGAAGCTCACCCGGGCGGAGAAGCTGCGCGTCCGCGAGGAGCGCCGCCAGGAGAAGCCGGCGCGCAAGACGGGGCGGCGGGAGCTGGACGGGTCCCGCCACCGGGACTCCCACTGGGAGCACTGAGGGCTGCTGCCGGGCTGTGACGCCCGGCAGCGGACGGGACTACAGCTCCGCCGGAGCCGACCCCTTCAGCGTCTCCAGGTCGAAGGACTCCGCCATGCGGGTGTACCCCTTGTCGCTGGGGTGCAGATGGTCCCCCGAGTCGTAGTCGGGGCGCAGCCGCCGCGGGTCGTACGGATCGCGCAGCGCCTTGTCGAAGTCGGCCACGGCGTCGTACACCTTCCCGGCGCGGATCTCCGCGTTGATCGTCTGGCGTACCGCCTCACGCGCGTCGGTGTACCCGCGGTGGCCGTGGAACGGCATCAGGGTCGCCCCGACGACCTTGACGCCCCGGGCGTGCGCCTGCCCGACCAGGGTGCGCAGTCCGTCGAGGATCGCGTTCGGGTCGGCGAGGCGCGGGTTGCGCAGGATGTCGTTGACGCCGAGGTCGATGACGACGACCTTGACGTTCGGCCGCTCCAGCACGTCCCGCTGGAAGCGGTTGAGGGCGCTGGGGTTGTCCGCGGGGCGGCCCAGGCCGTCGGTGAGGACCCGGTTGCCGCTGATGCCCTGGTTGACGACGCTGTAGCGGGGCAGGTCCCGTCCGGCCGCGATCTGCGCGCGCAGCCGGTCGGAGAGCACGTCGGTCCACCGGTTGTTGGCGCCCGAGGTGGAGGTGATGCCGTCGGTGAGCGAGTCGCCGAGGGCCACGATCGTGCCGTCGGACTCGTTGCTCAGCACGTCCAGCGCGGTCAGGTAGCGCCAGTAGACGCTCTGTTCGGTGTACGGGGTGCCCGTCGTGTCCTGCGCGTGGTCGCCCTGGGCGACGTAGGAGGTCTGCCGGGCGTGCGGGTGGTAGGTGACCGGGCCGGAGCTGGTCGGGGTGTACGTGGTCACCAGGACGTCGGAGTCGTGCGGGACGACGACCCGGACCGCGTCGCTCATCACCTGCCGGCCGGGCGGGATGACGACCGAGGGGCCGCCGCCGAAGGTCAGCTGCCGCATGGTGTCCGCGAGTGCCGCCGCCGTGCCGCTGCCCGCGGAGACGGCGATCGACGCCCGCGTGATGTTCAGCGGCGCCTGGCCGTAGAGATTGGACAGCGTCACGCGGGCACTCGTACCGCCGACGCTGGTGTGGACGACGTTGCGCACCGACCGGTCCGCCATGCCCGTCGTCTCGGTGCCGGGTTCGGCGGCGGCCGGGGACGTGGACCAGGTGCCGACCCAGGTGCCGGTGGAGGCCGGGGCCGCGGAGTTGTGCGGGACACGGCCGTCGCCGAGGGCGGTCCGGTTGCGTGTGCCGTCGTCGGATGCCACTCCGATGTATATGGCGGTGGAAAGGGCCATGATCGCTGCGACGACCACGCCCAGGAGGGCGTAACCACGTCCTCGGGTCATGCTGTGTTGTTCTCCTCGGGCGATGGGAGCCCAAGGCTCCGATCTGATGTGCCCATGATGCGTCATGGACCGGGGGAAGCTCACAGGACCCCGTGGCAAATACCCCCTCCCGACAGACGCCGGGAACTCCTGTTCCGTTCCAGGAGTCGGTCAGGAAGGGACAATGTGTGCGGGATCACCAAGCGGGTGGAGCGGATGGAACGGACGAAAGCAGAAGAAAAGGGTGCCGGTGTCGGGGGGCAGCATGCCCGGCCCGGAGCCGCCGTGAACCGTGCGATGACGACCTTCAGCCCGGCGGACGAGGAAAAGCGGCGTGGCGTGCGGCAGATGAAGCTCACCGCCACCGGACTCCTGCTGTTCGTGGCCGTGGTCTACGTCCTCGCCAAGTGGGCGCAGAACAGCGGCGCCGGGCCCTGGGCGGGCTATGTCGCCGCGGCCTCCGAGGCGGGCATGGTCGGCGCCCTCGCCGACTGGTTCGCCGTCACCGCCCTCTTCAAGCACCCCCTCGGCATCCCCATCCCGCACACCGCGATCATCCCCACCAAGAAGGACCAGCTCGGCGTCTCCCTGGGCGAGTTCGTCGGTGAGAACTTCCTCTCCGAGGACGTCGTACGGCAGCGGCTGCGCGCCGTCGGCATCGGCAGCCGGCTCGGCGCCTGGCTCGCCGTCCCCGAGCACGCCGACCGGGTCACCGCCGAGCTGTCCACCGCCCTGCGCGGCGCCCTGAGGGTCCTGCGCGACTCCGACGTCCAGGCCGTGGTCGGCGAGGCCATCACCCGCCGCGCGAACGCCCAGGAGATCGGGCCCGGCATGGGCAAGATGCTGGAGAAGGTCGTCGCGGACGGCGGCCACAAACGGGTCGTCGACCTCGTCGTCAACCGCGCCCACGACTGGCTGGTGCTCCACCGCGACGAGGTGATGGACGCCGTGGAGGGCGGCGCCCCCGGCTGGACGCCGAAGTTCGTCGACCGCAAGGTCGGCGAGCGGGTCTACCGGGAGCTGCTGCGCTTCGCCACCGAGATGCGCGACATGCCCGGCCACCCCGCGCGCGGCGCCCTCGACCGCTTCCTCACCGACTTCGCCTCCGACCTCCAGTCCGACACCGACACCCGCGCCCGCGTCGAACGGCTCAAGGGTGAGGTGCTGGGCCGCGGCGAGGTGCAGGACCTCATCGCCAGCGCCTGGACGGCCGTCCGGTCCATGATCGTCGCGGCGGCGGAGGACGAGCGCAGCGAGCTGCGGCTGCGGGTGCGCGCCTCCCTGCTGTCGCTGGGTTCGCGCATGGCGGCCGAGCGCAAGGTGCAGGACAAGGTCGACCAGTGGCTGGAGGACGCGGCCGTCTACGTCGTCACCACCTACCGCAAGGAGATCACCTCCCTGATCACCGACACCGTGGCGAGCTGGGACGCCGAGCACACCACGAAGAAGATCGAGGCCAACATCGGCCGCGACCTGCAGTTCATCCGCATCAACGGCACGGTGGTCGGCTCGCTGGCCGGTCTGCTCATCTACACGGTGTCGCACGCGCTCGGCGCGTGAGAGGCCGGATCACGGCGTGGGCGAGGTGGCTCAGGGCGTAAGGGAAACCGCTCAGGGCACTAGAACCGGGTTCCGCTCGACGAGGAGGGAGCCCATGGGCACCGCGCAGGCCGAAAGAGGCCGAACCATCACCACCGACATTCCCGCCCGCCTGGACCGCCTGCCGTGGTCGCGCTGGCACTGGACGATCGTGTTCGGCCTCGGCACCGTGTGGATCCTCGACGGTCTCGAAGTCACCGTCGTCGGCAACATCGCCAGCCGCCTGTCGGAGCCCGGCAGCGGTCTGCCCATCACGTCCGGCGAGGTCACCGGCATGGCGGCCGCCCTGTACGTGGCGGGTGCCTGCCTGGGCGCCCTCTTCTGGGGCCGTCTGACCGACACCTGGGGGCGTAAAAAGCTCTTCATGATCACCCTGGCGGTGTACCTCGCGGCCACCGCCCTGACCGCCGTCTCCTTCGACACCTGGTGGTTCTTCCTCTTCCGCTTCCTCACCGGCTTCGGCATCGGCGGCGAGTACGCGGCCATCAACTCCGCGATCGACGAACTGATCCCCAAGGAGTACCGCGGCCGCACCGACCTGATGATCAACGGCAGCTTCTGGCTGGGCGCCGTCTTCGGCTCGCTGCTGTCGATCGTCGCGCTGGACACGGACATCTTCGCGGCGAACGTCGGCTGGCGCCTCACCTTCGCACTGGGCGCGGTCCTCGCCCTGGTCATCCTCCTCGTCCGGCGGCACGTCCCGGAAAGCCCCCGGTGGCTGCTGATCCACGGCCGCGACGACGAGGCGGAACGCATCGTCTCCTCCATCGAGCAGAAGATCGAACGGGACAACGGCGAGCCGCTGCCGCCCGCGGACGGCGAGATCACCATCCACCAGCGCCGCAGCGTCTCCTTCCTGGAGATCGGCCGCACGGTCTTCTCCGACTACCGCAAGCGCGCCGTCCTCGGCTTCTCCCTCTTCATCGGCCAGGCCTTCCTCTACAACGCGATCACCTTCGGCTTCGGCGCGATCCTGACGACGTTCTTCGACGTCCCGAGCGGCAACACCGGCTACTACTTCGCCGTCATCGCCATCGGCAACTTCGTCGGACCACTGATCCTGGGCAAGCTGTTCGACACGGTGGGCCGCCGCGTGATGATCTCCGGCACCTACATCCTGTCCGGCCTGCTCCTCTTCGGCACCGCCTGGCTCTTCGACCAGGGCTCGCTGAGCGCGGCCACGATGACCGCGTGCTGGTGCGCGGTGCTGTTCTTCGCCTCGGCCGGCGCCTCCAGCGCCTACCTGACGGTCTCCGAGGTCTTCCCGATGGAGACCCGCGCCATGTCCATCGCCTTCTTCTACGCCATCGGCACCGCGGCCGGCGGCATCAGCGGCCCGCTGCTCTTCGCCAAGCTCACGGAAACCGGCGTCGTCGGCGACACGGTCCTCGCCTTCTCGATCGGCGCGACGCTGATGTGCCTGGCGGGCCTGGTCGCGGCGCTGCTCGCGGTCAACGCCGAACGCCGCTCCCTGGAGGACATCGCCAAGCCGCTGACGGCGGCGGAGAAGCGGGCGGGCGCCGGCACCTGAGCACAACCGGCCGGAGCGTCCGTCCGCCGCGGACGGTGTATCGGGGGCGTATGCGAAACCGCATACGCCCCCGCAACGGCTCCCCCTCTGCAATGGAGGCATGACACCCCACACCGACCTGCCGGCACCACCCCGCCGCACACGCGGCATCGTGATCCCCTTACTGCTGCTGACCGGCCTGGCGGCCGCCGCGTTCACCCTGCGGCGGCCGCTCATGATGTCCGCCCCGACCTGCGTGGCCGGGCGGTGGCACGGCTGCTTCGACACCTTCAACGGCGTGGTGCTCATGACACTGGTCACCCTGCCACTGTCCGCGCTGGTGGCATGGGCGGTGGCCCACCGCCGACGGGCCGCCGGTGTCCCGGGGGCCTGGCCGAAGTCACTGGCCGAGGTGGGCATGGTCCCGTTTTTGTGGCTGACCATGATGCCGGGCGGCGCGGCCGGCACCGCGCCCGCCCGGGTCAGCCTGGTGCCGCTGCGGGACCTGGTCACCATGGGAGCGCTCGGCATCGCCGGCAACCTGCTGGTCTTCGCCGCGCTGGGCTTCTTCGGCCCGATGCGGTGGGCGGCCCTGGCGTCCGTGCCGCGGATCCTGGCCCTCGGGGCGGGCTGCTCGGCCCTGGTCGAGACGGCGCAGTACGTCCTGCGGCTGGACCGGGTGTCCTCCGTCGACGACGTCCTGGTCAACACCGCCGGCGCCGTCCTGGCCGCGCTGGCGTCACGCCGCTGGTGGCGCACCGGGGCGGCTTCGCCGTCGCACGGGACGCGTCCCGAGCCGGCACCGGCGGGTTGAGGCAAGGGCCCTGTCTTTGCATACGCCGGCGGTATGCCGTGCTGCCTAGGCTGCCGGCATGCGCGTACTGATCGTGGAGGACGAGCCCTACCTGGCCGAAGCCGTCCGTGACGGTCTGCGGCTGGAGGCCATCGCCGCCGACATCGCGAACGACGGCGACGCCGCCCTGGAACTGCTGAGCGTCAACTCCTACGACCTCGCGGTCCTCGACCGCGACATCCCCGGGCCCTCCGGCGACGAGGTCGCCCGGCGCATCGTCGCCTCCGGCAGCGGCATCCCCATCCTCATGCTCACCGCGGCCGACCGGATCGACGACAAGGAGTCGGGCTTCCGCCTCGGCGCCGACGACTACCTCACCAAGCCGTTCGAGCTGCGGGAACTCGTCATACGGCTGCGGGCGCTGGACCGCAGACGCGCCTACGCCCGCCCCCCGGTCCGCGAGATCGCCGGCCTGCGTGTCGACCCCTTCCGCCGGGAGGTCTTCCGCGACGGCCGCTACGTCGCGCTCACCCGCAAGCAGTTCGCCGTGCTCGACGTCCTCGTCGCCGCCGAGGGCGGGGTCGTCAGCACCGAAGAGCTGCTGGAGCGGGCCTGGGACGAGAACGCCGACCCCTTCACCAACGCCGTCCGCATCACCGTCTCCGCCCTGCGCAAACGGCTCGGCGAACCCTGGATCATCGCCACGGTGCCGGGCGTCGGCTACCGCATCCACAGCGGCCCCGGCCATGGGCACGGGCATGCGTAGACGCCCGGGGCTCAGCGTCCGGCTCAGGCTCACCCTCAGCTACGCCGGGTTCCTCGCCGTCGCAGGAGCGCTCCTGCTGGCCGTGGTGTGGGCGTATCTGCTGCGCTACGTACCCGACAACTCCCAGGGCCTGCTCGGGGTCTCACCCAACCGCTACCTTCTGGTGCGCACCTTCGCCCCCGCCGCGGCCGTGGCGATGGGCTTCCTGCTCCTGTTCGGCCTCGTCGGGGGATGGCTCCTCGCCGGCCGGATGCTCGCGCCCCTCACGCGGATCGCCGCCGCGGCACGGACGGCCGGGAACGGATCGCTGTCCCACCGGATCCGCCTGAAAGGCCGCCGGGACGAATTCCGCGAAGCCGCCGACGCCTTCGACACCATGCTCGAACAACTCGAGTCGCACGTCGCCGAACAGCAGCGGTTCGCCGCCAACGCCTCCCACGAACTGCGCACGCCGCTGGCCATCTCACAGACACTGCTCGACGTCGCCCGCAAGGACCCCACCCGCGACCGGGAGGAACTCCTCGCCCGCCTCCAGGCCGTCAACACCCGCGCGATCGGTCTCACCGAGGCCCTCCTGCTGCTCAGCCGCAGCGACCGCGGCACCTTCACCCGCGCCGGCGTCGACCTCTCCCTCGTCGCCGAAGAGGCCGCCGAAACGCTGCTCCCCCTCGCCGAACAGCGCCGAATCACCCTCGACGTCACCGGCGAGGCCGCCCCGGCCAGCGGCTCCGCCGAACTCCTGCTGCGGATGGTGACGAACCTCGTCCAGAACGCCATCGTCCACAACCTCCCCGCCGACGGCACCGTGACGGTCCACACCGAGACGCGGCACGACGCGAGCGTGCTGCGGGTCGAGAACACCGGCCCTCCGGTACCGCCGGAACTGATACCGACCCTCACCGAGCCCTTCCAGCGCGGAACGGAACGCGTCCGCACCGACGAACACGCAGGCGTCGGCCTCGGCCTGGCCATCGTGCACAGCGTCGTCCGCGCCCACGCCGGCTCCCTCACCCTCACGCCCCGCCCCGGCGGCGGCCTCCTCGCCACGGTCCGCCTCCCCACCGCGTCGCCTCCGGCTGGGGTGGAGGGGAGTGGCGGCCGGTGATCCCGGGCGGCGGTCCCGGCCATGCGGGTCCGGCGTGCGGTCCCGGTCGTGCGGGGCCCAGCCGTGTGAGCCCCCGTCGACGAGGCCGGTGGCCCGCGCCGCACACGCCCAGCCGCTATCGGCCCGCCTGCGGCGACGAGGTCGGCGGCCCGCCTCGCACCCGCGCAGCCGCTACCCGGGCCGCCCCCGTCGACGAGGCCGGTGGCCCGCGCCGCACACGCCCAGCCGCTATCGCCCGCCCCCGGTGACGAGGTCGGCGGCCCGCCTCGCACACGCGCAGCCGCTACCCGGGCCGCCCCCGTCGACGAGGCCGGTGGCCCACCCCGCAGACGCTCAGCCGCTATCCGGCCCGCCCCCGTCGCCGGAGCCTGGGCAGCCCACCGGTCACCGCTCTGAGGCAGGGCGCCGCCGTATCGCCTACGGCTGGGGCGGACGGAGGTGGCGGCCGGTGGTCCCGGCCGTGCGGGCCCTCGCGACGCGGCCGACGGTCGCCCCGCATACGCCAGCCGCTCCCCGGGCCCCCTCCGCCGACGAGGCTGGTGGCCCACCCCGCACACGCCCAGCCGCTATCCGGCCCGCCCCCGTCGCCGCAGCATCAGCAGCCCGCCGGCCACCGCGCTCACGCCCGCCGCCGCGATCCACCCCGCCGCATCCCCGGACCCGGTGGCGGCGAGGTCGTCTCCCGCCGCCGCCGGAGACGCCGAAGCCTGCGTCCTGACACCGCCACCGGCCGGACCGGGACTCGGCGTTCCGGCAGGCGCCTCCTGCCGGTCCCGGCTGAACGCCAGCGTCCCGAAGCCGAGCTGGTCGAACCCCCCGCTGTTCGGCCCGTAGTCCCCGCCCCCACCCTCAGGCGCCGCCTTAGCCGCAGCCCGTGTGACGTACGACGCCGGCAACCCCCGCCGCTTGGTGTAGTGGTTGGCGATCATCGCCCAGATGGGCCGGGTCATCCCCGGGTCCACTCCGGCCACACCGGACGCTGTCTCGCTCCCCGACCACCCCCCGATCGCCCCCTTCTTCCGCCTGTTCGCCGTGTACGGCACGTCCCCGCCGAGGCTCCACTTGGCCACGTACTGCGCCCCCTTGAGGAACCGGTTGTCGTCGTAGCCGTACAGATCGATCCCCTGGTTCCACGCCATCTCGCACACCGTGCCCATCAGCCCGACCCCGAGCAGCGCGTGCCCCTGGTCGCGCCCGGCCTCCACCCACTCCGCGAGCCCGTCCTCGTGCACGACCGGAATGGCGTGCTTCACCGACCCCATCCCGTCGCCGTGCTTGAAGTACTCCACGGCCCGCTCCACGACAGCCCGTTGATCACAGAAGATCCCGGTCGCGAGCACACAGGCGAGCGCCGCCAGATCCCAGTTGGGCCAGTAGTTGGTGACGACCGCGCCGTTGTGACGGGTCAGGAAGTCGTCACTGAGCGGATGGAACACGCCGAGCAGCAACTCCCGAGCCCGCCCGAGCTCGAAATCCGCGTGATCCCGGACGAGTTCGGCGGCGTTCGCGAACTGGTACCCGTACAACCCGGCCGCGAGGAACCGGTCGGCGCTGCCCTCCAGCCGGGTCAGCTTCCCCGACCAGGCGTTGAGGATCGCCACGGCGGTGTCGGCATGCGGCTCCTCGCCGCTGACGTGGTACCGCAGGGCGTTCTGGTACGCGGCGTGCAGGTCGTTGTAGAGGACCCTGTAGTTCTCGGGCGAGCCCGACCCCCGGTACACGACGGCCTGCGGATTCGCCTGCCAGCCGCTCTGCGCGTGCCGGTTGGCGGTGAGCTTGGCGAACCCGGCGGCGTACGGTCCGGCACCGGCCTTCACCTTGGCCGCCATACGGTCCAGATCGGCACGGGTGTGCAGCAGCCCGGGATGAGCGAAGGGGGCGCCGGCAGCGTGGGCCGGGGTGGCGAGCGCGGTCGCACCCATACCGGCACCGATACCGATGCCCGCTGCCTTCATCATGCTTCGGCGGCTGATCCGTTGTGTCACGTCGTCGTACCTCAGCGTCTAAGTCGCGTATCTGCGGGGGACGGTGAGGAGACGGCCGGGTGGCGGGGCGATAACAGAAACTGCGCTATAGTTGATCTGCATCCGGTCGCCGGACTCCGGCAAACGGACGATGCGTTGGTGGTCCAAGGAAAGACGCCCCACTTCCTGTGGGGAGATGCAGGTGCAAGGCCTGCCCGGCGCTCTGACAAGAACCCGGCCCTGATTTCAGGGCCGGGTTCTTTGCTGTCTGTGCGGAGACCAGTCGGTCAATCGACCACCCGGCAGACAGGCAGGCGCACAGACGGCAGGCATGCGGTCGGCGGACTCTCACACCGGCCGGCCATCGGCCGGTCAACCGTCCCACCGCCCCACCGCCCCACCGGCCGACGGGTCACCAGACCCATCGGCCGAGAGGCCAGCCGTTCCGCCGGTCGGTCGACGGTCAGCCGCGCCGGTCCGCCGCCACCCACGACGCCAGACCCACGGCCCCCGCCACCCCGAAGACGGCGGGCCAGGCACCCACCTTCTTGGCCAGGGGATGGGACCCGGCGAAGGCGGCGACGTACGCGGCCGACAACGCCCCGGCGGTCACGTTGCCCGCCTGCTGCCGCCACTGGCGTGCCGCCGCCACCCCGGCCGCGGCCAGCACGACCCCGCCGAGCGGCCGCTGCCTGGTCCAGCGGGCCACGCCGTACCCGCCCACGAGCCCGCTCGCGGCGACCACCGCACTGGGAACCTTCGCCATGCCTGCCTCCTGCGTTCTACGCCCTGCTCGGGATCTTGAGGCTAGCCCCGCAGGTCCCCGAAACCCGAACCTGAGCCTGGGCTTGTCAAGTTTCCTCCTCCGAGCTATATAAGAAGACGCAGACCGTATGGCATCGCACCCGCTGCACCCGAAGAGAGGAGTGACCAGTGATGCTCATGCGCACGGATCCCTTCCGTGAACTCGACCGACTCACCCAGCAGGTCCTGGGCTCCGCCGGCCGCCCGTCCGCGATGGCGATGGACGCCTACCGCTCCGGGGACGACTTCTTCGTCCACTTCGACCTCCCCGGCATCGACCCCGAGACGATCGAGCTGGACGTCGAGCGCAACGTCCTGAACGTGCGAGCCGAGCGCAGGTCCCCCGCCCCCGAGGGCGCGGAACCGCTGGTCGCCGAGCGTCCCACCGGCACCTTCACCCGCCAGCTCTTCCTCGGCGACACACTCGACACCGAGCGCATCGACGCCTCCTACGAGGCCGGCGTCCTGACCCTGCGCATCCCGGTGGCCGAGCAGGCCAAGCCCCGCCGCATCCAGATCTCGGGCGGCGACAGCCGCAGGCAGATCAGCGGCTGAACCCACGGCACGCGACAACCGCCCGCACGCAGGCCGCGCCGCCGGTCCGGTCCGATCCGACCGGCGGCGCGACACCCACACCCACGCCCCCGCACGCACCCGGAGGAAAACCCCACACATGAGCACGCCGACGGTGCCCCGTGTGACGACAGGACACGCCCCCCGCCTCGACGACGTGGACGGCTGGCTCCAATTGATCGATGCGGTCCGCGAGTCGGGCCTCTACCCCACCCCGTCGAAGGCGGAACAGGTCACCCGTACCGTCCTGGCCGCCCTCGGCACCCACGTCACCGGCGACGAACGAGTCGACCTGGCCCGCGCCCTGCCCGGGGAGGCCGCCCGCCTGATCGCCTCCCAGATCCCGGCCACGCACCGCCTGACAGCCGCGCAGTTCGTCGACGAGGTCGCGTCCCGCACGCCGGGAGCCACCCCCGCCACGGCCCGCTGGGACGTCAGCTCGGTCCTGGGCGTCCTGTCGTCCCTGATCGGCGACGACCTGGTCACCCGCGTCCTCGCCCAACTCCCTCCCGGCTACGCCCTCTTGTTCGGCCGAGCGGACCTGACGCCGGCGTCGTAGGCTCCTGGGCTTCCGAAGCGCGCACGACGGCCGCCCCGCGACGCACAGGGGGCGGCCGTCGGCGCAGCCGCCCGAGCCGACGACAACGGGGAACCCTTGATCCGCACGAGGTCCGGAACCCTCACCCCCCGACGGCACGCACATCGCCCACAGGGCTTACCGCCCCGCGGGCGAGCCCGCGACCACGTTCCTCCTCCTGCACGGCCTGGCGGGCCACCAGGGCGAATGGGACACCCTCGCCGGGCAACTGCGGGCCGACGGCCACCGCGTGGTGACGTACGACGCCCGGGGCCACGGTGCCGACACCCGCACCCCAGCGACCACGACCCGCGAGGCCCACGTCCAGGACGCCGTCACCCTGATCGAGGAACTGGCTCCGGCTCCCGTGACCCTGCTGGGACAGTCCAGGGCGAACACGGCACGATGGGTCCCGACGAACCGGCCCCGATGCTCGCTTACCGCCCGGACACCAGGACGGTCCGCATCCCCGGGGCGGCCAACGACGTCCACCTGGACCAGTCGGCCCGCCTCCACGCGGAGATCCGCGCCTACCTCCTTGACCTCAAGTTCGCTTGAGGTCTTACGTTGACCGGCATGAGCGCACCGATCGAGAACCTCAAGGAGTACTCCCAGGAGGAACTGGCCGCCCAGCCGATCGGGGCATGGACCGGTCAGGCCTACCGCAGGGTCGTTGGGGCCATACGAGAGCAACTGGCCGTGGAGAACCTCACCCAGCCCCACTGGTGGACCCTTAACCACGCCTCCGGCGCCCCGGGCACCTGGACCCGCGCCACCCTCACCGACCGCCTGATCCCCTACGACGACCAGAACACCGACTTCGACGCGGTCTACGACGACCTCATCGCCCGAGGCTGGCTCACGGAGGACGCGACGGGCGGCCTGACCCTCACCGAGGAGGGCGAGGCCGGCCGCCTCCGTGCCCGCGAACGCAACCTCCGCGTCCACCACCAGACCCACGAGGGCATCCCCGAGGCCGACTTCGTCACCACGATCAACGTCCTGCGCCGCATGGTCGCCAACCTGGGCGGCAACGGAAACCTTCCCGAGGCCGGCACGTAGCCCGACAGGTCCTGGCAGGGCGGGTTCACCCGGGTCCCGGCGCGATAACCCGATGCGCGAGCACGCGGCGGCCCCTAGGGTCGGCAACCTTGAGCCGAACCAGGAGGGACGCGTGCCACCACCAGGAGACGAACCGCGGCTGTACGAGATCCGCATCCACGGATGCCCGAGCCTGGAGGAGGCACTCGCCCTCCAAGCCCCGATCGAACACCTCCTGTGCCCGGACCCCGACCATGCGCCCCCGTGTGATGTCCCCTGGAGCTTCACCCTCGCCGGCGAGGGCGAGGAGGACGACTCCACCGTCCTGGTCCTGGGCGTGCTGACGTCCAGCGAGCAGGCGGCCCAGGTGGCAGACCGGGTGCGCACCCTTGTGGGTGAGACGCGGCGCATCGTCCTGAGCGAGGGCGAGCCCGAAGAGTGGGAGGAACTCGTCGAGCAGTACCGGTTCGAGGAGGGGCTGCGCGGCACGTTCTAATGCGTGCTGTACGGGCGGGCGCTCGATTCGCCAAGCCGTCGTTCATGGTCATGCGCACTGATTGCTCCTATGAAGCAACGCCAAGCTCCGCTTCCAACGGAGACGACAGGGCCCGATGACCTTTTGGAGTCGCGTATGAGCGTGCCGCTGACCACGTAGGCGCACTCCAGGCATTCCGTGGTGTTCGCACCGCTGTAAGACGACTTGAACCATCTGGGTTCGGAGGCTATCTGGGAACCAGCGGACATTCAGAGCTCCTTGCGGGCGCGATCGATCATGGCGGAGGAGGCCTCCATGTCCAACGCTTGTGCGCGGAGGTACTCGAACGCAAGTCTGTATCGCTCTAGTTCCGCTTCCTTCTCCAGGAAGAGCGAACCCGTATGGATGTCGACGTACACCACGTCGAGGGCCGGTTCAGGACCGCCGATCATGACGAAGCTCCCGAGCGCCGCGGCGTGCGCACCCTGGGAGAACGGAAGCACCTGGAGCGTGATGTGCGGGGATTCGTTGGCTTCGAGGAGCCGGTCGAGCTGCTCCCTCATCACCGTCGGAGACCCGACGACGCGCCGGACCACCGATTCATCAAGGATCGCCCACAGATGCAGCGGCTTCGGGCGGGACAGGAGTTCCTGCCGCTTCATGCGAATGTCGACTAGCCGTTCGATCTCCGTCTGCGCCAAGGGCACTTCGTTCGCCCTCTGGAGCGCCGTGCTGTAGGCGCGTGTCTGAAGAAGCCCAGGGACGTAGACACAACAGAAGTGATTCTCACGGACGGCTTCGTCCTCAAGTGTGAGCAGCAGGTTCATGCTCTCCGGGATCGAGTCGGCGAAGGAGTTCCACCAGCCTTGCTCCTTGGCGTTCTTGGCGAGGTTGACCACTGATCGCCGCTCGGCGTCCGTCGCTCCGTACTCACGGCAGAGCGCGTCGACGACCAGCCACTTGACCGGCCCGGCGGTGGTCTCGTACCGACTAACGGTCGCCTTCGAAACGCCGACGAGGCGTCCGGCTTCCTCTAGCGTCAGACCCCTGCGAGAGCGCAACTTGCGCATGGTGGCGCCCAGTTGGCGGCGTCGTGTCGTGCTCCGTTCGGACATGGGGCTCCTTCGCCATGTGCCGGGCTCAGCCCGTGGACGCCCATCAGGCTAGGTAGCCCTGAACCGGGGCCACCAGCGGATTCACCCGATAGATTCTCATGAGAAGTTACGCACTGAGATTTCTCTGTGCCATGCTCTCTTCCGGTCGCTACCGAGCGCAGCCGTACGGATACGGCGGGACATCAGCGCGTCGCGCGGCCACGGAGGGAGGAGTGTCATGCCCGGCCATGAAGTCATGGAGCCTCGACTCCGCTGCGTGCTGCCCTTCGAAGCAGCGCCGGTGGAGGTGCGTCTACTGCGGCAAGCCACCGTTCAGCAGCTGAACCGATGGGGCATTCCTCTTGGCTCCGACGAAGCCGAGCTGCTCGTCACAGAGCTGGCCACCAATGTCCTCAAGCACGTAGGCGAAGGTGCGTTGGCGACCCTGATCCTTGAGAGGAGGGGAGAGCGGCTACGCCTTGAAGTCCACGACAGGAGCCCCGTACTGCCGACCCTGAAGGTTGCCCACTGTGACAGGGAGTGCGGCCGCGGGCTGCACCTACTGGCAGGGTTGGCAGTCGACTGGGGAGCAATGCTCACTTCGGCGGGCAAGGCAGTGTGGTGCGAGATCCCGATCCCCAACGAACAGCGATCCTGCCGACGTGCCAAGCGAGCCGTCGAAGTGCTTGAGAACTATCAGCTTGGCCGTGGCGGTATCGCTCTGAACGGTGGGAGGAGGGAATCGGGCCTCGCACAGTCCGCGATCGAGCTGATCGCAGACCTGCTCCACTGGACGGCTGCCCGCGGGCACGATCCCGACGACCTCCTCGACCAGGCCCAAATGCACTACGAGGCCGAGGCGGACGCGGCCTAGTGAGCAGTCGCAGAAACAGATCTCCCCATCTGCTCTCGGAGAACGGCCGGCGTGCGCCAGGATTCTCCAGGACGGCTCCTGTGGCACATGCGGTGGCAGTTGGCACACAGGCAGGCAAGGTCGGCGATCTTGGTCTCCCTGGTGCCCGTAGCGTGGAGGGGAGTGACGTGGTGCACCTCGATGTAACCGTAGCCAAGCTCCCCGTAGGTGCGGCCGAAGTCGAACTCACAGACCTCGCATCGCAGCTGGCCCCCGCCGAGCAGTGTCTGTTTGATCTTCAACGCTCGCAGCTTCGGATCCCGCTCGCGAGCCAGTGCGCGACGCACAAGGAGTCGACCTTCGATGGCAGTCGAGCCGCTCTCGTCTACTTCGTCGGGCTGTTCTGGTAGGCGGTGCAGTTCGCCAGAGGCGATGCCTTCCTCAATGGCTTCTGCCGCTTGGAGCATTTCGGCTTCGCGCTTGGTGAACGCCTCGATCATGAGCAGTGTGGGTTTGCCGCACCGGGTGGCCCTCCCGGGATAGGCCGGGTGGTTCGTCATGAAGTCAGTCGTCTTCCTGCTGACACTGTCCGGAGATCGGAAGCCAGGCACTAGCCGAGCCTCAGGCTGATGGATGGGAAGAGAACGAAGCAGCTCTGAAAGCTCCTGTACGTCCACGTCCCCGGTCCGCAGCTCGCGCCAGCCGTTCTTCACCACAAGCGCCCCAGCCAGCACGAGTTCGTCTTCAGTCCAAGCAGGTATCCGCATAGTTTGCCATCCGTATGGGCGTCGGGCTGGGACGGGATGCGCATGGGCCCCCGTTGGGTGAGAGCCCTCGGTGTGTCACCGCTCCCAGCCCATCGGCGGGCTCTGTTGTCATGCTTCGATACGATTTTCGGCCTTGCGTCCCTTGTTCCAAGCCGCAGCGACCAAGCGATATGCAGTGGTGACTCGTGATCCTGTTCCGCTGTTGTTGAATCCGCCGCGCGACGATTGGCTGAGGATCTCGGAGCGCCATTTAGCTGCCGTGCCCATTGACAACATCTTTCGCGCTAGCTCGCTATCATCGATGAGGTCTCCCCAGCGACCCAGAAACATGCCGATGCCGCCGAGGAGCATACCGTCCCATGTCTCTGCCGACCGGCCCCAAGCGGCCTCTGCCACGGTAAGCGTCCTGTCGAAGACCGAGGATCCATAGCGATCGACAATTTGGAGCGCACCGGATACGGCTCCGACGCCATTGGTGGAGGTTGACCCGAGGGTCAAGCCGTGCTTTTCGAGGACTCTGTCCGTGTCGACGAAGAGCGGCACCCCCCCAGTGAGGCCAACGTGGTATTCGTCGACGGGGCGAGGCTTGTGGGATTCCCGGTTCTTGATCAGGAAGAGGATTGCTTCCTGGGCCTGCGTCAGACCGTGGTGAACCTCGGCTCTGATGGTTGGGATTCCGGCCAGCGCACACGCGCGCCACCTGTGTTGTCCATCAACGATGTACAAATCTCCGTCTGAACGTTTCGACAAGATCACCGAGCCTATGGCTTCGCGGACCATGTTGTCCGCGATGTTCTGGGCGCGTCGCTCGTTGAGGGTCCGTTGCGCTTGGGGGTCGATGTTGAGATCCCTGATAGGAACTTCCACCCCGTAGTCCACGGCATGTTGGGGGAGTTCGAAGGTGTACCGAGCCTTGGGCATGGCTGTACCTCTCAGCGCCGCGTGGGGGATGTGTCGGCATGGCCGGGATTTCGGGATGCAGCGCGAGGGTTAGAAAATCATACGAGCGCACTGTTGCCAAGTGGCCGAAGATCTAGAGGGGTCGAGCGGAATGGTTCGCTTCACTTTGGGCGGGAGCGACTCCACGCTGAGGGCGTCCCTTGAGTAACTGTCGGCGCCGAAGCCCTTGCGGGAGCTGGGGGTCACGGAGGGGTGCGGCAACCGTTGTCTAGGGCCTAGTCCAAGCGCATGTTGGTGAAGCATGGTCGCCACTCGGTGCAAAGGGACGTGCCCACTTCGTTGCCCTGTAGGGCATCGCGAGGGCCGAGGCCCGGTCTCCTCGGGGCGTTCCCCGGTCAGCCCGGCCATCCGGATGAATGCAGCCGCCCAAGAGGGCGACCCGTGGCTTCTTGGGTTCTCAGGTGGACTGGTGCCTTGCGGTAGCGGTGTGTAATCCTTCTGCGCAGGTCGACTAAATGGACCTTTTTCTGACAGTGCCGGATAGGCGAGCCTCTACTTCGTTCCGGACGCGAGCTGCCGCTTCGACAGGATTCTCGTGCTCCCACACTCGAAGTGCCAACCACCCGGCGGAAGCCAGTCGGTCGTCAGTGTCCCGATCGCGCCGCTTGTTGCCCTCGATTTTCGTACGCCAAAATTCGGCGTTGTTCTTCGGCCAGGTCGCATGCTTTGGGCATCCGTGCCAGAAGCACCCATCCACGAACACGGCGACCCTCGCGCGACTGAACAAGACGTCGGCCTCTCGACGCACTCCCTTAAGGGGTTTGCGATGCACTCGGTATCGCAGCCCTGCAGCGTGCAAAGCTCGACGCAGGGCCATCTCGACCTCGGTGTTCCGGCTTTTCTGCCGACTCATTCGCGCACGGATCTCAGGAGACGTTTCCATCGCCGACCGCGCCTTTCGTGTCTCAGTGAGGCGTTACTTCTTGCCTACGCGTCCGACCCGTGACACCCCCCATACGCCTCCCCCGACCCACACCAGCACCCAGCCCCCCGCTGCGGTGGCCAAGCCACCGCCCGCCCCCTCGCCGCCAGTGTCGTCGCGTACTGCGGCAGGAGCGTCGGGTCGTTCGGGGACGCGCTCTCCGAGGCCGCGAAGGCCTCGTAGGACGGGACCGTGCCCGTGACGATGCCCAGGTTCGGGGTGCCGGAGGTGGACAGTTCGCGGAGCGACTGCTCTATCGAGGTCAGGTGCTCGGCGTGGGACGGGTACTCCGTCGACAGGGCGGGGTACGCCTCCAGGAGTTCCGTGAACTCGCCCGCCGGCCAGTGCAGGATCGCCACCGGGAACGGCCGGGACAGGGCCTCCCGGTACGCGCCGACCTCCGCTCGCAGGCGCAGGATCTCCGCTTCCAGTTCCGCGGGGTTCTCCGAGCCCAGGGACCACACGCGCTTGGGGTCGTGGAGCTCGTCCAGGGAGATCGGCAGGGAGTGCACCGAGTCCGCCAGGGCGTCCCACTCGTCGTGGGAGCGGCCCAGCATGCGG
This sequence comes from Streptomyces sp. NPDC050674, assembly GCF_040654575.1. NCBI lineage: Bacteria > Bacillati > Actinomycetota > Actinomycetes > Kitasatosporales > Streptomycetaceae > Streptomyces > Streptomyces sp. NPDC050674. The sequence continues at coordinate 79,825 of NZ_JBFAIG010000023.1, forward strand.
CGGACCCGGTGGCGGCCGAAGAGGAGGGGGTGGGTCGGCTGCGGGGGTTCCGGGACGTCCGTCAGGAGGTGGCGTACGGCCTCTGTGAACGTGTCGTGGGCCGCTTCCAGTTCGTCGTGGGATTCCAGGGACTCGGCCACGATGACCCAGGCGGCCGGGTCCTTGGGGGACGCCGCCCGGACGCCCTCGATGATCGCGCGGGCCTCGGCCTCGTGACCGTACTCCCAGAGGTTGGAGGCCTTGAGCGCCCGTACCAGGAGCGGGTTGTCCAGGGCCTCGGGGGAGGCGAGGAGGCGGTCGTAGAGCTTCGTCGCGGTGGGGCGGTCGCCGGAGAGCTCCAGGTGGGCCGCTGCCCGCAGCAGCAGGGCCTCGGCATCCTCGGGATACAGGCCGGCGGTCCGCTCCAGGCGTGCCGCCTCGGCGGTGTGGTCGACGTTTTCGGCAGGCGTGTCGGGGCGCATGGGGGACACCGTACTGCCGGGAGGTGACGAGCGTGAGAGATGCGCAGGCCAGACCACTCGGCCTCCCGACTTTCCCCCGCTCGCCACCCCGGGCTTCACGTTTCGTCCCGAACCGCCGCCTCGGGACCGCGGCCGGACCGCGGCCTTGACTACAGGGTCACGCCGTCGATCTGGAGCGTCTGGACCGACTTCGCCGCGAAGGGGACGCTCACGGACTTGCCGGACAGGCGGATGTCCGAGCGGGCCGTGTAGAGGTCGCCGCCGCCCGTGGTGACCGTGTTCCAGCGGGGGACCAGGCCTCCCGAGCCGCCCGTGACCGTCGAGAAGCGGGACAGGTCGAAGGTGAGGGTCTGGGCCGAGGTCGCCGTGTTGACCGCGACGATCACCAGGCGGCGGGCCGTCGCGTCGTACGCCGCCACCGCGTTGTCCACGCCCGTGGTCAGAATCGTCATGCCCGGGCGGATGTGGCGGCTGAACTGGGCCATGACGTAGTGCTTGGTCTGGACGGTGGTCGGCTGGAGGGTGTTCGCGTCGTAGGCGATCATCGCCCAGCCCGTCGACGGGTCCATGACCTGCCAGTAGCACCAGGCCGTGGGGTGCAGCCAGCGGAAGTCGAGGCAGAGGTTCGAGGCCATGGTCAGGCCGGTGCCGTCGCTGTCGCCCGTCTCGGAGTTCCACAGCTTCTTGCGGGACGTGGTCACCACGTCCGTGTAGAGCAGGTCGCGGCGGCCGCCCGAGCCCTGGTAGCCGTGCACGTTGACCTGGGAGACCAGGCCCTTGGTCGTGGAGTTGAACGACGACCACGTGGAGCGGGCCGTGTCGTAGTTCGTCTCGTCGGAGGCGGCGATGCGCAGGCCCGTGAGGCCGCGTTTGTCCAGTTCGCTGCGCATGTAGGGCAGGACGGCCGCCTGGACCGCGGGGTCCATGTGGCAGCCCTCCTGGGTGCCGGTCGCGGTCCACCAGGTGGAGGCCGGCTCGTTGAAGGGGTCGACCGTCGCGAAGTTCACGCCCCAGTTGTTCTTCGCGTACAGGGCTGTCGCGGCCAAGTGGCTGGCGTGCTGGCGGTAGTTCCAGGTCTGGAGGTTGTTGCCGCCGCCGGAGGCGCCCGAGGGGTTGTGGTTGGCGCACATCCACCACATCGGGGAGTTGGCGAACAGTTCGGTGATCGCGCCGCGCTGTGTCGCCTTCACCAGCATCGCGCGCTGGTTGGCGTCCGCCGTCCACTTCCACGCCGAGGAGGTGGGGTCCTCGTTGTTCCAGTCCTGCCAGAAGCCCTCGATCTGCTTGAAGGCGGGGATGTTGGGCGACTTGACCATCGTCTCGCCGCCGACGCTGTTCCAGCTGCACGCGCCGAGGTTGTAGCGGGCGATGTTGAGGCCCAGACCGGGCAGGGAACGACCGTTGTACGTCACTGACTTGGTGGTGAAGAACAGGTCGGCGAAGTCGTCCCGGGCGCCGAAGACGTTGGCCCACCAGGCGAGGGAGGTGCCCCAGCCCTCCCAGGTGCCGTAGGTCGTCGACGGGTTGACGGCGATCGTGGCGTCCGCGCGTGCGGTGCCCGTCGCCAGGGCGCTGCCGAGGAACGTTCCGCCTGCTGCGGCCAGCAGACTTCTGCGTCGGATCACGGCTCCTCCGTAAGGGAGATGAGGGCGCACGCCGGTCCCCGGCCCGGCGTCGCAGGGGTGTCCCGTTGTCGGGTGACGAGAAGCATCGGGTGTGGCGGGTGGGTTGTCGAGAGTTCTGACGAACCTTTCTCAAACCCGTGTACGAAGTGACGGGCCCGGGGCGGGAGGCGGTCTTGTATGAGGCCCGGACGGGAGGGCGGTCCTGTATAACGGACAGCAGGCATACACACGTACGAGGGGAGGGGCTGCCGATGACCCGGAGCTGGGCCACGCTGCGTCCCGCCCTCGCGCTGCTCTTCCTGCTCGTCGAAGTGGCGCTGCTCGACACGGGCAGCCTCTCCGCCACCGTCGCCCTCGCCGCGACCACCGCGGCCTCGGCCGCCCTCGCGCTCTGCGCCGTCGTCGCCTCGCGCTGCGCGCCCACCGTGCCGCGGACCCGGGTGCGCACGGCCATCCGCGACCGGGACCGGCGTACGGCCTTCCTGCCCCAACGCGACCCGGACGCCCGGGGCCGCACCCGTCCCCGGGCACCCGGTCACGCCCTCCGGGCGACCGTCGCGTAGGGGCCTGACTTCCTGAGCTGACCCCGCGCGGGTCGTCCTGCCGCCATGACATGTTCCGGCACGACGAGACCCCCGGAGGGCTCACCCATGTCCGTCTTCGCCACCTTGGTCGAGCACCTTGCCGACCTGCTCCAGCCGCTGTTCGGCGCCTCGGCCGCCGCCGCGTCGATCGTCCTGTTCACCGCGCTCGTACGCCTTCTCGTCCATCCCCTCTCCCGTGCCGCCGCGCGCGGCCAGAAGGCCCGGACCGCGCTCCAGCCGAAGATCGCCGAGCTGCGGAGGAAGCACGGGAAGAACCCCGAGAAGCTCCAGAAGGCCGTGCTGGAGCTGCACGCCGAGGAGAAGGTGTCGCCGCTGGCCGGCTGCCTGCCCGGGCTGCTCCAGGCGCCCGCGTTCTTCCTGCTCTACCACCTGTTCTCCAGCGACACGATCGGCGGCGAGGCCAACGGCCTGCTCGGCCACCGGCTGTTCGCCGCGCCACTGGGGGAGCGGTGGGTGGACGCGCTCCAGGGCGGTGTCCTGAGCGGCGCGGGGCTCGTCTACGCCGGGCTGTTCGTGGTCGTCGGGTGCGTCGCGGCGCTCGGCTACCGGCTCAGCAAGCGCATGATGGCCGCCAACCCGGTCGCCCAGGCCGCAGGCGGGGAGCAGCTGCCCGGGCTCGGGGCGGTGACCAAGGTGATGCCGTTCATGTCGTTCTTCACGCTCGTCACCGTGGCCGTCGTGCCGTTGGCCGCCGCGCTGTACGTGGTGACCAGTACGACGTGGAGCGCCGTCGAGCGGGCTGTGCTGTACCGGTGAGCAGGCGGCCGGGGTCCACTACGTGAACGGGGTATTGCGGAGTGGACCCCCAGCTTGGAGGATCGACCAGTCCTCCGATGGCTCCCCCGCCGCATCCGGGTCGCGCGCATCGGGCGGGCGCCCGCGATCGAGGGAGATTGATCATGAAGCTGCTGCGAGTCGGTACGGCGGGGGCGGAGCGGCCCGCGCTGCTCGACGCCGACGGGACCCTGCGGGACCTGTCGGGCCTCGTCGCGGACATCGACGGCACGCTGCTCGCCGACGAGGAGGCCCTCGGCCGGGTCCGGGCCGCCGCCGACGCCGGTGAGCTGCCCGTACGCGACGCCACCGGGCTGCGCGTCGGGCCGCCGCTCGGGCGGATCGGCAAAATCGTCTGCATCGGGCTGAACTACCACGATCACGCACGCGAGACCGGCGCGGAGCCGCCCGCCGAGCCGGTCGTCTTCATGAAGGCGCCGGACACCGTGGTCGGGCCGTACGACACGGTCCTCGTGCCGCGGCGGTCCCTCAAGACCGACTGGGAGGTCGAACTGGCCGTCGTCATCGGGCGTACGGCCAGGTATCTCGGGTCCGCGGAGGAAGGACTGGCGCATGTCGCCGGGTACGCCGTGGCGCACGACGTGTCGGAGCGGGAGTTCCAGATCGAGCGGGGCGGGACCTGGGACAAGGGCAAGAACTGCGAGACGTTCAATCCGCTGGGGCCGTGGTTGGTGACGGCCGACGAGGTGCGCGATCCGCAGGACCTGTCCCTGAAGCTGTGGGTCAACGGGGAGTTGAAACAGGACGGGACGACGGCCGAGCAGATCTTCCCGGTCGGGGAGGTCGTGCGGTACCTCAGCCAGTTCATGACCCTGTACCCGGGCGATGTGATCAACACGGGGACGCCGGCGGGCGTGGCGCTCGGGGCGCCCGAGCCGAAGCCGTTCCTGCGTGCCGGGGACGTCGTGGAGCTGGAGATCGAGGGGCTGGGGCGGCAGCGGCAGGAGTTCAAGAACGCGTAGGCGCTCCGCTGGGTGGGGCGGGGAAATGCGGTTTGTTTCCGGCTGCGGGTCGTTTGTGGCTGGTCGCGCAGTTCCCCGCGCCCCTGGGGGGCGGTCGCGGTCAGGTCAGTACGGGGGCGAGGTTGCGTCACGCCCTTCTGAGGGGCGGGGGGCCGTGGTGACCGGTTGGCTGGGGGTGGTTTGTGGTTGGTCGCGCAGTTCCCCGCGCCCCTGGGGGGCGGTCGAGGTCAGGTCAGTACGGGGGCGAGGTTGCGCCAGGCCTTCCTCGGCAGGCCGTCGCGCGGTTCGCCGTCCAGGACCTGGAGGGCGAGATGGTCCGCGCCCGCCTCGAAGAACGCGTCGATCTTCGTGCGGATCGCCGTGTCGTCGCCCCAGGCGAACAGGGCGTCGACCAGACGGTCGCTGCCACCGTCCGCGAGGTCGTCCTCGGTGAAGCCGTGCCGGAGGAAGTTGTTGGTGTAGTTCGGCAGGGGCAGGTAGATCTCCAGGAACTCCCGGGCCAGGGCGCGGGCGCGGTCCGGGTCCGTCTCCGGGATGACGCCCAGCTCCGGGGCCAGCAGCGGGGCATCGCCCAGGATCTCGCGGGCGTGCGCCGTGTGCTCCGGGGTGACCAGGTACGGGATCGAGCCCGCCGCCCGGTCCCGGGCCAGCCGGAGCGACTTCGGGCCCAGGGCGGCCAGGAGACGGCGCTCCTGCGGCACTCCCGCGGCGTCCAGCCCGTCCAGGTGCTCGACCAGGGCCGAGTACGGGCGGGCGTACTGCTCCACCCGCTTGGCGTGGCTCACCCCGAGGCCCAGCAGGAACCGCCCGGGGCGGGCCGACTCCAGCTCCGCGAAGGCCGAGGCGGCGGCGTCCGGCTCGTGCTGCCAGATGCTCTGGATGCTGGTGCCGACGGTGAGCTTCGAGGTCGCCTCGATCAGCGGGGCGGCGTTGGCGGCGGAGCTGTTGCCGCCCAGCCAGACGGCGCCGTAGCCGAGTTCCTCCAGTTCGGCTGCGGCCTCGGCGAGTTCGCCGCGCCGGTCCGGGTCCTCCGAGCGCAGGCCCACGCTCCAGATGCCGTACCGGCCGACGGACTCTTTCAGGGGGGTGGTCATCGGTGGGTTTCCCTCCGGTCGGGGCGCCGTGCTCGATCGCGCGTACGCAGGTGCCAACCGGAGGCGACCGGTGATGATTCCGGCGTGGCCTACTGATTCAGGAACCGCTCCAGTGCCTCCACCACGAGCCGGTGGTCCTGGAGTTGCGGCAGCCCGGACACCGTCACCGCGCCGATCACGCCCACGCCCTCGACCGTGATCGGGAAGGAGCCGCCGTGGGCCGCGTAGGTGTCGGGGTCGAGGCGGGAGGACTCCTCGAAGGTGCTGCCCTTGGCTCGGAAACGGGCGCCGACCAGGTAGGAGGCGGAGCCGTAGCGCTCGACCACCCGGCGCTTGCGGGCGATCCAGGCGTCGTTGTCCGGGCTGGAGCCGGGCAGCGCGGCGTGGAAGAGCTGCTGGCCGGAGCGGTGGATGTCGATGGCGACCGGGGCCTGCCGCTCCCGGGCCAGTTCGACCAGGAGCGAGCCGAGCGCCCAGGCGTCGTCGTGGGTGAACCGGCGGAACACCAGGAGGCGTTCCTGCTTCTCCAGCTCCTCCAGGCTCGGGGTGAGCTCGGGGTGGAACTTCGGGGTGAGCCCCTGGCTGTGGGAGGGGTTGCTCTTGTGGGTCACAGCGTCACCGTCACCTTCTCGCGGGCCGAACGCCGGGCGGCCTCCAGTACGTCCAGGGCGGCGGCGGCCTCCCGTGCGGTCACCGGGTTGGGGGCGCCCTCCAGCAGGGCCTTCGCCACGGCCGCATAGTAGGCGGGGTAGTCGCCCGGGAGGGTCGGTTCGGCGCGTCCGCCGCCGGTCACCGGGGACTCGCCGGAGCCGACGCGGCCCCACAGCGACTCGGGTTCCACGCCCCAGTCCGGGCCGGGGCGCAGTCCGTCCCGGAGCGCCGCCTCCTGCGGGTCGAGGCCGTACTTGACGTAGCCGGCGGTGGAGCCCAGAACCCGGAAACGGGGGCCGAGTTGGGCGGTCGTCGCGGAGACGTGGAGGTGGGAGCGGACACCGTTGGTGTGGGTGAGCGCGATGAAGGTGTCGTCGTCCGTCTCGGCGCCCGGGCGGCGGATGTCCGTCTCCGCGTAGACGGAGGCCACCGGACCGAAGAGGACCAGGGCCTGGTCGACGACATGGCTGCCGAGGTCGTAGAGCAGACCTCCGATCTCTGCGGGGTCTCCGGACTCCCGCCAGCCGCCCTTGGGCTTCGGGCGCCAGCGCTCGAAGCGGGATTCAAAGCGCCACACGTCGCCCAACTCGCCCTCGTCCAGCAGCTTGCGCAGGGTGAGGAAGTCGTTGTCCCAGCGGCGGTTCTGGAAGACGGAGAGGAGCAGCTCGCGCTCCTCGGCCAGGGCGGCGAGCTCGCGGGCCTCGGCCGCGGTGCCCGCGACGGGCTTGTCGACCACGACCGGCAGGCCGGCCTTGAGCGCGGTCGTCGCGAGCGGCACATGCGTCTTGTTGGGGGACGCCACGACGATGAGGTCCAGCTCGTCGGCCCGGTCGAACAGTTCGTCGGGCGTGGCGGCGAGGCGGACGTCCGGGAACTCGGCCCGGGCCTGCCGCTGCCGTTCCGGGTTCGATGTGACCACCGTGTCGAGGGCCAGGCCCTGTGTGGCGGCGATCAGCGGGGCGTGGAAGACGGAGCCGGCGAGGCCGTAGCCGACGAGGCCGACGCGGAGGGGCGAGCCGGGGGCTGTGCCGAGGGGTGTGCCAGTCATGCCACCCACTTTCGCAACGCTGTTGCCAAAGTGCAAGCGCCGGGGACAATGGGGACGTGAACAGGGCGGACGACCGTACGGGCGGAGTGGGCGGCATGCGCGGGGCGGGAAGCGCCGGGGCAGCAGGCAGGGCAGGGGTCGGGGGCGGGGGCGGCGGGGTCAATCTGCTCGCTCTGCGCAGCCACAACACCGCGCTGGTGCTGGACCTGTTGCGGACCGCTGGGGACGAGGGCATCAGCCGCCTGGAACTCGCCGAGCGGACGGGGCTCACCCCGCAGGCCGTCAGCAAGATCACGGGCCGGCTGCGGGAGGAGGGCCTCGCGGCGGAGGCCGGCCGCCGGGCGTCGACGGGGGGCAAGCCGCGCACCGTGCTGCGGCTGGTGCCGGAGGCCGGACACGCGGTCGGGGTGCATCTGGACCGGGACGAGGTGCGGGCCGTGCTCGTGGATCTGCGCGGCGGCGTGGTGGGGGAGCGGCGGGCCGCGCTGGATCTGGGAGCGGGGGCGCAGGACGTGCTGGCCGCGGTCGCGGGGGCCGTGCGGGAATCGGTCGCCGGACTCGGCGGCGCCCTGCTGGGGGCTGGCGTCGCACTGCCCGGGCCGCTCGACCACGCCCGGGGTGTGCTGCAACGGGTGACCGGGTTCCCCGAGTGGGACGGCTTCCCGCTGCGCGATGCCCTGGCGCAGCGGCTCGGGGTGCCGGTCGTGGTCGACAAGGACACCAACGCGGCGGCCCTGGGCCTGGCCGCCGGGGGCGAGGGCGGCTCCTTCGCCTACCTGCACCTGGGTACGGGTCTTGGGGCCGGACTGGTGATCGGCGGCACCGTGCACCGCGGTGCCAGGACCGGGGCGGGGGAGTTCGGCCACCAGGTGATCCAGCTCGACGGGCCGCCGTGCACCTGCGGGAACCGGGGCTGCGTCGAAGCCCTGTGCCTCGGCGCGGTGGCACGCGGCGACCTGGAGGAGGCCGCGCGGGTGCTGGGCGCCGGGGCGGCGAACCTCGCCGCTCTGCTCGACATAGACGTCGTCCTGCTGGGCGGACGCACGGTGGCCGCGGCTCCGGAGGCCTTCACGGCCGGGGTCGGAGCGGTACTGGAAGCGCACGCGCGACGAACCGGCCAGGACGCGGTTCCGGTACGCGTCGCACCGGGGGGCGCCGGGGCCGTGGCGGTGGGGGCGGCTCACCTGGTGCTGGGGCCGGTGTTCGGGCTCGGAGCCGGTTGAGGCGCGGGTGGTGGGGTGGGCGGCCGGTGTTGCCCCTGACTCCGGCCCTTCGGCGGTCGCGATCGTCCTGGTGGGGAAGACCGCTGGCTGGGTGGTGGTCCGGCAGCTCCCGCACTCTGGCGGGGGAGCGGTGTCCGCTGGTGCTGGTGCTGGTGCTGGTGCTGGTGCCGGTGTCGGGCTCGGGGCCGATTGTGGCGCCGCACGGTCGAGTGGGGCAGCCGGTCGTGCCCCCTGCCCCCGAGCCCCCGGCGGTCGTGTGGGGCAGCCGGCGCTGCCCCAGCCCCCGAACCCCGGCGGTCGCGACCGTCCCGGTGGGGAAGATCCTGGCCGGGATGGTGGGCCAGCCGCTCCTGGCCAGGTCCCGGTGTCCGCCGACCGGGCGGATCCGCGCCGCCGTTCGGGGCCGGTTCGCGGCCGGGGCGTCTCACGGTCTCCGGTGGTCGGAATGTCACATCATCATGCGACTCTGCACGCCCGCTCACCTCTGCCTGGCGGCGGCAGCTGCGGCCGCCGTCCTGCTCCCCGGGGTTCATCCGGCGCACGCCGAGGCCCCGGCACCCGCCTGTGCCGCGCCCGACGACCACACCTTCCCGCTCAGCACCCGCATCCACGGCGGCCCGGACACCTACACGGCCGGGGGCGGGTTCGGCACCTGGTACGTCGACCTGACCAACACCACCGACCGCACCTGCACCGGGATCCACCCCGTCGTCGTGCTCGTCGACGACAAGCGGGCCCTGGAACCGTCCCAGTCGCGCCTGGAGTTCTTCGAGGGGGAGCGGGCCCACCCCGTACGGTTCGAGAAGACCGGCGAGGACGAACTCGTCGGGGCGTTCGCCGACGAGGACGACCGTTTCGCCGGGTTCACCGTCGGACCGGGCAGGACCGTCACCGTGAAGGTGCGGCTCACGCTCACCTCGGACGCCGTGCCCAACCACGTCACGGCCAACGCCGCCGTGGTGCAGCGGCACGACGACGACGGCGACTGGGTCGGCCAGTCCAACGACTACCGGTTCGGCATCGACGGCGGCGGGCGTACCGACACCGACACCGGCAGCGACCCGGACACAAGCACGGACCCGGACACCGGCACGGATCCGGACACCGGCACCGAGCCCCGCCCCGACTCCGACGCCTCCGTGCCGCCCCGCGAGGACCGGTTCCCCTTCGCCGAGGAACTGGCCCGCACGGGAACCGGCACCCAGGTCGCCGCGGCCGCCGCGGCCCTGCTGCTCGCCGGGGGCGGGGCGCTGCTCGTCGTACGCCGCCGCCGCTGAGCAGGCCGTCCCGCCAGTCGGGACGCCGCACACGGGCCGTTCCGCAAGATCCCGCCACTGTTTAGGCTGGACCGCACGCTGGACCGCGTACGGCAGGAGACCCGCACATGGCAGACCGCAAGCCCATCGAGTCGTGGCTCACCGACATGGACGGTGTGCTCATCCACGAGGGCGTACCGATCCCCGGCGCCGACGCCTTCCTGAAGAAGCTGCGCGAGTCCGGCCGGCCCTTCCTGGTCCTCACCAACAACTCGATGTACACCCCGCGCGACCTGCACGCCCGGCTGCGCCGCATGGGCCTGGAGGTGCCGATCGAGTCCATCTGGACCTCGGCCCTGGCCACCGCCCAGTTCCTGGACGACCAGCGGCCGGGCGGCTCGGCGTACGTCATCGGCGAGGCCGGGCTGACCACCGCGCTGCACGACATCGGCTACATCCTGACCGACCACGAGCCGGACTACGTGGTCCTCGGCGAGACCCGCACGTACTCCTTCGAGGCCATGACGAAGGCGGTCCGGCTGATCCTCGGCGGCGCGCGGTTCATCGCCACCAACCCCGACGAGACCGGCCCCTCCACCGAGGGCCCGCTGCCCGCGACCGGCGCCGTGGCCGCGCTGATCACCCAGGCGACCGGCAGGAAGCCGTACTTCGCGGGGAAGCCGAACCCGCTGATGATGCGGACCGGTCTGAACGCCATCGGGGCGCACTCCGAGACCAGCGCGATGATCGGCGACCGGATGGACACCGACGTCCTGGCCGGCATCGAGGCCGGGATGCGGACGTTCCTGGTGCTCACCGGCCTGACCCGGCCCGAGCAGGTCGAGGACTTCCCCTACCGGCCCTCCCAGGTCGTGGACTCGATCGCGGACCTCGTCGAGCGGATCTGAGCTCGGGCGGCGCCGCACGGGCGCGCTCAAACCCGTCGTCACCCGTACGGAGCAGCCGCCGCGTCCCTGAGGATGCGGCGGCCCACCGCGCGGGGGAGGCTTCCAGGCGTCTGGAGGTTCACGATGGGTTGCCTGAGAGTCACTGTCTGTACGAGCGTCCTGGCGGTCGTCGCCCTCGCCCCGGCGGCGTACGCGGCGGACGGAGGGAGCGTGTCGGTGACCCCGGCGGCTCCCGCCCCCGGCAGTGACGTCACCCTCCGGGTGACGGGCTGCGCGCAGAGAACGGCCGTGGCCGCCTCCCCCGCGCTCGTCGCGGACGCGCGGCTGACCGTCACCGGCGCACATGAGCTCACCGGCGAGAGCCGTGTCCGTTCCACGCTCCCGGCGGGCAAGTACGCCGTGCGGGTCACCTGCGGCGACACGCGGCGCACCGGCACCCTCACCGTCAGGGACGGCGGACAGCCTCGCTCCCAGGCGGTGCGTGAAGCACCCGAAGCCGGGCCGGAAGCCCCCGAGGACGGGCTTGAAGCCCCCGAAGGCGGACCGGGAGGCGCCGAGGACGGGCCGGAAGGCGCCGAGGACGCACCCGATGGCTCCCATGACGGGCCGGAAGCCCCGGACGCGGCGTCCGATGCCCCCAGGACGGCGCTCGATACCCCCGAGGCCGTCACCGGGGCCGCCGGGCAGCCGCCCGCTCCCGGCAAGGGCGGGCAGCCGTCCGCCCCCGGCGTCGATGAGGAGGACACCCCCTCCCGCCGGCCCGGCGCACCGGCCTCACCCGTCGCCCCCGTCCAGGCGGGCGGTGGCGGTGCCGCCGATTCCCTCGCCGCCGAGGACCGCGGGACCGGCCCCGGTACGGCGCAAGGGGTGACCGGACTGATGCTCGCGGGCGTGGCCGCGGTGGTCGTCGCGCTGCGCGCCGTCCGCCGTCGTCGTGGATCGGAATGACCATGTGGCATCAGGACCAGGGGCTGGAACACGACGTGAGCGGCGGGCGCGGGCACGGGCGTTTCCCGGGCACCGGCCGGATGCTGACCGGCCTGGCCTGGGTGGTGCTGCTGCTCGGGCTGTGGCTGTGGGGCCGTGAGGTCACCGAGATGCGGCACGGCATCTCCGCCCCCACCACGGGTGACATGGCGGCGGCCGGACGCCCCCCGGACATCAAGCTGCCGCCCGAGCACCGCCCGCTGGGCGACGCGCTGCCGCAGCGCGTCGACATCCCCGGGCTCGGCGTCCAGGCCCCCGTGATCGCACGCGGCCTCGACGAACGCGGGGCGCTCGATCCGCCGCCGTACGACCAGCCGGGCGTGGTCGGCTGGTACGCCGACGGGGTCGCACCCGGGGCGCCCGGCACCGCGCTCATGGTCGGGCACGTCGACACCGACACCCGGCCCGCCGTCTTCTACAAGGTCAGCGCCATGCGGCCGGGCCAGACGATCCGGGTGATCCGGGCCGACACCAAGGTCGCCGAGTTCACCGTCGAGTCCGTCCAGGTGCTCACCCGGGACCGCTTCGACGCCCACCAGGCCTACGGCCCCCGCGAGTCGGGCCGGGCCGAGCTGCGCCTGGTCACCTGCGGCGGCAGCTTCGACCGTACGACCCGCAGCTACACGGCGAACGTGGTCGTCTCGGCGTATCTGACGGGGACCGGCCTGTGAGGTCCGACGCGTGAGTCACGGTGGGTGAATCTCTGGTCCAAGGCCGGGCACGTGCTGAGAAGACACCAGAACCAAAGGGCCACCCCGGCCCAGAGGTGGGATGACGCCAAGTCCCGATACGGTGGCGCTGCGTCATCCGCGCAGGTGGGGTTCGCCCCGTGAGCGCCGAGGGGCGTATGTCAGGATTGAGACTTGGAACGCTGCACCAAGGGGGAGTTGCATGTACGGCAGCAGGGGGGTCGGGGCGTTCGCCGGGAGGCGGATGTCCGCGGTGGTGCTGGGGGCGGCACTGCTGATCACGGGGTGTTCCTCCTCCGACGGGGGAGACGGATCGGACAAGGGTGCCGACGCGGGGATCACCCAACAGCCCAAGGACAAGGCCCCCTTCTGGGTCAATCCGGACGGGACCGCGGCCCGGCAGGTCGTCGCCCTGGAGAAGTCCGGCAAGAAGCGGGACGCCGAGCAGATCCGCAAGATCGCCGAGCAGCCGGTCGCCGAATGGGTCGGCCCGGACGATCCGGAAGGGCAGACCCGGGGCTTCACCGAGGCCGCCGACAAGGCCGGCCGTACGGCCCTGCTCGTCCTCTACAACATCCCGCACCGCGACTGCGGCCAGTACTCGCAGGGCGGCGCCGCCGACGGCAACGCCTACCGGGAGTGGCTCGACGGCGTCGCGGCGGGCATCGGCGACCGGTCCGCCATGGTCATCCTGGAACCGGACGCCCTGCTGCACCTCGTCGACGGCTGCACCCCCGAGCAGTTCCACGAGGAGCGCTACGACCTCCTCAAGGGCGCCGTCACCAAGCTGAAGTCCCTGAAGAACACCAAGGTCTATCTGGACGCGGGCAACGCCGGCTGGCAGAACCCCGACCAGATCTTCGAGCCCCTCACCCGGGCCGGCATCGCACAGGCCGACGGCTTCTCGGTCAACGTCTCCAACTTCTACTCCACCGAGGACTCCATCGCCTACGGCAAGCAGCTCTCCGCCAAGGTCGGCGGCAAGCACTTCGTCATCGACACCAGCCGCAACGGCAAGGGCCCCTACACCGCGGGCAGTCCCGACGAGCGCTGGTGCAACCCGCCGGGCCGCTCCCTCGGTGAGACCCCGACGACCCAGACGGCCGACCCGCTGGTCGACGCGTACCTGTGGGTGAAGCGGCCGGGCGAGTCGGACGGCGAGTGCAAGGGCGGCCCCAAGGCGGGCCAGTGGTGGGCGGACTACGCGCTGAAGCTGGCGAAGGCCACCGGCTGACGGCACCGGCATGAAAAGGGGCGCCCTCCCGGCGGGAGGGCGCCCCTTTTCGTCCGGTACTCAGGGCACCTTGACCCACTGCGCCTTGCTCGGCGTGCCGTCGGCGTCCGTCACGAACATCATGTACCAGCCCGCCTGGACCAGGTTCCGGTTCTCCGGCACGGTCACCGTGAGCTTGTCACCGGAGGCCTTGAAGTCCAGAGCGATCGACCGCTGGTCGACATCGGTGACGTGCGTGGCGGCGCTCGGCCGGATCAGCCGGACCTTCTTGACCTTCGCCGCGTCCGACGAGGTGAACGTGCCCGTCCCGCCGCGCTCGATGGTCTGCGGACCGCCCGCCAGCGAGGGCCGGTCCGCGTCGCCGTACAGGTACGGCGGCGTGTAGATCTCGATGCGCTGCTCGAACTCGCCCGGCTTGGTGTTGGCGGCGTCGGCGTAGAGCGAGTCGGAGCCGAAGAACATCACCCGGCCGTCGGGCAGCAGGATCGACCCGGAGTGGTAGTTGCGGCCCACCAGCGGGTCGGCGACACGCCTGAGTTCGTTCTTCTCGGTGTCGTAGAGCCGCGCCTCGAAGATGTTGGAGTCGCCGCGGCCCCGGTAGTCCTGCGAACCGCCCGAGATCAGCACGCTGTCGTCGGGCAGGATCGAGGCGTTCGGGTAGCGCGTGCCCTTGTCCAGGGACGGGCCGTCCACGAAGCGCGGGTTGGGCTTCTTCAGGTCGACGATCCGCGTCTTCTCGCTGGACCGCTCCGACTCGCCGACGCCGCCGCCCCCGACCACCATGTACTTCTCGTCCTGCGCCGGAGGCAGCAGCACCGTGCCGGAGGTCTCCATCAGCGTGGGGTCGCTCAGGCCCGGGATCTTCGAGAACTTGTTGGTGTCGACGTCCCACACGCCCGGCTCACGGCCCACGTTGTCCGGTCCGTAGCCCGCGTTGGAACCCGAGTAGAAGACCTTGCCGTTCTGCATGAGGAACAGCGCCGGGTACGTCGGGAACTGCCGGACCTTGCCGGTGTAGGCCCACTTCCTGGTCTTCGGGTCGAAGACCTCGTTCTTGCCCGGGACCAGCTGACCGATGTCGTCCAGGCCGGAGACGCTGAGGATCTTCCCGTCGCTCAGGGTGGTGAGCGTCGGGTACCAGCGGGCCTCCTTCATCGGGTCGACCTTGATGTACTTCTCGGCGACCGGGTCGAACTCGAAGGCGTCCCGGATGCCCTGGAAGTCCTTCTTGTCCAGGGCGAGTTTCTGCGCGATGCCGTAGGTGTTCTTGGCCTCGGCGCCCTTCAGACCGTGCACGCGGTAGTTGTCCTGCGTGCCCGTCTCGAACTTCTTGCCCCGCTTCTGCGCCTCGACGTAGATCCGGCCGAGACCGGGGTCGTTGCGCAGGAACCTGCCGGTCGCCTTGTCGAAGACCTTCTTGGCGCGCGGGACGAGCACCGGGTCCTTGGAGACGAAGGTCTTGCCGTTCTTCTTGCCGGTGAACGTGGTGCCCGCGGGCAGGGTGATCGGCGCGTCCGGGTTCTCGTTGTGGACGATCATCAGGCCACCGGCCTTGGTGACGTCACCCTGGAGCTTCTCGTAGCGCTTGGTGCCGCCGGCGATCAGCAGGTTGCCGTTGGCGAGCTGGGTGTGGCCGGTGCAGAACAGGTCGGCCGGCGTGGGGACCTTCTTGACGGTGCCCTTGACCGGATCCCAGATCCGGGTGTCGAACTTCTTCGCGTCGAAGTTGTCCTGGTTGTTGCCCGACCCCGCGACGAGCAGCACCTTGCCGGTGCGCAGCAGCGCCGCGTGGATGGTGTTCTGCCGGTACTCCTCGGGGAAGTCGACTATCTCCCACTTGCCGTTGGCGGCCTTGTACTCCGGTTTGTTGATTGTGTACTGGTGGTATTTCTCGGTGCTGAAGCGGTAGAGCCACGGCCCGTTCATCCCGGCCAGCGCGAGTACCACCGCCGTGCCGATCGCGAGTCGACGGGCCCGGCGGCGGCCTGCACGGTCGTTCATTCCTTACGTCCCCCAAGTCCACCAAGGGCGATCTGCATGGTCTGGTCGGATCCCCCGACCTCCCCGTGTGCGCCCGGGGTCGCGGCCCACGTGGGCTTCTGCTGCGGGGTGTGGCCCGACGGCTGCTGCGGGATGGGCAGCGGCTGGGTACGGGGCGTCCCCGCGGGGTCCTGCGGCTGTCCCGCGGCAGGACCGGAGGGCTTCTTCGCGTCCTGCCGCAGCTGCCAGCGCCAGGCGAACACCGGCGAGGCGGTGATCAGCAGCGCGAACGTCGCCCAGATGATCATCGCGGGGTGGGAGTGGCCGAAGACGAAGCCGGCCGTGATCGACCCACCGAAGATCGCGACGAAGTACCAGTGGTAGCGGAACGTGCCGAACCAGCGGTCCGGGCTGGCCGAGTCGCCCTTGGGCGTGACCACGAACTTGCTCTTGCGCCGCAGCACGGAGTCGACGAGCGCCTTGGCGTACAGCGGCGCCGACAGCGCGGACATCACCATGCCGGCCACACCGCCGGAGCCCTCCGGCTCGTGCGGCGAGACGTTGTGCCGGCGGTTCCAGACGTACAGGCCGATCTGAAGGGCGGAGGCGTTGCCGTAGAGCATCAGCCACACGGCCGGGTCGATGTTCACACCCGAGGCGCCGAGGCCCAGGAACAGGCAGCAGCTCAGCGCCGCCAGGATCCAGTTGAGGGCCGACATCGGATAGAAGATGATCATCATCGTGTAGTTGAAGAGCTTGCTCGGCGGCAGCGAGTACCAGCCCTTCCAGTACTGCCCGATGATCGTCTCGTACGTCCCTCGCGACCAGCGCATCTGCTGGGTGAAGAAGTCCGTCCAGGCGCTCGGGCCCTCACCGACCGCGAGCACGTCCGGGGTGTACACCGAGCGCCACTTGCGGCCCGTGGCCGGGTTCTTGTGGCGGTGCATCTCGAAGCCGGTCGCCATGTCCTCGGTGATCGAGTCGTACAGACCGCCGATCTGCTTCAGCGCCTTGATGCGCACGGCGTTGGACGTGCCGACGAACATGGGGGAGCCGTAGCGGTTGCCGGCGCGCTGGATCAGCGCGTGGAAGAGGAACTGCTGCGACTCGGCGGCCTTGGTGATCGGGTTGTCGTAGTTGCCGTAGACCTGCGGGCCGATGACGAAGCCGACGTCCGGGTCGCGGAAGAAGCCGAGCATCCGCTCCAGGTAGTTGGGCAGCGGCACGTGGTCGGTGTCGACCGAGGCGAAGAAGTCGTAGTTGTCGCCGTGCGCTTCAAGCCAGGCGTTGTAGTTGCCGTGCTTGGTCTTGGCGCGGTGCGGGCCCTTGGCCTGGTTCCACTTCGCGACGCCCTTGCGGGAGAAGTGGTGCACGCCGAGGCGCTCGCAGACGGCCTTCACCTCGGGGTCGTCGCCCTCGTCGAGCAGCCACACGTGCATCAGACCCCGGTGGCGGATCCTGACGGCCGCCTCCAGGGTCTTCGTCACCATCTCCAGCGGCTCCTTGCCGGGCACGAAGGAGGTGAGGAAGGCCACTCGGGTGCCGGTCTCGGGCACCACCGGGATCGGGTCGCGGGCCACCAGCGTGGCGTGCGCGTTGGACAGCACGTTCATGCAGCGGAAGAACTCGATCAGGCCGATCGAGACGAGCATCACCATGTCGAGCGCGGGCAGCCAGTCGAAGGCCGGGTAGTCGCGCTCGGTCCAGTGCTCGGGCTGGAGCAGCCAGAACAGCAGCACCAGGGACAGCACCGGGGCCGCGGCCAGCATCAGGGCCACCCGGATGCGGTGCGGCTCCTGCGAGATGAGGGAGCGGTACTGCACCTTGTACGGCTTGCTCGGATCCGGCTGGGTGAGGGGACCCGCGAGCCGGCTGTAGTGCTCGTAGTCGTATCTCGGCAGCGTCTTCTTGATCCGCCGGAACGTCCCCGTGGTGCTCATCCGGTGCGACGGCACCCTGAGCTGGGTGGTCTGGGACGGGTCGTTTTCCTGCCGGGCACCCGTGGGCCTCGACGTCATGAGTCATCCCCCCACACGCGGACAGCCGCGTGTTTCGTAGCTTCGTACCGTCCGCTCCAGGTCCCCCTCGACCTTCACGGACGTGTCAGTGGTGGATCGCGGTCACCACGTCATCCACACCTTATAGACACGGCAACGCGACCTTCCGGTTGCATGATGCCCCCCACGGCATCGGTTCATGAACGGGGGCCCCTACCCCCGCGCAGCCCGCAACCGGTCCTAAATCCCCCCAACTGCCGCGAACCCGCAGCATCTTGTCAAAGCAGAAAGCCAGGGTTCTACGGCGTCCATCATGATCGCAAGATGCGAAAGCGGTATTTACCGGTCAAACGCGTTCATTGTGGCGTGTGGGAGGCCCTGTGGGGCCGTGGTGGACAGGCGGGCGCGGATGTTGCCGAAGTGTTCCCTTATGGCCTCCTCCGCCCGCATCGAGTCGCCGGACCGCACCGCGTCGAGGATCTCCCGGTGCTGCCGGCAGGTGACCTTCGGGTCCTGCGGCTCGCCCCCGAGATCCGTGCGCACCCGGTGGAAGGCGTCCCAGAACGCCTCCAGGACCTCGCACAGCAGCACGTTGTCCAGCCCCCGGTAGAGGGTGGCGTGAAAGGCCCGGTCGGTCTCGGCGAGGCCGGCTCCCCGCGCGGCCTGCTCTTCCATACGGTCCACGAGCGCGTCCAGTTCAACGAGGTCCGCCTCGGGCATCCGGCCGGCGAGCCGCGACACGAGCCCGGTCTCCACCGCCTCCCTCAGCTCCAGCAGCTGGAGCAGGGAGTCCTCGCCCCGGTAGTGCCCGGCGACCGTGCGGAAGGCGAGACCCTCGATCATCGGGGCCAGGGACATCGGACCGACGTAGGTGCCGAAGCCGTGCCGGATCTCCACGATGCCCATCGCCTGGAGCGCCTTCAGGGCCTCCCGTACCGAGTTCCGGCTCGCGCCGAGGTACTCCATCAGCTCGGGCTCGGTCGGCAGCGGGGCCCCGGAGGCCAGCCGGCGGTCGATGATGAGCTTCTTGATCCGCTCCTGTAGGTCTCGCGCTGCCATGGCGAGAGGGTATCCGGCCAAGCCCGGAGGGGAGCCGCGAAAGGAGATTCCGGGACGGCGCCCGACCACGGGGCATGCGGAAGGCCCCCCGCTTCCGCGAGGGGCCTTCCGGTCGGTGCGCCGCCAGGGACTCGAACCCCGGACCCGCTGATTAAGAGTCAGCTGCTCTAACCAACTGAGCTAGCGGCGCCTGCTGACGTCGTAACTCTACAGGACGTCCGCAGGTGCTCCGGACCACCCGCCCGGCCCCGGGCGGGGACCCGGACAGGCGCCCGCGTACATCATTCGGACCGTCAGCATGCGGGTGCGGAAGACAGTTGCGAAACTGACGACGCGCGCCCCGAGGTGCACGGGCGCCGCAATTTCCGCCGGAAGTGTGAGGGGAATCGCATGGAGTCTCCGGTATTCGAGGAAATCGACCCCGCGAGCGATTGCGACTGCCCCGGCTGCGTCCACTGGCGTCGCGTCCTGCCGCATTCCTGGGCCGGGCGGACCAGTGCCCATCCGGCCGCACACCGGGCCCTCGCCCTGGCCGCCGTGGCCTCCGCCGCCCTCGGCGCGAGCCATGCCGTGCCCGCCGCAGCCGCTCCGCACGCTCCTCACCGGCCGGGCGTTCCCGCTGGTGACGAGCCCGACACCCCCCAGGGGGACATGGCACCGCTGCACGGCCCCGGCGGCCGTCCGGCCAAGCCCCCCATCGCCCCGAAGCCGACCTCCATCACGCGCGCGGAGATCATCGACCGCGCCAGGACCTGGGTCGCCGCGAAGGTGCCGTACAGCATGACCGCCTACTGGTCCGACGGTTACCGCCAGGACTGCTCCGGTTATGTCTCGATGGCCTGGAAGCTGCCCGGAAACGAATGGACGGGCAGCCTCGCCCAGTACGGGGAGAAGATTTCCAAGGAGGAACTCCAGCCGGGCGACATTCTGCTGTTCCACAATGCGGCCGACCCGGAGCAGGGCTCGCACGTCACCATCTTCGGCGGCTGGACGGACGCCTCCCACACCACCTACACCGCCTATGAACAGACCCGTCCGCACACCCGCCGGCAGGCGACCCCGTACGCCTACTGGAACAACTCCGACCGGTACGTCCCCTACCGCTACAAGGGCGTCACCCCCGAGGAGCCGGTCCCCGGGAAGGACGGCGGCCGGCCGGGCGCCCCGGCCGCCACGCCGTACCCCGGAGCGGCGTATTTCGGCCCCGGCGCGAACAACAAGTACGTCACACAGCTCGGCCGCCTCCTCGTCGCGCGCGGGGCCGGCGGCTCCTACGCCTCGGGCCCGAGCCCACGCTGGACCGACGCCGACCGGCGGGCGACCCGGGCGTTCCAGCTCGCGCAGGGCTGGACCGGTGCGGAGGCCGACGGGCTGCCCGGCCCGCACACCTGGGAACTGCTGGTCACCGGCAAGGGCAAGGACGTGAAGGGCGGGGCGGTCGGTCCGCCGCCCGCCCCGCACGGCGTGCCCGGCTATCCGGGGCGGGCGATGTTCCGCCCCGGCGCGCACAACACCTACGTCACCCAGCTGGGCCGGCAGCTCGTCCGCAAGGGGTTCGGCAGGTTCTACCGGGTCGGGCCGGGACCGCGCTGGGGCGAGGCGGACCGGCGTGCCGTCGAGGCCTTCCAGCGCACCCAGGGCTGGCGGGGCGGCGCGGCGGACGGCCACCCGGGCCCGGAGACCTGGCGGCGCCTCTTCTCGTAGGGCCTCCGGGCCCCCTCGGCCCCCTTCGGGCGGGCCCCGCATCCCGGTCGCCCCTCCTGGGGCCGCCCCGGGAACCACCGTTGTGACGCATCTGGCGCGGAGGCTGGAGGCACGCATGAGTACGACCACGTCCCACACGTCCGAGCCCGACGGGCCGGCCGACGGCCCGGCACGGCCGGCCCGGCTCATCCAGAACGAGTCCACCACCGAGATCCCCGTCCACCTGCTGTTCCGTGACGACCCCCATCCGGCGCCGGTCCCGCTGAAACCGGCGGTCGTCGCCCGCAGGCAGGGCACGGGGGAGCAGCCGCGCCTGCGGCGCCCGGCTCCCGCCCCGAAGCGCCCGGTGCCGCAGGTCGATCCCGAACTGGTGGAGCGGCCCGCGCGGGTGCTGCCCGGCGCGGCGGGCGTACTGGCCGGGGCCTGCGGTGCGGCCGGGGGCGTGGCCACCTCCTGGTGGGCCGGTGTGCTGCCGCCGCTCGCCCTGGAGGCGCTGCGGCTGCCCGCGTACGCCGGGGCCGGACTCGGTCCCGCGCAGTGGGCGGCCTACGCCGGGGCCGGGGCGCTCGGGCTGTTCGGGCTCGGCGGGCTGGCCCGGGGCCGCACCGGGGGCGCCTGGGTGCTGGGCCTCTTCGGCCGCTACCGGGGGACCGTGCGGCGCTCGGGCCTGCTGTGGGTCAACCCGCTGCTGTTGCGCCGCCGGGTGGACGTACGGCTGCGGCACTGGCGCAGCGAGCCCGTGCCGGCGTCCGACGGGAGCGGGGTCGCGCTGCGGGTGGTGGTCCTGGTGGTGTGGCGGGTGCGGGACACCGCCCGGGCCACGCTGGGCGTGGACGACCACGAGACGTATCTGCGCGAGTGCGTCGAGGCGGCTCTGGCGCGGGTGCCGGTGGAGATGCCGGGCGGGGCTATGGGGGCCGGGGACACGGCGGGCGAGGCGCTGACCCGGCTGGTGGCGGCGGACGCGGCACCGGTGGGTCTGGAGGTGTTCTCCGTGCAGCCGGTGCGCGTGGAGTACGCCCCGGAGGTGGCCGCCGCGATGCACCGCCGCCGGATCGCCGCGCTGGACGCCCAGCACCGGGCGAGCGTGCTGACCTCGGTCGTGGACTCGGTGGAGGACACCGTGACCCGGCTGACCGTGCGGGGCCTGGTCGAACTCGACGACTACGAGCGGAAGGCGCTGGTGAAGGACCTGACGGTGGCGTTCTGCGCCGGGCGCGGAGAAACGACCCCGTGATTGGTATGGACATGTTCAACTAACGCCCATAATCTCGAACTTGGTCTAGACCTACACGCACGGCTCACCGAACTTCCCCCACGTTCTCCAGGAGCGGCAGCATGCGTACAAGGACCAAGTTGTCCGCGGCCGCGGTGGGACTGGCCACGACCGGAGCCCTCGTGCTCTCCTCCGGCGGCGCCAGCGGCCACGGCTACACCGACCTCCCCATCAGCCGGCAGAAGCTCTGCCAGAACGGCACCGTGACGGGCTGCGGCTCGATCCAGTGGGAGCCGCAGAGCGTCGAGGGCCCGAAGGGCTTCCCCGGCTCCGGCCCTGCCGACGGGCAGATATGCAACGCCGGCCTCGGCCACTTCAGCCAGCTCAGCGCACCACGAACCCCGTCCGGCGCCGCCTGGCCGACCACCCGCGTGTCGGGCGGTCAGAGCTACACGTTCCGCTGGCAGTTCACGGCCATGCACGCCACGACCGACTTCAAGTACTACATCACCAAGCCGGGCTGGAATCAGAACCACAACCTGGCCCGGTCCGACCTCAACCTGACACCGTTCTTCACGGTGCCGTACAACGGGCAGCGCCCGCCGTCCACGCTCTCCCACAGCGGCAGACTGCCGTCGGGGCTCAGCGGCCATCACGTCATCGTGGCCGTGTGGACGATCGCCGACACGGCCAACGCGTTCTATGCCTGCTCGGACGTGACCTTCTGAACCTTGAGGTTCCCTTGAGTCACCGGGGCGGCCGGCGTGGGTAGGTTCCCCCCACGCCGGCCACTCGGGTCCTGCGCATCGACTTCGGGGGATCCGCGATGGACGTGTTGTTCTACGGCATACCCGGCCTGATCATGGCCGGCGTACTCGTCATGGCGTACTGCGTGCTGCGTCGCTGGCTCCAGATCCGCAGCGCCTGGGACAGCGGTCTGACGGCTCAGGCGCGCTGCCTGCGGACGTACACGACCACCCACGGCGGGGGCGACACCTCTGTCAGCACCACGCTGCACCATGTCTACGAGTTCTCCGCGCACGACGGCCGTGTGATCCGGTTCGAGGAGGAGAACGGGCCGGGGACGATCCTCGAGGGCGACCTCGTCACCGTCTACTACACCGACGGCCCCCAGGTCCGGGCCACGGCCCACGCGCCGAGCCGGACCAAGCACGCGGCGGCCACGTTCGGCGTCCTGGCGTTCCTCGGTGTGATCGTCGTGTTCTGCGTCGGCTTCATGGTGGTGTACACCGAGATGTCGTCGATGGCCTCGGATGTCGCCGGATTCTGAACACCGGGAATCCCGGACACACCGAGGGGCCCCTCGCTCCCACGAGAGGCCCCTCATCTGTGCGCCGCCAGGGACTCGAACCCCGGACCCGCTGATTAAGAGTCAGCTGCTCTAACCAACTGAGCTAGCGGCGCATGACTCCCGCCTGCCGCTGGAACAGTGTTCCGCGGCGGGCGACGGAGAAAATACTACCCAATGCCGAGGGGTGCTCCGGACCACCCGGGCGAGGGTCAGATCGCCATGGAGAGCAGGACCGGTGCCGCCTGGCGGTTGAGGGCGTCGGCGGCCTGGCGCAGACGGTGGGCGTGCTCGACCGGCAGGGAAAGGGCCAGGCAGCCGACGGAGGAACCGGCCGTGATCGGGACGGCCGCGCAGACCGTGCCGATCGCGTACTCCTGGAGGTCCAGGACGGGAACGGTCGGTGGCTGGGCCGCCAGGCGGGAGAGCAGGAGCCGGTCGCTGGTGATGGTGCGAGAGGTGAGACGGGCCATCTTGTGCCGGGCGAGGTGGTCGCGGCGTCCGGCGTGGTCGAGCTGGGTGAGCAGGCTCTTGCCGATGGCGGTGGCGTGGGCCGAGGAGCGGAAGTCCACCCACTCGTTGACCTTGGGCGTGGCCGGGCTGTCGGCGTACTGGGTGATGCTGATCTCGCCGTCGACGTAACGGCTCATGTAGACGGCGGCGCCGACCGCGTCGCGCAGCCGGTCGAGCGCGCGCTGGAGCCGCTCGCGCAGGGCCTGCTCGCGGTGGTGGGCGGAGCCCAGGCGGATCAGGGTCTCGCCCGTGACGTACGCGCCGTCGGCGATCTGCTCGACATAGCCCTCGCGGCGCAGCATCCGCAGGAGCGCGGTCAACCGCTCCGGGGTGATGCCGGTGTGCCGGGCGATCTCGGTGTCGGTGACACCGCTGGAACCGCGCGCCACCGTCTCCAGGACGCGCAGGGCCTCCTGGGTCGAGTGGTACGGGGTGGTCGGCTCGTGCTTCAGCGCCACGGTGGTCTCCCCCTGCGCTTGCTGTAGGGCCGTAATCCGGTCAGTGAACCTGTTCCAGGTTAACCGGCAATGGGCTTGCGCGGAGCGGGGGTTGACAAGATTCGCGGGGCCCCGGGCTGGGGCAATGACACTCTGGCATACGCCAGAAACATGCCCCAGCCGGAGGGCTCAGGATTCCGCCTGGTCGCGGAGGGTAGTCACAGCACTGCGCTGAGGAACTCCCGTGTCCGGTCCAGCTCCGGGTCGCCGAAGATCTTTTCCGGCGGGCCCGACTCGATGATCCGGCCCGAGTCGAACATCAGTACCTGGTCGGAGATGTCCCGGGCGAAGTTCATCTCGTGGGTCACACAGAGCATGGTGATGTCGGTGGAGCGGGCGATGTCCCTGAGGACGTCGAGCACGCCGGCGACCAGCTCCGGGTCGAGCGCGGAGGTCACCTCGTCCAGCAGCAGCACCTGGGGGCGCATCGCCAGGGCCCGGGCGATCGCCACCCGCTGCTGCTGGCCGCCGGAGAGCTGGGCCGGGTGGGCGTCGCACTTGTCGGCCAGGCCCACCATGTCGAGCAGGCCCTTGGCGCGCTCCACCGCCTCGTCCTTCGACAGGCCGAGGACGGTGACCGGCGCCTCGGTGATGTTGCGCAGCACCGTCATGTTCGGGAACAGGTTGAACTGCTGGAAGACCATTCCGATCTTCTTGCGGACCTCGCGGACCTGCTTGTCGGAGGCCGGGAACAGCTGCTGCCCGTCGACCGTGATGGTGCCCTCGTCGGGCTTGAGCAGGGTCATCAGCAGCCGCAGGATCGTGGTCTTGCCGGAGCCGGACGGCCCGATCAGGGTGACGTGCCTGCCGGCGTCGACCGAGAAGTCCAGGTGGTCCAGGACGGTGTTGTCGCCGAACCGCTTGGTGACCTGCTCCAGCCGGATCAGCTCGCCGCTGCTGCGGACGGGGTCCTTCTCGGGGCCGGTCCCGGGGGTGGGGAGGGTGTCAGTGGGCAAGGCGTCGCTCCAGGGCTCGCAGGGCAAGGGAGGCCAGGTAGGAAATGACGATGAAGGCCACGCCGATCACCGTCAGCGGCTCGGTGAACTGGAAGTGCTCCTGCGAGTACAGGCGCGCCTGGCCGAGCATCTCCAGCACGGTGATCGCCATGACCATCGGCGTGTCCTTGAGCATGGAGATGACGTAGTTGCCGAGGGCCGGGACGACCCGGCGCACCGCCTGCGGCAGGATCACCGCGGTCCACGTCCGGCGCAGCGGCAGGTTCAGCGCCGTCGCCGCCTCCCACTGGCCGACCGGCACGGCCTCGATGCCGGCCCGGTAGACCTGCATCGTGTACGTCGAGTAATGCAGCCCGATCGCGAAGACACCGGTGCTCAGCGCCGAGAAGGTCAGGCCCCACTCGGGCAGCACGTAGAAGAGGAAGAACAGCTGCACCAGCAGCGGGGTGTTGCGCACGAACTCCGTGACCACGCCGACGGGCCAGGTCACCCAGCGCGAGGGCGTCCGCATCAGCAGGGCCCACACCAGGCCCAGCGCGAAGGAGATCAGCGAACCGAGGGCCAGGATCTGCACGGTGACCAGCAGACCGTCCCACAGGTGCGGCAGGAAGCCGCTGACAGCGCTCCAGTCCCACTTCATGCGACAGCACCTCCCACACCGGTGGTCTGCGGGCGGTCCAGCTCCTGGTCGGGCGTGCTCCCGACCGGCCTGCCCGTGCCGGACTTGAGCCTGCGCTCCAGGCCGCGCATCCCACGGGTCAGGACGAAGGCGATCACGAAGTAGATCAGCAGCACGATCGTGTAGATCTCCGCGCTCTCCTGGAGCGCCAGGCGCACCAGGTTGCCGCTGAACGCCAGGTCGCCCATGCCCATGATCGACACCAGGGCGGTGCCCTTGAGCAGCTCGACCAGCAGGTTGGAGAACGGCGGGATCATCTCCGGCACCGCCTGCGGCAGCAGGATCAGCCGCAGCCGCTGCCAGGGCGTGAAGCTGAGCGCGATCCCGCCCTCCTGCTGCGCCGGGTCGACCGCGTTCAGCGCGCCGCGCACGATCTCGGAGCCGTACGCCCCGTAGGTCAGGCCGAGCGCGAGGGTGCCCGCCCACAGCGGCACCAGCTGCCAGCCGAAGGCGATGGGCAGCACGAAGTACACCCAGAAGATCATCACCAGCGCCGACGTGCCGCGGAACACCTCGGTGTAGACGCCCGCGAGGAAGCGGACGATCCACAGCCGGTGGGTGCGCGCCACGCCGACGACGAAGGACACCACGGCGCCCAGCAGGGCGCTGCACACGAGCAGCTGGATCGTGACCCAGACGCCCTTGAGCACGAGTTCCCAGAGTCCGGAGGTCATCCGCCGCACAGCTCCTTCGCGGTCAGATCCGTCATCTCGGCCTTCGTGAACCCGAAGGGCCGCAGGATGCGGAAGAGTTCACCGCTCTTCTTGAGCTTGCGCAGCTCCACGTTGAAGGCGTCCCGCAGGTTGGTCTCCGTCGGCCGGAACGCGAAGGCGCCTCCGTCGACGTGCGGCTTGCCGTTCACGAGCGGCGCGAACGGCCGGGTCGCCTCCGCCTTGGACGACTTCTTCACCACCTCACGGGTGGTCAGCGCGGTGCCGGCGAACACGTCCACGCGTCCCGCCTCGACCGCGTTCAGGCCCGCGACCTGGTCCGGGACGATCAGGATCTCGCTCTCCTCGTACCCCGCCTCGACGGCGTACTGGATCTCGGCGTAACCGGTCCCGGTGGCGAACCTGGCCTTCTTCTCGACCACGTCCTGGTAGTTGTGCAGCCCCTTCGGGTTGCCCTTGCGCACGATGAACGAGTCGAGCATCTGGTAGTCGGGGTCGGCGAAGACGACCTGCTCGCAGCGCTCGGGGTTGACGTACATCCCGGCGGCCACGACGTCGAACTGCTGGCTGTTCAGGCCCGGGATGAGCGACCCGAACTCGGTGGGCACCGGCTGCACCCGGTCGACGCCGAGCCGCTTGAAGATCACCTTGGCCAGTTCCGGTGCCTCACCGGTCAGCTCGCCGTCCTTGTCGATGAAGCCGAACGGGATCTCGCCCGCGATGCCGAGACGGACGACGCCCGCCGCCCGGAGCCGGTCCAGCAGATCACCGCCCTCGACGTCCGAGGCGGTGGCGACCCTGCTGCAACCGGCGGCACCCAGCGCGCCGAGCGCCGCCACCCCCGCGAGCAGCGACCGGCGTGTGGACCCGAAGGGGGGCCCGGATATGGGTTCGGGACTTCGCAGTGTGCTTCTGTGTGGGCTTCTCAGTGGTGGAGCCATGGGCGCGCGGCTACCCGACCGCATCCGGGTTATGCCGACCTTTTCAAGCCCCGCACTCGTCCCGCGCGCCCTTGACCGCGGCGGCGGTGGGCACTCCCATGGAGGGCATGGCTGATCGCTACATCGAAGTCTCGCTGGTCAAGCGCGACGTCACCTGCACGGCCAGGCTGCTGGACGACCGCGCGCCGATCACCTGCGCGGCCGTCTGGGATTCCCTTCCGCTGGCCGGCGACGTCTACCACGCGAAGTACGCACGCAACGAGATCTACGCCCTTTTCCCGCCCTTCGCCCGAGCCGAGCCACCCCTGGAGAACCCGACCATCACCCCGATCCCCGGCGATCTGTGCTATTTCACCTTCGCCGGGGCGGAGTTGGGGACCAAGGCCTACGGCTACGACCGCGAGGTCCGCGCCGGGACCACGCTCGTCGACCTGGCCCTGTTCTACGAGCGCAACAACCTGCTGCTGAACGGCGACGTCGGCTGGGTCCCCGGCATCGTCTGGGGCCAGGTCGTCGACGGCCTGGAGACCATGGCCGAGGCGTGCAACGACCTGTGGAGGTCGGGAGCGGCGGGGGAGACGCTCAGCTTCCGGAGGGCGTAGACCGGCCGGCGGAGGCCGCCCCCGCCTCGTACAGCGCGTGGGCCGCCCGCAGCACCAGATCGTCCCGGTGCCGGGCGGCCACGAGCTGGAGTCCGACCGGCAGGCCGTCCCCGTCCACGCCGACCGGCACGCTCGCGGCGGGCTGCTGCGTCATGTTGAACGGGTAGGTGAACGGGGTCCAGCCCGTCCACCGCCGGAGGCCGGATCCCTTCGGCACCTCGGCGCCCGCCTCGAAGGCGGTGATCGGCATGGTCGGCGTGACGAGCAGGTCGTAGGTCTCGTGGAAGCGGCCCATCCGGCGGCCCAGGTCCATCCGCACGTCCACCGCGGCCAGATAGTCCAGCGCCGAGTACCGGGCGCCCCGCGCGCAGATCTCCCGCAGGCCCGGGTCGAGCGACTCCCGCTGGTGCGGGCCGAGATGCCGGGTCACCCGGGCCGCCCCGCTGAACCACAGGGTGTGGAAGGCCTCCACCGGGTCGGTGAGGTCCGGGTCGGTCTCCGTGACGTACGCGCCGAGCTCCGCCAGCCGCTCCACCGCCCGCCGCACCACCCGCGCGACGGCCGGCCGCACCGCCACCTGCCCGCCCAGCGAGGGCGAGTACGCCACCCGCAGTCCGCGCACCCCGCCCGCCAGGGCGTCCGTGTACGGACCGGCCGGGGCGGCCAGCGCCGACCAGTCGCGCGCGTCCGGTTGGCCGATGACGTCCATCAGCAGCGCCGCGTCCGCCGCGTCCCGGGTCATCGGCCCGACGTGCGCCAGCGTGCCGAACGCGCTGGCCGGGTAGAGCGGCACCCGCCCGTACGTCGGCTTCAGCGCGAAGATCCCGCAGAACGACGCCGGGATGCGGACGCTGCCGCCGCCGTCCGTGCCCAGCGACAGCGGCCCCGCGCCGAGCGCCACGGCCGCCGCGCTGCCGCCGCTCGAACCGCCCGCGGTGCGCGAGGGGTCGCACGGGTTGCGCGTGATCCCGCTGAGCGGCGAGTCCGTCACGCCCTTCCAGCCGAACTCGGGGGTCGTCGTCTTGCCGAGGAACACCGCCCCGTGCTCCCGCAGCCGGGCCACGGAGGGGGCGTCCTCGTCCCACCGCCCGGCCGCCGGGTCCACGGACTTCGAGCCCCGCAGGGTCGGCGCCCCGCGCAGCAGCAGGATGTCCTTGACGGTGACCGGCACCCCGTCGAGCAGCCCCCGCGGCTCACCGCGCCGCCATCGCTCCTGAGACTCCCGGGCCCGCTCCAGCGCGTCCTCGGCGGTCAGCCGGACGAAGGCGTTCACCTCCGGCTGGATCGCCTCGGCCCGCTCCAGCGCCGCCCTGGTCGCCTCCACGGGACCCCACTCGCCCTTGCGGTACCCCTCGAGGAGCCGTACGGCGGTCAGCTCGGTGAGCTCGGTCATCCACCCTCCCGGGAACGTCAGTGTCCGGGTACATACCCACGCTGCTTGTCGACCACGTTCTCCAGCGGCTTCCCGGCAGCCCACCGTTCGTACAACTCCACGAACTGCGCGCCGAGTTCGTCACGCCAGCCGACGGTGTCGCCGCTCATGTGCGGGGACACGATCAGGCCCGGGGCCCGCCACAACGGGTGCTCGGCGGGCAGGGGTTCGGTCTCGAAGACGTCCAGGGCGGCCCCCGCGATCCAGCGTTTGGCCAGGGCCTCGGCGAGCGCGTCCTCCACGACCAGCCGACCGCGGCCGATGTTGACGAACCGGGCGGAGGGCTGCATCAGGCCGAAGCGGCGGGCGTCGAACATCCCGCGCGTCTCGTCCGTGAGCGGTGCCGCCGCGATCACCCAGTCGGCGCGGGCCAGCAACCGGTCCGTGTCCTGCGGGCCGTGCACGCCGGGGCGTGCGGCGCGGCCCACGAGCGCGGTCTTGACGCCCAGCGCTCCCAGGGTGCGCGCGATCGCCCGGCCGATCGGCCCCGAACCGACCACGACGGCCCGGGTCCCGGCGACCTTGTGCGTCTCGCGGTGGCGCCAGGTCCGCTCCCGCTGGAGCTCCAGCGTCCCCGGCAGGTCCTTGGCCATCGCCAGCACGAGCGCGGCGACGTACTCCGCGATCGGCTGGTCGAAGACGCCGCGCGCGTTCGTCACCACCGTGTCGGAAGCCGCGAGTTCCGGACACATCAGATGGTCCACACCGGCGCTCGCCGTATGCACCCAGCGCGGCCGGGGACCGTCTCCCGGCCAGGCGTCCCGCACGGCGTGCGAGGTGAAGTCCCATACCAAGAGGACATCCGCACGCGGCAGGCGCTCGGCGAGCCCCGCCGCGTCGGTGTGCTCGACACGGGCGTGACCGGTGAGGCGCCCGAGGCGGGGGAGGGGTTCGGCGTCCAGGACGAGGAGGGTGGGGTTGGGCATGAGCAGCCGTTCCTCCGGCCGGTCGGTGGCGACGGGTCGGCCCGGTCTCGGCCGAGGAGCGATCCGGGCGGATTGACCACGCTCGCACCCGAACCTACCGTCGTCAACACGGGCGTTCCCACGATCCGTTGCACACTCGTTGCCCAGCGTGAGGCCGGTGCCTGCCATGGACGTCTCATTTCTCGGCGGGCCCGCCCCGCAGCGTGGGGTCGGCGTCGTCGCCCCCTTCGACTTCGCCCTCGACCGCGAGCTGTGGCGCTGGGTGCCGGACGCGGTCTCCCTCCATGTAACCCGCACCCCGTACGTGCCGGTCGAGGTGAGTCTGGACCTCGCCCGCCTGGTCAGCGAGCACGAGACGCTGAGCGAGGCGGTCCGCACCCTGACCGCGATCGCCCCCGAGGTGGTCGCCTACGCCTGCACGTCGGGCAGCTTCGTCGGCGGCACGATGGGCGAGCGGGCGATGTGCGAGGCGATGAGCAGGGCCGGGGCCGTACCGGCGGTCACCACCTCCGGCGCGCTGCTGGAGGCCCTGGTCGAGCTGGACGTACGGCGGGTGGCACTCGTGACGCCGTACACCGTCTCGGTCACCCGGTCGCTGGAGGCCTACGTCGCCCAGGCCGGCGTCGCGGTGGCCGGCTGCGCCTTCATGGGACTGACCCGGCACATCTGGAAGGTCCCCTACCGGGAAGTCGTGGACATGGCGCGGCAGGCCGTACGCGACGACGCCGACGCGCTGTTCATCAGCTGCACCAACCTGCCCACGTACGACGTGATCCCCCAACTGGAGGCCGAGCTGCGCATCCCCGTGATCTCGGCCAACCAAGTGACGATGTGGGCGGCACTGCGCCGACTGGGTACCCGTGCGGTGGGGCCGTACCAGGCGCTGATCAATCCGGCGGCGCGTTCCGGTCCCGCAGCGCCGGGGGCGGACCCCGGTCCCGTACTGCCGGAAGAAGAGCAGCAGCAGGAAGGCTGGACATGACAGCACTGGGATTCCTCTACCCGGGCCACTCCGCCGAGGACGACTATCCGCGCATCGAGCAGTTGCTGGGCAGCGACATCCGGGTGGACCTGGTGCACACCGACATCGGTGAGGACGCGCACCGGGTGGACGCGCTGCTCGAGATGGGCTCCGCGGGCCGGCTGGCGGCGGGCGTCGAGGAACTGCGGCACGCCGGTGCGGACGCGGTGGTGTGGGCCTGCACCAGCGGCAGTTTCGTCTACGGCTGGGAGGGCGCCCAGGAGCAGGTCCGCACGCTGGCGCAGACGGCCGGCATGCCCGCCTCGTCCACGTCCTTCGCGTTCGCGCACGCGGTGCGGGAGCTCGGGGTGCGGCGGGTCGCCGTCGGGGCCACGTATCCGGAGGACGTGGCGCGGCTCTTCACCGCTTTCCTGGACGTGGCCGGCGTGGAGGTCGTGTCGGTGAACAGCTCGGGCGTCATCACGGCCGCCGAGGTCGGCACGTGGGGCGAGAGCGAGCTCCTCGCCCTGGCCCGGAACTCCGACCACCCCGACGCCGAGGCCCTCCTCCTGCCCGACACGGCCCTGCACACGGCGGCCCACATCCCGGCCCTGGAGAAGGAACTCGGCAAGCCGGTCCTCACCGCCAACCAGGTCACGGTCTGGGAGGCCCTGCGCCTGGCGGACCGGCGAGTGAACGCACCGGAACTGGGAGCCCTCTTCACGAGGGAGCCACTCGTCCAGGCCTGAGGCCGCAAGGCCCGCTCCTCGCCCGCTGCCACGGGGGGCGAGGAGGCAGTGTTCCGAGTCACCCCGGGGTCAAGTCCTCCGTTCCGGCGGTGGGGGCGGAGGATGCGGCGGTGGCGGGAGGTCGGGCCGCGCACCGCGGTCACGGCGAAGCACTGAGGGGAACGCGAAGCCCACGGCCGAGCCGGTGACGGCACCGACCGACAGGGCCATCAGGAAGTCCCAGCCGACACCGGAGTCGAACAGCTCCTGCGGTCCGGCCATCACGGCCCCGAAGCAACCCGCCGCGACCGCGCCGCGCAGACGGGCACGCAGCCCGGCCCCGCTCCCGCTCCCGCTCCCGCTCACGGACGGTCGCTCCGCGCGCGACGCCACCGGAGCACCCGCAGCACCATGTAGGTGACGAGGGCGACCGTGAAGAGCACGCTCACCACGCCCGGGCCGCCGTCCAGGCGACGCCGTCCGGATCCCGGAGGGCCTCGGCCAGATTCATGGCGACGGCCACCGCGAACACCGTCTTGAGGCAGCCGGAGGTCCGCGCCACCCGGTAGGCACTGGTCGTCATGGAGTTCCAGTGCCCCGCAGCGGTCGAGAAAAGGGGGCCGTGCCCTCGAACGCTCCCTGCATACGGGCCGGAATCGGTCCCACCCCTTGTTCGGGGCAGTACGGGGCATAACCGCTCCAACCGCCTGTTGACAGCTGAGGAATGCTCAACTCCGCCGCCTCGAACAGCCCTTGGGTTGACCGAAAGCGCGTTCCCCTTCTGTGGTCCATCCCGTGCACACTGGCCACATCCGCAGCCAGTCGTGCCGTGAAGGACTCCCCGATGGCCGAAAAGGGCCCGTTCAGATCCTCTGCAAGCGCTGTCCAGCTGGCCGGGCGTCTGCTGTGCTGGAGCCTGGCCGCGGCCATGGCCTCCGCCGCCGTGGACGCCCTCCTCGATCCCCAGGTCTCCTGGTGGGGCGTCGCGTGGCTTCTGCCCTGGTGGCTCGCCGGCGCGAGCGCCCTCGCGTGGAGCGTCCTGCGGGCCCGGGAGAAGGCCGACCGCCCGCCCCCGCACGACAATGCGCGCAGCGACTGGGAGCGGGCCGCCTGAAGCTCCCGGCGCCCTGACCGGGAATAACCGGAGACAGTCCCCTGTTACAGCCGGAACGACAGCACACGGCCCACAGCAGGAGGCACCCCACCGTGGCGGCAGACGAGATACGCGGCGCAGCCCAGGGCAGCGCCCCCGTCCCCCTCTCCGTACTGGACCTGGTCACCGTCGGGGCCGGGCGCACCGCCTCCGACGCCCTGCGCACCAGCGTCGAGCTGGCCCGCCTCGCGGAGGAGCGCGGCTTCCACCGGTACTGGGTCGCCGAGCACCACTCCATGCCGGGCGTGGCCTCCTCGTCCCCGGCCGTGATCCTGGCCCACCTCGCCGCGCACACCGAGCGGATCCGGCTCGGCTCGGGCGGTGTGATGCTGCCCAACCACGCCCCGCTCGTGATCGCCGAGCAGTTCGGGACGCTGGAGGCCATGGCCCCGGGCCGGATCGACCTCGGTCTCGGCCGCGCCCCGGGCACGGACGGCGCCACCGCCGCCGCCCTGCGCCGCGACCGGCTGGACGAGGGCGCCGACGACTTCCCGCAGCAGCTCGCCGAACTGACCCGCTTCCTCGACGACGACTTCCCCGACGGCCACCCGTACCGCCGTGTCCACGCCGTCCCGGGCCCGGTGCAGGCCACGTCCCCCGGCGGCGTCCAGTCCCCGCACCGCCCGCCGGTCTGGCTGCTCGGCTCGTCCGGCTTCAGCGCCCGTCTGGCCGGCGCCCTGGGCCTGCCCTTCGCCTTCGCGCACCACTTCTCGGCGCGGAACACGATCCCGGCGCTCGACCTGTACCGCGAGTCCTTCCAGCCGTCCGCGGTGCTCGACGCGCCGTACGCCCTGATCGGCGTCTCCGCACTCGCCGCCGACGAGGAGCGCGAGGCCCGCCGCCAGGTGCTGGCCGCCGCCCTCAGCATGGTCCGGCTGCGCACCGGCCGCCCCGGTCTGGTGCCCAGCCCGGAGGAGGCCGAGGCCTACACCTTCAGCCCCATGGAGCGCGAGTTCGTCGACTCCTGGAACGCCAACGTCATCCACGGCACCCCGGACGAGGTCCGCGTGGGCCTGGACGACCTCGCCAAGCGCACCGGCGCCGACGAGCTGATGATCACGGCCAACGCGCACGGCGGGGACGTCCGCGTCCGCTCCTACGAACTCATCGCCGACGCCTACGGGTTGGCGACGCCCGCCTCCGCCTGAACGTCCGGCGTGCCCAGCAGCTCGGAGATGCGGTCCGGCGGCACCGGACGGGAGTAGAGCCAGCCCTGTCCGGTGTCGCAGCCGATGCTGCGCAGCCGGGTCGCCTGGGCCGAGGTCTCCACGCACTCGGCCGTGACGGTCAGCCCGAGCCGGTGCGCGAGCTGGATCATCGCCTCCACGACGACCTCGTCGGCCGGGTTCGCCCGGGCGGCGGCCTCCCGGTCGTCGTACTGGAAGCCGCGCACGAACGATCCGTCCAGCTTCAGCACCGACACCGGCAGCCGGCTCAGATAGGCGAGGTTCGAGTAGCCGGTGCCGAAGTCGTCGATGGCGATGCGGACCCCCATGTCGCTCAGGGCCTTCAGCGTCTGCAACGGCCGGCCCGCCGAGCCCATCACCGCCGACTCGGTCAGCTCCAGCTGGAGCAGATGCGGCGCGAGGCCCGTCTCGGCCAGGGTCTCGGCGACGTCGGCCACCAGGTCCGAGTCCCAGACCTGCCGCACCGCCACGTTCACACTGACGAAGATCGGCGGCTCACCGGGGTGGTCCAGCTGCCACCGGCGGGCCTGCTCGCAGGCCGTGCGCAGCACCCAGCGGCCCAGCGGGACGATGGAACCGTCCTCCTCGGCAAGTCCGATGAACCGATTCGGCGTCAGTACGCCGAACTGAGGATGATTCCAGCGGATGAGCGCCTCGACCCCGTGCAGCCGGTCGTCCTCCATGCCCACCAGCGGCTGGTATTCCAGCTGGAACTCGCCCCGGTCGATGGCCGGGCGGAGCGTGGAGGCGAGGGCCTGGCGGGTCATCCGGTGGGCGTTGCGCTCCGGGTCGAACAGGGTCCAGCGGGCCTTGCCGTCGGCCTTCGCCCAGTAGAGCGTGGTGTCCGCCGCCTGCATCAGCGCGGTGGGGGTGGTGCCCGCCGCGTGCCGCTCCACGACCCCGATCGACGCCGAGACCGACAGCCGCTGGCCGGAGATGTCGAACGGGTCCTGGACCGCCCGCAGCGCCGACTCGGCCAGCTCGGCTAGCTGTTCGGTGCCGGTGGAGTCCTCGACCAGCAGCGCGAACTCGTCACCGCCGAGCCGTGCCACCAGCGGGATGCTGGTCCGGGCGTGACCGGCCTCGTCCGCGCAACGCGTCAGACGCTCGGCGACGGCGGCCAGCAGCCGGTCCCCGACACGGTGGCCGAGGGTGTCGTTGATGGCCTTGAAGCCGTCCAGGTCCAGGTAGCACAGCCCGATCCGGCCGGTGCCGCTCTGCTCGTACGACTCCGCCTCCAGCGCCGCCGACAGCCGCTCGAAGAAGAGCGTGCGGTTGGGCAGCCGCGTCACCGGGTCGTGCATCTGCAAGTGCCGCAGCCGGGCCTGGAGTTCCCGGCGGGCGCTGACGTCGGCGACGGACAGCAGCACAGCGCCGTCCTCGGCGGGCAGGGGAGCGACCGTCACCTGCACCCACAGGGAATGCCCGTCGGGGTGCTTGAGCCGGCGCGTGCAGCGCAGCCGTGATTGCCGGCCGCGCAGCACCTCCCGGTACGCGTGCCAGGTGCGGGCGTCGGAGGTCAGATCGACCAGGTCGGCGGCGACGGACCCGGCGAGCTCCTCCGGGCTGCCGCCGAGCAGCGCGGCGAGCGCGCCATTGGCGCTGACGACCGAGCCCTCGCGGTCGACGACGGCCATGGCGAGCGGGGCGGCCGCGAAGACGGAGCGGTAGGGCTGCCGGGAGGGGGGCTCGGTACGGGGAGACGTATGGATCTCACTCTCTGTCACGACCGGCCGGTCCGGGTCTGCCGCGGGCGCCGGCCCTTCGAAGGTTCCGCTCACCGCTCGCTCCCGCATGTATTCGATCTCTGTCCGTGCAGGAAAGGTCAGGAAAGTGTGCCGATCATAGAGGCTGGCCCCGGGGCCTTCCAGCCGGTGTCCGGCCTTCCCGGCCAACCGGCCCTTCTGCCAGATCGTTTCTGCACGCACCTGGACGGCTTCTTCAGGCCCCCGACCAGTTGTGACGTTCTGTGAGTGCTTCGGGGGTGTCGGCTTCCGGGTTTTTTCGGCCCCTTCACCCGACCGGTGCAGGCAAACAGGGCGCGGTACGACAAATCACCACAGGCTGGGTGCGGTGTCCCGCGAACCGCACCCGGAGGTACCTGTGCCGCGTCCGTTTCCGCGCGCCCGACTGCGCAGCACCGCGGCCGTGTTCACCACCATGTCCGCGCTCGCCGCCACCTCCCTGGGCATCGGCCCCTCCGCGGCGGGGTCCGGCTCGGCCGTGCCGTGCGCGCTGACGCGGACCGACGCCCACCACTCGGAGGGCCTGGACACCTGGAACGCCGCCTATCCGCGCCCGGCCCGGGCCCTGGACGCGGTCATGGTCTTCCTGTCGTTCCCGGACGCCCACCCGCTGACCACCCCGCAGGAGCTGACCGCCGACCACTTCCCGTCCACCACCCACTTCTTCGAACGCGCGT
This sequence comes from Streptomyces sp. NPDC050674, assembly GCF_040654575.1. Taxonomy (NCBI): domain Bacteria; kingdom Bacillati; phylum Actinomycetota; class Actinomycetes; order Kitasatosporales; family Streptomycetaceae; genus Streptomyces; species Streptomyces sp. NPDC050674. Next base: position 116,296 of record NZ_JBFAIG010000023.1, read on the forward strand.
CCTACGGCCGCTTCACCCTGCGCCCGCACGCGCTGCGGCACTGGATCCGGATGCCGAAGCCGTCCACCGCGTACGACATACGGCGTGACTGGAGCCCCGAGCACCGGGCCGCGTACCTGCGGGACGCCCTCTCCGTGACCGACCCGCAGGTGGACTTCTCGCGCTACGACGTCGTGTACTTCGTCGCCGACCCGGACGCACCCGGCGTGGACTCCGACGCGACCAAGGTGGTGAACCTGACGAGCCCGCTACGGGCCGACGGCACCGACCTGCGCCGGATCGTCACCGTGTTCGAGCAGCACCCGCCCGACCGGCTGGTCCTCGCCCACGAGACAGGGCACGTGTTCGACCTGCCCGATCTGTACCACCGGCCCGTGGACGGCAAGGGCGACTGGGACACGCACGTCGGCGACTGGGACCTGATGGGCAGCCAGTTCGGACTCGCCCCCGACCTCTTCGCCTGGCACAAGTGGAAGCTGGGCTGGCTCGATCCCCGGCAGGTGCGGTGTGTCCAGGACGCGGGGCCGGCCCGGCTCACCCTGGAGCCTCTGGCGGCGGGGCCCGGAGGACCGGCGCCGCGGACCGCGGGCTCGCAGCCCTTCGGACTCGGGCGGGGCACCAAGCTCGCCGTGGTGCGGACGGGACCTGAGAGCGTGCTAGCCCTCGAGGCGCGGGGACCGGTGGGCAACGACGAGGCCGCGTGCCGGCAGGGCGTGCTCGTGTACCGGGTGCGGGGCGGGACGCGGTCCGGGAGCGGCCCCATCGAGGTGATCGACGCCCATCCGCGCACCGAGGCCTGCTGGGAGGACTCCGTCTACCCGCCCCTCGCGGACGCGCCGATCGGCATCGGGGAGAGCTTCACGGTGCCGGGGGAGGGCGTGCGGGTGAAGGTGGAGGGGCGTACGGCTTCGGGGGCCTGGACGGTGAAGATCGCGGTGGGCTACTGACGGACTCCTGCTGACGGACTCCTTCGACGGCACGCGAAAGGCCCCTCGCTTCCGCGAGGGGCCTTTCACCGTCTGTGCGCCGCCAGGGACTCGAACCCCGGACCCGCTGATTAAGAGTCAGCTGCTCTAACCAACTGAGCTAGCGGCGCCTGCTGACGTCGTAGACCTTAGCACCCTGGTCGGCGGGAGGAAAAATCGAAATCCGCACCGCCGAGCGGGCCGCCCGGACGGCCGCCCAGAGCAGTACCTCGGGGCCGGGAAGCCAGGGCTGACGGGTGTCGGGAGCGACGAGCCAGCGGGAGGTGCGGCGGGGCTCGGCCCCGGCCGGGCCGGACGGCGCCGGAACGGTCACCGCGTCACCGGTGCCGTGGCACAGCAGCGGCGGTACGGCATCCGTACGGCGGGTGTCCCGGCCGTCCCGCGCGCCCCACTCCTCCCACTCCAGCAGCGCGGGGAGCCGCTGAGCCGTCCCCGGGGCGGCGAACAGCAGCATCCGCCCCCGGAACTGGGCGACCGGGCCCGAGCCGGGGCCGTCGTCCCACAGCCGGTCCAGCATCCGCCGGCCGAACATCGCGGGCGCGCTCACCACGTCGAAGACCGACCCGCACGACAGCACGACCGGTGCGCCCGGCCGCTCCTCCCAGAGGGCGAGCGTGCTTCGCGGATACGTTCCTGCCGAGGCGAGCCAGGCGGCCCCGTCCGGGGTGACATCGGAGGCGTTCCATGCGCTGCTCATGGCACCCAGGTCTACCCGCCGTGAGCGCCCGGTTCCCATGGGTTGCGGGAAATCGGGACAGGACGGGGTGGGGAGGGGTATCTTGCCCGCCTGGCATATGCCATGGGAGCGGGAAGGGTCTGTGCCCGTGCGGTCAGGCGGTGTCGCCGGGCCTGCGGCCCTCGGCGTCGCCCCGCATCAGCCCCCGCCCGAACTCGACCATCTTCTTGGCGTAGTCCTCGGTCCACTCGGCCCGCTCGGCGATGTCCGCGGTCGTCAGCCGGTCGAACCTGCGCGGATCGGCCAGCTGCGCCGCCGCCATCGCCTGGAACTCCACCGCCCGGTCCGCCGCGGCCCGGAACGCCAGCGTCAGCTCCGTCGCCCGGGACAGCAGCGCCCGGGGGTCGTCGATCGACTCCAGATCGAAGAAGTGCTCGGGGTCGGAGGCCGCCTCCGCGGGCTCGAAGAGCAGGGGCGCGGGGCGTAGCCGCGGCTCGTTCCGACGCGGCGTGGGCTCCGCCATGGTGTCTCCTCCTCGTACATCGCGCTGACCCTCCCGGTGGAGCGGGCCACCGTCCATTGTCTCGCGGGCGCGCAAGTGGGCATCGCCGTAGCGGATACGGCCGCCGCACCACCGGCGTTCGTCATGCCGCCCGGGACCCGTCGAGTTCCGGCCGGATCACCCCCGCCACGCCACCCGGTGCTCCGCCAGGTGCGCCAGCACCGCGTGGTTGGCCTCCCAGCCGTCCGGGAACTTCACCACCGTGCCCAGCTGGACCGGCTCCGTCGAGGGATAGTCGTCCAGCAGGTCGCTCACCCCCGCTCGGCAGACCACGATGCAGGCGTGCCGGTGGCGGGAGGCCAGGACGCAGAGGCGGCCGGTCTCCAGGTGGAAGGCCGTGGCGTCGGGGCGGCCGGACAGCGGATGGAGGACGACTGTGACGTCGTACTCACGACCTTGCAGCCGGTTGGCGGTGTCCACGACCACGTCGGTGACGCCGAGGACGGCCAGGGCCGCCCGCACCGCCGCCGCCTGGTCCCGGTGGGCCGTGCCGACGGCGATCCGGTCCGCGGTGAGGGGCGAGGGCTCGGTTGAGCGCTCCGAGATCGCCGCGCCGCCGCGGTCCAGCAGACGGCGGACGACCTGTGCCACGGCCCGGACCGCCTCCGGGTCCGTGCGCGGCGTGTGCCGGGCGGGCAGCTCGAGCAGGCCCCAGCCCGACTCGGCTGCCTCGTCGATCACCCGGTCGGGACCCGAGCCGTCCGACGGCACGCCGAAGGCCAGGGTCCGGTCGCCGGGACCGGTGCCGCTGCGGAACGGCGTGTACGGGTAGAACGCGTCCGAGACCAGGGGCGCCGCGGAGGCCGGGAGCCGCCAGGAGACCGGCAGCCGGTGCTGGGGCAGGTCGGGGTTGTGCGCGAGCAGGGTCGTCACCGCCGAGGCCGACGGGTCGTACGCCAGGCCCGCCCACTGCTCGCTGCCGACGATCGCGAACGGATCGAGCTGCCCCGGGTCGCCCACGAACAGCGCCCGTTCGAACAGCCCGGCCACCGCGAGCAGCGCGTCGGACCGCATCTGGTACGCCTCGTCGACGATGGCGTGCCGCCACGGCTCGTCGACCTTGACGTGCGCCCACTTGGCCGCCGTCGAGATCACCGCGGCCAGCCCGGCGAGGTCGGCCGCCTTGGCCGACTTGCGTACGTTCTCCAGCCCGTCGAGCGCCTTGTCGTACGGGTCGGAGTCGCTGCTGTGCAACCGGCCCACCGGCAGTTCGGGGTTCTTCTCGGCGAGCCGCAGGACCAGGTCGTCGACCTGGGCGTTGGTCTGCGCGACCACCATCAGCGGGTGCCCCGCCTCGGCCAGTTCCAGGGCCGCGCGGACCACCAGCGTGGACTTGCCCGCGCCCGGCGGGGAGTCCACGACGACACCGCGCGCGGTGCCGCGCAGCGTGTCGTGGAGGATCGCGTCGGTCGCCTGCGCCGCCGCGGCCGAAGGGTCGAACACGGTGGTCACAGCACGTCCTCCTCGGTCACCGGGTCGGCGGGCTCCAGGGCCGCCTCACCGGGCGGCCCGCCGTGCGTCCACGGTGTCTCCTCCGGGTCGGGCAGCTTCGCGCCGCCCCGCTGCTCGTGCTCGAACAGGGTGAAGCAGAGCCGGTCGCCCTTCTCCGGCACCGACCCGGGCTCGGGCTCCTTGCCGCGGCCCATCTTGTCGAGGATCCGCAGCACGACGTACCCGCCGTCCTCCTCGGCCGTGACGAACTCCGCCGACTGCGGCTTGCCGCCCAGCGACCGGTACACCTTCGTCCGCTCGCCGAGATGCGGCCGGTCGTCCGTGCGCACCGTGACCAGGGGGCGCGGGCTGGGCCGCTTGCCCTCGCTGTACGCCATCACGACATCGGTGACCTCACCCGCGAACGCCTCCCCGGCCAGCCGGCGGCCGGCCATCACCAGCGGATCGTCCAGGGCCTCCTGGGCCTCGAGCCGGGCCTGTTCGCGCTCGCGTGTGGCGAGCTTGTTCGCCGCGGTGACCGCGTCGTCGCGGCGCGGCTGCGGGGGCTCGCCGGCCAGGACCCGGTCGCGGTGGCCGGTGAACGACCAGCGGTCGCGGGTCCACCGCTCCTCGACCCGCGCCCCTTCGGGCAGCTCCCGCAGCAGGTCCAGGCCCCGCCAGACCGCGTCCCAGGTGGGCCGGGTGCGGCTGAGCACCAGATCGCGGATCTCCCGCTCGGCGGCGGTCAGCGCCCCGAGCCGGTCGTCGGCCTCCAGACCGTCCTCGGCGGCGGCGAGGGCGGTACGGGCACGGTCGTAGCGCTCGATGGCCGGGGCGAGCAGCTTGTTGTCGAACGCCGGGTCGGTGGCCGGACCGGCCGGCGGGCACATCAGCTGGCCCTGCGCGTCCCGCTCCAGCTCGGCCCGCAGCGCGGCCTCGGCGCCGGTGACGCCCTCCGGCGGGTCGATCCAGGCGAGCAGCGCCCCCAGGTGCTGGTCCTCGAGGGAGGACTGCCCGGTCGCCCAGTGCCGGCCCAGCACCTCGGTCATCGCCAGCAGCAGCGAGGAACCGGGCACCCGGGCCCGCTCCCCGAAGTGCGTCAGCCACCGCCCGAGCAGCGGCACCCGCGGCGGCGCCGGGAAGGGGGCCTCCGGATCCTGCTCGGCCGTGCGCCTGAACCGCATGGAACGCCCGAGGAGCCGCACCAGCTCGATGCCCGCCCGGCTCGGCACGATCAGCTGCGGCGCGTCCGCGCACAGGTCGACCTCGACCTTGACGCGCTTGCCGGTCTCCGGATCGGTCTCGGTGCGCTCGGCGGCCTCCACGGTCTCGGCGAAGGCGTCGACGTACGGCAGCACGATGTCGGCCAGCTCGGCCAGGAACGCGAACCTGAGATCACGGTCGCGCGGCTGCGGGACGGCCAGCAGACGCGGCGCGTCCCGGTCCGTGCCGACCAGCGCCCCCAGCGGGGCCCCGGCCTCACCCGCGGTGGTCAGCGGCACGAACACCAGCGGACGCTCACCGAGATGCCGGTGCCGGACGGTGGCGGCGGGCTGCGCGCGGCCGGTGCTGACCGCTTCGAGGCGGGCCAGGGTGGAGATCAGCGACACGCCGCCTCCAGCGCCTCGGCGCGCAGGGCCGCCGCCCGCCGCAGGGCCGCCACGGCCGGGTCGTCGGGATCGCCCGCCTCGCCGCGCGCGGCCGCGAGGACGTCCTCCACGGTCGTCAGAGCGCCCAGCTCCGCCCGGACCGGCCGCCCGAGCGTGGCCACCGCGCCCTCCTGGCGGGACCGGGACCGGCAGTGGAAGGCCAGCTCGCATGCGGACAGGCACTCGGGCGCATAGGTCGCCGGGACCGACTCCACGGCAGCCGACAGCTGTTCGGCGGGCAGCTCGGTCGAGAAGCACGTGCCCTCGGGCAGCGCGTCGGCGATGTCCTCGACACGGGTCAGCCGGGCCAGCTGGCGCGCCGTCACCGCCCGCTGTTTACGGATGTCCACGGCGGAGGCCGCGGGCTGGTTGGAGAAGTCCCGGGGACAGACCAGCAGGATCCGGTGCCGCACGCGCGGGGCCGGATCCAGGCGCGCGGCGACCTCCTCCAGCGCCAGCACGTACACCGCCGCCTGCCGCGCCGCGGCCCCGACCTTCGCCGGGTCCGCCGAACCGTCCAGCAGCGGAAACGACTTGATCTCCACGACCGTCCAGCTGCCGTCCGGGTGCACCACGACCGCGTCCGGCTCCAGGTACGCCGGGGAGCCCGCGACGTCCAGCGCGAGCATCGGGTGGTCCAGCAGCGTCCACGCGCCCGGGTGCCCGGCGGCCTCCCGCAGTTCCAGCGCCGTACGGGCCGTGCGCCCCTGGGGGCCGGTCGCCGTCAGGTCGGGCACGCGCGCCCGGGCAGGGGGTTCGGCGGAGCGGTCCAGCTTCTCGTGCACCAGCCGCAGCAGCTCCGCGCCGCCGTCGGCCTTCACCTTCGCCTCGAAGGCGTTGCCCCGCGTGAGCGCGAACTGCGACTGCCCGAAGGCCGACGGCGAACCGAGCGCGCTCGCCAGCGCCGCCTTGTTCACCCCCGCCCCGTCCAGGATCGCGCGCCGCGCGCAGCCCGGGTTGGCGGCCAGCGCCGCCAGGGCGCGCGCGTCCAGTGCCTTCGCGGGGACGTCGGGGCCGCGCAGCTCAGCGAGCCGGTGCCGGAGCGCCGTCCCCCGCGTCCTTGGGGGAGGCACTCGGCTCGGCTCCCGCTGCGAGCCGCGACTCGCGCTGCCGTGGAATTCGCTCACCCGCGGAAGTCTGGCATCCGGCACTGACAATCGGGGAACCAGCGGCGGAAGAGTCCGCCGGGACCGCTGCGGCGGCCGGGGCGAACGAGGCCTTCACACGGTCGGCGGTGCGCATCACGACCGGCGCCAGGAGCAGACCGGCGCCCATGACGAGCGCGCCCGCGGCCGCGTCCAGGAAGTAGTGGTTGGCGGTGCCCATGACCACGATCGTGGTGATCAGCGGGTAGGCGACGCCGGCCGCCTTCATCAGGCGCGTACCGCCGAAGCGCCACAGCATGATCCCGCACCACAGGGCCCAGCCCACGTGCAGACTCGGCATCGCCGCGTACTGGTTGGTCATGCCGCCCATGCCGCGCGGCGCGCTCGCCGCACCGCCCCACCAGCCGTAGGAGCTGTACTGGGCCATGGTGTCGACGAAGCCGTGGCTCGCGTCGAGCAGCCGGGGCGGGCAGGTCGGCAGCAGTGTGAACCCGATCAGGCCGATGAGGGTCGACGTCATCAGCCAGGTGCGCGCGGCGCGGTAGCGCACCGCGTGCGAGCGGAAGAGCCAGACGAGCACGGCCGGCGTGACCACGTAGTGCAGCGACGCGTACCAGAAGTCGGCGGGTATGCCTATCCACGGCTCGCGCGTGAACAGGCGGTTCAGCGGGTGCTCGGCGTTGAGGTACACCGCCTTCTCGATCCGCAGGATCGCCAGGCCGTGGTCGACGGCCGTCGAGACGTCACCCCGGGCGAGGAGCCGGCCCGCCGTGTAGCACGCGTAGACCAGCAGGAGGAGCGGCAGCTCCGTCCACCAGCGCAACCTCGGTGCGGGAGCCGCCTCGGTGCCCGGTGTCTCGGTGTGCGGCATCCGATCGCCCTCCCCCTTCAGTCTCACGCGTAGCCCGGTCGGCCGTGCCACTTTACGGTGTGTGCGCCCGCACCGGGGGGCGCCTCCGGCCCTCAAAGACGCAGAGATCGCCCCCCGGGTTGCCCGTACGGGCCGTGCGCGATGATGGAGGAGTTCCCCTTGCGTTTCTCTTCCGGAAAGGTGCCTCATGGCCGCGCGCATCCTGCTGGCCCGCCACGGACAGACCGAGTGGTCCCTGTCCGGCAAGCACACGGGCAGGACCGACGTGCCGCTCCTGGAGGAGGGCCGGCGCGGCGCCAAGCTCCTCGGCGAGCGCCTGCACCGGCCGCCGTACGAGGGCCTTGAGGGCGTCGAGGTGCGCACCAGCCCGCTCTCCCGCGCGCGGGAGACCTGCGAGCTGGCCGGCTTCGGCGACCGCGCCCGGACCTGGGACGCCCTGCTGGAGTGGGACTACGGGAGCTACGAGGGCATGACCCCCGCGGACATCCAGGCCGTCCGGCCCGGCTGGCTGATCTGGCGCGACGGCGTCCCGGCCGGGGAGTCCCTCGCCGAGGTGACGGCCCGGGCCGACGAGGTGGTCTCCTGGGCCCGTTCCGAGGACCGCGACGTCCTGGTCTTCGCCCACGGGCACATCCTGCGCTCCATCGGCGCGCGGTGGCTGGGCCTCCCGATCGACTTCGCGGCCCGCATACGGCTGAACCCGACGTCGCTGTCCGTCCTCGGCTGGGCCTACGGAGAACCGGCGATCGAGAGCTGGAACGACATAGGGCACCTCGCCTGAGTCGGCCCTAGGCCATCCGCGGGGACGAGGCGTGCCGCTCCAGGAACGCCGAGACCCCGGACGCCCTGCGGTGCGGCAGCAGTACCCGGGCCGTGGCCGCCAGCATGGTCTGGACGCGGGACGACTGGACCTCCTCCAGCAGGTCCAGCACCCGCATCCCCGCCACCGCCGCCTCGTCCGGCCGGCCGCCGCGCGCGAGGTCGTCGGCCAGCTCCGCCGTGTACAGGGCGATGTTCCGGGTGAAGTGCGGATCCTGGAGCTCGGCCGCCCGCCGGGCGTGCCGTGCCGCCCGGGGCCAGTCGCCGAGCGTGGACCAGCACTGCGCCTCCAGACCCTCCAGTTCGGCCTCGCCGTAGAAGCTCATCCACTCGGGGTCGGCATCCGCGGGGCCCCGTTCGAAGAAGGCCTGCGCCCGGGCCAGCGCCCGCTCGCAGCCCACCCGGTCGGCGAGCCCCGCCCAGCCGCCCGCCTCGCGCAGCGCGAGCAGCGACATCAGCCGGGCCGACCCCACGGGCCGGGCGACGCGCTGCGCGGCCTGGGCGGCCCGGACCGCCTCGCGCGGGCGGCCCGCGTCCCGCGCGAGGAACGCCGTGTTGCAGAAGGCGTGCGCCTCCAGGCCGGGGTCGCCGGTCATCCGGGCGGTCGCCAGCGCCTCGGCGTAGTGGGAGCGGGCGTCGTCGAAGCGCCCCGAGTCGTGGGCCAGCCAGCCCACGGAGATGGCCAGTTCCCCGGCGCCCGAGTAGAGCCGGTCCGCCGTCGTCCGCCGCGTCGTGCCGGCGTCCAGCAGGGCGTAGGCGGCACGCAGCGGGGCGGCGGCGCGACGGTAGAGGCCGTCGGCCCCGTGCCGGTCGTCCAGCAGCCGGATCCGGCGGACGGCTTCTTCCAGGGCGCCCGCCTCGCTCGTCCCGGCGCGGCGCACGGGGCGCTGAGCCGCCGCGGCGTCGAGGGCGAGGCCGACAGGCCCCAGTGAGGCGGCGGCCACGGTGGCCCCTCCGCCGGTCATGAACGCGCGACGTAGCACGTCGCTCTCCTCGTAGGTGTCGTGCGGGTGGTGCGGGTCGTACGGGTACTGCGTTTCATACGGCTCACACGCTCCGCTGGTCTCACTCGTGGTGTTCGCCGGGTTCGCGGTGCGCGGCAGGGGCGCGTTCTCGGTGTCGCGCGCCCGGCGTCCGCGTACCGATGAGCGGGGCGCGAACCCGAGGTCGGTGAGCGTGCGGCCTGGGAACATGTGCAGGAACACCCGTTCGTATGCGTAGTTGGGGCAGCGGATCTCGCCCGCCTCGACCCGTCCGATGTAGCGCGCGTCACAGCTGACCTGTTCGCCGATCTCGAGTCCGGCCCGGCGGACCGCCGCGGCGAACTCGGCCGGTGAGCGCTGTCCGCGCAGCCCCCGGAAGACGAGGTTCGGCCGTGCCGGCCGGTCGGGTCGGGACGAGGTCAGCGGTGACGACGCCATGGCCGGGTCCTCTCGTGCGAACCGTCGAACCATGCCGGATTCGAGGGGACTCGACGCGAGTTCGTCCACGGCGTGCGCCCCGTGTCCGGCGGGCAAGAACGTACCTGCTGTGATGAAGCCACCACGCTGGGTTTTGCTACAAACCGGATATCTCATCCGTGATCTGCCATGAAGTGCCATCCTTTGCGGCTGACGTCGGCCGTAGCCGTTGACGGTCTGCCGCGTTGAACTGTGCGGACCGGGAGGCCCCCGACTCCCGACCGCTCGTCCAAGCAGGGGTTTTCGTGGTGGAGGCCGGGATGGAGACCAGCCGGATCAACGACTTTCGTGCCCAGCCGTGCAGACCGCCGGGCGCACCGGCCGCCGGCTGCGATGTGGTGACGGTGCCCGCCCGGCAGGGGCTGGAGGCGGTCGACATCCTGCGGCGCGGACCGGCCGACGCGGTGGGGCCCGTGCTGCACGACGGCGGCGACACCCTCGGTTTCCTGG
>NZ_JBFAIG010000024.1:0-122688 GCF_040654575.1 Streptomyces sp. NPDC050674
GTCCAGTCCGGACTGTGCCTCGACGCCAACGCGGGCGGCACCGCCAACGGCACCAAGATCACCCTCTGGTCCTGCCACGGCGGCACCAACCAGCAGTGGACACAGCGCTAGCGGAACACGTCGGCCTCGCTCGCGGCAGGGCCCGTCGGTCGCGAGCGGGGCCCGCCTCTAACGCCGCAGCCGGGTCGGCTCGCCCGGCCCGCTGCGGCGCACCACCCACGCCTCGGTGATGTGGGTGAACATCGCCTCGGCCGCGCCCTTGGGATCGTGCGCGGCGATCCGCTCGTAGATGCGCCGGTGGCCGTGGTTGGAGGCCACGCAGAAGGCGCGTCCGGTTCGACCCGTGTAACGAGCGGAGTTGATGACCTGGCGCTCCAGCGAACGGACCACGGCACGGCCGATGCGGTTCCCCGACGCCTGCATGACGGTGTCGTGGAACGCCCGGTCCTGTTCGTGGTACGAGGCGGGGTCGTCGAGGAGCTCGTCCATCCGCTCCACCAGACCGCGTAACCGATCGATCACCTCGGCGTTCGCCAGGCGGGCGGCGACGTTGGCCATGTCGGACTCCAGCACGCGGCGCGTCGCGACGAGGTGATCGAGGATGGCCAGGCTCTCGTCCTCGGCGATGGTCGCGCCGAGGACCAGCTCGTCGAGCATGTTCCACATCGTCGGCGGGGTGACCATCGTGCCGGCGCCCTGGCGGACCTGCACCAGCCCCTTCTCCTGAAGGATCTTCACCGCTTCGCGGACCACGGTGCGGCTGACCGAGAAGGTCTCGCAGAGCACGGGCTCGGGGGGAAGCGGCGAACCGGACGGATGGACTCCGCGGACAATCCGCTCCACCAGCTCAGCCGTGACCGCGGCGGCGAGGTTCGCCGGGCGCCGGCTCCAGGCGGGGGCCTCGGAGGCCTCTGCGGATGACTGCGGTACTGCCGTCATGACACCCCCCGGGGCCCGTATACCACGGATGCTCGCCAACTATACGGCATCCGGTTGACATCATACGTCATACGAGTTACATACGTCATACGAGTTGCGTTCCTCCTCAGTCTCAACTGCCGGACACCGGCCACCTCAGGAGAGTGGAGCAGCAATGAAGCAGCGAACACTGTGGCCGGCGACCCTGGTTGCCGGGCTCGTCGTCTTAGCCGGCTGCGGAAGCGCCTCCGGCCCGGATGCGGGGTCCGATGGTTCGAAGGGCAAACTCGTCGTCTGGGACTGGAAGTCCGGCGACGCCGCAGCATCCTCGTACGTCAAGAACGCCAAGGCCGACTTCGCCCGGCGGCATCCCGGCGTGACGGTCGAGTTCGTCGCGCAGCCGTTCGAGCAGTACTACACCCTGCTCGGGGCAGCCATCCAAGCCGGCAAGGGGCCGGACGTCATGCTGTTCAACGGCGGCGGACAGATCCGTGACCGCGCCAACTCCCTTCTGCCGTTGGACGAGTACGTCCGTGAGGACAAGAAGCGGCTGGCCGGGTGGGAGGCCTTCACCAAGGACGGCAAGACCTACGCCGCTCCGGTGACCTTGCAAGGTCACCCGATCTACTACAACAAGTCGCTCTACCGGAAGGCAGGGCTCGACCCGGAGCAGCCGGCCGCCGGTTGGGACGAGTTCGTCGCCGACTGCCGGAGCATCACCAAGGCGACCGGTGCCAGGTGCTTCGCGCAGGGCAACAAGGAAGGCATCGGCATCCAGTTCTTCCTGTCCGGGCTCGGCTCGGGCGTGCTGTCGCCCGCGGAGTACGACGACTGGATCGCCGGCAGACGGGACTGGTCCTCGCCGGCCGTCAAGCGGGTCTTCTCGCTCTGGAAAGAGGTCAACGACAAAGGCCTGAACAACGACGGGGCCAACTCGACGGCGATGTTCAACGACGCGTTCGCGGTGTTCCAGTCCAGCAAGGCCGCCCACGTCATCGGGCTGATGTCGGACACCGGGCACTGGAAGGACTTCGCCGAATTCCTCGACGCCGACGACGTGGGCGTCATGAAGTCGCCTGTCGTCACGGCCGGTGCCACGCCGAGCCTTCCCTACGACGGCGGCATCGGCTACGCCGTCGCGAAGTGGACCAAGGACCCCGAGGTCGCCGCCGACCTGGTGCGCTCCCTGACCTCCACCGACGCACTGAAGTCGTTCTACGCCGACGCGGGCGCCATCGCGGCCGACCGCACGGTGGTCTCGAGCGGTGACCCAGCCGTCGCCACCATCGTGTCCGAGATCGACCGCGGCAAGCCCGCCCTGCACGTGGCCCTGCCCTCCAAGACCGTGGACCTGATGGGGCGGCTGTCTCAGCAACTGCTGAGCGGATGGGTCACGGTTGACGCGGCGGTCAAGCAGCTGGCGGCGTCCGACCAAGCGGGCTGAGGCCATGTCACCGGTCGGCCGGCGCGCCGAACGCCTCGCCCCCTACGTCCTGGTCGCTCCCGCCGTCCTGATCATCGTGGTGCTCCGGCTCTGGCCACTGGGACTGGGTGTCAGCTTCTCCTTCACCGGCGACGGCGAACGCAACGGCACCACGGTGGGGTTCGACAATTACGCGGAGCTCATCGACGACCCCCTGTTCCGCACCGCGCTGCGCAACGTCGGATGGCTGGTGCTGCTGCTGCCGGTCGCGGTCGCGATCCCGGGACTGCTCGCCACCTTCATCCACCTGCGGGTGCCAGGGCATTCGTTCTTCCGGAGCGTCTACTTCTTCCCGGCCGTGCTCTCACCGGTGATCGTCGGCGCGATCTTCAACCTGCTCCTGGCCTTCGACGGTCCGTTGAACACCGTGCTCGGCGGCTCGGGAGTCGGCCCGGTCGACTGGCTCGGCGATCCCGACGTAGCCCTCTTCACCGTCGTCGGCGTGCACATCTGGGCGACGGCGGGGATGGCGCTGGTGGTGTTCCTGGCCGGGTTCGCGACCCTGGACTCCGCCCTTCTGGACGCCGCCCGGGTCGACGGCGCCTCACTCGCCCGGATGATCTGGCACGTCATCATCCCGGGTCTGGCCCGCACCATCCAGTTCGTCGTCGTCACCACCATGATCGGGATGCTGACCTCGATGTTCGGGCTGCTCTACGTCATGACCAGTGGTGGCCCGGAAGGGTCGACCTACCTGCCGGAGTACTACATCTGGGTCCAGCAGGGGCAGATGAGCCGCCCGGCGCTCGCGTCGGCCGCGTCCACCGTCCTCTTCCTCGTCATGCTGGCCGTGGGCCTGTTGCAGGTCGGCCTGCTGCGCCGGGCGGGGAGGGAGGACTGATGCCCCGCCTGGGACGGAGCAGATGGCTGGTCGCCGTGCCCATGGTGCTCCTCGCCCTGGCGACGGTCTACCCGCTGCTGTTCACCGCCAACGTCGCGATGAAGACCCGCCGGGAGTACATCCTCGACCGGTTCTCCCTGGCGAGCACGCTCCGGTGGGACAACCTCGGCACCGCGTGGAACAGCGTCGGCATGGGGCGGTACTTCCTCAACTCCGTGATCGTGGTGGCCTGCGCCGTGGCGCTGTTGCTGCTCATCGGGTCCATGGCCGGGTTCGCGCTGGCCCAGGTGCGGTTCCGTGGCTCGTCCGCGCTGGCTCTGGTCTGCCTCGCGGCACTGTTCATCCCCTTCCAGGTGATCATGGTGCCGTTGGCCAGGATCATGGCCGACGGCGGTCTCGTCGACACCTATCCGGGGCTGGTCCTCGCCTACGTCGCGCAGTTCCTGCCGTTCACCGTCTTCCTGCTGACGAGCTATTACCGAGCGGTGCCCACCGAGCTCGTCGACGCCGCACGAATCGACGGAAACACCCTGTACGGCGTCTACCGGCGCATCATGCTGCCCATGGGTGCCCCGGCACTGCTGTCGGTGGGCATCCTCGACGCGCTGTTCTGCTGGAACGACGTGCTCATCTCGCTGCTCATGATGCCGTCGGCCGACCATCGCACCCTGATGGTGGGCATCACCTCACTGCGCGGCCAGTACTCCGCCGACATCCCCACCTTCGCAGCCGGTGTCCTGATCGCCGGGCTGCCCGTGTTGATGACCTACCTGTTTCTGCAGCGCCAGATCGCCGACGGCGTGACGGCCGGCGCGACGAAGGGCTGACGCATGCGCATCACCGGGTACAGAACCCTGACGACGGCACAGCGGTGGGGCCGACCCGTCGGTGACGCCAACGGCGTCTACGCCGACGGCGACGTGCCCGTGCCGGTCGTCATCGTCGAGACCGACGAGGGGATCACCGGAGTCGGCCTGGGACCGCACGTGGAAGCCGAGGTGATCTTCGCCGCCCTGGACGGCCAGGACCCGCGCGCGGTGACCGTCCTCTACGACCGCATGCTGCGGCACACCTTCAAAGCCGGGCACGCCGGAGTGGTGTTCGGCACGATCGGCGCGTTCGACACGGCGTTGTGGGACATCAAGGCACAGGCCGCGGGTGAGCCGCTGTGGCGGTTGCTCGGCGGCAACGACCGCGTGGTCCACGCCTACGCCTCCGGCCTGGACATCGGCCTCACCGACGACGAGCTCGTCGCCGCCTACCAGGTCTACGCCGAACGCGGGCTGAGGGCGGCGAAGCTCAAGGGCGGCCTGGACATCGAGCGTGACCGGCACCGGCTGGCGCTCGTACGCGAGGTCCTGACGGAGGCCGCGCACGGGAGGCGGCCAGGGCTCATGCTGGACGTGAACGAGTCCTGGAGCCGCAAGCAGGCGGTACGCCACGTCGGTGAACTGGAACGCACACTCGACCTGACCTGGATCGAGGAGCCGGTCCGGCGCTGGGACGCCGAGGGCCTGGCCGCTGTCAGCCGTGGCGTACGGACGGCGGTCGCCAGTGGGGAGAACCTCACCGGCCTCGAGCAGTTCCGCCCGCTGATCGCGGCGGGAGGCGTCGACATCGTCCAGACGGCCGCGGTCTGGGGAGTCACCCACTTCCTGCGTGTCGCCGCGCTGGCGCACGCCTACGACCTGCCGGTCAGCCCGATCGGCAACACGCCTGTCGCGCTGCTGCACGCCGCGACGTCGGTGCCCAACCACCTCGTCAGCGAACTGCAGGGCCTGCGGCCGCCGATCGGCGTCGCGACGGACCTGCACGTCGAGGACGGCGCCTTCGTGCTCGGCGACACGCCGGGCCTGGGCGTCCGCCTCGACGAAACGGTGATGAGCGCGGCCCGTCAGCGAACGGAACACGCGCCCGACGGACCGCACATACGGCCTGAGCAGGCCGGCCGGCGGCTGCTCGCGGTCACCCCCGGACCATGCGGATCCACCGCGGAAGGGACCTTCGACACCATGGGGATGGAGGATCGATGAAGGCGGTTGTCCACCGCGGGACCCGCACCCTCGAGATCGGGAGCCGGGGCGCCGAGGCGCCGGCCCCGGCGAAGGAGCGGGACGGGCGTGTCGCCCACGTCAAGGCCGTCGCACCGGGCTGCATCGCCACCGGCGACACCGAGGCGTTACCCGCGGCCCCCCGGCGCCACCAGGCGATCCCCGGCCGGATCCCGGCCGGTCGCCGCAGGCGCGCCGACGACCTCGCCGGGGCCACGGTGCTCCTCGCCTCCCCGGCGGCGGACCATGTCGACGGCATCGTTCTTCCCGTCGACGGCGGACGGCCGGGGCGATGACGGGCTGCCAGGCATTACCAGCCGGCCGCGCCCGAGTCGGTCGTGCCCGCGCATCCGAGGGCGGCGACGTGCGCGGCACCTGGGAC
The DNA here is from genome assembly GCF_040654575.1 of Streptomyces sp. NPDC050674. Lineage (NCBI taxonomy): Bacteria > Bacillati > Actinomycetota > Actinomycetes > Kitasatosporales > Streptomycetaceae > Streptomyces > Streptomyces sp. NPDC050674. Next base: position 5,676 of record NZ_JBFAIG010000024.1, read on the forward strand.
GGTCTCGCCCGAGGCGACGTGCACGGGCTCGCGATGCGAGCCGGCCGAGCCGACGAGACGAGCCTGGTCGTCGCCGCACAGGCCGGCGATCCACGAGCGCTCGACGACCTGGCCGCGGCGTACCTGCCGCTGGTGTACGCGATCGTGCGCAGGGCACTGGGTGAGCTCGCGGACGTCGACGACGTGGTGCAGGAGACGATGCTGCGGGCACTTCCCGAGCTGCGCACGTTACGCACCCCGGAGTGCTTCCGTCCCTGGTTGGCCACGATCGCGACACGACAGATCAGCACCCATCTGCACCGGCGGCAGGCGGACGCCGAACGGACGGCCCCCCTCGACGAGATGACCGACCCGCCGGACTCCGACGCCGAGAACCTGGCCCTGATCCACGTCGAGCTGTCCGGTCATCGCCGAAAGACCGTACGCGCCAGTCGATGGCTCGACCCGGACGCCCGGGCGCTGCTGTCGCTGTGGTGGCTGGAGGCCGCGGGCCGGCTGACGAGGGCGGAGCTGGCGGCGGCGCTGGGGACGAGCGTGGCTCACGCGGGTGTGCGCGTCCAGCGGATGCGCAACCAACTGGAGCTGAGCCGGTCACTCGTCGCCGCGCTGGAAGCCGGCCCCCGGTGCCCGCGGCTGACCACCGCGCTGGGGGGCTGGGACGGCGTCCCGAGCACGTTGTGGCGCAAGCGCATCACCCGGCACATCCGGTCCTGTGCGGACTGCGGCCGGGCCGCAGACGAACTGGTCCCCCTTGACCGGCTGATCGTCGCGTTGGCGCTGCTCCCCGTCCCGCCGGCGCGGTCGCCGGCGTCAAGGCCGGGTTACTCGGCCAGGTCGCCTGAGGTGACCGATCGAGTCGGCAGCCACATCCTCGCGCTCGGCGACGACGCCGTGCTCTTCGGAACCACGGCGACTGCGACTGTTTGAACCGGCCGCCGATAACGGAAACTGCCGCGATTCACACGCGTCCGTCACTCCAATTCATTGCCTGAAATGGTTATGCGGGGCGCTCGTCAATAGTCCCGCTTCTCCGGTTTGTTGCATGACGGCTCAGGCCCAAATATATCGATGGTTCCCTCTTGAATGGACCATGGCAATCTGTCAATGTTCTAGTCGTCGACGGGTAACGTCCCCCATTCGTGACCTGAATAGCGGAAGTCAAGAAAAGCGTCCACATCGAGCGCCTCGGAGGCGGAGAAAGGCCGCTGCTTCGGCGCCGCGGTGGACCACACGGACTTCGACTTGCAGTGCCTGTACCAAGGCATGAACCCCGACGCCGGCGGCGACTGCATCGCCCTGCTGTGGCGTTGGGGCCGCTTTCCAGGCGCCACGGCAGCGGCATGACGCTGACATGCTTGCTGCGCGAGCGATCTGGGAGGGGCCGGCGCGGAGAGGGCAAACTCCGCGCCGGCTCGGCCGGCTGCCCGCAGGCGGCCGACGCCGACGGATCCCGCACAGCGCAGACGTGACCACACCCCCCACCGGGAAGGCACGACCATGCCCCACACTCGTCGCCGGCGCCACCTCGCCCGGGCGCTCGCCTGCATCCTGACCGCTTTCAGCGCGCTCGCGGTCGTCGAGCCCCAGAGCGCTTCGCCGGCCGCCGCCGACACCGCCCAGTTCCGGGGCGTCAACTGGGCCAGGCTCGGTGACAACTTCCACGGTGGACCGCTCGTCCTGCACGGGTTGAGCGCCTCCGACAGCTACGAGACGGTCGTGGCGAAAGCCAACGCCGTCTACACCGGCTTCGAGAACAACCTCGGCGCCAACACCGTTCGGCTGCCGATCAACACCTACACGGTCGGGACGAGCTGGTGGAGCGCGTACGCGGGTGCGATAGACGCAGCCACCGCGAAGGGATTCAAAGTCGTCCTCTCCTACTGGGAGGACGGGGTGGCCGCCCGCGACGGTCGCATCGTCAGCCCGAGCGCCTTCGACACCATGTGGGACACCGTGCTCGCCCGGTACGGCACCAACAGCCTCGTCTACTTCGAGCCGATGAACGAACCGCGTGGGCACAGCGCCGGCGAGTGGGCGAACGTGGTGAGCGACTGGATCAGCGGCCACCCGTCGATTCCGCGGAACCGCGTCTTCGTCAGCGGCGCGGGACTGAACACCGACATCAGGTCCATGTGCGCCGACCGCCGCCTCGACGGGACGTTCCTGTCGCTGCACCACTACACGTTCTTCAGCGGCGCGAAGACCTACGACCAGTGGGTGACGTACCTGCGGAACGCGATCGGTTCCTGTGCCGACCGCACTGTCGTCGACGAGTTCGGCGCGCCGATGGACACCGGGCTGAACTACCACGACGCCGGCAGCACCGACAACTTCGTGCGCTACTTCCGGGCCACCACCACGGTGCTCCGGGAACAGCGCATCGGCTCCGTCTACTGGCCCGGGCTGGGCGGGAAGATACGCGCCGGCCAGGGCGACGATTGGTATGCCATGCAGAAACTGCACGGCACCGGTACCAACCTCACGCTCAGCACCCCCAGCCCCAGCGGCCGCGAGCGCCTCAGGTACGGCTGGGGCTTGAACGGCGACGTCCCGGCCCCGACCAGTGTGCTGCGCAACGTCGGCACCGGGCGCTGTCTGGACCTGCCCGGCGGGACCACCGCGAACATCCAGGTCCAGGTGTCCCCGTGCGCCCAGACGGCCGGTCAGCAGTGGACCTTGACGGCCGGCGGACAGATCACCGCACTTGGGGGCCAGAAGTGCCTGGACGCGTACAACAACGGGACGACGAACGGCACCGTGGTCGGCACATGGGCGTGCAACGGCGGCGACAACCAGCGTTGGTCCGTGGGCGCTGACGGCACCATACGCGGCGTTCGCTCCGGTCTGTGCCTCGACGTGAACACCGCCACCTTCAAGGCGCAGATGTGGGCGTGCTGGGGCGGCGACAACCAGAGGTGGCAGATCCAGAACACCGACGCGCGACGCGACGCCCGACACGGTGGACGGTGACCGCCGGCCGCGGCCGATCCGATGGCGGAGCAGAGCGCTGACCTGTTCGCCGCCGCCGGGGTCTGCCATCACCGAAGTCAGTGACCTGCTCCGGTCCGTGAAGGGAGAACGACATGTCCGAGGTGACACGCAGACGGTTTCTCGCCGCCGGGGCGGCGGCTGGAGCAGGGATCGTGCCGGGTGCGTGGACGGCCACCGCCAGGGGCGGCTCGGCCGCACCGCCGGAGGTCGTGGCCGCCGACGACCTCGCCCTGTGGTACGACAAGCCGGCCGGCCCGGACTGGCTGCGGGCACTGCCGATCGGCAACGGACGCCTCGGCGCGATGGTGTTCGGCAACGTCGACACCGAACGGCTCCAGCTCAACGAGGACACCGTCTGGGCCGGCGGTCCGTACGACTCCGCCAACACGCGCGGCGCGGCCAGCATCGCTGAGATCCGGCGGCGGGTCTTCGCGGATCAGTGGGGGCCGGCGCAGGACCTGATCAATCAGACGATGCTGGGCAGCCCGGCCGGACAACTGGCCTACCAGCCGGTCGGAAACCTTCTGCTCTCCTTCGGCAGCGCTACCGGCGCCTCGCAGTACAACCGGACGCTCGACCTCACCACCGCCACGACCGTCACGACCTACGTGCTGGGCGGCGTGCGGTACCGGCGTGAGGTGTTCGCCGGCGCACCCGACCAGGTGATCGTGGTCCGGCTGACGGCCGACCGGGCCGACTCCATAACCTTCAACGCCACATTCGACAGTCCGCAACGGACCACGGTGTCCAGCCCGGACGGGGCCACGATCGCCCTCGACGGCGTCTCCGGCACCATGGAGGGCATCACCGGGCGGGTCCGGTTCCTCGCCCTGGCCCATGCCGCTGTGACGGGCGGCACGGTCAGCAGCTCGGGCGGCACGCTGCGGGTCTCCGGCGCCACCAGCGTGACGGTGCTGGTGTCGATCGGCTCCAGCTACGTCGACTTCCGGAGGGTCGACGGCGATTACCAGGGGATCGCGCGGCGCCACCTCAACGCCGCCCGGGACACCGGCGTCGACGAACTGCGCAAGCGGCATCTCGCCGACTATCAGGCGCTGTTCAACCGGGTGTCGGTCGATCTGGGACGTACCACGGCGGCCGACCAGCCGACCGACGTACGGATCGCCCGGCACGCGCAAGTCAACGACCCGCAGTTCTCCGCCCTGTTGTTCCAGTTCGGCCGGTATCTGCTGATCTCGTCCTCCCGGCCGGGCACCCAGCCGGCGAACCTTCAGGGCATCTGGAACGACCAGATGGCTCCCTCCTGGGACTCGAAGTTCACGGTCAACGCCAACCTGCCGATGAACTACTGGCCCGCCGACACCACGAACCTCTCCGAATGCTTCCTCCCGGTCTTCGACATGATCGACGACCTGACCGTGACCGGCGCCCGGGTGGCCCAGGCGCAGTACGGTGCCGGCGGCTGGGTGACACATCACAACACCGACGCGTGGCGGGGCGCCTCGGTCGTCGACGAAGCGCGGTGGGGGATGTGGCAGACCGGTGGCGCATGGCTGGCCACCCTGATCTGGGACCACTACCTGTTCACCGGTGACATCGACTTCCTCCGCTCGAACTATCCGGCCCTGAAGGGTGCCGCCCAGTTCTTCCTCGACACCCTGGTCGCCCACCCGTCGCTCGGATACCTGGTCACCAACCCGTCGAACTCCCCGGAGCTCGCTCACCATGCGAACGCCACCGTCTGCGCGGGGCCCACCATGGACAACCAGATCCTGCGCGACCTTTTCAGCGGCGTCGCCCGCGCCGGCGAGATCCTCGGCGTGGACGCCGCCTTCCGCGCTCAGGCACTGGCGGCCCGGGAGCGGCTGGCGCCGACGCGGGTCGGCTCCAGGGGCAACGTCCAGGAGTGGCTGGCCGACTGGGTGGAGACCGAGCGGACGCACCGGCACGTCTCCCACCTGTACGGTCTGCATCCGAGCAACCAGATCACCAAGCGCGGGACACCCCAGTTGCACGAGGCCGCGCGGCGGACGCTGGAGCTGCGCGGTGACGACGGGACGGGATGGTCGCTCGCGTGGAAGATCAACTTCTGGGCCCGGATGGAGGACGGCGCCCGGGCCCACAAGCTGATCCGGGACCTGGTGCGGACGGACCGGCTCGCGCCCAACATGTTCGACCTGCACCCACCGTTCCAGATCGACGGCAACTTCGGCGCCACCTCGGGCATCGCGGAGATGCTGTTGCAGAGCCACAACGGCGAACTGCACGTGCTGCCGGCGGTGCCGGCCGCCTGGCCCGCCGGGCGTGTGAGCGGACTGCGCGGCCGGGGCGGATACACCGTCGGCGCCGAGTGGAGCAGCGGCCGGACCGAGTTCGTCGTCACACCCGACCGAACCGGTGCCGTCCGGGTGCGCGGCCGGATCTTCGCCGGCGAGTTCACGCTGAAGGACGATTCGAGCGGCGAGCCGGTCCAGCCGAAGCGGCTGGAGGCCGACCTCATCGAGTTCGCCGGCCAGGCCGGCACCACCTACCGCGCGTCCGCCCTCAGGTCGGGGCCGGTGGAGGCCGGCGTGGCCTATCGGCTGGTCGCCCAGCACAGCGGCAAGGCCGCCGACATCGACGGTGCGTCCATGACCGCCGGTGCGCGGCTGATCCAGTGGCAGATCACCACCGGCCTCAACCAGCACTTCGCGTTCCTGCCCTCCGACGGCGGGCACTACAGGATCCGGGTGGCGCACAGTGGTCTGGTCCTGCACGTCGCCGGTAGCAGCAGCGGCGCCGACATCACCCAGCAGCCCGATACCGACGCCACCGGCCAGCAGTGGCGGATCGTCGACCACGGCGGTGGCGTGATCAGTCTGGTCAACCGGCTGAGCGGCCTCGCCCTGGACGTGTGGGAAGCCTCCACCGCCGACGGAGCCCGCATCTCCCAGTGGGCGGCCACTGGTGGCACCCACCAGCGATTCCAACTCCGCCGCGTCTAGGGCCTGTCGTTTGGATCATGCCGGCGTCGCGGGGCGTGGCACGCACATCTGCCGCGTTGTCGTCGGTTGTCAACGCTCCGCGTTGACGCCCTCCTCCGCCTTGCAGCTGCACGCACCACGCCCCGCTCGGGTCGGCCGAGAGGCGCAGTCACTCCCGGCCGACCTGATCCAAACGACAGGCCCTAGCCCCGGTGCGCACTGTGGCCGACCGACCAGGCAGAGCGGGCAGAGCGGGCAGAGCGGGCAGCGCGAGCAGGACAACGGGGAGGCTGGCGGCCGTCTGAACGAGTGTCGAGCTTCATGCAGCGGGCCTGGTCCACGCGGGGTCGGAGGCCGACAGGCGGTGGGTGGCCACCGAGGTGACGATGAGCAGAAGCAGGACGAGAACCAGGATGTGGAGGAGTTCGGCGTGCCCCAGGAGCAGGGCTCCGACAAGGGCTCCGAGGAACATGGCGAGCACGGAAAGAATGCGTCGGCCAGGCCGGGGGGTGGGCCCGCCGGCAGGGGAGGAGTCCGCAGCCAGTCCTGTCAGGGTAAGAGTCAGGACGGTGGTGGTCAGGTCCGGGACCCCGAGACGTCGTGCGACGGCGTTCTGCATGCCCATGGCGATGCCGAGCAGCACGATCAGGGTGTATCGGGCCGGGCTGGTCACCTCGCCGTGTGCGAGGACCAGCGCGCCCACTGACCCGGCGACCAGTACGGCCTGGAGGGCCGTCGTCGTGGTCAGCAGGCGGCCTCGGTGTGCGGCGAACCGGGTGCCGAACCGCCCTCCCGCCAGCGCTCCGACGAGGAAGGACACCATCGAGACGATGGACGCTGGTACGGACAGGCCGGGCGCGCCTGCCAGGGCGAAACCCAGGAAGACCACGTTGCCGGTCATGTTGGCGACGAAGACCCGCCCGAGGGCCAGATAGCTCACGGCATCGATGAGGCCGGTCACCACTGTCAGCACAAGCATCAGAGGTGGCAGGGGGCCGTGCCGGTCGCCCTTCGGGGGGACGAGTGTGTTGGCGGCGTCAGTCAACAGCCTTCGCATGCCCCGTCCTTTCCTTCGTCGTCCCGTCGCTCATCGCGGGATCATTCAGCAACGTGCGGGTGAGCAGTCCGCTGATCAGGCCGATGACGATCGCCGATACGGAGAGCCACAGCGGCCAGGGGGCCGGCCCGAGGAGGTGGTCGACAGACCAGCGTCCCGGACCGGTGAGGGCCACGGCTGCGGAGGCGGTGACGAGCACCAGCGGGTACTCGTAGCCGTCGTTCTGCACCCACAGCCCCTTGTGCCACTTGACGGTGCCGGCCACCGTCATCACTCCCATGGCGGCCGTCGCCGCCATGGGAGTGAGGAGGCCGGCCGCCAGGAACAGGCCGGCACCGATCTGGCTGCCGCCCGCGGCGAGGGCGGTGAGTCTCCCACCGCGGAAGCCGTCACGGCGGAACTCCTCGGTGCCGCCGGCCAGGCCGTTGCCGCCCAGCCGGTGACTGACCTTCTGCACTCCGTGCCCGGCGAGGAGGAGTCCCACCACCAGCCGGAGCACCAACAGTCCGCTGTCCATCGCGCTGTGCCCGTCCCTGACGTCCGTTGTCGATCGTGTGAGGCGCGTCAGCCGGCGGCGTGCTCGCCGATGACGGCCTGCGCGTAGACGACGCCGAGACCGTAAGTGCCGCCATGCTCCTTCACGACGTCCATGACAGGCAGGTACGTCTCCGTACGAGCCCAGTCGCGCTGGAGCTCGAGGAGCACCTGCACCCAGGTCACCGGCACCACTCCGGCCTGGACCATCCGCTGGACGGCGTGCTCGTGGGCCTGTGGGCTGACGCCGCCGGACGCGTCGGTGACGACGTACACCTCGTAGCCCTGGGCGAGCGCGGACAGTGCGGGCAGGACGACGCAGACCTCGGTCCACAGCCCGGCGATGACCAGCTTCTTGCGGCCGGTCGCCTTGACGGCCTCGACGAAGGCCACGTCCTCCCAGGCGTTCATCGTGCTGCGGTCGACGATCTTCTGACCGGGGAAGACGTCCGCGAGCTGCGGCATGAGCGGGCCGGAGAAGGACTCGGCGGCTACGGTGCTCAGGACCGTGGGAACGTCGAAGACCTTGGCGGCCTTCGCCAGACCCACCGTCGCGTTGATGATGGCGGTGCGGTCGCCGCTGCCCGTGCCGAAGAACATCTGCGGCTGGTGGTCCACGAACAGCACCGCGCAGTTGTCGGGGGTCAGCAGGTCGGGGCTGGGAGCAGCGGTGACCTCGGCGATGTCGACCATGAGAATGCCTTTCCATCAGAGATTGGAGGTCGCGGACGGTCGTCTGCGACCATGAAAAGAAGGGCTTGGGGCCGGGTGGTTGTGTATGCCTGGCTCAGAAGAAGCAGGGGTCGAGGACCGGGCTGTCGGTCTCGGGGGCGATGCCGTGGCGGGCGCGCCACTGGCGGTGCAGTTCCGACTCGGCGGCGGCCTCGCCGAGGAGCTCGGCCTGGCGGACTCCCGACCTGCCCGGGACCGGTGTCGCCTGGTAGCCGCCGAAGTGCGCCACCGGGCTCCACTCGGGGGTCACCCGGGGCATCTGTTCGTCGATGCCCTCGTACTCGCCGGCGGCGTAGACGATGCGGCCGCCGACGACCGTCAACAGGGCCTCGATGTGCGCGATCTCCGGGTCGGGCACCGCGAAGTAGTCCTCTGACAGCACGGTGAGATCTCCGAGGAAGCCCGGCCGCAGGACACCCTTGAGGTCCTGCTCGCCGGTGAGCGCGGCACCGGCCGTGGTGAACATCTCCAGTGCCGTTTGCCGGTCGACCCTGTTGTGCGGCGGGTGGATGGTCAGGTCGCCGACCGTACGGCCGGTGACCAGCCAGTGCAGTGCGATCCAGGGGTTGTACGACGAGACGCGGGTGGCGTCGGTGCCGGCGCCCACGGTCATGCCCCTGCCCAGCATCGCCCGGATCGGCGGAGCGTCGGCGGCGGCTCCGATCCCGTAGCGGCGGACGAACGCCTCACCCTGGAAGGACAGACGGTTCTGCACCGACATGGCACCGCCCAGGGCGACGATGCGGTCGAGGCTGTCGGCCGACACGGTCTCCGCGTGGTCGAACAGCCACCGGTTGCCGCCGGGGAAGAGCCCCTCCGTGGCGAGCTTCTCGAACACGGTCAGGTCACGGCGGATGGTCTCGTCGTAGGTGGCGTGCAGGCGAAAGCCCCAGCCGTTCTCCATGAGGAGGCGCACGGCTTTCTCGAACTCCACCTCGTAGTCGGGGGAGTGCTCGGGGCGTGGCTCGGCGAAGTTCTCGAAATCCGCCGCCGCCCACGTGAGGTTCTCCCCGGCGCCGTTCAGCCGCAGCCACTCGTCGCCGTCCTCGGGGCGGACCATGCCGATCCACCGGGTGAGGTCGTCGATCTCCTGGCCCGCGGTCTGCGGAAACAGGTGGTAGGCGATGCGCAGGGACAGTTCGCCCGCTCTGGCCAGTTCCGTGACCGTCTCGTAGTTGTCGGGGAAGTTCTGGAACCCGCCCGCCGCGTCGATCGCCGATGTGAGCCCGAACCGGTTCAGCTCCCGCAGGAAGTGGCGGGTGGACGTCTTGCGGTGTTCCTCGTCCAGCACCGGCGCCTTGGCCAGGGTCGAGTAGAGGATCAGAGCGCTCGGAGCCGCCAGCAGCATCCCCGTGGGCTCGCCGTCACGTCCCCGCACGATCTGCCCACCCCGTGGATCGGGCGTGTCCTTGTCGTAGCCCGCGGCCTTGAGCGCCGCGCGATTGAGGATCGCGGACTGGTACAGGTGCAGAACGAAGACCGGGGTGTCCGGCGCAGCGGCGTTGAGTTCTGCGACCGTGGGCAGTCGCCGTTCGGCGAACTGCTCGGCCGACCAACCACCGACCACCCTGACCCACTGGCCCTTGGGAGTGCGGGCCGCCTGCTCCCGCAACATCGCCAGGCCCTGGCGCAGGGTGCGGACGCCATCCCAGCGCAGCTCCAGCACGTAGTTCAGACCGCCCCGGATCACGTGCAGATGCGAGTCGTTGAGACCGGGGATCATCCTGCGTCCGAGCGCGTCGACCACCCTCGTGGCGGGACCGATCGTGTCGGCCACGTCCTTGTCACCGCCGACGACAGTGATGACACCGTCGCGGATGGCGATCGCCTCGGCCTGCGGGAGGCGGGGATCACCGGTATGGATCTTGGCATTGCGGACGACGAGGTCCGCCGCAACGTCGGTGGCGCGGGGAACCAGCCCGCCTACCGGCATAGTGGACACCTTTCGACAACCTCCTGCGGGGCGTACAGCGTGGGATTTACGTCAAGGCCGCGCGCACAAGCCGGATGTGGACGTCGGCGAGGTGCACGAACTGCACGTGCTGCGGCTGCTTCGCCAGTCACGCTACGTCGGTCGAACCCGACCCGATTTCTGGTGAGCGCACTGCGACTGGCCTGGCAGCGCACGGGCCATCCCTCAGTCGACCGACCCCGGCAGCACCGGCGTTCGGACGGAACACACCATGCGCAAGGCCTCATGTTTCCAAGGCGTGGCGCGCTTCGTCAGGGCTGGAAACAGGGTTGAGCGCAGCGAGTCGATCCTCGAACGGGGTGACGTACTCGAAGGAGTCGCGCTGGGGCGGGCGTGTGGCGGACAGTCCACCCATGAGCGCCGCCAGTTCCCCGGCCGCGCGCTCCGTACGCTGTCCGAGCCCTGCGGCGCCCCAGTCCTCAGAGGCGGCGTACACGCCAGTGGGGACAACGACGGCTTTCAGGTGAGCGAACAGGGGACGCAGGGCATGATCGAGGACCAGCGAGTGACGAGCGGTGCCGCCGGTGGCGGCGATCAGGACGGGCTTGCCTGCGACGGCGTTGTCGTCGGTGGCACCGAGGGCGTCGAAGAAGGACTTGAACAGGCCGCTGTAAGAGGCTGAGAACACTGGTGTGACGACGATCAGGCCGTCCGCGGCGCGCACCGCGTCGAAGGCAGCGGACAGCTTCTGCCCGGGGAAGCCGTTGGTGAAGGTGTGCGCGATCTCCTCGGCGAGGTCACGCAGTTCGAGCACATGGACGTCGGCAGGGGCGGGTTCCGGTGCGGTCACGGCCCGCGCGGCCGCCGCAGCGAGGCGGTCGGCGAGTAGCCGGGTGGAGGACGGGACGCTCAGTCCGGCCGAAACGACGACGAGCTTCATGCGGTCGTCACCTTTTCCCGGCTCTCTTCGGACTCCTTGGCGGCACGCACCGAGGCGTGGGTCGGCGCGTCCGGCACGTTCGCCGGGCGGTTCTTGGCGAACTCCTCGCGCAGCACCGGCACGACCTCCTCGCCGAGCAGGTCGAGCTGCTCGAGGACGGTCTTCAGGGGGAGCCCGGCGTGGTCGATCAGGAACAGCTGGCGCTGGTAGGCGCCGGCGTACTCGCGGAAGGCCAGCGTCTTCTCGATGACCTGCTGCGGCGAGCCGACCGTCAACGGGGTCTGCTCGGTGAAGTCCTCCAGCGAGGGCCCGTGCCCGTAGACGGGGGCGGCGTCGAAGTAGGGGCGGAACTCGCGCACCGCGTCCTGGCTGTTCGTCCGCATGAACACATGGCCGCCGAGGCCGACGATCGCCTGCTCGGGTGTGCCGTGCCCGTAGTGGGCGTAGCGCGTCCGGTACAGCTCGACCATGCGCTTGGTGTGGTCGGCGGGCCAGAAGATGTTGTTGTGGAAGAAGCCGTCGCCGTAGTAAGCGGCCTGCTCGGCGATCTCGGGGGAGCGGATCGAGCCGTGCCAGACGAAGGGCGGTACGCCGTCCAGCGGGCGGGGCGTGGCGGTGAAGCCCTGGAGAGGGGTGCGGAACTTGCCCTCCCAGTCGACGACGTCCTCGCGCCACAGGCGGTGCAGGAGGGCGTAGTTCTCGACGGCGAGGTTGATGCCCTCGCGGATGTCCTTGCCGAACCAGGGGTAGACCGGGCCGGTGTTGCCGCGTCCCAGCATCAGGTCCACCCGGCCGTCGGCCAGGTGCTGGAGCATCGCGAAGTCCTCCGCGATCTTTACCGGGTCGTTGGTGGTGATGAGGGTGGTGGAGGTGGAGAGGATCAGCCGCTCGGTGCGGGCCGCGATGTAGCCGAGCATGGTGGTCGGCGACGAGGGCACGAAGGGCGGGTTGTGGTGCTCGCCGGTCGCGAAGACGTCGAGCCCGACCTCCTCGGCCTTGAGCGCGATGGCGACCATGGCCTTGATGCGCTCATGCTCGGTCGGCATACGTGCCGTGGTCGGGTCCGGGGTGACGTCGCCGACGGTGAAGATGCCGAACTGCATGCCCACGACTCCGGGTTGTCCTTGTGACATCAGTACTGTCCTGTCGGATGTGAAAAGCAGGGTGATTGCGTCGGTTCAGCCGATGCGCAGAGGGCAGGCGGCGGCGTCGTCAAAAAAGGGTGATGCCCCATTCCTTCGAGAGCTCGGCCCGTGCCTGACACCGCGGACTGGACCACGAAGACGCCCGCCACCGCCGCACCGTGGGCCCGCCAGGGCCGCGGCACGGGCGTCCTCGCCGGTTCAGGAGCGGACGAGGGGCGTGTCGACCAGGTGCTCGGCCACGAACCAGGCCTGGAGTTCGCCCGTCCTCACCACCTGCGAGACCAGCAGGTCATTGGTGCCGTCGTCTCCCAGCTCGCCGGTGCGCGCGGCGGCGTCGTGGGCCTCGACCAGGATGGTTTCGTGAGCCTCCAGCAGCCGTGACAGCATCGCCGGCACCTGCTCCACACCGTCCGGGGGCCGCGGAATGGAAGTGATCTCCGCGACGTGCCGGGGGTCCCCCACCGCGACGCCGCCCAGGGACTGAATGCGTTCGGCGATGGTGTCCACGAGCTCCAACTGTTCGCCCGCGTGCTTGTCCAGCACGAGGTGCAACTGGTAGAAGGTCGCGCCGCGCATCAGCCAGTGGTGCTTCTTGTACAGGCCGTAGAGGATCTGCGTGTCCGCGAGGACCTTGTTCAGACGCTGGCAGGAGTACATGCGGGCTTCGTACGACAGGCCGAGCGGGAACTGCTTGACGGTCCCGAAGTCCTGGATCACCTCGCCCTTCTGGTGCAGCCACGGCTGGCTGCCGCTCACGTGATGGGAGCTGGTGGTCATGATCCGCCTCCTGCGGTGCCGTGCTGGGTGTACCCGAGTGACGCTAGGCGGCGCGACAAGACCGCCTTGCTCGGCAGCGCATGCGGTGGTACCCGTCAGCGCACTGTGCCCGCCGCCCGCCACGGGCATTCGCTCTCGGGCCAACCTCCGTGCACCGGAGGACTGATCCCCTCCTCCAGGGCTCTCTAGCCTCGCCGGACGACTACGCCCGGAGACAGGCGGAACGAGGTACGGCAATGAGCATGGACGAGCAGGCGGACGTGGTGGTCGTCGGTTTGGGGCCCGGCGGCGAGTACGTCGCGGGCACGCTGGCCGAGGCGGGGCTGGACGTGGTGGGAGTCGAAGCGGAACTGGTCGGGGGCGAGTGCCCGTACTGGGCGTGCGTGCCCAGCAAGATGATGATCCGGGCCGGGAATCTGTTGGCCGAGGCCGGCCGGGTTCCCGGCCTCGCCGGTGAAACGGAGGTCACTGCCGACTGGGCCAAGGTCTCCGGACGCATCCGCGACGAGGCCACCCACGATGGGAACGACCAGGTGGCGGTCGAACGGCTGGTGGCCAAGGGCGGTCGGCTTGTCCGTGGAACGGGGCGTCTGGCGGGGCCTGGCCGGGTGACCGTCGGGGGCCGCACCTTGCGGGCCCGGCGCGGTGTCGTGCTCGCCGCCGGAACCCGGCCCCGGGTCCCGTCGGTGCCGGGCCTTGCGGAAACGCCGTACTGGACGAATCGCGACGCGATGGCGACCCGGGAACTGCCTACGTCGATGATCGTCCTGGGGGGAGGCGCCGCCGGTGTGGAGATAGCCCAGGTGTTCGCTCGGTTCCGGTGTGACGTCACGGTGATCGAGGGGCAGGACCGGCTGCTGTCGCGGGAGGAGCCGGAAGCAGGGGAACTGGCCGCGGAGGCCCTCCGCGCGGATGGCGTCCGTGTCCTCACCGGTGCGCGGGCCCGGCAGGTGGGTCATGACGGTGCCATGTTCACCGTGCTGCTGGGCGACGGCGCGAAGGCATTGCACGCCCAGAGGCTGCTCGTCGTGGCGGGGCGTCATGTCGACCTGACCGCACTGGCAGTCGAGACGGTGGGGCTCGATCCCGCGGCGCCGGCTGTTTCCACGGACGGTCAGATGCGGGCCGCGGAGGGGCTGTGGGCTGTCGGCGACATCACCGGGCGGGGTGCCTTCACCCATGTGTCGATGTATCAGGCGGAGATCGCCGTTCGGGACATCCTCGGGCGGCCCGGTCCCGACGCCGACTACCGGGCGCTGCCACGGGTCACCTTCACGGACCCCGAGATCGCAGCCGTGGGGCTGACCGAGCAACAGGCGAGGGAACGGGGAATGCGGGTAGCCACCAGTGTGCTGCCCCTGGCCTCCTCCACGCGTGGCTGGATCCATGGGCCCGGCGGTGAGGGGTTCATCAAGCTGGTCGAGGACGCCGACCGCGGCGTGCTGGTCGGGGCGACATCGGCCGGGCCCGCGGGCGGTGAGGTGCTGTACGGGCTGAACGTCGCCGTCCACGCCGCGGTGCCCGTCGACCGCCTCCGGCACATGATCTACACCTATCCCACCTTCCACCGGGCGGTCGGGACGGCGTTGGGAGCCCTCCGCTGAGCCGCATGAAGTCGTCCTGGACCGTTCCCGCCGCTCGACGGTGGCGCACCATGTCAGGTCGCGACCCCGGAGAGCCGCACCGCTCCGCGACCCCGCTGGAGCTCTTCTTCGACCTGTGCTTCGTCGTCGCGGTGGCGCAGGCGTCGGAGGGCCTCCACGAGGCGCTGGCACACGGGCACCACCTGGCCGGTGCCCTGCGCTTCGCGCTGGTCTTCTTCACCATCTGGTGGGCCTGGATGAACTTCACCTGGTTCGCCTCCGCCTACGACCCCGACGACACCCCCTACCGGCTGACGGTACTGGTACAGATCACGGGCTCCCTCATCCTTGCCGCCGGCGTCAGCCGCGCTTTCGAGGACGGGGACCTGCTGGTCATCACCCTCGGCTATGTGGTGCTGCGTACGGCACTGGCCGCGCTGTGGCTGCGGGCCGCGTTCTCGGACCCGGCTCGACGGAAAGCCACGCTCCGCTTCGCTGCCGGAATCACGGTCTGCCAACTCGGCTGGGTCGCACTGCTGTTTCTCCCCGCCGAGGCCCGGCTGCCCGGAGCCGCGGTGATGATCCTCGCGGAGGTTCTGGTCCCCGTCTGGGCGCAGTCCGCGGGAATGACCCCGTGGCATCCGCACCACATTGCCGAACGCTACGAGTTGTTCACCCTCATCGTGCTCGGCGAGTCCGTCGCGGCTGCCACCGTCACGGTGCGGGGGGCGTTCGACCGGCATCAGGGCACCGGTGCGCTGTACGCGCTGGCCGCCGGCGGCCTGCTCATGGCCTATGCCATGTGGTGGCTGTACTTCGCCAAGCCCGCGCCCGCGTTGCTCGCAACGACGCACCAGGCTCCCCGCAGGCGGTTCACCTGGGCCTACGGCCACTACCTGATCTTCGCTTCGGCCACCGCGGAGGGCGCGGGCCTGGCCGCATACGCCGATCACGTCACTCGCCACCCCGGCGCATCGTCGGTCGGCGCCGGAATGGCGGTCACCGTCCCGGCTGCCCTCTTCCTGATCACGGTTTGGGCCGTACACCTGCGGCCGCACCAGCATCGGGTGGCCGAACGCGTCCCGTTCGTCGTCACCGCGGTCGGCGTACTGCTGGCAGCGTGGTCGCCGGCGCCCGCGCTCGTCGCCGGCGTGTTCCTGGGCGGACTGGTCACGGTGGTCACCGTGAGACAGCGGCAATGAACACACGGGCGCAGGCTCACGGGTGTGCCGCAGAGTGCCGTTCATGGCCGGTGCCGTCGGCCCGGCGGGCTCTCGAACGCGCGGGAGCGCCATCGGGGTCCCTGTTGCCAGTGACCACGACGGCGCTCTCGATCCGCAGGCCCGCCGGGCGGGCCTGCGGCGGGCTCACTTGCTCAGGAAGGTGAGGAGCGCGCTGTTGACCTCCTCCGCGTGGGTCCACAGCAGTCCGTGCGGGGCGCCCTCGATCTCCACGTAGTCGGCGGACGGCAGTGCCTTGTGGAACGGCCGTCCTGTCGCCTCGACCGGCAGAATCCGGTCACCCGTACCGTGCAGGATCAGGGCCGGCACGTCGATGGCCGGGATGTCGGCCCGGAAGTCGGTGTACCAGGTGGACGGCGCGGCGGCCGCGGCGAAGAAGCCGCCGCCCGCCGCGACGTTCCAGCTGTTGCGCACGGCCTCCTCGCTGATGCGCGAGCCGAGGTTCTCATCAAGGTTGTAGAAGTCCTTGTAGAAGTCCGTGTAGTACGCGTAGCGGTCCGTCTTGACGGCCGCGACGACGCCGTCGAAGAACTCCTTCGGAGCGGCTCCGTCAGGGTTGTCGTCGGTCTTGAGCAGGCAGGGCTCCAGCGAGGCGAGGAAGGCGACCTTGGAGATCCGCGCGGAACCGTAGGTGGACACGTACCGGGCGACCTCTCCGGTGCCCATGGAGAACCCGACCAGGACGGCGTCCTGCACGCCGAGCGTCTCCAGCACGGTGTTCAGATCGGCCGCGAAGGTGTCGTAGTCGTATCCGGTCGTCGGCTGGCTGGACTGTCCGAAGCCGCGACGGTCGTACGTGATCACACGGTAGCCCGCGTCCAGCAGCGCGGCGCTCTGCCGTTCCCAGGAATGCCCGTCGAGCGGGAAGCCGTGGATCAGGACGACCGGCCGGCCGGTGCCATGGTCCTCGTAATAGAGGTCGATGCTGGTGGAGTTCTCCCGACCTACGGTGATGTAAGGCAAGGTCTCTTCCTTCGTTCGGTGTGACTGGTGCGCGCAGAGACGTGCTCCGACTCGATGAGGCGGGGCGCCGTGCGGAGGGGATCGGCTCTTCGGCGGCTGATGCCCAGGCGTTTCGCGGCATGCGCTGCACGGGACGGCATCACGCTAGTCAGGGCATCTCGTCCCGTGTTGTTCTTGAGTGCATCGCTTCTTGCCTGGAAGTGCGAGAAGGAGGGCGCGTCCCGACGTGCTGCTGCGCGAGGCTCCCACGAGTTCGCAACACGACTTGTCGAGGTGCCCGAGCGGGCGTGACCGGTGTGTCGACTCGGCCGTTGCCATGCGCGGAGGGATCACAGGTGGTTCACCTCCGGACAAGGGGTCGTCGCGGAAGGCCTCTAACGTGCTGTTCAAGCCCGTGACCCATGGTCCCGGTTCGGGTCCCGCCTGCTCCGGTCCGGCTCGTGAAGGCACCGAGCCCGACCCGCCCGTATCTCACAGAGCCGCTCGTTCCGATACAGCCGGCGGGCCTCGCCCGACCTCCCGGACCGCACCAGCCGATCACCTCCACAGCAGGGAGCTGTGCCATGTCCCGTACGGGCCGCCCGACCGTCGTGCTGGTCCACGGCGCCTTCGCCGACGCCTCCGTCTTCGCCCGTGTCATCCCCGAGCTGATCGCACGTGGCCTGGACGTGACGGCTCCGGCGGTCCCCAATCGTGGTCTGCTCGGCGACTCCGCCCACATCGCCTTGCTCGTCCGTGAGACGGACGGCCCGGTCGTCCTGGTCGGACACTCCTACGGCGGTGCCGTGATCACCGTCGCGGGGACGGAGGACAACGTCCGAGCGCTGGTCTACGTGGCCGGCTACGCCCCAGACGCGTGCGAGAGCCTGATGGACCTGCAGAGCGGCTTTGCTGCCTCCGACCTCCTTGGCGCGCTCGTCCACACACCCGTTCCGATCGATGGCTCCACCACGCAGGGCACCGACGTGACGGTCGAGATCGACAGATTTCCCTCCGTCTTCGCCGCCGACGTCGCCCCGCGTATCGCGGCCGTTCTCGCGGTCTCCCAGCGTCCGCTTGCCGTGCAGGCTCTCACCGAGAAAGCACCGATGGCTGCGTGGAAGACCAAGCCGTCCTGGGGGCTGGTCGCCACAGCGGACCGCGCCATCAGCCCTGAAGTGCAGCGTTACGGCTATCAACGGGCCGGCATGACCATCGTTGAGGTCGCCTCCTCCCACCTGGTGACGCTCGCTCACCCGGAGACCGTCATCGAGTTGATCGAGGACGCAGTCCGGGCCACCACTCGCTGAGCCGGCCTTCCCCCGGCCGTGTTGTCTGTCGCGCGCGGCGACCCGCTCGGTGCTTCGTCGAGCATCACGGCCGAGCGATGTCTCCGACACGGGGTCGGGGAGTCGCTCCCTGTCCACACACGGGCCGGCAGGCCGTGCGCCGGCTGTTCAACGGGCAGGCCGAGCACCGCGACAGCCTGGGCGGCAACGCCTTCGCATGGCCGGTCGAGCTGAGGCTCATGACAGACGGCCAGGTGTATTGCTCCTGAGCGTTGTTGACGCCTGTCGGGCTGTCGATCAAGAGGACGTCCGGACGGCCGGAACGCTGCCGCACCCTGCGGGACTGGTCCGCCTCGAGACGGGAAACGACTGCCGGACGCCGGCGAACGAGCCGGATACCCGGCCACTGCCGTGCTACCGGGTGGGACGCCGTTCGAGGAAGAGATCTGTGCGTCGCCCCTGGCCGCGAACCTCGTCGACATGGGGGTACAGGTCATGCCGGTACTCGGCCGGGACACCGTGTACGAGCTCGGCTCCGTCGTCTCTCACGCTGCCTGGACGCTGACGGAGAGACCATGGTGGTGCAGCCGTCCGGGTGCGCACAGGGAACAGCTAGAGTGCACGGAGAGACAAGTGTCCACCGCACAACGCATGTGCCCGTGACCCTTGTGATCGAGACGGTCCGGTTCCCGGCCGACGGGGACACAGGTCGCCGCAGGACGCGATCTCTCGCCGCGCCCGGGGAGCCGGCGAATGCCTCGGACGGGACTCAGGTCACCCGAGGCCGGGTGACCGAACGTCATGGCCTGCGGAAGAGCGAAGCCACCCGTCGGCGTGGAGGAAGACCGGCTTCGGCAGGCTGGTGCGCACGGAGTGGGTTCTGAGGATGGCAGGAGCAGGCAGGCCACTGTCCCGTAGCGGTCTGCGCGGACGGGAGGCCGAGCTCGCAGAGCTCGAGACACTGATCAACTCTGTGGCCCGCGCCGGAAGCGCCGGGATGGCACTCATTCAGGGCGAACCCGGTATCGGCAAGACCACGCTGCTCGCCGAAGTCGTCTCCCAGGCCAGGGCCACAGGCTTCTCCGTCAGCGTCGGCAAGGCCGATGAACTGCATCACATCGTGCCGCTGTCGTCGTTGGCAGCATGCGTCCTGCAAGGTGAACAGCCGCTGCTGTCCGGCGATGTCTTCGCCGACCTCGCCCGCAATCATGACCAACGGATCTGGCTGGTGGAACGCCTCGCCGAAGTGATTGAAGCCAGAGCGGGCGATGTGCCCGTACTGATCGGTCTGGACGACGTGCAATGGGCCGACCCGCTGAGCCGATTCGCCCTGCAGCAGCTTCCGACGCGTCTGCGAACCTCGCCGGTGCTGTGGATACTGACCGGGCGACGGGAGCCTGCGGGCCCGGCAGAGGAGATCGTCGCGGCCGCGGCCGGAAGCTTCACGACAGTCACGGTGCCCCTGGGCCCCCTGACCGGCGAGGCCATCACTCAACTGGCCGACGACGCACTCGGGGCAGCGGTCGACGAGCGGGTCCGTGAACTGCTCGACGGAGCGGGCGGCAACCCGTTTCTTGCCGTCGAGATGCTCGCGGGTCTGCGCACCGCCGAGGCGACGGACGACTTCGTGCCCCCGGGACTCGTGGTGGGCGTCCGCAGCAGACTCAGGTCCATGAAACCCGACACACTGCGCTTCCTCCAGATGGGCGCGGTCTTGGGACGCACCTTCGGCTTGCGGGACGCCGCCGCACTCTGCGACCGGCCGCCCGCCACACTCATCGCGGCGCTTGAGGAAGCCGTGCGCGCGGGGCTCCTCGATGATGACGGTGAGCACCTGGCCTTCAGGCATGATCTCCTGCGCCAGGCGGTCTACGCCGACATTCTCCCGTCGGCCCGCAAAACACTGCACCGAGAAGCCGCACGTGTCCTGGTCGCCGCGGGACACCAGCCGATCGACGCGGTGCCCCACGTTCTGCGGGGTGCCGTGCCCGGAGACGTGGAAGCCGTGGCGCTGCTTCAGCGTGCGGCTGATGACGTACTGGCGGTCACCCCGGACCTTGCGGCCGACCTCATGAGGCGTGCCCTGGCCCTGGTGCCGTCGGTACGGCCGCTGAGGTTCGCAGTGGGTGAGCAGACGATACTCGTCCTGACCCGAGCCGGCAGGAGCCGGGACGCCCTGTCCACGGGTGACGAGCTACTGGCCGCCCGGCCACCGCTGGAGGTATTCGGTCGGCTGCAGGCCGCCCTCGGCGGGACGCTGTGGAGCATGGACCTCGCCGGTGAACTGCGCCGCCGGACCGAAGCCGCTCTTGCCCTGGGGGGCGCCCCCCCGGAGATCGCGGCGAGGCTGGCCGCCCTGCGCACGCTTGCCCTGTCCCGTGAGTACGATCTGGCCGCAGCGCGCGAGGCCGGCGAGACCGCACTGCGTGACGCCACCGTGATCGGTGACCGGGAGGCACACATCCTGGCTCTGTCCGGGCTCGGTGAGATCGCGCAGAACGCCGGTGAGAACGCGCTCGCGCTGGAACGTTTCGCCGCGTTGAGCGCCATCGATTCCGCCTTCCTGCCCGAAGAGATCGTCGCGCACCTGCACGTGGACGACTTCGAGACCGGGCAACGGCTGCTCCTGCAGGCGACGGAAGCGGGAGCGCCGCGCCAGGCGATGATGCTGTGGGCCCAGGGCCAGCACGATCTCGGCCTCGGCCGGCTCGACGACGCCGACGCCAGTTTCCTGACCATGGAACACCTGGAAGACGAGGTGCAGGTCCCCGTCCAGCAGGTGAACGGACGCGTGATCCGCTCGCGGATCGCGCTCTTGCGAGGTGACCAGGAAGCAGCGCGGGAGCATCTGAGCGCGGCGCGGGAAAGACTGGCGGCCAAGCCGAACCCGGGTAACACCGCCGCCGTGCTCTTTCTGGAAGCGGTTCACGCCGAGGCGCGCGGGGAGGTGGGCCTCTCCGTCGCCAAAATCCGGCAAGTGCAGCAGGCGGGAGCCTTCATGCGCTGGCGGCTCCTGCGCGACTGGGTCGACTCCGCGATACGCATGGCTTTGAGCGCCGCGGACCACGAACTGGCCGAGGACCTCGCCGCACAGGCCGAAGCCCACGCCGGACGCAACCCTGCCGTGCCTACCGCCACGGGTATCGCGGCACAAGCCCTCGGGCTCGTGAAGAACGATCTCGCCATGCTCGAACGCTCCGTGGAACTGCTCAACGCCAGCCCCCGCGCGCTGGTCCGCGCAGCCGCGCTCGCCGATCTCGGAAGAGCACTCCTGTCGGCGGGCCGGAAGCGGCAGGCTGTGGTCGCACTGATCCGTGCCCGTGACACGTACACCGAGTCGGGCGCCCACGCCGCCGCGGCACGTGTCCGCCAGGCTTTGCAGAGCGCGGGTGCCGCGGGCGGCAGGGCAGCGCCCGTCCAGCGCCCCGCGCAGGGATGGGACGCTCTCACGGCCTCGGAGAGGAAGATCGCGCGCCTCATCGCTCAGGGCCACACCAATCGGTCGGCCGCGGAACTGCTCGTGGTCTCCCCGCACACGGTCAACACCCACCTGACGTCCGTCTTCCGCAAACTGGAGATCAACTCCCGGGTGCAGCTGGCCAACGTGGTCATGGCCCTGCCCGACAGCTGAGCCATACATTGGTACGTTCGCGCGATGCAGTGCCGGGCCTGGACGCGTACGACTGGGGCATCCCCACACAGTCGGAGGCCACCGGCATGCACGCACCCAGTTCCTCACTCCCGACCATCGTGCTTGTGCACGGTGCGTTCACGGACGCCTCGTCGTGGGCGGGCGTCATCAGTCTGCTTCAAGCCGACGGACTGACCGTTCGGGCTCCGGCGAATCCGCTGCGCGGTCTGGCGCAGGACGCCGCCTCGGTCAGGAGCATGCTGCGGGACATCGACACGCCTGTCGTTCTGGTCGGCCACGACTACGGTGGCGCGGTCATCACCCAAGCCGCCGCCGACAACGTCGTGGCTCTGTGCTATGTCGCAGCGTTCGGTCTCGACGCAGGCGAGTGCGTCCTGGACATCATGAACCGATTCGCCCCAGCGCCCGTCGCCGACGCGACGTACACCGCCGCTCTGCCGACTCGGACTCCCGGTGGCCCGGACAGCGAGCTGTACATCCGCAAGGAGCTGTTCCCTCAGGTCTACGCCGCTGATCTGACGCCCTCAGCCTCGAAGCTGATGTCCGTGACGCAACGCCCGATCGCCTGCAACGCACTGACCAGCCGATCGGGTCCGCCCGCATGGGTCTCCATGCCGTCCTGGTACGCCATCGCGAACGCAGACCGGGTTCTCCATCCCACCGCCCAGCGCTTCATGGCGCAACGCATGGCGGCCACCGAGTACGTGCTGGACGGGTCGCACGCCGTTGTGCTGTCGCAGTCCGAAGCCGTGGTGGCGATGATCCGGGAAGCGGCGGAACAGGGACAGTGACCGAGGCGGCGACGGCCTTGAGCGGAGACGCCGAACGGCGAACAGCGGATCACACATCTGCGCGGGCCCGGAAACCGCTGCCGAAAGCCCTGCGCGGCAGTCAATCGTCAGTGTGCCCCGCGGCACGGTCCAGCGGGGTGTTTAAGATGCATTCGAACAGAAGCCGCCGGTCCGGGCTGCCTTGACCGCCGCCCTAAGAGCCCGCAGTCCTTGCGACACCGTCCCCGGCTCGCACACCGTACGCACCGCAAAGGCAATCGCATGATCTCACCGGCTGGACGGCCGATGCGGCGCGTCGCCGCCCGCCTGGCCGGAGCCGTGGTGTTGGTGCTGGCCACCACCGGGTGCGTCGGCGGAGCCGGTGACGGCTCCGCCGCCGGCAAGGTCACCTCCATCACCGTGCTCGATTACTACACTCAGCGGTCCGAGCACACCCAGTGGAACGAAGTGCTCACCGCGTGCGGCAAGACCGCCGGTGTCACGGTCGAGCACACCAGCGTTCCGCCGGCGTCCCTCATCCCCAGGGTCCTACGGCAGGCGTCGTCCCGGACCCTTCCCGACCTTTTGATGCTGGACAACGCCGACCTTCAGCAGATCGCCCAGACCGGTGCGTTGACCCCGCTGGACCAGTACGGCATCGACACCGACGGCTTCGCCGAGGGCATCCTGTCGGCGGGCACGTACGAGGGAAAGGTGTACGGGCTGGCCCCCTACGTCAGCACGGTCGCCCTCTTCTACAACAAGGACATGCTCGCCGAGGCCGGTGTCGCCGTGCCGAGAACCTGGGACGAACTGAAGGAGGCGGCCGGCGGGCTGACCCGGCAGGGGCGCTACGGCATGGCGGTCGACGCGAATGCCACCTTTGAGAGCAGCTGGCAGTTCCTCCCCTTCCTGTGGTCCAACGGCGGGCACGAGAAGCGCTTGGACACTCCGCGGGCCGCGCAAGCGCTCCAACTGTGGGTCGACCTGGTGAAGAACGGATCCATGTCGAAGTCGGTGCTGAACTGGACACAGGCCGACGTCCACGATCAGTTCGCCGCCGGCCGGACGGCGATGATGATCAACGGGCCCTGGCGGATCGCTGCCCTGAACAAGGACAGGAACATGAACTGGGGGGTGGCCCCCGTTCCCGTTCCCCGAGGGGGGCAGGACCCGGTCACGCCCTTGGGCGGAGAGGTGTGGACGGTCCCGCAGAACTCTTCCAAGGAGCGGCAGAAGAAGGCTGCTGAGGTCCTCTCATGCCTGAACAGCGCCCCCAACACGCTCACCCTGGCGGAGCAGCACTTCACGGTGCCGTCCCGCACCGCGGTCGCCGCCCGGTACGCCGAACAGGACCCGGCGATGGCCGTCTTCGTCAAGAGTGTGGCAGGAGCCCGCGTCCGTACCGGCGAACTCGGCGTCAGGTGGCCCAAGGCGGCGACCGGGATCTACACCGCGATCCAGTCCGCACTGACGGGGGAGCAGACACCGGAGGAAGCTCTCAGGCATGCGCAAGAGATCGCGACCAGTGACTGACCGGTCTCTCGATTTCCGGTCGGGCGCCGGCCGGGACGACGGTGGTGCCGACGAGAGGGCACGGAGGGCACGCCGGGTTCGCTTCGGGGACCGGCTGGCCCAATGGATGTTTGTCGTGCCCGCCGGAACGTACCTGCTGCTGTTCTTCGGATACCCGCTCGTCAAGAACATCGCGATGAGTTTTCAGCAGTACACGGCGACCACGTTCTACACGGGGGACGCCCCGTTCGTGGGACTGCGGAATTACTCAAAAGTTCTTACGGCGAACCTGTTCTCCCAGGCCGTGATCACCACGGTCCTGTTCGCCGTCGGATCGATTCTCGGACAGTTCGTACTCGGCCTGGCCATGGCGCTTTTCTTCCAGCACCGTTTCCCGCTCAGCCGCGTTCTGCGATCGCTCCTGTTGCTGCCGTGGCTGCTGCCACTGGTCGTCTCCGGAGCGACGTGGAGGTGGATGCTCGACCCCGACACGGGAGTCGTCAATGCGGCGCTGCGCGGCCTCCACCTGTCGTCGTCGGGTGTCCCCTGGCTCACCGGCACATCACAGGCGTTGGTGTCGGTGATCCTCATCAACATCTGGGTCGGAATCCCCTTCAACACCGCGATCCTGTACAGCGGCCTGCAGGACATTCCCACGCACCTGTACGAGGCGGTGAAGCTGGACGGCGCCGGACCGGTGATGGCGTTCCGGCACGTCACGTGGCCGCTGCTGCGGCCTGTGGTGAGCGTCGTCCTGGTGCTGGGCGTCGTCTACACGGTCAAAGTGCTGGACATCATCCTGGTGGTGACGGGTGGAGGACCGGCGGGGGCCACGGAGACCATCGCCACGCGGGCCTACGAGCTGTCCTTTCAGCAGTTCGAGTTCGGGCGCGGTGCTGTACTGAGCAACGTGCTCATCGTCTTCTCGCTCGCGTTCGCCGTCGTCCATCTGCGCGCCAACCGGCGTGCGCTGACCGGCTGAGAGACCATTCCGTGGAGCCCTCCCCGAGCCGGCGCCGGCTGTCCTTCACGGTTGTCGGTATCGTCCTGCTCGCGCTGATGCTGTTTCCCGTCTACTGGATGGTGAACGCCTCCCTCCAGTCGACGGGCAACACACTCGGGGGAGACCTGTTCCCCCTTCCCCCGGACGTCAGCGGATACGTCGTCGCGTTGCGCGAGCAGGGCCCCAACCTTCTCACCAGCCTCGTCATCGCCCTCTGCAGCGTGGCTCTCAGCCTCGGGCTGGCTGCGCCGGCGGCCTACGCGCTGGCACAGTTCTCCCTCCGCGGAACCGACCTCGCCCTTCTCGGCATCCTGATCACACAGATGGTGCCCAACATCGTCGTGGCCAACGTGCTCTACAGCGCTTACACCGACCTGGGACTCCTGAACTCACACGTCGGGCTGATCCTCGCCGACTCCACCGCCGGAACCCCCTTCGCGATCATCATCCTGCATTCGTTCATGAGAACCATTCCCAGGGAGATCATCGAAGCCGCCCGCGTGGACGGAGCCGGCAGACTCCGTGTCTTCCGTTCCGTGGTGCTTCCGTTGAGCACCAACGCGTTGATCACTGCTGCCGTCTTCACTTTCCTCTTCACCTGGAGCGACTTCCTCTTCGCCCTCACGCTGACCACCACGCCGACCGTTCAGCCGATCACCCTGGGCATCTACCAGTACCTCGGTGCGCATACGGAGCAGTGGAACGCCGTCATGGCCACCACGGTCATGGCATCCGTCCCCGTAGTCCTGCTGCTCGTCGTCGCACAGCGGCATGTCACGGCCGGCGCCACGAGCGGAGCCGTGAGAGCAGGCTGAGGGGATCCGTCCCGATTCCGGCGGTCGGCGCCGGCTCGCAATCAGCCGCTCCGCGAAACGCGTTCCGCCGGGAACACGTCACCCGTCCGTGCGCCGCTCACAGGACAGGCCGTGAGCCTGCCAGTCACGAGGTGCCACGCCGTAAGCGGCACGGAAAACACGGCTGAAATGGCTTGGGCTCACGAACCCCCAGCGTCGGGCGATGGTCGCCACCCCGAGTCCCTGAGCCGGGGACCGCAGAAGGTCCCGACGGCATCGCTCCAGTCGCTCCGCCCGGATCCACTCGCCGACGGTGGTTTCCTCCGCTTGGAACAGCTTGTGCAGATAACGCACCGAAATGAAGTGAGCGGCGGCGATCGTGGTGGGTGACAGGTCCGGGTCGGAGAGATTCTGCAAGATGTGGCCCTTCACCCGTACCACCATGGCCGTGGCGGTTTCAGGAGGCTGAGGCCTGAAGCGGCCACGCTGCTCGTCGATGAAGAGCGCCAGCAGGTCGAGCCCGGAGGCGACGAACCGACGGCCGATGACTTCGTCGAAAGCTGCTCCTGCGTGCGCCATCTGCGCGAAATAGGTCGCCACCAGTGCGGCACTTCCGTCATGGCTCGAGAACGCTCTCGCGGTCAACGCGTGCAGGTCCTCGTCCCGCACGCGAAGCTCCTTTCGAGGGAAATGAAAGGAGGTGAAATGGAACTTGCCTTCGACTTTCTTCCTGAAAGGGCGAGAAGAATCCGAGATCGAGAAGCTCCCCGGCTCTATCAGGCATTCCCTCCCGTCCTGCTCCTTGACGGCGCTTCCTCGGTGCTGAAGCGTGAGTATGAGGTATTCTTTGCCGTCCCGGGCTATCAGGCGCTTGCTGCGCGTCACCTCTTGAGAGCCGGCCTGGACGTCCGATATCTGCATGGCACCCAAATGATGGGTGACGATTCTTCCTGGTGACGGATCTTCTTCCAGGATATCAACATTCAGTGGTACAAACGTCTGCGAAACTGCTTCATGCCAGCGCTCGCTACGGTCTGCCGCGGACAGCTCTGCGGTGGAAAGGACGACGGACATTTGGCCCCTTGAAAGCGTTGTCGGCAAGCGGTTCGGTTCTGGTCACTGGACTCCCGGGTCACCGAAGAACCGGTGTTCCTTCCGGAACACCGTGCCAGCCACTCCTGAGTCGGCGCATCGCGTGAATCCGCTAGATCGGCCGGGGCGGGGGGAGGGGCTGAGATGTGTCGAGCACCGGCCGGGGACGGTGCGCTGCTGGTCTCGGGCCGGCCGGGCGCTGGACGAAGCCACTGCCGCTGTGTCCATCACCAACACCCGGACGGTCATGGGGAACAAGTCCGTGGTGGAGGATGCCAAGTCGCTTGCCAGTGAGCGGCAGCTGCGTGAGCGGGCCTGCAAGGTCATGGATGGAAACGGCCATGCAGTCCGTCTGTACGATGCTCGGGCGTCTTGCCTCATGTACCACGCCAACCATGGGGTGCCGGATCACCTGCTCGCCTGTGGGCCGGGCACAGGAACGTCAAGACGACGAAGAAGTGGTACGTGAAGCCGGACGTGGCGGACCTGCTTCCAGCAGCGGAGGCATGGGGAGGTCTCGCAGGGGGCGTGTGACAGATCGTGACAGATGAAGGTGTGAACCCGTGAGCGAGACCGAGATCAATACGCTGCAATACCGCTTCGACGGGCCAGAAGACGCCCCAGTCCTGATCTTGGGCCCGTCCCTCGGTACCACTTGGCACATGTGGGACCGCCAGGTCCCCGAGCTGACCAGACAGTGGCGCGTGTTCCGGTTCGACCTGCCGGGCCACGGCGGCGCCCCCGCGTACCCGGCCGGGTCGGTCGCCGAACTCACCACGCGGCTGCTGGTCACGCTCGAAGGGCTCGGCGTGCAGCGCTTCGGTTACGCGGGCTGCGCGCTCGGCGGAGCCGTCGGCATCGAGCTGGCCCTGCGCCACCCGGAGCGGCTCGCCTCGCTCGCCCTGATCGCGGCCTCGCCCCGCTTCGGCACGGCCGACGAGTTCCGGCAGAGAGGCGTGATCGTCCGCACGAACGGTCTGGACCCGATCGCCCGTACCGCGCCCGAGCGCTGGTTCACCGGCGGGTTCGCCGCAGCGCAGCCCGCGATCACCGAGTGGGCCGTACAGATGGTGCGCACCACCGACCCCGGCTGTTACATCGCCTCCTGCGAGGCGCTGGCCTCGTTCGACGTGCGCACCGAACTCGGCCGGGTCGGCGTGCCGACCCTTGTCCTGGTGGGGTCGGACGACCAGGTCACCGGTCCCGCCGAGGCGCGCACCCTGGTCGCCGGCATCCCCGACGCCCGCCTCGCCGTCGTGCCCGGCGCCTCCCACCTGGTCCCCGTGGAGCAGCCCGCGGCCGTCACCGACCTGCTGGTGCGGCACTTCTCCACGGCCTGGCAGCCCGTCTTCGAGACCTCCACAGGCCCGAACGCCCTGCCCCCGGCCGCCCTCAAGCCGGTGCTGTCGCCCGCCCCGCCGCAGCCCCCGCAGGCCGGGCCCGTCGCCGAGATCGCCCCGGTCGCCGTACCGCAGCAGGCCCCGGCCCGGCCCGACCCGTACGACGCCGGGATCAAGGTCCGCCGCGAGGTGCTGGGCGACGCGCACGTGGACCGGGCGCTGGCGCAGGCCGACGAGTTCTCCGGGGACTTCCAGGAGTTCGTCACCCGCTACGCCTGGGGTGAGATCTGGGACCGCCCCGGCCTCGACCGGCGCACCCGCAGCTGCGTCACCCTCACCGCCCTGGTCGCCGGCGGGCACCTCGACGAGCTCGCCTTCCACACCAGAGCCGCCCTGCGCAACGGCCTCACCCCGGGCGAGATCAAGGAAGTGCTGCTCCAGGCGGCCGTCTACTGCGGCGTACCGGCCGCGAACAGCGCGTTCAAGGTGGCCCAGCAGGTCATCCGGGAGGAGACCACGCCGCAGGAGTGAGCCGCGCACGGTCCCGAGGCAGGATGGAGACCATGAAGCTCACGAAGAAGTCGCACGCCTGCGTCCGCCTCGAGAAGGACGGCCGGACCCTCGTCCTCGATCCCGGCGCCTTCAGCGAGGAGGACGCGGCGCTCGGCGCGGACGCGATCCTCGTCACCCACGAGCATCCCGACCACTTCGACGAGTCCCGGCTGCGCGCCGCGATGGAGAACAACCCGGCCGCCGAGATCTGGACCCTCGAGGCGGTCGCGGAGAAGATCTCCGCCGCCTTCCCGGGCCGTGTCCACACCGTCGGCCACGGCGACGCCTTCAGCGCGGCGGGCTTCGACGTCGAGGTCCACGGCGAGCTCCACGCCGTGATCCACCCGGACATCCCGCGCGTCACCAACGTCGGCTACCTCGTCGACGGCGGCCGGGTCTTCCACCCCGGCGACGCCCTCACCGTCCCCGGCCGGCCGGTCGAGACGCTGCTGCTCCCGGTGATGGCGCCCTGGAGCAAGATCTCCGAGGTCATCGACTACGTGCGCGAGGTCGAGCCGCAGCGCGCCTACGACGTCCACGACGCCCTCCTCACCGACCTCGCCCGCCCGATCTACGACCGGCAGATCGGGCAGCTCGGCGGCTCCGAGCACCTGCGCCTGACACCGGGCGACTCCGCCGAGGTCTGAGGCCCTCGAAGGACCTGGCCGCGTTGTCGTACCCGCCGGGTAGGTTGTGGGACATGCGCATCGCGACCTGGAACGTGAACTCGATCACCGCCCGCCTGCCGAGGCTCCTGGCCTGGCTGGAGAGCAGCGGCACGGACGTGCTGTGCCTCCAGGAGGCCAAGGTCTCCGAGGAACAGTTCCCCGCGGAGCAACTGCGCGAGCTGGGCTACGAGTCGGCGGTCCACGCGACCGGCCGCTGGAACGGCGTGGCGGTGCTCTCCCGCGTCGGTCTGGAGGATGTCGTCAAGGGCCTGCCCGGTGACCCCGGGTACGACGGCTCGGTGGAGCCCCGTGCCATCTCGGCGACCTGCGGCCCGCTCCGCGTCTGGTCGGTCTACGTGCCGAACGGACGTGAGGTGGGTCACCCGCACTACGCCTACAAGCTCGCGTGGTTCGAGGCCCTCAAGGCCGCCGTCGCCGGTGACGCGGCGGGCAGCCGCCCCTTCGCGGTGATGGGCGACTACAACGTGGCGCCGACGGACGACGACGTCTTCGACCCCGCGTTCTTCGAGGGCTCCACCCACGTCACCTCCGCCGAGCGCGCCGCCCTCACCTCCCTGCGCGAGGCGGGCCTGTCGGACGTGGTCCCGCGGCCCCTGAAGTACGACCACCCGTTCACGTACTGGGACTACCGCCAGCTCGCCTTCCCGAAGAACCGCGGCATGCGCATCGACCTGGTGTACGCGAACGCGCCCTTCGCCAAGGCCGTCAGCGACGCCTACGTGGACCGCGAGGAGCGCAAGGGCAAGGGCGCCTCCGACCACGCGCCCGTGGTCGTGGACCTGGAGGTCTAGCCCCGCAGCAGCCGCAGGTCGACCGAGTCCGCCAGGGCCGCCAGTCCCGCGTCGCCCGGATGCAGGTGGTCCCCGCTGTCGTACGCCGGGAGCATCCGCGCGGGCCGCTGCGGGTCCCGGAGCACGGCGTCGAAGTCGAGCACCCCGTCGAAGACCCCAGCGTCGCGGATCCACTCGTTCACCGCGACGCGCTCGGTGTCGACGGCGGCCGTGCACCGGGCCTCGCCCTCGCAGGGCAGGATCGTCGCCGCGAGCATCCGCAGCCCCCGGGCGTGCCCGCGCGCCCCGAGCTCGCGCAGCCCCGCGACGACCTGCTCCGCCGAAGCGCCCCACCGCAGGTCGTTGACGCCCTCGAAAACGACGGCGGTACGCGCCGACGGCTGGGCGAGGACGTCCCGGTCGAAGCGGTGCAGGGCGCTCACCCCCGCCATGTCCGTGGAGATCCCGTCGCCGGGGTACCGGTCGGTGACCACCCGATTGCCCGAGACGCCCAGGTTCAGCACGCCGTAGCGCGGGACGGTGCTCTGCCGCAGGAGCCGGCCGGCCAGGACGTCCGGCCAGCGCCGGTTAGCGTCCACCGTGGACTTGTCGCCGTCGGTGATCGAGTCGCCGAGCAGCACCACCGAGCCGGGTCCGCCGCTCACGTCGACCCCGGCCAGCAGCGGCCAGCGGGTGATCGTGGCGGTGTAGGCCCCGGCGGCGCCGTCCGCCGCGTGATCACCGGGCTCGCTGACGTAGGAGCGCTGCTGGGCGAGCCCGTGCACCGGCGCCGCGGACACCGTGCCGGGCAGATGGAAGCTCACCAGCAGGTTGGCGTCCGCCGGGGCGGAGAATCCGAGCGGGTCGGTGTACGCCTGGCCCCCGGCCGGGATGGTCACGCCCGGCGCCCCGCCGAAGGCCAGCGCCACCGGTGTGGCCCGCGCGGTGGCGCCCGACGCCTGCACCGCGACGCTCGCGCTGCCGATCCGCACCGGAGCCGCAGCGAAGGTGTTGTCGAAGCGCACCCGCACCCGGGGCCCGCCGGCCGACGTGTGCACGACGAGCCGCAGCGTCCGGTCCGTCCAGGGACCCACGGCGGTGTAGCCGCCGGTGGCCGTCGTCCAGCTGCCCGTCCAGCCCCGCGTGGCGGTCCGTACCGACAGCGCGAAGACGTGCAGCCCGGTCGCGCGCGGCAGCCGGACGGAGGCCACCGCGCGCCCCGGGACCAGCGGTACCGTCACGACGTAGAGGCGGGCGGGCCCGGTGAGTTGGCCGCCCGGGGTGTTCAGGTGCGGCAGGGCCACCGCCTTGGTCGCGAGCGGCCCGGTGCGCCAGTCGGGCGCGGTCAGCCGGTACCCGGAGCGGGAGCCGTTCGCGTACGTGACCGTGCCCGGGCCGCCCACCTCCGCGCCGGCGGTGCCCGCCACCAGGAAGGCCAGGGCGTCCCCCCGCCCCGTGATCCGCACGTCCTGCCCGGCGGCGCGGACGTTGTCCGGCTCGCCGGGCCGCCGCTTCGGCCAGGTCAGCCGGGCGCCCTGCACCGTGAGCGCACGGCCCGGCGTCCAGCCCGCGGCGGTGAGGTCCCGCGCCGACAGGGAGGCTCCCGACTCGTCGAAGTCGGCCTGACCGGGCCGGCCGTCCTCGCTGACGGCCACGTTGTCGAACAGCCGCTCCAGTGGCACCGGCGCGGCCCGCCCCTTCTCCACGGCCCGTGCGGAGACGGCCGGGACCAGCGACCCGCACAGGGCCAGGACGACGAGGATCCTCCGGACAGATCGGCGCACGGCCGACTCCTCCCGCTCACTGACACACGACGCGACAACACCGGACGCAGGGACGGAACCGAAGAGGTAACGACCGCCGGGGCATGAAGCGCACGGTGAAGTTAGGGAGACGGGAGTGAGCCGTCAACGCGCGTCGCGTGAACTCGGCCTGAACACGACCCGGATCGGCGGGTCCGCGCGCCCTGTGGTGCGTACGGCGGTGCGAATGACACGCTGGACGTATGAACATCCCTTTCCTGGGCAACCGACGCCAGAAGGTCGGGTTCCCCGACCCCGCGGGCATCGCGGAACTCCTCGCCGAGTGCGAACTGCTCCGCTCCCAGGCGTACCGCGAGGGTGTCCGGCTGGACGACTCGGCGGCCTCCCTGGAGGCCCTGGACCAGCTCGTACCGCGCTGGCGGGACGACGAGGAGATGCTGCCCTGGCTCGGCAACGACGCCGGGCTCTACCTCGGCTCCGTCATCGTGCGCACCGTGCGGGGAGCCGCCTGGGAGATCCGGTCCGACGGGCAACCGGTCGTACGGCTGGCCTCCGGCCGGGAGTTCGACGTGGTGGACTCCGGGCAGGAGTGGGCCGTCAACGGAGTGCCCGAGCTGTCGCAGCTGTACGCCGAAGTCGCGGAGTCGTGAGCCCCATGACGACGCCCGCCGCCCCAAAGTCCGACGTAAATACGGCTAATGATCGAAAAGTGCGTGTCGCCCGACAAGTGCGATCTTGCCTGGATACGTTGCGGCAACCACCACACAGCTGAGAGTGAGTAGGGCTGAGCATGGCCGTCGATCCGCTGATCGAGCTGCGTGACGTCAACAAGCACTTCGGGGAGCTGCATGTCCTCCAGGACATCAACCTCACCGTCGGCCGGGGGGAGGTGGTCGTGGTCATCGGCCCGTCCGGGTCGGGCAAGTCGACCCTCTGCCGGGCGATCAACCGCCTGGAGACCATCGAGTCCGGGCAGATCGTCCTGGACGGGCAGGAGCTGCCGGAGGAGGGCAAGCCCCTGGCCCGGCTGCGCGCCGA
Source organism: Streptomyces sp. NPDC050674 (assembly GCF_040654575.1). Lineage (NCBI taxonomy): Bacteria > Bacillati > Actinomycetota > Actinomycetes > Kitasatosporales > Streptomycetaceae > Streptomyces > Streptomyces sp. NPDC050674. The sequence continues at coordinate 38,721 of NZ_JBFAIG010000024.1, forward strand.
CGTCGGCATGGTCTTCCAGTCGTTCAACCTCTTCGCCCACAAGACGGTCCTTCAGAACGTCTCCCTGGGGCAGATCAAGGTCCGCGGGCGCGGCAAGGAGGACGCCGACCGGCGCTCCCGGGAACTCCTCGACCGGGTCGGCGTCGCCGACCAGGCGGACAAGTACCCGGCGCAGCTCTCCGGGGGCCAGCAGCAGCGCGTGGCGATCGCCCGCGCCCTGGCCATGGAGCCCAAGGCGATGCTCTTCGACGAGCCGACCTCGGCCCTCGACCCGGAGATGATCAACGAGGTGCTCGAGGTCATGAAGCAACTCGCCCGCGAGGGCATGACCATGATCGTCGTCACGCACGAGATGGGCTTCGCCCGCTCGGCCGCCAACCGTGTCGTCTTCATGTCCGACGGCCGGATCGTCGAGGACCGCACCCCCGACGAGTTCTTCACCAACCCCAGCAGCGACCGGGCCAAGGACTTCCTCTCCAAGATCCTCAAGCACTGAACGGGCGGGCACCGGACGGCTCATCGGATCGGACCTCGACTACGATGTGCCCTTCATCCCTGTCGGAGAGGGGGACTTCGCCGAAGGCCGCCGATCCCGCAGGGGGTGAGCAGACCGCCCGCCCGGTCCGCGGGGCATTCCCACCGGGCGCGGCCCCCACGGCCCGAAGGCCATGGGGGCGGCGGTTCACATCGGCCAGGCCCGTCCGGCGGCAGCCGGAGATCACTGCTCGCGCAGCGGAACCGACACGTACGACGGGTCGTCCGCCGGCGAGGAGAAGGTCAGCTGCGCGCCGGACGGGTTGTGCTCGATGTAGAGCGGGTCGACCGTGTCGACGACCAGGGCGAGGCGATGCCCGGCCGGGACGTCGTAGGCCGTGGAGTACAGCTCCAGGTCCACGCCGAACGGCTTTCCGGGGGTGCGCCCGTGGAAGGTGTACGGCGCGTGGGTGACCAGCTTGCCGAGGCCGAGCGGCCCCACGTCGTACAGGTAGGCGACGAGGGTGCCGCTCTCCTTGGTCGCGGTGAGAGTCGTGTGCAACCGTGCCGTGCCGCGCACCTGTTGGGCCGAGGCGTGCTTCTCCGACTGCCAGACGGCGGCCCAGCGGCGGGGGAGCAGCGGGATCGAGGCCATCGGGGGCAGCCGGGCCACCTGGTCCAGGATGCTGGACAGGAAGACGATGCCGCCGTCCGCGCCCGAGTTCACGTTCGCGCGGATGGTCTTCGAGCCGGTGAGGGCGATCTTCCGGGCGTCCGCTCCGGCCGACTTCCAGTCCGGATAGCCCTCGTAGCCGCCCGCCGCACGGGACTTGAGCTGCACGGGCTGCTCGCGGTCGATCCCGTTGTCCTCGCCCCTCAGGTAGTGGTCGAACCAGCGCTCGGTGTCCTTCCACACATCGTTGGGCAGCCCGAACAGGCCGGTCAGCTCGGCGGTGGCGTGGTCTCCCGGCCGCATCTCCAGTCGCTTGGGGCCGGTCAGCTTCTCGTAGAAGTCGGCGTACTGGTTGGGCGGGAAGACGCTGTCGCCCCAGGCGTTGGCGAGCATGATCGCCGCGCCGTTGTCGTTGATCCGGTCGACATAGGTCGCAGCGGAACGTTTCTTCCCCCAGGCGATGAGTTCCGGTTCCTTCGTCAGGTCGGAGTGGTAGAAGGCGTCGAAGGTCTGCCGCAGTTCCGGGCTCTGGCGACCCGTCACCAGGCTCGCGCCGTCCAGCAGGGCGGACGCCTGGACGTGCTGGGTGCGCCCGCCGTAGATCGAGTCGATCAGGTCGGCCCAGCCGCTGAGCGAGGCGACGGCCTTGATCCGCCGGTCGTGCGCGGCGGTGAGCAGGCTGATGCCCGCGCCGTAGGAGACGCCCGCCATGCCGATGTGCCCGGCGTCGGCGGGGGTGTGGGCGAGCGCCCAGTCGATGACCTTCGAGGCGTCGGCGATGTCGGGCGGTCCCGCCACCTCGATCTCGCCGCCCGACTGCCAGAAGCCGCGCACGTTGTAGGTGACCACGACGTACCCGGAGTCGGCGAGCTTCTGTGCCTGGGCCAGGTACTCGATCTGGGGAAGGCCCCAGCTGGTGGGCATGACGAGCAGCGGGTAGCGGTCGTCGTCGCGGGCGCCGGCCGGAGTGACGACGTTGGCCTTGAGGACGGTGCCGCCGTCACCCGTGATGTCGACGAAGCGGACGGGGTGCGGCGCCGCCTGGGCGGTGGGGGCAAGCCCGAGGGCGGCGCCGGCGACCAGGGTCGCCGAGACGGCGCCTACGGCGGTGGTGCGCAGGGCCTTGCGGTGGGGTCCCACGGGTCACTCCTCACTCGTGTCAGTGCAAAGTGACCGAACGGTAACGTCGGTGGCTTACCAGAGGTAACCCGTCGGTAAGTTACGTGCCAGTAACGATTGTTGAGCCGTGGAGGACTTCAGGAGGCACGGTGTGTATTGCGTGGAGCCGCCGTCGCGGCGGGCAGCGGGGTCTGCGCCGCTCGTGTCACGTCGTCCACCAGTTCGACGACATCGGGGCCGTACGCCTGCGAGTTGATCACCTTGAGCAGCAGGACGAAGGGGGTGTTGCCGTACTTGCGGGTCAGCTTCTCGTGGTTGCGTGCGAGGTAGCGGGTGGTGGCCTGGTTGGTGATCGAGGTCTGGCCGCAGAAGAGGAACACCGGCCGGGTGTTCCGGCTGCGGTCCGCGGTGAGGCGGGCGAGCAGGGCGTACTCCTGCCTGCCGTTGTCCACGCGGTAGCGTTCGCTGCCCACCTGGAACGCGCCCCGGTCCGGCCCCGGTTCGGCGTCGACGTTCACCCGCACACCCGGCAGCAGAGAGGACAGGTGGGCCGCCATCCGGCGGTTGGACGCCGGGCCGCCCACGCAGAACTCGGTGCGCTCCCCGAAGCCCTGGCGTGCGGTGTCGTGCGGGAGTATCTGGGCGTGGGCCTTGCAGTCCTTGATCAGCGCGGCGAGTTCGAGCAGCGCGAACACGTCGTAGCGCATCACGGCGAACTCGGGCCCGGTGGCGCCCCGGTTCACCACCAGCAGGGACTCGGAGTTGTCGGGCAGCCCGAAGAACGCCTGCTTCCTGCGGAGTTTGCGCCTCCACAGGTAGGTGCGGGCCACCCAGCCGAGCGCGGCGCTGATGCCTGCCGCGATCACGCCCAGAACGATGTTGCGCACGTCGTCAGTCATGGGCGCGCATGCTAGCGGGCCCGACGCACCGGTGTTCGACGCCTGCCTGACGCGGCCATGGCGATGAATTAAGCTGCGCGGACGGCCTTTGACTGGAGGTGCGGATGCGTCGCCCTGTCGCACGGAATCTGACGGTCCTGGCGGTTTCGGCCGCCGTGGTGGTCTCGGTGGGAGCGGCGGCCCCGCCACCCGCCGCGCAGAGCACCGGCGGTGAGAAGTCCCCGCTGGCCGTCGGCTACGGCGGCGCCGTCTCGAGCGTCGACCCCGACGCCTCAGCGGCCGGGATCGAGGTCCTCGAGAAGGGTGGCAACGCCGTGGACGCGGCCGTCGCCACGGCTGCCGCGCTCGGCGTCACCGAGCCCTACTCGGCAGGCATCGGCGGGGGCGGCTACTTCGTCTACTACGACGCGGAGTCCCGCACCGTGCGCACCATCGACGGCCGCGAGACCGCCCCGCTCAGCGCCGACGAGAACCTCTTCGTCGAGAACGGCAAACCCCTCGCCTTCGCCGACGCCGTCAGCAGCGGCCTGAGCGTCGGCACCCCGGGCACGCCCGCCACCTGGCAGACGGCGCTCGACCGGTGGGGCAGCAAGCGGCTCGCCAGTGTCCTGAAGCCGGCCGAGCGCCTGGCGCGCGACGGGTTCACCGTCGACGAGACCTTCCGCGCGCAGACGGCGTCCAACGAGACCCGCTTCCGCTACTTCCCGGACACCGCCGAGCTGTTCCTGCCGGGCGGCCGGCTCCCCGTCGTCGGCTCCACCTTCAAGAACCCCGACCTCGCCCGCACCTACGCGGAGCTCGGACACAAGGGCGTCGACGCGCTCTACCGCGGCCGCCTCGGCCGCGACATCGTCGACACCGTCAACAAGCCGCCGGTGGACCCCGCCTCGGGCTGGAACGCCCGGCCCGGCGACCTGACCGCGAAGGACCTGGCCGCCTACCGCACCAAGCTCCAGGCGCCCACCAGGACCTCGTACCGCGGCCTCGGCGTCTACTCCATGGCACCGTCCTCCTCCGGCGGCACGACGGTCGGTGAGGCGCTCAACATCCTGGAGCGGACCGACCTGTCCAAGGCGAGCAAGGCGCGCTATCTGCACCGCTTCATCGAGGCCAGCCGGATCGCCTTCGCCGACCGGGGGCGGTGGGTCGGCGACCCGGCCTTCGAGGACGTGCCGACGAGGGAACTGCTGTCCCAGCGGTTCGCCGACTCGCGCGAGTGCCTCATCAAGGACGACGCGGTGCTCACGAGCCCGGTGGCGCCCGGGGACCCGCGCCGTCCCGCGCGCTGCGGCGCCGGTGGCACGGCGGCCCCCACGACCTACGAGGGCGACAGCACCACGCATCTGACGGTGGCCGACAAGTGGGGGAACGTCGTCGCCTACACCCTCACCATCGAGCAGACCGGGGGCAGCGGGATCACCGTGCCCGGGCGGGGCTTCATCCTCAACAACGAGCTGACGGACTTCTCCTTCAGCCCGGCCAACCCGGCCGTGCACGACCCGAACCTGCCGGGGCCGGGCAAGCGGCCGCGGTCGTCCATCTCGCCGACGATCGTGCTGGACCGGCACGACAGGCCCGTGGTGGCGCTGGGGTCGCCGGGCGGAGCGACGATCATCACGACCGTGCTCCAGACGCTCACCGGGTTCCTCGACCGCGGGCTGCCGCTGGTCGACGCGATCGCCGCACCCCGGGCCAGCCAGCGCAACGCCGCGCAGACCGAGCTGGAGCCCGGGCTGTACGACGACGCCGCGTTGAGGAAGCAGCTCGAGGCGATCGGGCACTCCTTCAAGGTGAACCCGGAGATCGGTGCGGCCACGGGCGTGCAGCGGCTGCCCGGCGGCAAGTGGCTGGCAGCCGCTGAGACCGTTCGGCGGGGCGGGGGGTCGGCGATGGTGGTGCGGCCTGCGCGCTGAGTGCCGGGCGCGGGTGCGCGGGGGACCGGTCGCGCAGTTCCCCGCGCCCACGCCCCTTCAGGGCGATGTACTGAACGCGAGGCGCCCGTCCTCCACGTCCACCCTCACTTGGCCGTTCTTCTCCACCCGGCCGTCCAGCAACAGCCGTGACAGCTCGTTGTCCACCTCGCGCTGGATCGTGCGGCGGAGCGGGCGGGCGCCGTACTCCGGCTGGTAGCCGCGTTCGGCCAGCCATTCCACGGCCCGGTCGCTGAAGGTCACCGTGACGCCCTTGCTCCGCACCAGGGACCGGGTGCGGTCCAGCAGCAGGTCGGTGATCCGGCGCAACTGCTCCGTGGTGAGCTGGCGGAAGACGACGATCTCGTCGATGCGGTTGAGGAACTCGGGGCGGAAGTGCTCGCGCAGCGGGCGCAGGATCTGCTCGCGGCGGGCCTCCTCGTCCGCGTCGGCGCCACCGGCGGCGAAGCCCGTCGTGGCGCCCCGGCGGGTGATCGCCTCGGAACCGAGGTTGCTCGTCATCACGATCACCGTGTTGCTGAAGTCCACGGTGCGGCCCTGCGAGTCGGTCAGCCGGCCGTCGTCGAGGACCTGGAGCAGGATGTTGAAGACGTCCGGATGGGCCTTCTCCACCTCGTCCAGCAGGAGCAGCGAGTACGGGTGACGGCGCACGACCTCGGTCAGCTGGCCCGCCTCCTCGTGCCCGACGTAACCGGGCGGGGCGCCGACCAGCCGGCTCACGGTGTGGCGCTCCTGATACTCGCTCATGTCGAGGCGGACCATGCGGTCCTCGCTGCCGAAGAGGACCTCGGCGAGCGCCCGGGCCAGCTCGGTCTTGCCCACACCCGTCGGGCCGAGGAACAGGAAGCTGCCGATGGGACGGTCGGGGGCCGCGAGCCCGGCGCGTGAGCGCAGCACCGCGTCCGAGACGACCCGCACGGCCTCGTCCTGGCCGACCACCCGCTCGTGCAGATGCTCCTCCAGGCCCAGCAGACGGTCCTTCTCCTCCTGGGTGAGGCTGCTGACCGGGATGCCGGTCTGCCGGGACACCACCTCGGCGATCGCCTCGGCTCCGACCACCAGGTCCTGACCCTCGTCGACCTCGCCGTCGCCGCCGGCGTCGGTGATGCGCTGCTTCAGCTCCGCGATCCGGTCGCGCAACTGGGTGGCCTGTTCGTACTGTTCGTCCGCGACGGCCTGGTCCTTGTCCCGGGTCAGCTGCTCCAGCTCCCGTTCCAGGGCCCGTACGTCCGTGCCCTTGGTGCGGGCGCGCAGCCGGACCCGGGCACCGGCCTGGTCGATCAGGTCGATCGCCTTGTCGGGCAGCCGGCGTTCGGTGAGGTAGCGGTCCGACAGCTCCACGGCGGCGACCAGGGCCTCGTCGGTGTAGCGGACCTGGTGGTGGGCCTCGTAGCGGTCCTGGAGACCGCGCAGGATCTCGATCGCGTCGGCGGCGGTCGGCTCGGGCACCATGATCGGCTGGAAGCGGCGGGCCAGCGCGGCGTCCTTCTCGATGCGGCGGTACTCCTCCAGCGTGGTGGCGCCCACGATGTGCAGCTCGCCCCGGGCCAGGGCCGGCTTGAGGATGTTCCCGGCGTCCATCGAGCTGCCGTCGCCGCCGGAACCGGCGCTCACGACCGTGTGCAGCTCGTCGATGAAGATGATCAGCTGGTCGGAGTGGGCGCGGATCTCGCCCACGATGTTGTTCATCCGCTCCTCGAAGTCACCCCGGTAGCGGGTGCCCGCGACCACGCCCGTGAGGTCCAGGGCGACCACGCGGCGCCCGATCAGCACATCGGGTACGTCCGCCTCGGAGATGCGCTGCGCCAGCCCCTCCACGATGGCGGTCTTGCCGACGCCCGCGTCACCGATCAGCACCGGGTTGTTCTTGCCGCGGCGGGAGAGGACCTCGACGGTCTGCTCGATCTCCTCGTCCCGGCCGATCACCGGGTCGATCCGGCCCTGCCGGGCCAGCTCGGTGAGGTCACGGCCGTACTTGTCGAGCGTCGGCGTGTTGGTGGGGCGCGGGCGCTCGGACTGTGGGGCCTCCGGCGCCTCGGGCGGTTCGGAGGGGGCGAAGCGGGCCGCGTTCAGGATGTGCCCGGCGGCCGAGTCGGGGTTCGACGCCAGGGCGCTGAGCACGTGCTCCGGGCCGATGTAGCCGTAGCCGCGCGCCCGGGCCATGTCGTGCGCGTCCAGCAGGGCACGCTTGGCGGCCGGGGTGAGGGAGAGCGCGGTCGGCGGCGGGGCGTCGTCCGGGGTGTGCTGCGCCGGACCCGACCGGTCGTCGATCTGCGACGCGAGCGAGTCGGGGTTCGCCCCGGCCTTGCTGAGCAGGGTGCGGGTGGGCTCGGTGGCCAGCGCGGCCCGCAGCAGGTGCTGGGTGTCGAGATCCCGGCTGCCGTGCTCGGCGGCGTACTGGGCGGCGCCGCGGACGAGCTCCCGGGCCGGCTGGCTCAGCAGCCGGCCCAGATCGATCTGCCGGGGACCCGGACGAGGTCCGCCGAAGAAGCGTGCGAGGAATTCTCCGAAGGGATCCGAGCCGTAGCCCTCCGGGCTGGTGAAGCCGCTGCTCATGGGCTTTTCCGTTCCCGGCGTCCCCGGCGCGCGGGCGGGGGACGCCCTCGCTGGTCGACGTGCCGGGGTCGGGTAACCCGGGTGGCAGCCGGTTACACCTGGGGCGCGTTCGTAGAACACCTTCGCACGATCGTCGACGAGAGGCACCTTCAGGGCATACCGGGAGGAAGGGAGCCCGTGCCCGGGTTCAGCGCGCCGTCAGGATCCTCGGCCCCGAGTCGGTGATCGCCACGGTGTGCTCGGCGTGAGCGGCGCGGGAACCGTCGTTCGTCTTCAGGGTCCAGCCGTCGGGGGCCGCGTGGTAGTCGTCCGTGCCGCCGGCGATGACCATGGGCTCGATCGCCAGCACCATGCCGTGCCGCAGCCGCATGCCGCGCCCCGGGCGGCCCTCGTTCGGCACCCCGGGGTCCTCGTGCATACGGCGGCCGATGCCGTGGCCGCCGAAGCCGTCCGGGATGCCGTAGCCGGCGCCCCGGCACACGGTGCCGATCGCGTGGGCGATGTCGCCGATGCGATTGCCCACGACGGCGGCCTCGATGCCGGCCGCGAGGGCCTGTTCGGCGGTCCTGATCAGGCGGAGGTCCGCCTCGCGCGGGGTGCCCACGACGAAGCTGAGGGCCGAGTCGCCGACCCAGCCGCCCAGTTCGGCGCCGAAGTCGATGGAGACGAGGTCGCCGTCGCGCAGGCGGTAGCGGCCGGGGATGCCGTGCACGATCGCGTCGTTGACCGAGACACACAGGACGGCGGGGAAGGGGGTCGGGGCGAAGGAGGGGCGATATCCGAGGAAGGGTGAGGTCGCGCCCGCCTCCCGCAGCACCGCGTGCGCCACCTCGTCCAGGTCCAGCAGTGAGACGCCCACGCCGGCGGCCTCCCGCGCGGCCGTCAGGGCGCGGGCGACGACCTGGCCCGCCTCGTGCATCGCGTCGATCGAAGTGTCTGTCTTGAGCTCCACCATGCCAATTACTATACCGGTATTAGAATGGGGTCATGGTGCGCACCCCTCTCACTCCCCAAGAGCGCGAACGCGGCGAGCGGCTCGGCCGGCTGCTGCGCGAGGCGCGAGGTTCCCGGAGCATGACGGAGATCGCCGCGAGCGCGGGCATCTCCGCCGAGACCCTCCGGAAGATCGAGACCGGCCGGGCCCCGACTCCGGCCTTCTTCACGGTGGCCGCGCTGGCCTCGGTGCTCGGGCTGTCGATGGACGAACTGGTCGGGCAGTGCGTGCCGGTGCCGCTCTGAGGTCCCTGCGCCGCATGTGAAAACTCCCCGTAGCACGTCCGTAACACAACTGGTGTTGCCTACGGGACGGAGTGCTCCGGTCTCACGGGAGTTGGCGATGGCGGCGGATCAACTCCCGGCGGCGGTCGGGGAGTTCGCGAGGTACCTGGACGGCCTGCTGGCGCGCCTCGATCCGTCCGGCGGCTGGTGCGCGGTGTTCTGGCAGCGCGACCCGGAGGGCATGCGGGCCTGCCTCGACGGGCGGGAGATGCCGCCCTGGGACATGGTCGAGGCACTGCTTCAGGACCTCGCCGGGGTGTACGGCCCCGCGGGCACCGGCCCGGAGACGGACCGCGCACGAGCCCTGCACGCCGCCGCGCTCGCCGCGTACGACGCCCGGCCCGGGGGCCGCGACGCCCTCGGCGACCGCCTCGACGTCATGCTCCGCGAACAGCGGTACGCCGCGGAACGCCGGGCCGCCCTGGCCCGCCACCTGACCTCGGCCACGACCCCCGAACAGGCCGACGCCCTCCGCGTGGCCCTGGCCTGGGCCCAGGACGACCACGAACGCGCGGACGCGCGCTGCGCGGAACTCCGGTCGCGGATGGCCCAAGCGGACCGGCGCGAGCCGGGGATGCCGTCCGGGGCGTGGGGCGACGGTGACGGGCAGCGGGGCGGTGCGGGGCCGGATTCAGCGGTCGCCACGAGGCCCCGTCGCGCGATGCCGGACTCGCCGGTGCCGGCCGCACCCGGCGCCTACGACGCCACGGCCGCGGAAGCTGGCGGGCGCGGTCGCCGGCAGTCGGCAAGCGGACCCGGTCCCGGCCCGAGTGAGACCGCCGGAGAGGTCGCACCCGGGGCGTTCGCGGCGCCGGGTGAGTGGCGTGCGCCGGAAGGGGCGCCGAACCGGGGCGGGGGCGGCGGAGGCGCCGAGGGTGGTGCGCCCGAGGCGTTCGGCACCTCGACGCGGTGGCATGCTCCGCGGCGGGCCGCGAGCCCGGGCAGGCCCGGGGAAGGCGTCCCGGCGGGTGCGGCCGACGACGCCCTGGGCGTCCCGGCCACTGCCGCGCCTGATGTATTCGACGGCCGGGCTGCGGCCGCGCCTGGTGTGTTCGGTGGCCGGGCCGAAGTCGATCCCGGTGTGCCGGGTGGCCGGGCCGCAGCCGCGCCTGAGGTATTCGGAACCCGGGCCGCGGCCGCTCCCGAGGTGCCGCGTGCCCGGGCCGCAGCCGCTCCCGACGTGCCGCGTGGTCGGACCGTAGTCACTCCTGACGCGCCGGGTGGCCGGGGCGCGGCCACTGTTGGTGTGCATCGCGTCCCGGCCGCGCCCGACCCCCGCGCGTTCACCGCCCAGACCCCCGAACCCCCCGCCGCCGCACCGCCCGCCCAGGCGCCCCCTGTCACCGCACCACCAGCCCTCCACACCCCCGCCCCGGCGTCCCCTGCCCCCGCACCACCAGCCCTCAACACCCCCCGCCCGGCGCCACCCGCCCCCGGACCCCCACCCCCCGGACCCCCACCCCCCGCACCCCCACCCCCCGCACCCCCGGCCCCCTCACCCCGGGCCCCCCACCCCCGTAAACGCCGTCGCGGCAGTGCCCGATTCGCGGGGATGGGCGATGAGGAGGCCGTGCCCGTCGTCGAGGCGCCCGTTGCCGTGCCGTCCCCGCCCGCCACGGCCCCCGTGGCCACCGGCCGTACCCCCCGCGGCGCGCGGTACGCCGGTGTCGGCGAGGAGGAGGTGGTGGTGGAGCGCCCGGTGCCGGAGGCCGACAGGGCCCGGCAGGCCGATCCGGCCGAGGTCGGGCGGACCGTGGAGGTACTGGCGAGGCTGCGCAGCGAGGGACGCAGCGGGGAGGCGCACGCGCTGCTGGCCGAGATCGCCTCGTGGGAGCCGGGCCGTTTCCCGCTGCTGGCGGAGCGGCTGCGCCTCGCCGGGCTGGACGCCGACTGGCAGACCCTGCTGTGGGAGGCCGCCGCGCTGCCCGCCGGACGGCTGGTCGCCGCCGCCGACGCGCTGGTCGCGGCCGGGCGGCCGGAGGACGGGCGGCAAATGCTGCGGCAGGGGGTCGCACGGCCGCCGGCCGAGCTCGGACGGGCCGTCCTCGGCCTGGTAGCCGAGGGGCGGGACCGCGAGGTCCGCGTGCTGCTCGACGCGTATGTGAGAGCCCGCACCCCCGAGGAGGCCGCCCGCAGCGCCGAACCCGATCCGGGGCGGCTCGTACCGCTCCTGCTGGAGGCCGCCGGAGGTGTGTCGCAGGAGCGCCGCTGGGATCTGGTGCACGCCCTGCGGGTCGCCGGATTCGCCGTGTGACGGGCGGCGTCGTGCCCCGGGCGACTCACCCGCAGGAGTGCGAATCGCGTAATGCCCAGCGGGTTGGCGACGATGGTCTTGGCAACCCCGTGCCGGAGGCTTACGTTCGTGGCTCTACGGCCCGCTTCTACGGGCGTAGAGGCGCAGACGTCGCGTCGAAGGAGCAGCTCATGGCCAACGTCGTACGTGCCGCCCTGGTCCAGGCCACCTGGACCGGCGACACCGAGTCCATGGTGGCGAAACACGAGGAGCACGCCCGCGAGGCGGCCCGCCGGGGCGCGAAGATCATCGGGTTCCAGGAAGTCTTCAACAGCCCCTACTTCTGCCAGGTCGAGGAGCCCGAGCACTACCGCTGGGCCGAGCCCGTCCCCGACGGGCCGACGGTGCGGCGGATGCGGGCGCTGGCGCGCGAGACGGGCCTGGTGATCGTCGCGCCGGTGTTCGAGGCGGAGCAGCCCGGCTTCTACTACAACACCGCGGCCGTGATCGACGCCGACGGCACCTACCTCGGCAAGTACCGCAAGCACCACATCCCGCAGCTCAAGGGCTTCCGCGAGAAGTTCTACTTCAAGCCCGGCAACCTCGGCTGGCCCGTGTTCGACACGGCGGCCGGCCGGGTCGGCGTGTACATCTGCTATGACCGCCACTTCCCGGAGGGCTGGCGTCAGCTCGGCCTGGCCGGGGCCCAGCTGGTCTACAACCCCTCCGCCACCCACCGGAGCCTGTCGTCCCACCTGTGGCGCCTCGAGCAGCCCGCTGCCGCCGTGGCCAACGGGTACTACATCGCCGCGATCAACCGCGTCGGCCAGGAGGAGTACGGCGACAACGACTTCTACGGCACCAGCTACTTCGTCGACCCGCGCGGACAGTTCGTGGGAGACGTCGCCAGCGACAGCCAGGAGGAGCTCGTGGTCAGGGACATCGACCTCGACCTGATCGAAGAAGTGCGGCAGACGTGGGCCTTCTACCGCGACCGCCGCCCCGACGCCTACGAAGGACTGGTGCAGCCGTGATCAACGACCTCCTGGGCCGCCACCGGGCCGTGCTCCCCGACTGGCTCGCCCTCTACTACGAGGAGCCCCTCGAGATCACCCATGGCGAGGGCCGCCACGTCTGGGACGCCCAGGGCAACCGCTACCTCGATTTCTTCGGCGGCATCCTCACCACCATGACGGCGCACGCGCTGCCCGAGGTGACCAAGGCGGTGAGCGAGCAGGCCGGGCGGATCATCCACTCCTCGACCCTCTACCTCAACCGCCCGATGGTCGAACTCGCCGAGCGCATCGCCCAGTTGAGCGGCATCCCGGACGCCCGGGTGTTCTTCACCACCTCCGGAACCGAGGCCAACGACACCGCCCTGCTGCTGGCCACGACGTACCGGCGCAGCAACACCGTCCTGGCGATGCGCAACAGCTACCACGGCCGTTCCTTCAGTTCCGTGGGCATCACCGGCAACAGCGGCTGGTCCCCGACCTCCCTCTCCCCGCTCCAGACGCTGTACGTCCACGGAGGCGTGCGCACCCGGGGCCCGTTCGCCTCCCTCGGCGACGACGACTTCATCGCGGCCTGTGTCGAGGACCTGAAGGACCTGCTCGGCCACACCCGCCCGCCGGCCGCGCTGATCGCCGAACCCGTCCAGGGCGTCGGCGGCTTCACCGCGCCGCCGGACGGGCTGTACGCCGCCTTCCGGGAGGTGCTGCACGAGCGTGGCATCCTCTGGATCGCCGACGAGGTCCAGACCGGCTGGGGCCGCACCGGCGAGCACTTCTGGGGCTGGCAGGCCCACGGGCAGAACGGTCCGCCGGACCTCATGACCTTCGCCAAGGGCATCGGCAACGGCATGTCCATCGGCGGGGTCGTCGCCCGCTCCGAGATCATGAACTGCCTGGACTCCAACAGCATCTCCACCTTCGGCGGCACCCAGATCACCATGGCGGCCGGCCTCGCCAACCTCACCTACCTGCTGGAACACGACCTCCAGGGCAACGCCCGGCGGGTCGGCGGTCTGCTCATCGAGCGGTTGCGGGCGGTCGCCGCGCAGGTCCCGGCCGTCCGGGAGGTGCGCGGCCGCGGGCTGATGATCGGCATCGAGATCACCAAGCCCGGGACCGACGAAGCCGATCCGCAGGCCGCCGCGGCGGTCCTGGAGGCGGCCCGTGAGGGCGGTCTGCTGATCGGCAAGGGCGGCGGGCACAACACCAGCGCCCTGCGTGTGGCCCCGCCGCTGTCCCTCAACGTCGCGGAGGCCGAGGAGGGCGCCGCGATCCTCGAGAACGCTCTGCGGAGCATCGGGCAGTGAGCCCCCAGTAGCGCGCTTCCCGTAGCGCACACCCCGTAGCGGTGGACCGAACAAGGGACCCGTCACCATGACCATCACCTCGGATTCCCCGGAACCGGCCCTGTCGGTCCGGCAGGTCCTCACGCTGGAGCGGGTGCTCGCCGGGCAGCCCGAGGTGGTGGCCGGTGCGAGCCACCTCGACCGGCCCGTGCGCTGGGTGCACGTCGCCGAGGCCGCCGACGTCGGCGTCATGCTCAGCGGCGGCGAGATGGTCCTCACCACCGGCGTGCTGCTCGCCGGTGACGAGGTCAAGCAGGACGAATACGTCCGCTCCCTGCACCGCGCGGAGGCCGCCGCCGTCGTCCTCGGACTGGGCCGCGCCTTCCCGGCGGCGCCGGACGTGATGCGCAGGGCGGCCGAGCGGTGCGGGCTGCCGATGGTCGTCCTGCACCGGCCGTTCCCCTTCGCCGAGCTGACCGAGGAGGTCCAGTCCCGGCTCGTGCGGCGCAAGTTCGCCGCCGTCAGCCTCTCCGAGGCCGTGCGCACCGAACTCACCGCCCTGATCACCGCGGGCGCCCCGCTGCAACGCCTGCTCGACGAGGTCGCACGGCACAGCGCCTGCCCGGTCGTCGTCACCAACCTCGCCCACCGCGTCCTCGGCACGGCGGGGGAGCGGCCCGCGGTGGACGACGTGCTGCGCGACTGGGAGCGCATCGCCCGGCAGGCCGGAGGCACCGAGGGCGACGGCTGGATCCGCGCCGAGCTGGGCGGACGCGGCGAGCGCTGGGGCCGGATCGTGCTGTGCGGTTACCGGGGCGACACCGCCACCGGACGGCTGCTGGCCGACCGCGCCGCCGAGGCACTCGTCCTGCACCGCATGCTCGCCGGCGCCGCCGCCCGCAGCTGGGAGGAACAGTCCGCGCAGAGCCTGCTCACCGACCTGGTCAGCGGTGTCGTCCCGGCGCGCCAGCTGCTGCCCCGGGCGCGCGCGGCAGGGCTGCCCGTGAACCGGCGCACCTTCGTGCCGCTGGCCGTGCGCGACGGCGACCCCTCCCGGCTCGAACGGCTGCTGCGGCTGCTCGGCCTGCCCGGGCTGGTCGCCGAACTGCCCGGCGGGGCCACGGCCGTACTGCTCAGCGTGCCCAGGGACCAGGACGCGGGCGCCCTCGCCGCGCACTTCGCGGCCCGGCTGCGCACGGAGTCCGGGCGGGACCACACCGTCGTGGCGGCGGCCGAACCCCGGGCGGGCTGGGACGACGTACCCACCGGACTGCGGGAGGCCCAGCACGTCGCGGACGCCGTGGCCGACTCCTGCGCCGTCCTCGCTCTGCCGCCGGTCGTGCGTCTGAAGGACGTCCATCTGCGGGGCCTGATACGGCTGCTGCGCGACGACCCGCACGTGCAGTCCTTCGCGGAACGGGAGCTGGACGGCCTGCTCGGCGAGACCGACGAGGACCTGCTGGCCGTCCTGCGCACCTACCTCGCCACCGGTCGCAACAAGTCCCGCACGGCCCAGCTCCACCACGTCTCCCGGCCGGCCCTCTACCGCCGCCTGGAGGCGATACAGGTCCGCCTGGGGGTGGACCTCGACGACTTCGAGCAGGCCGCCTCGGTGCACATCGCACTCCTCGCGCATGACGCGCAACACCAGTGAAACACGTGACCACCTGCGAAAACGGCGGTGAAACATGGGTCCACGGCAGAGTGACACGGTGGCACGCCGCACGCCCCGGGACGTGACACGGTGCAACTCAACGACGCCTCTCGCCCTCCCTAGGCTCACGGCACACCGAGCGACCGGAGGTCCCGATGAGCCGAGTGATCCGTGCCGCCGTCTTCCAGACAGCCTGGACGGGCGACAAGGAGTCGATGATCCAGGTCCACGAGCAGGCGGCCCGCGACGCCGCCGCGCAGGGCGCCCAAGTCCTCTGTTTCCAGGAGCTGTTCTACGGGCCGTACTTCTGCCAGGTCCAGGACCCGGCCTTCTACGAGTACGCCGAACAGATCCCCGAGGGCCCGATCGTCCGCCGCTTCCAGGCCCTGGCGAAAGAGCTGGGCATCGTCCTGGTGCTGCCGATGTACGAGGAGGAGCAGCCCGGCGTGCTCTACAACACCGCCGCCGTGATCGACGCGGACGGTTCCTACCTCGGCAAGTACCGCAAGACCCACATCCCGCAAGTGCGGGGATTCTGGGAGAAGTTCTACTTCCGCCCGGGCAACAGCGGCTGGCCCGTCTTCGACACGAAGGCCGGCCGGGTCGGCGTCTACATCTGCTACGACCGCCACTTCCCCGAGGGCTGGCGGGCGCTGGGCCTCGCGGGCGCCGAGATCGTCTTCAACCCCTCGGCGACGTCCCGCGGCCTGTCCGGCTACCTCTGGCAGCTGGAGCAGCCGGCGGCGGCCGTGGCCAACGAGTACTTCGTCGGCGCGATCAACCGGGTCGGGGTCGAGGAGTACGGCGACAACGACTTCTACGGCACCTCGTACTTCGTGGATCCGGAGGCCCAGTTCGTCGGCGAGGTGGCGAGCGACAAGGAGCCCGAACTGGTCGTGCGCGACCTGGACATGGCCAAGCTCAGGGAGGTCCGCGACCGCTGGCAGTTCTACCGGGACCGGGCGCCCGGCGCCTACGGTCCGCTGACGGCCCCCTAGGGCCGCGGGGCTGTATTCGACATGCGGCTGCCGCCGCGTGCGCGCGACCAGCCACGACGAACCCGCACGCACCCACATTGAGGAGCGCCCGATGACCCGAACACTGATCCACGGCGGTCTAGTCATCACGGCTTCCGACGAAATCCACGCCGACGTCCTGATCGAAGACGGCCGGATCGCCGCCCTGGCCGCGCCCGGAGTCCTCACCGCCGACCGCACCATCGACGCCACCGGAAAGTACGTCATCCCCGGCGGCGTCGACGCCCACACCCACATGGAGCTGCCCTTCGGCGGCACCTTCGCCTCCGACACCTTCGAGACAGGCACCCGCGCCGCCGCCTGGGGCGGCACCACGACGATCATCGACTTCGCCGTGCAGAGCGTCGGCCACACCCTGCGCGAGGGCCTCGACACCTGGCACGCCAAGGCCGACGGCAACTGCGCCGTCGACTACGGCTTCCACATGATCGTCTCCGACGTCAACGAGCACACGCTCAAGGAGATGGACCACCTGGTCGAGGAGGGCGTCACCTCCTTCAAGCAGTTCATGGCCTACCCGGGCGTCTTCTACAGCGACGACGGCCAGATCCTGCGCGCCATGCAGCGCTCCGCCGGCAACGGCGGCCTGATCATGATGCACGCCGAGAACGGCATCGCGATCGACGTCCTGGTCGAGCAGGCGCTCGCCCGCGGCGAGACCGACCCGCGCTACCACGGCGAGGTCCGCAAGGCGCTGCTGGAGGC
This sequence comes from Streptomyces sp. NPDC050674, assembly GCF_040654575.1. Classification (NCBI taxonomy): domain Bacteria; kingdom Bacillati; phylum Actinomycetota; class Actinomycetes; order Kitasatosporales; family Streptomycetaceae; genus Streptomyces; species Streptomyces sp. NPDC050674. The sequence goes on from NZ_JBFAIG010000024.1 coordinate 55,579, forward strand.
CGAGGCCACCCACCGCGCCATCAAACTCGCGCAGGTGGCGGGCGCGCCCCTGTACGTCGTGCACGTCTCGGCGACAGAGGCGGTCGCCGAGCTGGCCCGGGCCCGCGACGAGGGACTGAACGTGTTCGGCGAGACCTGCCCGCAGTACCTGTTCCTGTCCACCGACAACCTCGCCGAGCCGGACTTCGAGGGCGCCAAGTACGTGTGCAGCACGCCCCTGAGGCCGAAGGAACACCAGGCCGCGCTGTGGCGGGGCCTGCGCACGAACGACCTCCAGGTCGTCTCCACCGACCACTGCCCCTTCTGCTTCACCGGCCAGAAGGAACTCGGCCGCGGCGACTTCTCCAAGATCCCCAACGGCCTTCCCGGTGTGGAGAACCGCATGGACCTCCTCCACCAGGCGGTCGTCGACGGGCACATCTCGCGCCGCCGCTGGATCGAGATCGCCTGCGCCACCCCGGCCCGCATGTTCGGCCTCTACCCGAAGAAGGGCACCATCGCGCCGGGCGCCGACGCCGACGTCGTCATCTACGACCCGCACGCCGAGCAGGTCATCTCCGCCGAGACGCACCACATGAACGTCGACTACTCGGCGTACGAGGGCAAACGCACCACCGGCCGGGTGGAGACGGTCCTCTCGCGCGGCGAACCCGTCATCACCGAGCGGGAGTACACCGGGCGTGCCGGACACGGCGTGTTCACCCCGCGATCCACCTGTCAGTACCTCACCTAGGAGTGGCGCAGATGGACTTCGGACTCGTCCTGCAGACCGACCCGCCGGCCTCGCGGGTGATCAGCCTGATGAAGCGGGCGGAACGCAACGGCTTCTCGTACGGCTGGACCTTCGACTCCGCCGTGCTGTGGCAGGAGCCGTTCGTGATCTACAGCCAGATCCTGGCCAACACCACGAAGCTGAAGGTCGGCCCGATGGTGACCAACCCGGGCACCCGCACCTGGGAGGTCACCGCCTCCACCTTCGCCACCCTCAACGACATGTTCGGCAACCGCACGGTCTGCGGCATCGGCCGCGGCGACTCCGCGATGCGTGTGGCCGGCCGCAAGCCCAACACCCTGGCCCGGATCAGCGAGGCGATGAGGGTCATCAGGGAGCTCGGCAGCGGACGGGAGGCCGACCTCGGCGGCACCGTCGTCCGGTTCCCGTGGACCAAGCCGGACGCCGAACTGCCCGTGTGGATGGCCGCCTACGGGCCCAAGGCCCTGAAGATGGCCGGTGAGGAGGCCGACGGGTTCATCCTCCAGCTGGCCGATCTGTATCTCACCGAGTACATGGTCAAGGCCGTGAAGGACGCGGCCGTCGCGGCCGGCCGGGACCCCGCCGAGGTGACCGTCTGCGTGGCCGCCCCGGCCTACGTCACCGAGGACGACTCGCCCGAGGCGCTCGCCCACGCACGCGAGCAGTGCCGCTGGTTCGGCGGCATGGTCGGCAACCACGTGGCCGACCTGGTCTCCAAGTACGGCGAGCACTCGGCCGCCGTCCCCGACGAACTCACCGACTACATCAAGGCCCGCGAGGGCTACGACTACTCCCACCACGGCCGCGCCGACAACCCGGACACCCGGTTCGTGCCCGACGAGATCGTCGACCGGTTCTGCCTCATCGGCCCGGTCGAGAAGCACATCGAGAAGCTGGACGCGCTGCGCGCGCTCGGCGTGGACCAGTTCGCCGTCTACGACATGCACGACGCGCAGGAGGCCGTGATCGAGGCCTACGGATCGCGGGTGATCCCGGCCCTGGGCGGCTGACCTCCGCCGCCCCACCCTGTGAACTCCCCCTTCCCGGCGGCTCGGGAAGGGGGCCAGGACGCTCCCCGCCGCACCCGGAGCGCACCCCCCATCGGCGTCACCGCACGGCCTTTCCCGTCCCACCTCCCCTGATTGGCCCGGCCCATGACCGATACCGCTCCCACGGCCCCACCGCCGACCACCCAAGTCACCCTCGCCGACGGCCGGGTGGAGATCGCCCCGGGCGCCCCCGTGCCGACCGGCCCCTACGCCAACGAGGACCTGCTGCCGGTCCCGGTCGACAAGCGCACCTGGACGACGTACAACTTCTCCGCGCTGTGGGTCGGCATGGCCCACAACACGGCCTCCTGGACCCTGGCCTCCGGGCTCATCGCCGTGGGCATGGACTGGAAGCAGGCGGTGCTCACCATCGCCCTGGCCAACATCATCGTGCTGATACCGATGCTGCTCACCGGGCACGCCGGGCCCAAGTACGGCATACCCTTCCCGGTCTTCGCCCGGGCCTCCTTCGGCATCCGCGGCGCCAACCTGCCCGCCGTCGTACGGGCGTTGGTGGCGTGCGGCTGGTTCGGCATCCAGACCTGGATCGGCGGCGAGGCCATCTACTTCCTCGCCGGCAAGCTCGTCGGCACCGGCTGGACGGACGCCGCGAAGGTCGGCGGCTACGCCTGGACCATGTGGCTGTCGTTCGCGATCTTCTGGGCGTTGCAGGTCGTCATCATCTACCGGGGCATGGAGACGATCCGCCGCTTCGAGAACTGGGCGGCGCCCTTCGTCCTCGTCGGCGCGTTCGTGATGCTGTGGTGGATGAGCGACAAGGCGGGCGGCTTCGGCCCGCTGTTCGACCAGCCGTCGAAGCTGGGCTGGGGTGCCGACTTCTGGAAGCTGTTCGCGCCCGCCCTGATGGGCATGATCGGCTTCTGGTCCACCCTGTCGCTGAACATCCCCGACTTCACCCGCTACGGCAGGAGCCAGAAGGCGCAGACCCGGGGCCAGGCGCTCGGCCTGCCGACCACCATGACCCTCTTCGCGTTCCTGTCGGTGATGGTCACCTCCGGCTCCCAGGCCGTCTACGGAGAGGCCATCTGGGACCCGGTACAGCTCGCCGCCAAGACCGACAACACGGTGGGCCTGCTCTTCGCCCTGGTCACCGTCCTGGTGGCGACGCTCTCCGTCAACGTGGCCGCCAACCTGGTCTCCCCGGCGTTCGACTTCTCCAACATCGCGCCCCGGCGCATCAGTTTCCGGGCCGGCGCCCTCGCCACCTGCGTCCTCGGTGTGCTGATCTTCCCGTGGAAGCTGTACTCCGACCCGCAGGGCTACATCTTCACCTGGCTCGGCCTGGTCGGCGGCCTGCTCGGCACCGTCGCGGGCATCCTCATCGCCGACTACTGGATCCTGCGCCGCTCCCGCCTCGACCTCGCCGACCTGTACCGGCCCGGCGGCCGCTACTGGTACGAGGGCGGCTGGAACTGGCGGGCGGTCCTCGCCTTCGCGGTCGGCGGTGTCCTCGCCGTGGGCGGCGCCAACTTCAAGCCGCTGATCGACGGCCGTCCGATCCCGGCGCTGGCCGATCTGGCCGACTACGGCTGGGCCGTCGGCCTGGGGACGTCCATGGTGCTGTACCTGCTGCTGATGGCCCTGCGAGGCCGTGACCGCACGGCTGTCTGACGGACGCGGACCGGCGCTGGAGGACGGCGATCAGCCCTTGCCGGCCTCCAGCGCCGCCACCGCTTCCTTCGCCGCCTTGATGGCGCCCTTGTTGATGGTGTCCGTGCCGGGCGCCTTCTTCGACTCGAAGTCGCTGCCGTTGTAGGTGACCGTCACCAGCGCGTTGGAGGCGCGGGCGATCACGACACCCTCACGGGTCTCCTGCTTGTCCTCGGTGGTGAGGTTCACGACGGAGTAGGCACTGTCTCCCAGGCCGGGGACGGCCCCGCCGCCGCTCTTCTTCCCGGTGTGCTCCTCGTAGGAGCCGCGGGCCGCCTCGTCCGACTCCATGATCTCGTAGGACACGTCGAGCCAGCGGTAGTCGTACCCCTTGAGCGCGTTCCAGGAGCAGGTGCGGCGCAGTTTCGTGTCCGTGGACGGGATTTCCTTGCCACCCGTCTTCGCGCCGGGCACCAGCGCCTCGATCGTCTTCTTGGCGACGCTCTCGCACGGGGCGGGCGCGGCCGCGTACGTCTTCGACACCGTCGACCTGGACGGCGCCGACGCCGACCGCGTCTCGGTCTTGTCCTCGGCCGGCTTGGGCCCGGCGGCCTGCGGCGCGGCGAGCGGACCGGACGACAGCGCCCAGCCCAGCGCGGCGAGCACCACCACCGGGGACAGACGGGCGGTCAGGGCGAGGGGCAGGGGTAGAGAACGCACGGCGCCCTTCTCGTGGGGGACGGCGGTGCGGAACGGGTCCGCACGGCGGACGGGACGACAGTGTCACACGCGTCCCTGTGCGGCGGAAGGGCGGTCTCCCTCCCATGTTCCGTGCACCACCGTGCGTGTCGGCGCCGTCGCGCTGCGCCCGGCACAACCTGCCCGTGTCGCCCGGGACAAGGCCGGACATGCCTCAACTTCCCATGACAGGAAGGGACATTCACTCCCCGGCCGACGCCCGCAGCGCGTGGTCGAGGAAGCGCCGGGTGATCGGCGGCACGGAGCGGGAGCTCAGCCAGGCGATGCCGATGTCCCGGGCGCCCCGTACGTCGGTGATCTCCAGGTAGCGGATCGGGGACTCGGAGGCCGCCGAGGTGTCCGGCGACGACGGGATCAGGGACACCCCGAGGCCCGCGGCGACCAGGCCACGCAGGGTCTCCACCTCTTCGCCCTCGAAGGCGATGACCGGCGCGAAGCCGGCCTCGCGGCACAGCCCCGCGGTGATGTCGCGCAGCCCGTATCCCTGTTTGAGCAGGATGAACCGCTCCTCGGACACCTCGGCCAGGCGGATCCGGCGGCGCTTGGCCAGCCGGTGCCGGGACGGTACGGCCAGCCGCAGCGGCTCCACCAGCAGGCGCCGCCAGGTGATCAGGGGGTGGCCGGGGTCGCTGCTGGTGATGACCAGATCCGCGGTCGCGTCGAGGAGGTGCCGGGTCAGGCCCATCTCGCCGTCCTGGTGCAGCTCGAACTGCGCCTGCGGGAAGGTCCGCCGGAAGTCGGTGACGAGCCGGGGGACCAGCCAGGTGCCCAGGGTGTGCAGGAACGCGAGCGACACCACGCCCGCGTCGGGGTGGACCATCTCGGCCACGGCCCGCCGGCCCCGGTCGTAGTTGTCGAGCACCCCGTCGACGTACTCCTTGAACACCCGGCCCGCCGGGGTCAGGCGCAGCACGCGCCCGACGCGCTGGAGGAGCTCGGCGCCGACCTCGTCCTCCAGCCGGGCCAGAGCGCGGGACAGGGCGGGCTGGGTGATGCCGGCGTCCGTCGCGGCGTCGGTCACCGTCGTCCCCTCCGCGACGGACTGGAAGGAACGCAGCACCTGAAGATCCATGCCGCCATTCTTCCCCGTCACGGTCGCCGACGACCCGGGCGACGGCAGCGTGGATCACACCCGCGCGCGGGCCGGACCGGACAACCGGGCCGGGACCTGACAACCGGGCCGGAGCCTGACGTCCGGACCGGGACCCGCTACCGGGCCGGGATCGCCGCACCCGCGACCACGTGTCCCGTCACCTGGTCGCAGAGCTGTTCGGCTGCCGTGATCGCGCTCTCCCAGTCGGGCAGCGGCCGCCCGCGACGGGCCGGTTCCCGGCGGGCGTGAGCGACCGTGCGGCGGGCCTCGGCCAGCTGGTGGTAGGCGGCGCGGCGCAGCGCCTGCCGCTGGACCGGGCCCGCCTGCGAAGCGGCGTCGCGGTAGCGCCGCGCGGCGGCGACGGCGGCCTCGGTCTGTGCCTCCGCGCGGTGCGCGGCGGAGTCCGGCCACACCGCGAAGTGCGCGACGAGCACCAGCGCGGACGCCAGCGCCGTGTCCACCACCCGCGTGCCGTACAGCGGACGATGGTCGCCCAGCAGGTCCAGCAGCACGAACACGACGGCGGTCAGGCCCAGCGTGGCGAGTGCGTAGTGGTGCCGCACGCCGATGGCCATGAGCGCGCCGAACACGGCCACGACACCCACCACGGCGTACGTACCGGTGGCCGCCGCGGACACCGCCCCGATGGCGGCCACCCCGACGATCGTGCCGACGCACCGGTGCAGGGCCCGGGGGAACAGCGGCCCGAAGTCGGGCTTGTAGACGAAGGCCACCGTCATGGGCAGCCAGTAGCCGCGAGGCCGGTGCAGCACCTCCGCGAGCACATGGGCGGCGAGCACGCACCCGGCCAGCAGCAGGGCGTACCGCACCCGCGCCGCCCGTCCGGGCCCGTCGTGCGCCGGCAGACGCAACTCCAGATCGGGCCCGTCCGGTTCACCGTCCACGGCGGCGACCAGTTCGGCCAGGGCGCGCCTGCCCGGCGAGCCGGTCGCCGGTACCGGCTGCGCCGCACGGTCCTCCGGGGCCGCGGAGTGCCCCGGCAGCAGGCGTCCGGCCAGGTGCCGCGGTACGCGGGTCAGGGCGGACGGCAGCGCGCGGCCCTCCCACATCACCGCCGTCACGGCCTCGCCCAGCCGCACGGCGTGGTGGAACGCCCGGACGAGGTCCCCTGTGCCGTCCCGCTGCCGCCGCCCGCGCGGGGCGAGATGGGGGGCCATCACCTCGTGGGCGTGGTTCAGGGCCAGCGTCATGCGCAGGCGGGCCTCCTCGGCGGCCTCGGTGCCCGCCGCGGCCAGGGCCTCGCCCGCGCTGCGGTACACGGCCAGCACGGCGTCCCGTTCGACGTGGTGCCGGCGCCACAGCCAGGGCGCCGCGGACAGCACGAGGACGAGCGCGACACCGGCCAGCAGCGCCAGCGGCGGCTGCCACCACGGCCCCGGTACGGGGATGCCGCTGCCGATCGTGACGCCGAGCAGCAGGTGCATGCCCGACACGGACGCGATCCGCCCGCGCAGGCCGACACCGCCCGCCACGAGCGCGGCGGCCACCAGGCACCCCGCCACGGCCACGGACTCCCCGCTGCGCAGGGCGACTTCACCGGCGAGCAGGCCGAGCGCACTGGACACCCCGGTCCAGCCCAGCCGCCGCACCCGGACCCGGTACGGGTCGGAGCCGTCCTGGCTCACCCCCCACAGGGCGCCGATGGCGGCGATGGCCGAGAGCACGACCCACCCGGTGGCGAGCCCGGCGAGCAGGGGCAGCGCGAGCGCGACGGCCCCCCGGGCCGCCGCGGCGAACGGCAGGGATCCGGGCAGCCGGCCGAGAACGGAGCGCGGCCACCACGGCGACGGGCGGCCTGGGCGGGCCGCTCGCGTGTCGGCGGCGGGTGTCATGAGGCCGTGTCCTTTCGCAGGGGTCGGGCGGAAGGCGGGCGCGGAGCGTGCGGGGCGCGGCCCCGGCATCCGTGCTCCCGCCGAGGTCAGCCGACCAGCTCGATGAGCAGGGGCAGGGTGACGAAGGAGAGGAGCAGGCTCACCACGACGGCGGAGCCGATGGTCCGCACGTCCTCGGCCGAGCCGTGCCGGGCGGCGAACATCAGGGGGACGGGCGAGACGGGGAACGCGAGGATCAGCGCGGCCTGGGCGGCGACCGCCTCGGAGGCCAGGAGCAGCCCCGTGCCGTAGACGAGCAGGGGCAGGACGACCACGCTGGTGAGCGAGACGGCCCACACGGCGGGGGACAGCGCGGGCCGGCCGATCCGGGCGACGGAGACGCCGACGTACAGCAGGGCCGTCGCCGAGGCGGCGCCCGCCAGCAGACTCAGCGTGGCATCGGCGATCTCCGGCACGCCCACCCCGGCGATCGACAGCACCAGGCCCAGGACGGGGCCCCAGCAGAACGGCTCGCGCAGCGCGTGCCCGACGGTGCGCAGCACGGAGGGGCGCGGGTCCGGTGCCCCGGACCCGGCGGGGGCCGGCCGGACGGCCGCCTCGGGCGCTCGACCGCCGACGGTGGCCAGGACGGGCCGCCGTGCGGGGTCCGCCGCCCCGGCGGTGACCGTCCGGCGCTCCGGATGGCCGGGCATGCCGAGGAGGATCAGGACGACCGGGTCGAGGACGACGTTGACGATGATGCCCGCGACGGCGATCGGGACCGCGGCCTGCGCGGTCCCGAACAGGCCTCCCAAGATGGACGTGCCCATGAAGGCGTACTGCGGCTGGACGCAGGCGAGCGCGAACAGGGCCGCCCGCCTCAGCGGCCGGCGGGCCGCGAGGCGCAGCACGCCCAGCAGGACGGCGTACACGGCGAGGAACCCGAACGCCAGCAGGCCCACCAGGGGCAGTTGCTCGATCAGCACGTGCCGTGGTGTCTGCCAGATGCTCAGCAACAGGGCGGCGGGCAGCGCGAGTTGCATGGTCAGCTCGCGCAGAGCCCGGGCGCCGCCCGCGTCGAAGAGCGCCCGGCGGCCGGTGCCGTAGCCGACCAGGATGAGGAGGAAGACCGGCACCACGACGGTGAAGATCTCGGCGAAAGACATGACTGCGTCAATCCTTAGGAGCAAGGCGGGGGCGCGACCGTGCGGGCCGGTGACGGTACGTCAGAGAGCCGGGAGCTTCGGTCGGCGCCCCCTCGGGGGAGGAGCGACAGCCGGGCGCGGGACCGTCAGACGGCCTCGATCGGCGGGTACACCGGATGCCACATGGCCGCGCGGACACGCTCCTCGAGCGTGTCGTCGGCGCTGACCCGGGCGACGCCGTCGGCGACCGCGGCGCGGGCCACGGCCACGGCCACCGCCACGGAGGTCTCGCGCAGCCGGTCGATCGGGGGCAGGATCGGCGCTCCCGGCGCCGTGGGGTCGGTCCGGTCCGCGATGGCGCGGGCCGCGGCCACCAGCATGCCGTCGGTGATCCGCTCGGCCCGGGAGACGGCCGTGCCCAGACCCAGCCCGGGGAAGACCAGCGCGTTGTTGGCCTGGCCGATGTGGTGGGTGACGCCGTCCGTCTCCACCGGCTCGAAGGGACTGCCGGTGGCGATCAGGGCCCGGCCGCCGGTCCAGGCGAGCAGGTCGGCGGGGACGGCCTCGGCCAGCCGCGTGGGGTTGGACAGGGGCAGGATGACCGGACGGTCGGTGTGCGCGGCCATGGCGCGGACGATGTCCTCGGTGAAGGCGCCGCCCTGCCCCGAGGTGCCGATCAGGACGCTCGGACGCACCCGGTCGACGACCTCGGCCAGCGGCACCCCGCCGAGGTCCTCGTCGTGCCGCCAGTCGGCGACCTCGGCGCGGCGACGGGCGTAGGGCAGCTGGAAGTCCCGCAGCCCCTGCTGACCCTCGGCCAGCAGGCCGTGACGGTCCACGGCCCAGATGCGCTCCGCGGCCTCCCGCGGCGTGAGTCCGTCGACGATCATCGCGTCGCGGAGCTGCTCGGCGATCCCGATGCCGGCGGTGCCGGCGCCGAAGAGCACCACCCGGTGGTCGCGCAGCGCGGCACCACCGGCGCGCACGCCGGAGAGCACGGCGGCCAGATTGACGGCGCCGGTGCCCTGGATGTCGTCGTTGAACGTGAGCGTCTTCTCGCGGTAGCGGTCCAGGATCCGGCGGGCGTTGGACGAGCCGAAGTCCTCCCAGTGCAGCAGCGCGTCGGGGAACAGCTTCGTGGCCGCGGTGACGTAGGCGTCGACGAACGCGTCGTAGCGGTCCCGGTCCACGCGCGGGTGCCGGTTGCCGAGGTACAGCGGGTCGTCCAGCAGTTCCTGCCGGTCCGTGCCGACGTCCAGCATCACCGCCAGGGTCCGGGCCGGGTCCACGCCGGCGGCGGCCGTGTAGACGGCGAGCTTGCCGACCGCGATGTCGATGCCGCCCACGCCCCAGTCACCGATGCCGAGGATCGCCTCGCCGTCCGTCGCCACGATCAGGTCGACGTCGTCGGCGCCCAGCCCGCAGGCGCGCAGGGAGCTCTCGATGGACTCGGGGTCGTCGACCGAGAGGTACACGCCGCGCGGGCGGCGGTACTCGTAGCTGTAGCGCTCGATCGCCGTGCCCACGGTCGGGGTGTAGACGATCGGCAGCATCTCGGAGAGGTGATCCCCGAGGAGCCGGTGGAACAGCACCTCGTTGCGGTCGCGCAGCGCCGTCAGATAGACGTTCTTGGCGAGGTCGTCCGGCTGGGACCGGAACTGTGCGTAGGCGCGGGCGGCCTGCTGATCCTGCGTCAGGACCTGCGGCGGCACCAGACCGGTCAGCCCGAGCTCCTGCCGCTCCCGCCGGGTGAAGGCCGTACCCCGGTTCAGACGCGGACTGTTCAGGACGGCGTGTCCGCGCGCGCTCGTCCGGATGGCACCGTCGACGGTGCTCCTCTCCGTGCCCATGATGACTCCTCACAAGGTCGGTACCGGGGTTCGTTCCACCCTGTGACGCTGCGTGGCATGCGTCCAATGCCTGACAGGACGGAGATCCATAACCCCAGGACATTCGAGCGTTGACCTGCGGTTTTCCGAGGGCACGACATCGGGCTCGCCGCCGACTGTGATTGACGTCGCCCGGGCGGGGGCAGCGAAGGGGAGGGAGATCCCGGACCCGACGGCTCCGGCTCCCGGTCCGAGTCCCGAGGCCCGGTGAGAGGTCAGATGTTCACCACCCGCCCCACCCTCCAGGGCACCTTCGGCATGGTCTCCTCCACCCACTGGCTCGCCTCGCAGTCCGCGATGGCCGTGCTGGAGGGCGGCGGCAACGCCTACGACGCGGCCGTGGCGGGCGCCTTCGTGCTGCACGTCGTCGAGCCGCACCTCAACGGCCCGGCCGGCGAGGTGCCGATCCTGCTCGCCCCGGCCGGCGGGAAAGTGCGGGTGCTGTGCGGCCAGGGCGTCGCACCGGCCGGAGCGAGCGTCGCGCACTACCGGGGACTCGGCCTTGACCTCGTCCCCGGCACCGGCCCGCTCGCCGCGGCCGTGCCCGGCGCGTTCGACGCCTGGATGCTGCTGCTGCGCGACCACGGCACCAGATCCCTCGACGAGGTCCTGAAGTACGCCATCGGCTACGCCGAGCACGGCCACGCGCCGGTGGAGCGCGTCGGCGAGACCGTCGAGACGGTGCGCGAGCTGTTCGAGACCGAGTGGACCTCCTCGGCGGAGGTCTACCTCCCCGGCGGCAAGGCGCCGCGCCCCGGCGAGCTCTTCGCCAACCCCGCGCTCGCCGCCACCTGGAAGCGGCTGCTCGCCGAGACCGCCGGCGCGGGTGACCGGGAGGCGCGGATCGAGGCGGCCCGGCAGGTGTGGCGCACCGGGTTCATCGCCGACGCCCTCGTCCGCCAGGCCGGGCGCCCCACCAGGGACACGACCGGAGAGCGCCACACCGGCACCCTCACGGCCGCCGATCTCGCCGGCTGGTCCGCGACCTACGAGACCCCGGTGACGTACGACTGGAACGGCTGGACCCTGTGCAAGCCCGGCCCGTGGAGCCAGGGTCCCGTCCTGCTCCAGCAACTCGCCCTCCTCCCGCCCGACCTGCCCCGTCCCGGCTCGGCCGACCACGTCCACCTCCTGGTCGAGAACTGCAAGCTCGCCATGGCCGACCGTGAGGCCTGGTACGGGGACGCCGCCCACGTGCCGCTCGACGACCTGCTGTCCGACGCGTACAACACCGCCCGCCGCGCCCTCGTCGGCGAGCGGGCCGAGAACGGCCTGCGGCCCGGCAGCCCCGGCGGACGCACCCCCAGGCTGTGCGCGCACGCGCGCGTGGCGGCCGCCGCACAGGAAGGCTTCGACGCCCTGGGCGTCGGCGAACCGACCGTCGCCAAGAGCCCCGCGTCCCCCGTGCCGGGCGAGCCGGAGATCCTCGCCGACGGGACCACCCGCGGCGACACCTGCCACCTCGACGTCGTCGACCGCTGGGGCAACATGGTCTCGGCCACCCCCAGCGGCGGCTGGCTCCAGTCCAACCCCGTCGTGCCCGAACTCGGCTTCCCGCTCGGCACCCGGCTCCAGATGACCTGGCTGGAGGAGGGGCTGCCCAACTCCCTGACCCCCGGACGCCGCCCCCGCACCACCCTGACGCCCTCGATCGCCCTGCGCGACGGCGTGCCCGTCATGGCGTTCGGCACGCCCGGCGGGGACCAGCAGGACCAGTGGCAGCTGCACTTCTTCCTCGCGGTCGCGCTGCGCCCGCCCGTGCGCGGCGGCCTCGACCTCCAGGGCGCGATCGACGCCCCGAACTGGCACAACGACAGCTTCCCCGGCTCCTTCTACCCGCGCGGCATGCGCCCCGGCAGCGTGACGGTGGAGTCCCGCACCGACCCGGCCGTCGTCGCGGAACTGCGGCGCCGCGGCCACGACGTGACCGTCGGCGGACCCTGGTCGGAGGGCCGGCTGTGCGCGGTCGCACGGGACCCGGAGACCGGCGTGCTGTCGGCGGCGGCCAACCCGCGCGGGATGCAGGGATACGCGGTGGGCCGCTGACCGGGCGGAGGGCTGTTCATCGCGATGCCACCCGGAGTGCACCCGCCGGGGGCGCCCTGTCAGTGGCGCGTGGTGTCATGGGAGATGTGATCGACATGACCGAAACCATCGAAGAGTTTCTCGCAGAGCACGCCCCCGACGTCGAAGAGGCGATCCGCACGGCGGCCGCCACCGAGATCATGCCGCGCTGGCGCCGGCTCGCCGCGCACGAGGTCGACCAGAAGAGCGGCCCGCACGACCTGGTGACCGACGCCGACCGCAAGGCGGAGCTGTACCTGACCGAGGCGCTGACGGCCCTGCTGCCCGGCTCGGTCGTGGTCGGCGAGGAGGCGGTCCACGCCAACCCCGCGTCCTACGGGGCGATCCAGGGCGACGCCCCGGTCTGGATCGTCGACCCGGTCGACGGGACCCGGCAGTTCGTGCGCGGCGAGGCCGGGTTCTGCACCCTGGTCGCGCTGGCACGCGGCGGCACCCTGCTCGCGTCCTGGACGTACGCGCCCGCCCGTGACCGGCTCGCCACCGCCCAGCGGGGCAAGGGCGCCCACCTCGACGGGGAGCGGCTGTTCGCCGGAGTGCCGGAGCCCGGCCGCGACCTGCGGGTGGCCACCTCCCACCCTGACTACACGACGGACCAGGAGAAGCAGGCCCTGCTCAGCCTGCGCACCGACGGGGTGGAACCACGACCGTGCGGCTCGGCCGGACTGGAGTATCTCGCCATCGCCCGCGGCGAGTTGGACGCCGTCGCGTTCTCGTGGGAAGCCGCCTGGGACCACGCGGCCGGTCTGCTCCTGGTCGAAGAGGCGGGCGGTGCTCATCTGACCCGCGCGGGCGAGCCGTTCCGCATCACGGGCGGCAATGTCCTGCCCTTCACCGCGGCCCGGGACGCGGCCACGGCCCGCAGGGTGGCGGGCCTGCTCGCGGGCGGTGCCTGAGCACCCGGCCGGTCGCCCGGCGCACACGAACGGACACCCAGCGTGCGTCGGCGAGGCCTCCGACCGGAGCAAACCGGCCTTCCTCGGCCGAAACAGCCCGCGTCCGGTGACGGACAGTCCCCGGGCCTATCCTGATCCTCAGTGGCCGTCGGCTGACGAAGGGGTCCGACAGTGCAGTCGATGCTCGATGCCGTCGTAGTGGGTGCGGGGCCGAACGGACTGACCGCGGCCGTGGAACTGGCCCGCCGCGGCTTCTCCGTCGCCGTCTTCGAGGCCAAGGGCACCGTGGGCGGCGGGGCCCGCACCGAGGAGCTCACCCTCCCCGGTTTCCGGCACGACCCGTGCTCCGCGGCCCATCCGCTCGCCGTCAACTCACCGGCGTTCCGCGCCCTGCCGCTCGAGCGCTACGGCCTGGAGTGGCTGCACGCCGAGCTGCCCATGGCGCATCCCTTCCCCGACGGCAGGGCGGCCGTGCTGGCCCGGACGGTCGGTGAGACGGCCGCCTCCTTCGGCCCGCGCGACGCCGGCGCGTACCGCAAGCTCGTCGCGCCGTTCCTGCCCAAGTGGGACACCCTCGCCCGGGACTTCATGTCCCTGCCGCTGACCGCGCTGCCCCGCGACCCGGTCACCCTCGCCCGCTTCGGCCTGACCGGGCTGCCCCCGTCGACGCTGCTGATGCGCCGCTTCCGCGACGAACCGGCCAAGGCCCTCTTCTCCGGGCTCGTCGCCCACGTCATGGCACCCCTCGGCGGCCTCGGCACCGGCGCCGTCGGCCTGGTCTTCGCCCTCGCGGCCCACGCCCGCGGCTGGCCCGTCGCCCGCGGCGGCTCCCAGTCCCTCTCCGACGCCCTCGCCGCCTACCTGCGCGATCTCGGCGGCAGCGTCCACACCGACTACGAGGTCAAGCGCCTCGACGACCTGCCACCGGCCCGGGCGTACGTCTTCGACACCTCGCCCACCGCCCTGGCCCGCATCGCCGGCCTCGGCAACCACTACGGCGACTACCGCTACGGACCGGGCGCCTTCAAGGTCGACTACGCCCTGGACGGCCCCGTGCCGTGGACCGCGAAGGAGGCCCGCGCCGCCGGCACGGTGCAGGTCGGCGCGGACAGCGCGGAGATCGGCGCCGCCCTGCGCGCGGTGTCCCGGGAGGGCAGGGCCCCCGACAAGCCGTTCCTGATCACGGTGCAGCCGAGCGTCGTCGACCCCACCCGGGCCCCGGCCGGCAAGCACGTCTTCTGGGCCTACGGGCACGTCCCGCACGGCTGGACCGGCGACCTCACCGACACCATCGAGCGTCAACTGGAGCGCTTCGCCCCCGGGTTCCGCGACCGCGTCCTGGCCCGGGCCACGGCCGGCCCTCCCGAACTCGCCGCCCGCAACGCCAACTACGTCGGCGGGGACATCGCCTCCGGCGCGGCCTCCGGCCTCCAGCTCCTGCTGCGCCCCAAGCCCACCCTGTTCCCGTACCACACGCCCCATCCGGCCGTGTTCATCTGCTCGTCGGCGACCCCGCCGGGCCCTGGAGTACACGGCATGTCGGGGCACAACGCGGCCAAGGCCGTATGGAAGCGACTGAGGCAGACATGACCACCATCGAACTGGTCCGGGGCGACATCACCCGCGAGAGCGTCGACGCGATCGTCAACGCCGCCAACTCCTCACTGCTGGGCGGGGGAGGGGTCGACGGGGCCATCCACCGCCGCGGCGGCCCCGCCATCCTGGAGGACTGCCGCAGGCTCCGCGCGGCGCACCTCGGCAAGGGCCTGCCCACGGGACAGGCCGTCGCCACCACCGCGGGCGACCTCGACGCCCGCTGGGTCATCCACACCGTCGGCCCGGTGTTCAGCACCAGCGAGGACCGCTCCGGCCTCCTCGCCTCCTGCTACCGCGAGTCGCTGCGCGTCGCCGGTGAACTCGGCGCCCGCAGCGTCGCCTTCCCCGCCATCTCCACCGGCGTGTACGGCTGGCCCATGGACGACGGCGCCCGTATCGCGCTGGCGACCGTACGGGCGGCGGACACCACCGTCGAGGAGGTCAGGTTCGTCCTCTTCGACCAGCCCGCCTACGAGGCGTTCGCCGCGCACCTGCGCTGAGGCGAAGGACCTCAGCGATCAGACGGGCTCGGGCTCGAAGTGCCGCAGCAGGTACCGGCCGGGCTGCACGACGCCGTAGGTGCTCTCCGGTACGGCGTTCCACACGCCCGGGAGATCGCCCAGCGGCTCCGACACGACCAGCCGCGTCTCGTCGGAGAGATGGTTGAGGAACCCCAGGTCGGGGTGGAGGGCCCGGACGTCCTCCACCCGGCTGCTGTAGTACAGCGACCGTGACGTGCCGGCGCTGGAGTACCGGAAGAACCACACCCGCTCCCCGTCGGTGACCGCGACGGTCATCTGCAGCGGCTGCGGCACCCCGTGCTCCCGGCCCAGCCGCTCGATCAGCCCCGTCATCCGGGCCACCGCACCCGGCGGATCGCCGTCCAGCCCGAAGGTGAGCGCCACGTGGAACATCACCTCGGAGTCCGTCGTGCCCTCCAGAGACGGGAACAGCCCCGGGTCCACGGCCAGCATCAGGTCCCGGCGCAGTGCGCGGAACCCGTCGATCGCCCCGTTGTGCATCCACATCCAGCGCCCGTGGCGGAACGGATGGCAGTTCGTCTGCTGCACGGCCGAGCCGGTGGAGGCACGCACATGCGCGAAGAACAGGGGCGAGCGGACGTGGTCGGCGATCTCGCGCAGGTTGCGGTTGCTCCAGGCCGGACCGGTGTCCCGGATGACGGCGGGGGTGCGCAGGTGCCACGCGTACCAGCCCACGCCGAAACCGTCGCCGTTGGTGGTCTCCACCCCCATCCGCGCGTGCAGGCTCTGGTCGATCAGGGAGTGCTCCGGGCGGTAGAGGACGTCGTCGAGCAGCACGGGAGTGCCCGAGTAGGCGAGCCAGCGGCACATGGCCGATACCCCCGTTCCGAGCCGCCCGGGCGGGCCGTACGGCTCCATAGGCGAGGTGCGTGCACCCAGGAAACCCCCTTCCGCCCCCGCCACGCATCGCCCGCCACGGGTGGTTCCCCGACCGCCCGTCCCGGGGGAGAACGCCGACCGGACCGCCGGTGACCGCCCCGACCGGCTCTGGCCCGTCCCGGGAGGCATACGGCACCGCCGACCGCACCGCCCCACCTGGGGGGAACGCTCGGCTGGACCGACGGTGACCCGGCATGCCCAGGCCGCCGAGGGGGTCGGCGAACCGTACCGGCTCGCCCGCCATCGGCCGCCCACATGGCTCGGGACGGCCGCGCAGGCCGTTCCCTGGGGAGGACACCCGCCCGGGCCAGCGCCGGCCGCCCACAAGCGCCCCCTCCGCGCCCGGGCTGCTCGCCGGTCGTTCGGCCCCCTGGCCTGCCGGAGGGGGCGGGCGTCACTCCGTCGCGGCGCGCACACGGCCCGAGCGGACCGCCGCGCCCAGGGCCTCGAAATCCCGTTCGTTCTGATCGGCGTACGCCTGCGCGAACGCGGTGAGCGCGCGGTCGAAGCGGTCGCCGCGGCCCAGATAGGCCGCGATGGCGACGGGATCGCCCGAGCGGGCGTGGGCCCGCGCCAGGCTCGCCCCGCACAGCTGCCCGAACAGCCGGAGCAGACCGGGGTCCATGGTCTCCGGCCGGGCGATGCCCTTCCAGTCCCGCAACTGCCGCACGTAGAAGTCCCGCTCGTGCCCGTCGAGCCCCACCGCGTGGGTCCAGCCCAGCAGGATGTCGCTGGTCGTCTGGATCAGCCGCTGTCCCGCCACCACGCGCCGGCCCTGGTTGTCCCAGCGGCCACCGCCGCCGTGGGCGGCGAGCACCGACTCCTGGGCCTCCTTGGCCTGGAGCAGCAGCGGATCGTCGTCGTCCCGGCCGAGGAGCAGCACGATCCAGCAGCGGGTGCCGACGCTGCCGACCCCGACCACCTTGCGGGCGATGTCGACCAGCCGGTAGCGGCGCAGCAGATGCCGGCGCTCCGAGGACAGGGACCGGGCGTAGCCGTCCAGGACGGCGCGCAGCTCCTGCTCCTGGCCGTGCGGCGAGCTGTCGGTCACCAGGTCCCGCAACGGGGTGATCAGCGGCGGGTCCGGTGTGATCCGCCGCCCCTCGGCCGTGGCCCGGGTGAGCTTCTCGTAGGCCTGCATGTGGGTGCGGGTCCGGGCGCTCGCCGTGGCCCGGGCGGTGCGCCGCCGGGCCTCCTTGGACAGCGACGCGGCCATCAGCTCGCGCATGCGGTCGGCGTCGTCCTGGGCGTACCAGATGTCCAGCGTGCGCATCCGGGCGAACTCCCGCATCCGCCGCCGGTAGGCCCGGACACATGTCTCCACCGCGCTGTTCTGCTGCGCCGCCGAGAAGCCGTTGGCCCGGCCGGCGATGGCGAAACTGGCCGCGAGCCGTTTGACGTCCCACTCGAAGGGCCCGCCCAGCGTCTCGTCGAAGTCGTTGATGTCGAAGACCAGATGGCGCTCCGGCGAGGCCAGCAGCCGGAAGTTCAGCAGATGGGCGTCCCCGCACAGCTGCACCCGCAGCCCGGTGTCGGTGGTGGCCCCGAGGTCGGCCGCCATGATCGCCGCCGCGCCTCGGTAGAACCGGAACGGCGACTGGAGCATGCGGCCGTAGCGCAGCGGCACCAACTCCGGTACGCGGGTGGCCGACTGGCGTTCCACCACCTCGACCGGGTCGAACCGGTCCGGGCCCGCCTCGAACCCGGCCTGCGACGAGCGTGGCACGCGCTTGCGCGCGTCCCGGCCCGTGGCGGCCCGTTCGGCCGGTGACAGGAAGGTCGAGAAGGGGCTCGGTTCGGTCATGGCTCAGCGCTCCGGCCGCGAGGGGAAGTCGTCCGAGGGATCCCGGCCCTGCCGGCGCAGTCCCGTCTGCACCGCGCCCGCCAGGATCCGTGCCGCCACGCCCACCAGCAGCAGCCCGCCGGTCATCTGCACCATCGTCAGCACCCGCCCGGTCTGGGACCGGGCCGCGATGTCTCCGTAGCCGACGGTGGTGAAGGTGGTGAGCGTGAAGTACAGGGAGTCCGTCTTGGTCAGCGGCTCGCTGAACGAGCCCGGGGTGTTGTGCTCCAGCAGGTAGTAGGCGCCGGCGAAGAGCAGCAGGAACAGCGCCAGCGTCGTCCCCAGGGCCTCGACGGCCTTCAGCCGGGGGTGGGACGAGGTCACGATGGCCCGCACCTCCCACCAGAAGACCACGGTCACGAGCAGCAGACCGCAGGCCAGCACCACCGAGTCGCCGCTCGTGGCGCGCCCGTCCAGCGGCAGCACGTAGTAGACGGCGACGAGCCCGACCGCGATCAGGAGGGTCCGCACGAGGGCCGAGACCGCCGCACGCCGGTGCCCCGGCCGCCGCCGGTACGGCACCTCTGCTGGTCGGTCCATCGCGCGACTCTCGGTCTCGGTCCTGCCCGGCACCCGGACACCCCACAAGGCCTGCCCCACCACTTCAGCGCCCTGGCGCCGCGTGGGGATCACCCGCCACGGGTGAGGCAGCCCGGCCAGGACCCCCGGCAGGCTGGGATCGACGGGACGCCCGTCGGGCGCGCCCCCCGGATCGGAGGACCGACATGAGTGCGCAGACCTACCTGGCGTACGACTTTCCGCTGCTGAGCGCCTTCTGGTCGATGCTGTGGTTCTTCCTCTGGATCATGTGGTTCGTCCTGCTCTTCCGGGTGATCCTCGACATCTTCCGCGACGACTCCCTGAGCGGCGGGGCCAAGGCCGGCTGGCTGGTCTTCTGTGTCGTCCTGCCCTTCCTGGGCGTCTTCGTCTACGTCCTCGCCCGCGGCCGGAACATGGGCCGCCGGGAGACGGACCGGGCCCGCGCGCAGCAGCAGGCCTTCGACAGCTACGTCAGGGAGACCGCCCGGGGCGGCGAGGACCGGCCCAGCAGCGTCGACGAGCTCGCCCGGCTGTCCGAGATCCGCTCCCGCGGTGACATCACCGACGAGGAGTTCCGCAGGGCCAAGGAGCTGGTGCTGAGCGGCTCCGGAACCTCGGGGGCCTCCGCCCCCGGTACCCCCACCTCCGGTCGCTGACCGCGCCGGACCCGGCAGAAACGAGGCAGCAGATGACCGCCACCCACCCCACGCACGGGCACACGTCGGCGAGGCACGGCCTGGCCACCGGAATGATGGTCTTCGCGGCCGTCATGCTGATGATCGCCGGGATCCTGGCCGTCTTCCGCGGCATCGCGGCGATCGCCGAGGACGAGGTCTTCGTCTCGACCCGCAACTACATCTTCGCGTTCGATCTCACCGGCTGGGGCTGGATCCACCTCATCCTGGGTGTGGTCGCCGTCCTCGTCAGCCTGGGCCTGTTCCAGGGGGCGGGCTGGGCGCGTGCCACCGGCGTGGGCATCGCGGGACTCGTCATCATCGCCAACTTCCTGTCCCTGCCGGCCTACCCGGTCTGGTCCGTGGTCATGATCGCGATGTCCGCGTTCATCATCTGGGCCCTGTGCGCCCCCCGCAGGGGTGATGCCTGAGCCGTCGCTGTTCAGGCCCGCGTGCGGACCAGCAGCAGGGCCACATCGTCGTCCGGTTCCGGACTCAGCGCGCCGAGCAGACTGTCGCTCGCGCGCTGAAGGCTGGGCCCGGCCGTCCGGAGCAGCCGGGTCAGGGTGTCGAGGCCGGCGTCGATCGGCTCCACGCGGTTCTCCACAAGCCCGTCCGTGTACAGGGCGAGCAGCGAGCCGGGGGCGAGATCCACCTCCACCGTGCCGAACTCCACACCGCCGACCCCGAGCGGCACACCGCCCGGCACGTCGACGAGCCGCGCATCGCCGTCCGCCCCGACCAGCACCGGCGGCAGATGCCCCGCGCTGGACAGCTCACAGGTGCCGCGCCGCAGGTCGCACACCGCGTACACGCAGGTGGCGATCGCGTCCCCGAGGGAGCCGGCGATGTCGTCCAGGTGCCGCAGCAGCTCGGCGGGCGGCAGATCCAGCCGGGCCAGCGCCCGGGTCGCCGTGCTCAGCTGCCCCATGATCGCCGCGGCCTGCACGCCCTTGCCCATGACGTCCCCCACGACCAGCCCGGTGCGGCCCGGGCCCAGCGGCAGGACGTCGTACCAGTCGCCGCCGACCTCGCTGAGGGCCGGGCGGTAGCGGGCGGCGATGTCCAGCCCCTCCCGCTCGGCGGGCGTGCTGGGCAGCAGGCTGCGCTGGAGGGTGAGGGCGGTGCCGCGTTCGCGGCCGTAGAGGCGGGCGTTGTCCATGCAGATCGCGGCGCGGGCGGAGAGTTCCGAGGCGAGCACCCGGTCCTGGTCGTCGAAGGGGCGCTCGTTGACCGTGCGGAACAGCGACAGCGTGCCGAGCACCTTGCCGCGGGCCATCAGCGGCAGCGCCAGGTAGGAGTGGGCCCCGGCCTCGTGCAGGGCCTGGGCGGCCCGCGCGTCCCGGGCCAGCCGCCGCAGCATCCTGCCGTCCACGTGCTGGACCAGGACCGGGCGGGCGTGGCGGACGCACTGGGTGATGATCCGTGACGAGCCGTACGTGGCCAGCTCGCCCACCGGGTCGGCGGCGTGGATGGCGTCGGTGGGGTAACCGGCCGCGACGGCCAGCGCCCGGAACTCGGCCGGGGCGCCGCCCGACACGGGCACGATGGTCCCGCCTGCGACGACGGACTCCAGCACGTCCACGGCGGCCAGGTCCGCGAGATGCGGCACGACCACGTCGGCCAGTTCCCTGGCGGTCTGCTGGAGGTCGAGCGTGGTGCCGATCCTCACTCCCGCGTCGGCGATCACCGACAGGTGCTGGCGGGCCTGTGCGACCTCGGCGGCGGCCTGCTGCCGCTCGGTGACGTCCAGCACGGCCATCGCCAGTCCGAGCACCCGGCCGTCGGTGTCCTCGATGCGGTGGTACGACTCGGAGTAGGCGCGGTCCTGGTCGTCCGCCGCCGTCCGGCCGACGGTCTGCTGGTCGAGCAGCGGTCTGCCGGTCTCCAGGACGTGCCGCATCCGGGCCTCGATGGTCCGCACGTCCAGGTCCGGCAGCACCTCGGCGATCCGGCGCCCCAGCACGGCCTCCTCGGGCAGGCCGTTGATCCGCTCCAGCGCGGGGTTGACCCCGACCCAGCGCAGGTCGTTGTCGAAGACGGCGATGCCGAGCGGGGTCTGGTTGACGAGGCTGTGCGAGAGGGCGAGGTCGCGCTCCACCTTCCGCACGGTCGTGGCGTCCGTGGCGAGCCCCAGCAGGTGGGGCTGCCCGTCGGGGTCGAGCAGGCGCATCGTGCGGAACTCGACGGCGCGTTCCGTGCCGTCGCGATGCCGCAGCGGGAACACTCCCGCCCATCGCGCGCCGGTGCTGACCTGGGCGAACAGTTCCCTGCCCCGGGTGCGGTTCGCAGGGGACACCAGGAGGGTGTCGGCGCGCTGCCGCAGGGCCTCCTGCGCGGTCCAGCCGAGCAGCTGTTCGATCTCGGGGCTCCACAGCGCGATGTGCCCGCCCGCGTCCAAAACCACGGCCGCGACCTTCAGCAGATCCAGCAGCCCGCCGGGCGCGGCCGTGACGGCGTCGGGGTCCGGGGTCGCATACCCGTTCATGCGAGCCGCTCCTTCTTCCGGCGCGGCAAAAGGTACCGCCAAGATCTGTTGCGCGGGCTGTCCGATGAGGTCACATTACGGTCGGAGGAGCAGCACTGTCGCGCCGAAATGACAAAAAGTCGCGGGTGGGCGCGCGGGGTGCGAGGAAGCGGTGTCGCGGGGGACCGGACGCCGCGGAGAGGCTGGTCACCGCGGCGGACAGGGCCGCCGGAACCGGCCCGGCGAGCCGGGGGCGAGCCGGTGGTGCCGCCGCACGGGTCGCTGATCAGGAAGCCCGCCGACTGTCCCTCCGGCTCTTCAGCCGACTCTCCAGCCGGCCGTCCCGCCGCCTGTCGCGGGCCGCATCCGGCCGGGGCCCAGCCGTGTGACCCCGCGTAACCATCAGGACCGCACAAAGTCCGACGGGATCATTGCTTCGGTTGTGTTCGAGTTCTAGGGTGTGCCTGCTCAGCAGTTGCTCCGTCACCGTGAGTTGCACGCGTACCAACAGAAACACCCATCACGGATGGGCGGTTGGGGATCGCATCTGACATGCCCTCAGTCCGTGCAGCACCCTGTCGAACCGAGGAAGGCCACGGTCATGCCGCACCCGCACACCCACCCCTCTCCCGCCGACCGGCCGGTCGTCAGCCGCCGCCGACTGCTGGAGGGCGGAGCCGCCGTGCTCGGCGCGCTCGCCCTGGCCGGGGCGCCCGGCGCGGCGCACGCGGCCGGCCGGCGCCCGGCGGCGGACGCCCCGCCGGAGTGGAACGACGGCCTGGGCACGTACCGGATCGGCACCGAGCCGCCGCACACCACCCTCATGCCGTACGCGGATCTCGGACAGGCGCTGAAAGGCGACCGTGAGCGCTCGCCCTACCGCCTGAGCCTGGACGGCACGTGGAAGTTCGCCTACGTGGACCGCCCCGACGACCGGGACACCGACTTCCACCGCACCGACGTCGACGACTCCGGCTGGGACACCATCCCCGTGCCCTCGGCCTGGCAGCTGCACGGCTACGACTTCCCGATCTATGTCAACATCACCTACCCCTGGTGGGGCCCCAACGGCGGCGGCGAGGACGCCCAGCCGCCGGCCGCCCCGACCCGCTACAACCCCGTCGGCCAGTACCGCCGTACGTTCACCGTGCCCCGGAGCTGGAAGGGCCGGCGCACCTTCCTGCACTTCGAGGGCGTCAAGTCCGCCCACTACGTGTGGATCAACGGCGAACTGGTGGGCTACCACGAGGACTCGTACACCTCCGCCGAGTACGACATCACGCCGCACCTCAAGCCGGGCACCAACCAGATCGCCGTCGAGGTGTACCGCTACTCCGACGCGGAGTGGCTGGAGGACCAGGACATGATCCGGCTGAGCGGCATCTTCCGCTCGGTCCACCTGTACTCCACACCGAGCGTGCACCTGCGCGACTTCCGCCTGGACACCCCGCTCGGCGACGGCTACACCTCCGCCGAGCTCAAGGTCACCGCGCAGGTGCGCGACTACGGCGGCGAGGGCGGGGGCCGCTACACCGTCGAGACCCAGCTGTACGACGAGCGCGGCCACGCCGTGTGGTCCCGGCCCCTGAACGGGACCGCCGACGTCCCGGACGGCGACGAGACGTCAGTCGAGGTCTCCAGGGCCGTACCCGCGCCGAAACTCTGGTCGGCCGAGCACCCGAACCTCTACACCGCCGTGCTCCGCCTGCGCGATCCGGCCGGCAAGGTGGTCGAGACGCTCTCGCACCGGGTCGGCTTCCGGGAGTTCGCGCTCAAGGACGGCCTGATGCGCATCAACGGCAAGCCGGTCTCCCTGCGCGGCACCAACCGGCACGAGATGCACCCCGTCACCGGCTCGGCGCTCACCCGCGCGCAGATGGTCCAGGACATCGAGATCATCAAGCGGCTCAACATCAACAGCGTCCGCACCTCGCACTACCCCAACAACCCCCTGTGGCTGGAACTGGCCGACGAGTACGGCCTGTACCTCGTCGACGAGACCAACCTCGAAACCCACGGCATCCGCGACAGGTTCCCTGGCAGCGGCCATCCCGAGTGGACCGAGGCGTGCGTGGTCCGCGCCCAGAACATGGTCCACCGCGACAAGAACCACGCCAGCGTGGTCATCTGGTCCCTCGGCAACGAGGCGGGCGGCGGCACCACCTTCAACGCCATGCACGACTGGATCCGCTCCTACGACCCCACCCGTGTCATCCAGTACGAGGGCGACGACCGCCCGGGCATCAGCGACATCCGCTCCGAGATGTACGACAGCCCGCAGCGCGTCGAGCAGCGCGCCAAGGACACCGGCGACACCCGGCCGTACGTGATGATCGAGTACTCCCACGCGATGGGGAACTCCAGCGGCAACTTCAAGAAGTACTGGGACATCGTCCGCCGCTACGACGTCCTCCAGGGCGGCTGGATCTGGGACTTCGTCGACCAGGCCCTGGCCTGGCCGACGCCGACGCGCAAGCTGCTCACGGAGACCGGGCCCGGTGGGATCCACGGCGAGGTCATCAACCCCAGCGGCACCTTCGACCGCGCCAAGGGCGTCTCCGGCGGCACCGTCTTCGCCCGCGACACCCGCCTCGACCTCACCGGCTCCCTCACGCTGGAGGCCTGGGTCACCCCGCGCGTGACCGGCTTCCACCAGCCGATCCTCGCCAAGGGCGACACCCAGTACGCCCTCAAGCAGAGCGACAGGAACCTGGAGTTCTTCATCCACGGCGGCGGCCAGTGGGTCACCGCGAGCTGGGCCCTGCCCGAGGGCTGGACCGGCAAGGAGCACCACATCGCCGGCGTCTTCGACGCGGACGCGGGCACGCTCACCCTGTACGTCGACGGCCAGGCGCGCGGCAGCAAGACCACGACCCGGCGCCCCGGCGTGAACACCGCCTCCCTGTCCCTCGGCACCGACGTCGACAACCCGACCCGCGAGTTCAGCGGCACCATCCGCCGGGCCCGGGTGTACGCCCGCGCGCTGAGCGCCGCCGAACTGGCCTCGGACAGCCGCGAGCCGGACGACGAGGGCGTGCGCTTCTGGTTCGACGCCGCCACCGCCGGCTTCACCGAGAAGCGCCCGCGCGACAAGACGTTCTACGCCTACGGCGGCGACTGGGGCGACAACCCCAACGACGGCGCATTCGCCGGCGACGGCATCGTCACCGCCGACCGAGGCCTCACCGGCAAGTCCGCCGAGGTCAAGCAGATCTACCAGGCGATCAACGCCACCCCGGCCTCGGGCGGTCCCGGCGCCGTCACCCTCACCAACGAGTACCTGTTCACCAACCTCCGTGAGTTCGACGGCCGTTGGTCCCTGGTCGCCGACGGCGAGGTCGTCCAGCGCGGCCGGCTGACCCGCGACCAGCTGGACGTCGCCCCGCTCGGCAGCAAGGACGTCAAGGTACCGGTGCGGCTGCCCGCCAGGCCCGAGCCCGGCACGGAGTACTTCCTCCAGCTCTCCTTCACCACCAGGGAAGCCACCCGGTGGGCCAAGGCCGGTTTCGAGGTGGCCAAGCAGCAGCTCGCCCTCGACGCGAACAGCCCCGCCGTGAAGCCCGCCCCGCTGCGCGGCGTGCCCGCCCTGCGCCACACCGACGGGGACGAGACGGTCACCGTCAAGGGCAAGGGCTTCACCGTCACCGTCGACAAGAGCAGCGGCACCATCATCTCGTACGAGGCGGGCGGCATCCCGCTCATCACCTCCGGCCCCGTCCCCAACTTCTGGCGGGCGCCCACCGACAACGACCGCGGCAACGGCCAGCACACCCGCAACCAGGTGTGGCGCGACGCCGGAGCCAGGCGGAAGGTGGCCGGCGTACGGGTCCGGCCCCTGGACGACCGGGCCGTGGAGATCACCGTCACCGGCACCCTGCCCACCGGCACCGAATCCACCTACAGCACGACCTACACGGTGTTCGGCAACGGGGAGATCAAGGTCGACAACACGCTGCACCCGGGCGCGGCGAACCTGCCGTACATCCCGGAGGTGGGCAATCTGCTGTTCCTGCCGCGGAGCCTGGACCGGCTGCACTACTACGGCCGGGGCCCCGAGGAGAACATGTGGGACCGCAACAACGCCACCGACGTCGGCCTGTACTCCGGCAGCGTCTCCGGGCAGTGGACCTCCTACCTGCGCCCCCAGGAGAACGGCAACAAGACCGATGTCCGCTGGGCCGCGCTGACCGACGCAAGGGGGCGCGGGCTGCTGGTCTCCGGTGAGCCGCTGCTGGAGGTCAACGCCTCACGCTTCACCCCCGAGGACCTGTCCGTCGGGGCCCGCCACGACTACCAGCTCACCCCCCGGGACGCGGTCGTCCTGCGGGTCAACCACCGCCAGATGGGCGTGGGCGGCGACAACAGCTGGGGAGCGCACACGCACGACGAGTTCAAGCTGTTCGCGAACCGCGACTACGCCTACACCTACCGGCTGCGTCCGCTGACGCGGGTGAGCGAGGCGATGGAGGCCTCGCGCCGGCCGACCGCCACCGAATAGCACGAGCGGGGGGTCAGCGGCGCCGCCTCAGTCGGCGGCGTCGCTGATGCCCAGGCGCAGGTGCTCCACGTGGTAGACGGCCTGGTCGAGCAGCTCGGCGACATGGTGGTCGTGCAACGCGTAGACCACCGAACGGCCCCGCCGCTCGCCCACGACCAGGCCCAGATTGCGCAGCAGCCGCAGCTGGTGCGAGCAGGCCGACTGCTCCATGCCCACCTCGGCGGCCAACTCCGTGGCCGGCAGCGGGCCTTCGCGCAGCCGCGCCAGGATCAGCAGCCGCGAGGGCGTGGACAGGGCCTGGAGCGTGGTGGCGACCTTCGCGACGTTGTCGGCGTCCAGGCGTACGCGCTCGCCGGCGTCCGGCGCGGGGGTGACGGCTCCATGACCCATGACGTCATCGTACCGGGCCCGCACGAACACATGAATGAATCTTCATCTGTGCCGGTGAGGTGGTGCGGCACTGCCACGTCGATGTCGGATTCTCGCCAGCCCCGCGCCGCCGGGTGCCGGATGCTGGACGCATGCAGATGGGGATGCACACCGACACCGAGCGCTGCGTACGCGCCGTCCGGTCCAAGGACGCGCGGTTCGACGGCTGGTTCTTCACGGCCGTCCTGACCACCGGCATCTACTGCCGTCCCAGCTGTCCGGTGGTGCCGCCCAAGCCGGAGAACATGGTCTTCCACCCGAGCGCCGCGGCCTGTCAGCAGGCCGGGTTCCGGGCCTGCAAGCGCTGCCGGCCCGACACCAGCCCCGGCTCGCCGGAGTGGAACCAGCGCGCCGACCTCGTGGCCCGCGCCATGCGGCTGATCGCCGACGGAGTCGTGGACCGCGAGGGCGTGCCCGGCCTCGCCGGCCGGCTCGGCTACAGCACCCGGCAGGTCGAGCGGCAGCTCCTGGCCGAGCTGGGCGCCGGCCCGCTCGCGCTCGCCCGCGCCCAGCGCGCCCAGACGGCCCGGCTGCTCATCGAGACGACCGCCCTGCCCATGGCGCAGATCGCCTTCGCCGCCGGATTCGCCTCGATCCGCACCTTCAACGACACGGTCCGCGAGGTCTTCGCCCTGGCCCCGAGCGACCTGCGCGCCCGCGCCCCGAAGCGACAGGGCGCGAGCACGCCCGGTGTGCTGTCGCTGCGGCTGCCGTTCCGCGCCCCGCTCAATCCCGACAACCTCTTCGGCCACCTCGCGGCGACGGCCGTGCCCGGTGTGGAGGAGTGGCGCGACGGCTCCTACCGCCGCACCCTGCGTCTGCCGTACGGCCAGGGCATCGTGGCGCTGACCCCCGGCCCGGACCACATCGCCTGCCGCCTCACCCTCAGCGACCTGCGCGATCTGACCGTCGCCATCAGCCGCTGCCGCCGCCTGCTCGACCTGGACGCCGATCCCGTCGCCATCGACGACCAGCTGCGCACGGACCCGGTCCTGGCGCCCCTGGTCGACAAGGCGCCCGGCCGGCGCGTGCCGCGCACGGTCGACGAGGCCGAGTTCGCCGTCCGGGCGGTGCTCGGCCAGCAGGTCTCCACCGCCGCCGCCCGTACCCACGCGGCCCGCCTGGTCGCGGCGCACGGCGAACCGATCGAGGACCCCGAGGGCGGCCTCACCCACCTCTTCCCGGCCCCCGGGGCCCTCGCGGCGCTGGACCCGCAGACCCTCGCCATGCCGCGCACCCGCCGGGCGACCTTCACCACCCTGGTCCGCGGCCTCGCCGACGGCGCTCTCCACCTGGGTGTGGAGAGCGACTGGCCGCGCACCCGCGCCCAGCTCCTGGCCCTGCCCGGCTTCGGCCCCTGGACGGTCGACGTCATCGCCATGCGCGCCCTCGGCGACCCCGACGCCTTCCTCCCCACCGACCTCGGCATCCGCCGCGCCGCCCGGGAGCTGGGCCTGCCCTCCACCCCGGCCGCGCTCACCGCCCGGGCGGCGGCCTGGCGCCCCTGGCGGGCCTACGCGGTCCAGTACCTCTGGGCGACCGACAGCCACCCGATCAACTTCCTTCCGGTATAGGGACGTCCGATGAAGCAGCACACCGTGACCGACAGCCCCTACGGCCCCCTGACCCTCGTCGCCGACGACGGCGTCCTGTGCGGGCTCTACATGACCGACCAGCGCCACCGCCCGCAGGAGGAGACCTTCGGCACCCGCGACGACACCCTCTTTGCCGAGGCGGAGGAGCAGCTGAAGGCCTACTTCGCGGGGGAACTCGAGGACTTCACCGTCGCCCTGCGCCTGACCGGCACCCCGTTCCAGCGCGCCGTCTGGGACGAGCTGCGCCGCATCCCCTACGGCGAGACCCGCACCTACGGCCAGCTCGCCGACGCCCTCGGCGCCCCCGCCGCCTCCCGCGCGGTCGGCCTCGCCAACGGCCGCAACCCCATCGGCATCATCGTCCCCTGCCACCGCGTCATCGGCGCGAACGGCGGCCTCACCGGATACGGGGGCGGACTGGAGCGCAAGCGGCGGCTGCTGGACTTCGAACGCGGGGCCGCGCTGTTCTGACCCTTCGGCTCGTCACCTTCATCCCGGGGGCGTGACGCGCTCACGCGCCTGGCGGACCTGCGGGACTCGGCGAGTCCGTGAGGCGGCGCAGCAGCCGCGGCAGCGCCGTGCCGATCGGATCGCGGACGATCTCGTCGGCCCGGTCGTCGTACGGGGTCGGTTCCGCGTTGACGATGATCAGGCGGGCGCCGTGGTCGGCGGCGACTTCGGCCAGTCCCGCCGCGGGCTGGACCTGGAGACTGGTGCCGACCGCGATGAACACCTGGCAGGCCTTGCTGATGGCGGCCGCCTCGCCGAGCACGACGGGGTCGAGCCGCTCGCCGAACATCACCGTCGCCGGCTTCAGGATCCCGCCGCACTCCCGGCAGGGCGGGTCGCCCTCCCCGGCCTCGACCCGGGCGAGCACCTCCGGCATCGGGCCGCGGGCAGGACAGCCGGTGCACACGAAACGCCGTGCCGTGCCGTGCAGTTCGAGCACCTTGCGGTCGGGCATCCCGGCGAGCTGGTGCAGCCCGTCCACGTTCTGCGTGATCACCCGCACCGGCACCCCGGACCGCTCCAGCTCCACCACCGCCCGGTGCCCGGCGTTGGGCTCGGGGCGCAGCGCGTGGTTCTCCAGCCGCATGCGCCACGACCGGCGGCGGATCTCCGGATCGCCCATGTAGTACTCGTACGTGACGAGCTTCTCGGCCTCGGGATCCCGCCGCCACAGCCCCTTGGGCCCGCGGTAGTCCGGAATCCCGGAGTCGGTGCTGATACCGGCACCGGTGAGCAGGGCGACGAGGGGCTTGGCCATGGCACCGAGGGTAGGCGGGGCCGTGGCACGCGGCGAGCGGATATCGCCGGACCGCGGGGGGAGCGGCGGCCCCGTCAGTGCACCCGCCGCCCGTTCTCCAGCTCCGCCGTCCCCGAGCCCTCCGCCAGTACGTCGAGGGCCGCCAGCACACGGCCGCCGAGGGCGCCCGGCAGGTACCGGGTCAGTTCCTCGCGCGGGACCAGCCGCCAGGACAGCAGCTCCTCCTCCTGGA
The DNA here is from genome assembly GCF_040654575.1 of Streptomyces sp. NPDC050674. Lineage (NCBI taxonomy): Bacteria > Bacillati > Actinomycetota > Actinomycetes > Kitasatosporales > Streptomycetaceae > Streptomyces > Streptomyces sp. NPDC050674. Next base: position 85,251 of record NZ_JBFAIG010000024.1, read on the forward strand.
GGCGGATCGCCTTGAACTCGTCCTCGCTCAGCACCCCGCCGTCGTACAGGTACGCCACCAGGGGCGGGCGGCCCGGGCCCTGCACCCAGTCCACCGCCAGCAGCTGGCCGAGCTCACGGTCGAGACCGATCTCCTCGGCCGTCTCGCGCCGCGCGCCCTGCCGCGGGGTCTCGCCGTCGTCGGACTCCACGGTGCCGCCGGGCAGCGCCCAGCCCTCCCGGTAGTTGGGCTCGACCAGCAGCACCCGGCCCTCGTCGTCCCGGAACAGCGCGGCGGCGCCGGCCAGCACGCGGGGCAGGGAGGCGATGTAGGCGGCGAAATCAGGGAAGGACGTCATCGGTGCAGGGTAACCACCGGGCCACGGCTCATCCCCCGGCCCTCGGGGCAGCCGGCTGCGCCAGCCGCAGCGTCCGCTGCGCCAGCTCGCTGATCCGCACCCCGTCGAAGCCGAACACCGCACTGCGGACCGTGTCCTCCAGGGGGACCTTCCACTGGTCGGGGATGGCCCCCGCCCCGCCGAACACGCCGGCCACCGAACCCGCCGTCGCGCCGTTGGAGTCGGTGTCCAGGCCGCCCCGGACGGTCAGGGTGATGGTGCGCGTGAAGTCGCCGTCGCCGTAGAGCAGGCCCGCGGTCAGGACGGCCGCGTTCGGCACGGTGTGGATCCAGCCCATCCCCGCGGTCTCCTCGGCGACCGTGGTGAGCGTGTCCTCCCACGGCATGCGGGTGTCGTGCAGCGAGGTCACCCGGCGCACCGTGCGGGCGAGCCGGCTGCTGGCAGGGATCACGGTCAGGGCCTCGTCGACGGCGTGGCGCACCGTGGGCGCCGTGAACGCCGCCGCGATCAGGGCAGCCGCCCACATCGCCCCGTAGACCCCGTTGCCGGTGTGCGAGAGCACCGCGTCGCGCCGGGCGAGGGAAGCGGCCCGGCGCGGCTCGCCCGGGCAGGTCCAGCCGAAGATGTCGGCGCGGATGAGGGCGCCGATCCACTCCTGGTAGGGGTTGTCGTACGTCGCGGTCAGCGGCGGCTTCAGCCCGGTGGCGAGGTTGCGGTAGGCGGCCCGCTCGGCGGTGAACGTCTGCAGATACGGCAGCCGCAGCAGCCACAGGTCGCCGACCTGCTCGGTGCTGAAGCCGAAGCCGTGCGTCTCCAGCAGGTCCAGGCCGAGGATCGCGTAGTCGACGTCGTCGTCGCGGCAGCTGCCGTGGATGCGGCCACGGACGCACTGGCGCCACTCGGGGCGCAGCGCGGTCGCCTCGTCGCCGGTGGGCTCGGGCAGGTAGTCGGTCAGCGGGAGGGCGGCTGCCCGTCTGAGGTAGCGGTCGATGCGGTCGCGCGACCAGACCTCGCCCTGTTCGACGGGCTTGCCGAGCATGTTGCCCGCGACGCGCCCCGTCCATCCGCCGAGGACGCGGTCGGCCAGGTCCGTCTCGGTGTGCGCAAGGGCCATGGTTACGGTCTACCCGTTTCCCGCGATCCACCCGTTCGCGAGCGGGAGCCACCCGTCCAGGAGGTGGGCATGTGCTGACGACCGGGGCGTCCTCCGGTTAAGGTCACAGCGGCGCGACTGGCCTTGACATGCGTGAGGGCCCGGAGAGCAAGGGGAGAGCAAGTGGCGGACGCTGCAGTGAGCGACACCCGCAGGACACAGCGAGTGCTCGTCGCCGCGGACAAGTTCAAGGGGTCGCTGACGGCCGTGGAGGTCGCCGAGCGGATCACGGCCGGGCTGCGCCGGGTCCTGCCGGACCTCGACGTCGAGGCGCTGCCCGTGGCCGACGGCGGCGACGGCACCGTGGCCGCGGCGGTCGCGGCGGGCTTCGAACGCCGGGAGGCACGGGTCGCCGGCCCCCTCGGCGAGGAGGTCACGGCGGCGTTCGCGCTGCGTGAGGGCACCGCGGTCGTGGAGATGGCCGAGGCGAGCGGGCTGCAACGGCTTCCCGCCGGGGTCTTCGCCCCGCTCACGGCGTCCACGTACGGCTCCGGCGAGTTGCTGCGGGCCGCCCTGGACGCGGGCGCCCGCACGATCGTCTTCGGGGTCGGAGGCAGTGCCACCACCGACGGCGGTGCCGGGATGCTGTCCGCGCTGGGCGCCCGGTTCCTGGACGCCGACGGGGAGCCGGTGCCCCCGGGCGGCGGCGGACTCGCCGAGCTGGCCACCGCCGACCTGTCGGGACTGGACCCGCGTCTCGCCGAGGTCGAGCTGGTCCTCGCGAGCGATGTGGACAACCCGCTGACCGGCCCGAAGGGCGCACCCGCCGTCTACGGCCCGCAGAAGGGCGCCTCACCGGACGACGTGGAGGCACTGGACGCCGCCCTCGCGCACTTCGCGAAGGTGCTGGAGGGGCCCGCCGGACCGAAGGCCGCCGAGTACGCGGCCTCGCCCGGCGCGGGCGCGGCGGGCGGCATCGGCTACGGCGCCCTGCTGCTGGGCGCCCGGTTCCGCCCCGGCATCGAGGTGATGCTCGACGTCCTGGGCTTCGCCCCCGCCCTGGACCGCGCCGACCTGGTCATCACCGGCGAGGGCTCCCTCGACGAGCAGACCCTGCACGGCAAGGCCCCGGCGGGCGTCGCCGCGGCGGCCCGCGCCGCGGACAAGGACGTGGTGGCCGTCTGCGGCCGCCTCGCCCTGCCACCCCAGGTTCTGGGCCGTGCCGGCTTCCGCCGGGCCTACCCGCTGACGGACGCGGAGCCGGACGTGGCGAAGTGCATCGCCGAGGCGGGCCCGATCCTGGAACGGGTCGCGGAACGGATCGCCCGGGACTTCCTGACCTGAGCCGTCACGTCAGGGCCGTCAGCTCACCGTCCCCGTCCCTGAAGTAGCTGCCCTCGGTGAGGCCTTCCACCATGCCGTTCTTGAACCACTGTTTCGACATGTGGTGGACGGTCTTGGCGGTGAGCTCCCACACCAGGGAGTGGCCCGCGCCGGCGAGGCAGAACATCAGCTTGTGCGGTCCCTTGACAGCCGAGTAGAGGGCCGGCACGGAGAAGCGGGTGGCGTCGGGGAAGGTCGCCGGGCTGTTGGCGGCCCGGTCCAGCTCCCCATAGATGATGAGCACGGGGACCCGCCGGCCGAGGATGTACGCGCCGCCCGGGTCCCGGTGGGGCACCGTCTGTTCGTTCCAGCCCCACCAGTAGGTGTTGCGGTAGCGCAGGATGCCCTCGGCCCTGCCCGGCTCCACCTCGGGGCCCCACTTGCTGCCGGTGGGGTCGCTGTCCATGCAGGCCTCCCAGGCGTAGTCGACGATGTCCGGCTCCCGCAGGGCGGGGTTGCCGTCCAGCCCGGTCCCGAACCCGGTCCTGGTGCCGACGAACATGGGGAAGCCCCAGGTGAGCGCGGGCTTGGACAGGGGGAGGGTCTGGGCCTCGGCCGGGCGTCCGAAGGGCTCGTCGGGCTTGCCCGACCACCGTCCCCTGGGCGGGAAGACAGGGGCGAGCAGGAGCAGGCTCTCGACAAGCTCGGGATGCTGGAGGGTGTAGGGGCCCATGATGGCCGCGCCCAGGGACCAGCCGATGAAACGGATCGGCTTGTTCCGGTCGGGCAGGCCTCTGATGTGCCGGACCACCGCGTCGAGCTCGGCCCACTCGCTCTCCGAGTTCCCCAGCTGGGACGCGTAAGGGGGAGGGGGAGGGCAGGGCTGCTGGAGCGGGTTGGGGACGAGGACCCGCTGCTGAGCCGGGTTGGCGTTGCACGGATCGTCCATCCTGGGGCGCGGCGACCGGCCCGAGCCCTGGAGGTCCATGATGAAGACGTCGTAACCGTCGTCCGCGAGTTCCTGTGCCCAGCTGTACCGGGTGGCGGAGCCGCCGGGCACCGGCGCGAGATCGAAGCCCGCCAGCGCCGGCACGCTTCTGCCGTGCAGCATCAGTACCGGCTGGTGCGGATGGTTCGGCTTGGTGCCGTCGTACTCCCGTACGGGCAGCGTCACCGTCTCGCCGAAGTTGGCGGGGATTTGGGATTCCAGCGTGACGTTGTGCTCTTTGAGGATGGGTGCGGGCATGGCCGCCTCCCGGTGCGGGAAGTGGGGAAAACTATCTGAAACCCCCCTCTTTCCACCCTCCTCTTCCTGTACTTTTCTGGCAAATCGGCCTCAACCAGAGGTAGTTGACCGGTCAAGGGCAGAAGAAGGACGTCCTTGAACGCGGAACGGGTGTGGCCCGGGCCTTGAAGGCCCGGGCCACACCCGTCAGCGGAGGGACGAGGTCACGGCAGCTGTGCCGCGCGTGCTTCCCGTCGGTTGTCGCGGAAGTTGTTCACCCGCCGGGCCGTCGCGAACAGCGGGATCACCGCCCCCATGACCAGCTGGAGCGCACAGCCCGTCTGGAGCAGCAGCTGGCCGCTCGGGGCGTCGAACGCCCAGGCCGCCATCATGCCCATGCCCACCACGATCCACGACAGCATCGCCACAGCGAGCCGGCCGCGCGGCTTCGGGTATTCCACGCGGCTCACCATCAGCCACGCCGTCCCCAGGATCGCCAGCAGCGTCGCCACGAAGGGCAGCTCCAGCAGCACGATGGACACCACCGTCAGTGCGCCGAACGGTGACGGCATGCCCTGGAAGGTGCCGTCCTTGACCGTGACGCACGAGAACCGCGCAAGCCGTAGCACCACCGCCAGCAGCACCACGATCGCCCCGACCGCCGCGACCCGCTGGTACGCGCCGTCGGCCACCATGCCGTAGACGAGGACGAAGTACGCCGGTGCCAGGCCGAAGCTGATCAGGTCGGACAGGTTGTCCAGCTCGGCGCCCATGGGGGAGGAGCGCAGCTTGCGCGCCACCAGGCCGTCGAACAGGTCGAAGACCGCCGCGCACAGCATCAGGATGACCGCGGTGGCCGCGCTGTTGCGCGCCATGCCGGTCTCCTGGCTGCCCATGAGGTCGGGGATCAGGATGCCGGTGGTGGTGAAGTACACCGCCATGAAGCCGCACGTGGCGTTGCCGAGCGTCAGCGTGTCCGCTATCGACAGGCGAAGAGAGAGGGGCATCTCCTCTTCTTCGTCCACCTCGTCGGCCTCCGGGACCCAGCCGGCCTTGGTGTCAGGATCAATCACGGTCAATGCGAGTCACCCCAGCCACGGTCTTCTGTCCCACCTCGACCGCGACCTCCACGCCCTCGGGCAGGTAGAGGTCGACGCGCGAGCCGAAGCGGATCAGACCGATCCGCTCGCCCTGCTCGACCTTGGTGCCCTGGGGCAGGTACGGAACGATGCGGCGGGCGACGGCGCCGGCGATCTGGATCATCTCGATGTCGCCGAGCTCGGTGTCGAAGTGCCAGACGACACGCTCGTTGTTCTCGCTCTCCTTGTTGAAGGCGGGAACGAAGCCACCGGGGATGTGCTCGACCGACGTCACCGTGCCGGCCAGCGGCGCGCGGTTGACGTGGACGTTCAGCGGGCTCATGAAGATCGCGACGCGGGTGCGGCCGTCCTTCCACGGCATGATGCTCTGCACCACACCGTCGGCGGGCGAGATGACCCGGCCCTGGGTGATCTCGCGCTCGGGGTCGCGGAAGAACCACAGCATCCCCGCCGCCAGCGCGGTGGCGGGAACGGCGACGGCCTTGGCGGCGCCCGAACGGCGCGCCCGGACCAGGCTGAGTGCTGCGGTGGCGACGGTCGGAAGGAGCCACGGCGATGCTCCGCGCGCGAGGCGTACGCCGGCCCGGCTGTCGCGAGATGCAGAGGTTTGGCTGTGGGGCATGGATGACCTTCGTAGCGGATGATGCCGCACACTGACGGGGGACGGCGGCTTTCCGGCGATCGTAGCGGCTCGGGGCCCGAACTGGGTAAGCCAGGCAGCCGAGTCGGCGGCAGAAGGGTGCTGACGGGGTGTGATCTTCTTCTCCAAGAAAACACCCCGTATCCGGACATCTAGCCCTGGAATCGATACTCTTCGAGCAGCCGCCTGCCGATGATCATTTTCTGGATCTCGGCGGTACCTTCACCGATGAGCAGCATCGGAGCCTCGCGGTAGAGGCGCTCGATCTCGTACTCCTTGGAGAAGCCGTAGCCGCCGTGGATCCGGAAGGCGTCTTCGACGACCTCCTTGCAGTACTCGGAGGCGAGGTACTTCGCCATCCCGGCCTCGAGGTCGTTTCGCTCCCCGGAGTCCTTTTTGCGTGCTGCGTTCACCATCATCGCATGCGCGGCCTCGACCTTGGTAGCCATCTCGGCCAGCTTGAACTGGATCGCCTGGTGCTGGGCGATCGGCTTGCCGAAGGTGTGACGCTGCTGCGCGTACTGGACGCCCAGTTCGAACGCACGCTGCGCGACGCCGCAACCACGGGCCGCCACGTTGACCCGGCCGACCTCGACCCCGTCCATCATCTGGTAGAAACCGCGGCCGGTGACCCCGCCGAGCACGCGATCGGCGGGAATCCGCAGGCCATTCATGATGAGCTCGGTGGTGTCGACCCCCTTGTAGCCCATCTTGTCGATCTTGCCGGGGATCGTGAGGCCGGGGCGCACCTCACCGAAACCGGGTTCCTTCTCGACCAGGAACGTGGTCATCGACTTGTGGGGCGCCGTGCCCTCGGGGTGACCTTCGTCACTTCTGACCAGAACGGCCACCAGAGACGACGTTCCGCCGTTCGTGAGCCACATCTTCTGGCCGTTGAGGACGTACTCCTCGCCGTCCTTCACCGCCTTGGACGTGATCGCCGACACGTCCGAGCCGAGGCCCGGCTCCGACATCGAGAACGCGCCCCGGATGTCGCCGGCCGCCATCCGCGGCAGGAAGTGGTCCTTCTGCTCCTGGGTGCCGTGCTGCTTGAGCATGTACGCCACGATGAAGTGGGTGTTGATGATGCCGGACACCGACATCCACCCGCGGGCGATCTCCTCCACGCACAGCGCGTAGGTCAGGAGCGACTCGCCCAGACCCCCGTACTCCTCGGGGATCATCAGGCCGAACAGGCCCAACTCCTTCAGCCCGTCGACGATCTGCTGCGGGTACTCGTCGCGGTGCTCCAGCTCGGTCGCGACCGGGATGATCTCCTTGTCCACGAAGTCGCGGACGGTGGACAGGATCTCCTGCTGGACGTCGGTCAGACCGGCGGTCTGGGCGAGTCGCGCCATGACTACTTCTCCTGCTCTCGCAGCTCCGGGCGGCCGGGCTGCTCGCCGCCGCGCTCCTTGATGTACGTCTCGGTCGGCACCATCACCTTGCGGCGGAACACGCAGACCAGCGTGCCGTCCTGCTTGTAGCCCTTGGTCTCGACGTAGACGATTCCGCGGTCGTTCTTCGACTTCGACGGCCACTTGTCCAGCACCGTCGTCTGGCCGTAGATCGTGTCGCCGTGGAAGGTCGGCGCCACGTGCTTCAGCGACTCGATCTCCAGGTTGGCGATGGCCTTGCCGGAGATGTCCGGCACGGACATGCCGAGCAGCAGCGAGTAGATGTAGTTGCCCACCACGACGTTCTTGCCGAAGTCCGTCGTCTTCTCCGCATAGTTCGTGTCCATGTGGAGAGGGTGGTGGTTCATGGTGAGGAGACAGAAGAGGTGGTCGTCGTACTCCGTGACCGTCTTCCCCGGCCAGTGCTTGTACGTCGCCCCGACCTCGAACTCCTCGTAGGTGCGTCCGAACTGCATCGCCGTCACGCCTCCGGGATCTCGAACTTGCTCGTGCGCCGCATGCCGGCGGCGCGGCCCTTGCCGGAGATGACCAGGGCCATCTTGCGGCTGGCCTCGTCGATCATCTCGTCGCCGAGCATCGCCGAGCCCTTCTTGCCGCCGGCCTCGGACGTGTAGTAGTCGTAGGCGTCCAGGATCAGCTCGGCGTGGTCGTAGTCCTCCTGCGACGGCGAGAAGATCTCGTTGGACGCCTCGACCTGGCCCGGGTGCAGCACCCACTTGCCGTCGAAGCCGAGGGCCGCGGCACGCCGGGCGACCTCGCGGTAGCCGTCGATGTTGCGGATCTGGAGGTAGGGGCCGTCGATCGCCTGGAGGTTGTTGGCACGGGCGGCCATCAGGATCTTCATCAGGATGTAGTGGTAGGCGTCCGCCGGGTAACCGGGCGGCTGCTCACCCACGACCAGCGACTTCATGTTGATGGACGCCATGAAGTCGGCCGGGCCGAAGATGATCGTCTCGACGCGCTGGGAGGCCGTCGCGATCTCGTTGACGTTGTTCAGGCCCTGCGCGTTCTCGATCTGCGCCTCGATGCCGATCTTGCCGACCTCGAAGCCCATCGTCTTCTCGATCTGCGTCAGAAGCAGGTCCAGGGCGACGATCTGCTGGGCGTCCTGGACCTTCGGCAGCATGATGCAGTCGAGGTTCTGGCCGGCGCCCTCGACGACGGTCACGACATCGCGGTACGTCCACTCGGTCGTCCAGTCGTTGACGCGCACCACCCGCGTCTTGCCCGTCCAGTCGCCCTCGTTGAGGAACTTGACGATGGTGTGCCGCGCCTCGGGCTTGGCCAGCGGGGCGCAGGCGTCCTCCAGGTCGAGGAAGACCTGGTCCGCCGGGAGGCCCTGGGCCTTCTCCAGGAAGCGCGGGTTCGAGCCCGGCACCGCCAGACAGGAACGCCGCGGGCGAAGGCGGTTGACGGTCGTCATGCGGGGACCTCCAGGGGGTCGAGCTTGTTCGCTTTCCGGATCTCGTCGACGATGCGGCCGATGATTCCGGTGATGTCGAAGTCCTTCGGGGTGAAGACCGCGGCCACTCCGGCTGCCCTGAGCTGCTCGGCATCACCGTTCGGGATGATGCCACCGGCGATCACCGGGATGTCTGTGGCACCGGCCACACGCAGCCGTTCGAGGACGTCCGGGACCAGCTGGGCGTGCGATCCGGACAGGATCGACAGGCCGACCGCGTGCACGTCCTCGGCGAGGGCCGCGTCCACGATCTGCTCGGGCGTCAGCCGGATGCCCTGGTAGACCACCTCGAAGCCGGCGTCCCGCGCGCGCACCGCGATCTGCTCGGCGCCGTTGGAGTGGCCGTCCAGGCCCGGCTTGCCGACCAGGAAGCGCAGCTTGCCCACGTTCAGGTCCTTGGCCGTGAGCTCGACCTTGCGGCGGACCAGGGAGAGCGCGCTGCCCTCCTCGACGGGGACGGCCACCGGCGCCGAGGAGACGCCCGTGGGCGCCCGGAACTCGCCGAACACCTCGCGCAGGGCCCCGGCCCACTCGCCGGTCGTCGCCCCGGCGCGCGCGCATTCCAGGGTGGCCTCCATGAGGTTCTCGTCGCCGCGCGCGGCCTCCTTCAGCCGCTCCAGGGCCTTGCAGGGCCGCGGGTGGTTGAAGGGCGGCTGGTAGCGGCTGTCACGCCACTGCTGAAGCCCGGCGATGACACGGGCCTCGACCGCCGGGTCCACCGTCTGGATCGCGGTGTCCAGGTCGGCGGTCAGGGGGTTCGGCTCGGTGCCCTCGAAGGCGTTGACACCGATGATCTTCTCCTGGCCGGACTCGATCCGGCCCCGGCGCTCGGCGTGCGAGGCGACCAGCTGCGACTTCAGGTAGCCGGACTCGACGGCCGCCATCGCGCCGCCCATCTCCTGGATGCGCTCGATCTCGGCGAACGACGCCTCGACCAGCTGCTCCACCTTCGCCTCGATCACCTTCGAGCCCTCGAAGATGTCTTCGTACTCCAGCAGATCGCTCTCGTACGCCAGCACCTGCTGGATGCGCAGCGACCACTGCTGGTCCCACGGGCGGGGCAGACCCAGGGCCTCGTTCCAGGCGGGCAGCTGCACGGCACGCGCGCGGGCGTCCTTGGAGAGGGTCACGGCCAGCATCTCCAGCACGATCCGCTGGACGTTGTTCTCCGGCTGCGCCTCCGTCAGGCCCAGGGAGTTGACCTGGACGCCGTAGCGGAAGCGGCGCTGCTTGGGGTCCTCGATGCCGTACCGCTCGCGGGTGATGCGGTCCCAGATGCGGCCGAACGCCCGCATCTTGCACATCTCCTCGACGAAGCGGACGCCCGCGTTGACGAAGAAGGAGATGCGGGCCACGACGTCGCCCATGCGGTCCTGCGGCACCTGGCCGGAGTCGCGTACGGCGTCGAGGACGGCGATCGCGGTGGACATCGCGTACGCGATCTCCTGGACCGGTGTGGCGCCCGCCTCCTGCAGGTGATAGCTGCAGATGTTGATGGGGTTCCACTTCGGCATGTGGGAGACCGTGTACGCGATCATGTCCGTCGTCAGGCGCAGGCTCGGCCCCGGCGGGAAGACGTGCGTACCGCGGGAGAGGTACTCCTTGACGATGTCGTTCTGGGTCGTGCCCTGGAGCTTGGTGATGTCGGCACCCTGCTCCTCGGCGACGACCTGGTAGAGCGCCAGCAGCCACATGGCCGTGGCGTTGATGGTCATCGAGGTGTTCATCTGCTCCAGGGGGATGTCCTGGAACAGCCGGCGCATGTCACCGACGTGCGCGATGGGCACGCCGACCCGGCCCACCTCGCCGCGGGCGAGGATGTGGTCGGAGTCGTAGCCGGTCTGCGTCGGCAGGTCGAACGCCACCGACAGACCCGTCTGGCCCTTGGCGAGGTTGCGCCGGTACAGCTCGTTGGACGCCTCGGCCGTGGAGTGACCGGCGTACGTGCGCATGAGCCACGGCCGGTCCTTCTGACGCTCAGTCATCTGCTGCCCCCGTACGTCTCAGATGTTGCGGAAGCGGTTGATGGCGTCGATGTGCTGGGCGCGCTTTTCCTGGTCGCGCACGCCCAGGCCCTCCTCGGGGGACATGCACAGCACGCCGACCTTGCCCTGGTGCAGGTTGCGGTGCACGTCGTAGGCGGCCTGGCCGGTGTCCTCCAGGGAATACACCTTGGACAGCGTCGGGTGGATCTTGCCCTTGGCGATGAGGCGGTTGGCCTCCCAGGCCTCGCGGTAGTTGGCGAAGTGGGAGCCGATGATGCGCTTCAGGGACATCCACAGGTAGCGGTTGTCGTACTCGTGCATGTAGCCCGAGGTGGAGGCGCAGGTGGTGATGGTGCCGCCCTTGCGCGTGACGTAGACGGACGCGCCGAAGGTCTCGCGGCCGGGGTGCTCGAAGACGATGTCGATGTCCTCGCCGCCGGTGAGCTCGCGGATGCGCTTGCCGAAGCGCTTCCACTCCTTGGGGTCCTGGGTGTTCTCGTCCTTCCAGAACTTGTAGCCCTCGGCGTTGCGGTCGATGATCGCCTCGGCGCCCATCGAGCGGCAGATGTCCGCCTTCTGGTCGCTGGAGACGACACAGATCGGGTTGGCGCCGCCGGCCAGCGCGAACTGGGTGGCGTAGGAGCCGAGTCCGCCGCTCGCGCCCCAGATCAGGACGTTGTCGCCCTGCTTCATGCCGGCGCCGTTGCGGGAGACCAGCTGGCGGTAGGCGGTGGAGTTGACCAGACCGGGGGCGGCGGCCTCCTCCCAGCTGAGGTGGTCGGGCTTGGGCATCAGCTGGTTGGACTTGACCAGGGCGATCTCGGCGAGGCCGCCGAAGTTGGTCTCGAAGCCCCAGATGCGCTGCTCCGGGTCGAGCATCGTGTCGTTGTGGCCGTCGCTGGACTCCAGCTCGACGGACAGGCAGTGCGCGACGACCTCGTCACCGGGGCGCCAGGCGTTCACGCCCGGGCCGGTGCGCAGGACGACGCCCGCGAGGTCGGAGCCGATGATGTGGTACGGCAGGTCGTGGCGCTTGGCCAGCTCGTTGGTGCGGCCGTAGCGCTCCAGGAAGCCGAACGTCGACAGCGGCTCGAAGATCGACGTCCACACCGAGTTGTAGTTGACCGACGAGGCCATGACGGCCACCAGCGCCTCGCCCGGGCCGAGCTCGGGCAGCGGCACCTCGTCCAGGTGGATCGACTTGCGGGGGTCCTTGTCGCGCGTGGCGAGCCCGGCGAACATCTCCGTCTCGTCCTTGTGCACGGTGATCGCGCGGTACGACTCGGGGAGCGGGAGGGCGGCGAAGTCCTCCGACGTGGAGTCGGGCGACTGGATCGCGGCCAGGATGTCCTTCACGGTCACGGTGTTGCCTCCGGCGGTGAGCGCCCTGAGGGAGGGGCGCCGATGGTTACGTCGGTGCTGCTGAGGGTTGAGGGAGTGCCGTCGGTTCGGCGGTGGTGCTGTTCGGCAGCGCATGGTGGCGCGGGAGGTTGCCTGTGACGCAGGCGTCCGGGCGTGCAGGCGGGTGGGCCTGCCGGGACGTCGTCCGGACTCCTTCAACGTATGACACCGCGTGTCACCTCGCAAGGCACTGAGTGCCAGAACTTCCTCTCAGATGAAATCTTTACGCAACAAATGAGCGATGATCGATCGAACAGGCCCTCGGAGGGCCTGCAAAACGGCCCCTGACATGCCAAAACGGCCACCCCGTGGGGTGGCCGTCATCACACAGCTGAAGGGGCGCTCAGCGCTCCTTGAGGGCCTGCTCGATCGTCCGCATGACCTCGTCGAGGGGGGCGTCGGTGCGGGCGACCGTCACCAGCACCTCGCCCTGCGCCGAGGCCGTGGCGACGGCCGGCTGCGGTTCCGCGGAGCGCCCGGCCCCGATGCCCGAGCCGAAGGTCTTGCGCACGATGGCGAAGGCGTGGTCCAGCTGCGCCTCCACGTCGCCCTGCGCGCCGGCCCTCAGCCAGCGCCGCAGGACGTGGTTGTGGGCGGTGACGACCGCGGACGCGGCGACCTCCGCCAGCAGCGGGTCGTCGTTGGCGTCGTCGGCGTGCGCGCGCTCGTCGAAGTGGCCGAGGAGGTAACGGGTGAACAGCCGCTCGTAGCGGGCCACCGACGCGATCTCCGCCTCGCGCAGGGTGGGTACCTCGCGCGTCAGCTTGTAGCGGGCGACCGAGATCTCCGGCCGGGCCGCGTACATCCGCATGACTTCCTTGATGCCGCGGCACACCGTGTCGAGGGGGTGCTCGTGGGCGGGCGCGGCGTTGAGGACCGCCTCGGCGCGGATCAGGGTGTCGTCGTGGTCGGGGAAGATCGCCTCTTCCTTGGAGCGGAAGTGGCGGAAGAAGGTGCGGCGGGCGACACCGGCCTGGGCCGCGATCTCGTCGACGGTGGTCGCCTCGTACCCCTTCGTCGCGAACAGTTCCATCGCGGCGGCCGCCAGTTCCCGGCGCATCTTGAGCCGCTGGGCGGCGGCGCGAGAACCGGCGGCACTCTCCGGCGCGTCGGTCGCGGCGGGTGTACGTGAGGACTTGGCGGGCTGGGGCATGCCCTGAACGTACTGCATGTGCGCAGCTCGGTGCGCGTGACCTGGTTCTCCCCCGTCGCCCAAGGGCGGGGGAGGGGCGGCCCGGCCGGCCGGGTGGAACCGGTCCGGGCCGAGCAGGCCGCCCCACTCGGCGCCGGACCGGAACCAGTAGCCGGGACGCTCAGCGCTTGGCATATTCGCGGAAGCCACGGCCGGTCTTGCGGCCGAGGCAGCCCGCGGCCACCAGGTGCTCCAGCAGCGGCGCCGGAGCGAGCCCCGGGTCGCGGAACTCGCGGTGCAGGACCTTCTCGATGGCGAGCGAGACGTCGAGACCGACGACGTCCAGCAGCTCGAAGGGGCCCATCGGATAACCGCCGCCCAGCTTCATCGCCGCGTCGATGTCGTCGAGCGTCGCGTAGTGCTCCTGCACCATCTTGATCGCGTTGTTCAGGTACGGGAACAGCAGCGCGTTCACGATGAAACCGGCCCGGTCGCCGCAGTCGACCGGGTGCTTGCGGATCCGCGCGCACACCTGGCGGACCGTGGCGTGGACGTCGTCGGCGGTCAGCACCGTCCGGACGACCTCCACCAGCTTCATGGCCGGCGCCGGGTTGAAGAAGTGCATCCCGATGACGTCCTGGGGGCGGGAGGTGGCCCGGGCGCACGCGACGACCGGCAGCGACGAGGTGGTGGTGGCCAGGATCGCCCCCGGCTTGCAGACCTTGTCCAGGGCCGCGAACAGCTGCCGCTTGACCTCCAGGTCCTCGGCGACCGCCTCGACGGCCAGGTCCACGTCGGCGAAGTCGTCGTAGGTGCCCGTGGCGGTGATGCGGTCCAGGGTCTCGGCGGCCGCCTCGGCGGTCATCCGGCCCTTGTCGACCGAGCGGGTCAGGGACTTGCCGATCCGGGCCTTCGCCGTCTGCGCCTTCTCCTCGCTGCGGGCGGCGATGACCACCTCGTAGCCGGCCTTGGCGAAGACCTCGGCGATGCCGGAGGCCATGGTGCCCGAGCCCGCGACGCCGACCGAGCGGATCTCCCGGCCGGGGCCCGGCTCGCCGCCCTCCAGCGGAGTCAGCGCGTCCCGCACGACGGTGCCGCTGCCCGGCGCCTCGTACGTGTAGAAGCCGCGCCCCGCCTTGCGGCCGGTCAGGCCCGCCTCGCTCAGCTGCTTGAGGATCGGGGCCGGGGCGTGCAGCCGGTCGCGGGAGGCGGCGTACATGGCCTCCAGGACCGTGCGCGCGGTGTCGACGCCGATCAGGTCGAGCAGCGCCAGCGGGCCCATGGGCAGGCCGCAGCCGAGCCGCATCGCGGCGTCGATGTCCTCGCGGGAGGCGTACTTCGCCTCGTACATCGCGGCCGCCTGGTTGAGGTAGCCGAACAGCAGGCCGTCGGCGACGAATCCGGGGCGGTCGCCGACCGCGACGGGCTCCTTGCCGAGGTCGAGCGCGAGACCGGTGACCGCCGTGACGGCCGCCGGCGCCGTCAGCACCGAGGAGACCACCTCGACCAGCTTCATGGCCGGCGCCGGGTTGAAGAAGTGCAGGCCCAGCACCCGCTCGGGGCGGGCGGAGTCGGCGGCCAGACGGGTCACGGACAGGGCGTTGGTGCCGGTCGCCAGGATCGTCTCGGGGCGCACGATCCCGTCCAGCTCACGGAAGATCTGGTGCTTGACCTCGTAGGACTCCGGGGCCACCTCGATGACCAGGTCGGCGTCGGCCGCCGAGGTCAGGTCGGCGGAGGTGCGGACGCGGCCGAGGATCTCGGCACGCTCCTGCTCGGTCAGCCGCCCGCGCTGCACGCCGCGGGCGGTGGAGGCCTCCAGCGCGGCGACGCACTTCGCGGCCTGGGCCTCGCTGATGTCGATGCCGACGACCGTGCGGCCGGCCTTGGCGAGGACCTCGGCGATGCCGGTGCCCATCGTGCCGAGGCCGACGACGGCTATGGTCTGCAACGGGGACTGGGACGGGTCGGGCAGGGGAGTGGCCATCGCGGGACTCCAGGATGAGGGTGACGACGGGGAACGCGCTCCGGGTGCGCCGAGGGCGGCCCGGCGGAAGCCGGACCACGGGCGCACCGGGTGCGTGATGAAGTGCGGGTGTTAACCGGGCCGCGAAGCGCACACGCCCGGTGCCGCGCCACGGGCGTGCACACGCCCGGGGAGACGGCGGTTCCGACCGGCCCTGTCCCGGGGCCGAGTCGTACTGCGGTACCTGAGGCACCGAACCGACTGCTCTCGCGACGGCCGCGTCACCAGACCGCCACGAGGAAAAACGAGTGGGTAACTCGCTCGTCTGAGCTTAACTGGCGGGTAACGAGCGCGCCAGCCCCCGTCTTTGTGATGTACGTCCCGCGCGGCTCGTGGCGCCCCTAACCTCTGAGTCATGGACGAAGAGTTGCGATCACTCACGGAGCGCTTACGGCAGGAGTCGGGGGCGCCGCCCGCCTTCGAGCGACTCGTGGCGACCGACGACCTCGACGCCCTGGCGGCGGTGCTGACCGAACCCGGCCGGCAGCTGTGGGCGAGGGAGCTGGCCGCGTTCCGGCTCGGGCTCGCGCGGGACCGGCGGGCCTTCGAGGCCCTGGTGCTGCTGCTCAACCACCGTGACCCGCCGCGCTGCGCATCCGCCGCGTACGCCCTGGCCCGGCTCGGCGACCCCCGGACCGCCCGGGCGGCGGCCGCCCTGGCCACCAACGAACTGCGGGTCGCCTACGCCCTGCACCCGGTGCGGCTGCTGGTCGAGCTGCGCGCGCCGGAGGCGGTGCCCGCGCTGATCACCACGCTCCAGCGGCGCCTGCGCCCGCACGACCCGTACCGCCGCGTGGCCCTCGCCTGCGTGGACGGGCTCGGCACGCTGGGCGACGCCCGGGCCCGGCCCGTGTTGAACGAGGCGCTCGCGCACCCGGTGCTGGCGGAGGCGGCGGTGCGGGCGCTGGGGCGGATTCCCCGGCAGAGGTGAGCGCGGCGGGCGAGGCGCCGCTATGTGCCGCACAGGCCGGGGCGTCTCCCGGCACGGCGATGCGGCGTGGGCGTCTCCCCGGCGTCTGCCAGACGCTTACGGGTGTGCCGTATCAGCCGGGAAGCGTCCTCGCGTACCGGACCTCCGGCACCACGACGCCCTCCACCTCGAAGGGCTCCTCCGTGCCGTCCGCGCCGAAGCCGGCCCGTTCGTAGAAGCGGCGGGCCCGGACGTTCTCCTTGAGCACCCACAGCAGGAGACGGCCGTGGCCCGCGGCGGAGCAGCGCGCGACGGACTCCGTGAGCAGCGCCCGGCCCACGCCCTGCCCGACCCGGTCGGGATGTGCGTAGAGGGCGTACAACTCGGCGCCTCCGGTGAGGACTTCGCCCTCCCGGTACGGTCCGTGGCAGGCCCAGCCGACAAGGTCGCCGTGATGGCCCTCGGCCACCAGGTTCACCACGCCGCCGTCGCCCCGCGACAGGTGGGCGCGACGGCGCTCGGCGTCCTCCCGGACGCTGAGCCCGTCCAGGTACGTCTGCGGCATCATGCCCCGGTAGGCGCGCTGCCAGCCACGGACGCGGATCTCCGCGACGCTGTCGCAGTCGTCGAGCGTCATCTCCCGTATCCGGATGCCGCTCAAGGCGCGACCACGGCGAACGCCTCGACCTCCATCAGGAACTCCGGCTGGACCAGCGCGGCGACCTGTACCGCCGAAGCGGCCGGCAGCCGGTCGTCGGGTATGTGCTCGGCGCGGGCCGCGCGGAGGGCCGGCATGTGCGCCATGTCCGTGACGAAGTAGGTGAGTTTGACGACGTCGTCGAAGGTCGCGCCGGCGGCGGCCAGGCAGCGCCGGAGGTTCTCGAAGACCTGGCGCGCCTGCGCCGCCGCGTCGCCCTCGCCGACCAGCCCGCCGCGCTCGTCGAGCGCCAGCTGGCCGGCGATCGCCACGAACCGGCCGGTGCCCAGGACGACATGGCTGTACTGGGGCGCCGCGGCGACGCCGTCGGGGGCGGGGATCCTCGTCAGCTCGGTCATGGGTCCATGGTGGACCATGGGACTGACATCGGCCCGCCCCTGACGGGGGGTCAGCCGCTCAGTGGCGGAAGCCGAGCAGGCCGTGCAGTGTCGAGCCGTTCGAGGAGGCCGAGGCTCCCCTTCTGGGGACGGATGCGGCGGCCCCCGCGGGCTTCGGGTCGGGCAGCGCCTCGCACACCGCGTCCGCCTGGCCGTGTCCGCGCGGCACGGTGCCGTCCGTGAGGTACGCCGCCAGGTGCTCGTCCAGGCAGGCGTTGCCGCTCAGCGTGATGCCGTGGTTGCCGCCGCCCTCCTCGACCACCAGGCTGGAACGGGCCAGCAGACGATGCACGGTGACGCCGCCCTCGTACGGGGTGGCCGCGTCGCCGGTCGCCTGGAACAGCAGGGCCGGCGGGATTTCGCCGTTGGCGACGTTCACCGGACGCAGCGAGCCGGCCGGCCAGAACGCACACGGCGCGTTGTACCAGGCGTTGTTCCAGGTCATGAACGGTGCCTTCGCGTACACCGCCCAGTTGTCCTCGCGCCACCGCCGCCAGTCGCGCGGCCAGTCGGCGTCCCGGCACTGCACCGAGGTGTAGACGCTGTAGCCGTTGTCGCCGGAGGCGTCCACCGCGCCGAGGTTCTGGTACGCCTCGACCAGGGGCTCGGGGTCCTTGTCGTGCGCGTACGCCGCGAACGCCTCGGCCAGGCTCGGCCAGTAGCCGTTGTAGTAACCGCCCGGAATGAAGGTGTCCTCCAGCTCCGAGGCGCCGACCGTGCCGCCCGCGGGCTTGGCGGCCAGGGCCGCGCGCATCGCGTACCACCTGGCCTCGATCCTCTCCGGGTCGGTGCCGAGGCCGTACGTGGCGTCGTGCTTGGCGATCCAGGCCAGGAAGGCGCGGTGGCGGTCGTTGAAGGCGAGGTCCTGGTTGAGGTTGGCCTCGTACCAGACGTCGGTCGGGTCGACGACGGAATCCAGGACCAGGCGCCGGACCCGCTCGGGGAAGAAACGGGCGTAGACCGCTCCCAGGTAGGTGCCGTACGAGTAGCCCAAGTAGTTGATCTTCTTCGCGCCCAGGGCCCGCCGGATGGCGTCCATGTCGCGGACGGCGCTGGTGGTGTTGATGTAGGGCAGGAGGTGCCCGTACTTCCTGCCGCAGGCGGCGGCGAAGGACTTGGCGCGCTCGAGGTTGGTCTTCTCGAGCGCGGGTGTCGCGGGCAGCGAGTTCGGGCGGACCGGGCCGAAGTGGCCCGGCGCGCAGTCCAGCGCGGGCTTGCTCGCCCCCACGCCGCGCGGGTCGAAGCCGATGACGTCGTACTGGGCCGCGACCTTCGCGGGCAGCGAGGACGCGACGAACCCGGCGAGCGTCAGGCCGCTGCCTCCGGGACCGCCGGGGTTGACCAGCAGGGGGCCCTGGTGGGTCCGGGCGGTGTGCGGGACGCGGGACAGGGCGAGGGTGATCTTCTCCCCGTGCGGCCTGCGGTGGTCGAGCGGCACCTTCAGGGAGGCGCACTGGAGCGTCGGGTAGTCCTCGGTGGCGCAGCTCTTCCAGGTGAGCTTCGCGGCCTGCGTGGTCGGGTTCGCGGTACGGGGTGCGCTCGCCTCGGCGGGAACGGCCGTGAAGGTCCCGGCCATGACGACGGCGGCGCCGCACAGCGCGGCTGCGCGTTTTCTCATGGAGTCCTCCCAGGACGGCGGGATGTCGGACCGCGAGGGTCACCGTCCTCGCCGCATCGTCCCGGAAGCCGGTCCCGGAAGAACTCATTCCGTCAAGCTCATGACCCGATTGGATCTTCATATGCGCTCGAATGCCCGCCAACGGGCGCAGGGGCCTCCCCGAAGGGTGTCGCACCCTCTCTAGAGGAGAGTGAGTTGCGTCGGACCCGTCACCGGCGGCTCCTCGGCCGCGGGTTCGGCCGGCCGGATCGTGCGCCGTGCCCCCGCGCGCGTGGGCCCGATGCCGTACTCCTCGGCCAGTTCGTGCACCTGACGGGTGATCTGCCGCTGGTACCACTTCGGGGCGTAGGAGCCCTCCGCGTACATCCGCTCGTAGCGGGCGACCAGGTGCGGATGGTGTTGTTCCAGCCAGGACATGAACCACTCCCGGGCGCCGGGCCGCAGGTGCAGCACCAGTGGCGTCACGGAGGTGGCGCCCGACGCCGCGATCGACCGCACGGTGGCCCGGAGCCGGTCGGGCGAGTCGCTCAAGAACGGGATCACCGGCGCCATCAGCACCCCGCAGTCGATGCCGTGTTCGCCCAGGGTGCGCACCACCTCCAGGCGCCGCTCCGGCGCGGGCGTGCCCGGCTCGACGGTGCGCCAGAGCTCCTGGTCGGTGAAACCGACCGACACGGAGATGCCGACGTCGGTCACCTGTGCCGCCTGCTTGATCAGCTCCAGGTCGCGCAGCACGAGCGTGCCCTTGGTCAGGATCGAGAAGGGGTTCGCGTGATCGCGCAGCGCCGCGATGATGCCCGGCATCAGCCGGTAGCGGCCCTCGGCGCGCTGGTAGCAGTCGACGTTGGTGCCCATGGCGATGTGCTCGCCCTGCCAGCGGCGCGAGCCGAGCTGCCGCCGCAGCAGCTCCGGCGCGTTGGTCTTGACCACGATCTGGCTGTCGAAGCCGAGGCCCGTGTCGAGGTCGAGGTAGCTGTGCGTCTTGCGCGCGAAGCAGTACACGCACGCGTGCGAACAGCCCCGGTAGGGGTTGACCGTCCACTGGAACGACATCCGTGAGACCGCCGGGACCCGATTGATGATCGAGCGGGCCCGGATCTCGTGGAAGGTGATCCCGCGGAACTCCGGCGTGTCGAAGGTCCGTGTGACCACCGCGTCCGCGCCGAACAGCGCGGCATCGGCCCGGCTGTGTTCGGAGTCCACGGTGAGGTTCTCCCAGCGCATGACGCCTCCTCGGTAGCACTGACCACAGAATAGAACACATGTTCCCTTGATCGTGCGAGGTCGTTTTCCGAACGCGTTCGACCGGGTTGGGGCACCCCGATTTGGGGGGCCGGGCGGCGGGGTGGTTGGCTTGCCCCGACCCCCGAGCAACCAGGTCCTGGAGGAAAGCGATGGCGCAGGTCGAGGCCACTACGGAGCGGATCGTCGCGGCGGACGCGGAGACGGTGTTCGACGCCCTCGCCGACTACAGCGGCACCCGCGCGAAGCTGTTGCCCGAGCAGTTCAGCGAGTACGAGGTCCGGGAGGGCGGCGACGGCGAGGGCACTCTCGTCCACTGGAAGCTCCAGGCCACCAGCAAGCGCGTGCGCGACTGCCTCCTGGAGGTCACCGAGCCCACCGACGGCGAGCTGGTGGAGAAGGACCGCAACTCCTCCATGGTCACCACCTGGCGCGTCACCCCGGCCGGCGAGGGCACGTCCCGGGTCGTGGTGACCACCACCTGGACCGGCGCCGGCGGCATCGGCGGCTTCTTCGAGAAGACCTTCGCGCCCAAGGGCCTCGGCCGGATCTACGACGCTATGCTCACCAGGCTCGCCGCCGAGGTCGAGAAGTAACCCGCCTCAAGGCCCGGGCGTCCGGGGGGCGTTGCTCCCCTCACCGGTTCGGGTGATCTCCGTACGGCTCGCTCCTGTGCCGTAACTCGTCGCGCTTGCTCGAAGTTGTCGCTTTTACGCGGGAATGGTGCGGCAGCGCGACGAGGGGAGCGGTGAGTGGGCGGGATCACTCTGGCGCAGGACGAACCGGCGGTGGCGCCTCCCGGCACTCCCGCTCCACCGCCGGAGCCGGACACCGGGCCGAGCCCCCGCCGGGTGCGGCTGGTCTTCTTCGCGCTCATGCTGGCCCTGCTCCTGGCCGCCCTGGAGCAGATGATCGTCGCCACGGCGCTCCCGAAGATCGTCGGTGAGCTGCACGGCCTGGACCGCATGTCCTGGGCGATCACCGCCTACCTGCTCACCGCCACGGTCGGTCTGCCGATCTACGGCAAGCTCGGTGATCTCCTCGGCCGCAAGGGCGTCTTCCAGTTCGCGATCGTCGTCTTCGTCGCCGGTTCCGCGCTCGCGGGCCGGGCGCAGACCATGGACCAGCTGATCGCCTTCCGCGCGGTGCAGGGCGTCGGCGCGGGCGGTCTCATGATCGGCGTCCAGGCGATCATCGCGGACATCGTGCCGCCCCGGCAGCGCGGCCGCCACATGGGCGTGATCGGCGCCGCCTTCGGACTCGCCTCCGTCGCCGGACCGCTGCTCGGCGGCTACTTCACCGACCACCTCTCCTGGCGCTGGTGCTTCTACGTCAACGTCCCCTTCGGCCTGGTCACCCTCGCCGTGGTCGCCGTGGCGCTGAAGCTGCCCAGGCCGGCCGCCAAGGCCCGGCTGGACGTCCTCGGCGCGCTGCTGCTGACCGCCGCCTCCACCTGCCTCGTCCTGCTGACCAGTTGGGGCGGCACCGAGCACGCCTGGGACTCCCGGACGATCCTGGGGCTCGCGGCCGGAGCGGCGGCGGCCACCGTCCTCTTCCTCGTCACCGAGCACTTCGCCGTCGAACCCCTCATGCCGCTCAGGCTGTTCAGGGACTCCGTCTTCAACGTCACCGGTTTGGTCGGCCTGGTGATCGGGATGGGCCTGTTCGGCGCCGCCAGCTATCTGCCGACGTACCTGCAGATGGTCGACGGGGCCTCGGCCACCGAGTCGGGCCTGCTCATGCTGCCGATGATGGCCGGCATCGTCGGCGCCTCGGTCGTCGTCGGCCAGCTCATCAGCCACACCGGCCGCTACAAGGCCTACCCGATCCTCGGCGGCGCCCTCTCGGCCGTCGGCATGTGGCTGCTGTCGCGCCTGGAGGTCGGCACGCCCCGGCTGCACTACAGCATCTGGATGGCCGTCCTCGGCGCCGGCATCGGCATGGTGATGCCGGTGCTGATCCTCGCCGTGCAGAACTCGGTGCGGCCAGCCGACCTGGGCACCGCCACCAGCGCCAACAACTACTTCCGGCAGATCGGGGGCAGTGTCGGCGCCGCCGTCTTCGGCACGCTCTTCGCCGACCGGCTCGCCGCCGCCCTCGCCGACCGGCTTCCCGCGCGCACCGGGCTGCCGGACCCCGAGTCCCTCACCCCGCAGCTCGTGCACGCGCTGCCCCCGGCCCTGCGCGACGACTACATCCGGGCGTACGCCGACGCCATGCCGCGGATCTTCCTCTACCTGGTGCCGGTGCTGGTCCTCGGACTGGTCCTCGCCCTCTTCCTCAAGGAGAAACCCCTGGTGTCCCACCACGCCCCCGCCACCGACCCGGACACGGCGCCCGGGACCGCCTCCGTCCCGCAGGCGCGCGCCGGGTACGCGCCCGGCGTCCCCGTGTGCGGCTCGGTGCAGCACCCCGACGGGACGGTCGTGCCCCGCGCGGCCCTCACCCTCATCGACGTCACCGGGCAGCAGACCGGGCGCGGCGCGAGCGGCGAGGACGGGCGTTACGCGCTGGCCACCCCGGGCCCCGGCTCGTACGTCCTGATCGCCGCGGCCGGTGGCCACCAGCCCCAGGCGGTCACCGTGACCGTCGGCGAACGCCCCGTCGAACTCGACATCGTCCTCGGCGGCGCCGGAAACCTGAGCGGCAGCGTGGTCACCGCCGACGGCACGCCCGTACGGGACGCCACCGTCACGCTCACCAACGTGCACGGCGAGGTGGTGGCCACCACCCGCAGCGGCCGGGAGGGCGGTTACGTCATCACCGACCTCGTCGCGGGCGAGTACACCCTCGCCGCCAGCGCGCCCGCCTTCCGCCCGGCGGCGCTCCCCGTCACCGTCCAGGCCGCCCGCGAGACCCGCCGGGACATCGAACTGGCCGGTGGGGCCGTGCTGCGCGGCACCGTCCGGGCGGGCGGCGGACGGCCCGTGGAGGACGCGCGCGTGACCCTGCTCGACGTGGCGGGCAACGTCGTCGACACCCTCACCACCGGCCCCGACGGCACGTTCCGCTTCGTCGACCTGTCCTCCGGCGAGTACACCGTCATCGCCGCCGGCTACCCGCCCGTGGCCACCGTCCTCCAGGTGGCCGGAGGAGGCCGGACCGAGCGGGATCTCCAGCTGAGTCACGAGGACTGAACGGCACCGGCGCGCGGGGTCGCACGCCGGTGCGCGCCCCGCGCGGCCAATTACCGCATTGCCTCACATGGCCACCGGCCCGCGCCGTACGGTGGTGACACCGGCACAGATCTTGCGTCCAGAGAGGGCCTGGGCCATGGACCATGGCACCGACAGGGCCGGGCAGGACCCGGTGACGGAACCCGCCGAGCCCGGCCGCGTCCCCCTCGCCGTCGTCGTGGTCGACCGCGACGGGCTGGTGTCCCACTGGAGCCGCGGCGCACGGCGCCTGTTCGGCGTCCCCAGGGAAGAGGCGATCGGCCGCACGGCCCTCGACCTGCTCCCCGTCTCCGGCGCCCTGCCCGACCAACGGGACACCCTCGCGGACGCCGCCGGCGACGGCCTCGGCCCGGGCCTCGGATCCACCCTCGCCGGCGGGCTCTCCTACCCGGCGGCGGGCCGCGCCCGGCTCACCACGCCCGGCAACGACCGCGTCGACGTCCTGTGGTGGGCCTACCCGCTGGTCGGACCAGGGCCCGAGCGGCTGCTCGTCCTGGCCACCGACGCCGGGGGACTGCGCACGGGCGGCGGGGCGTTCGAGCGGATCGGGCCCGGTTTCGCGCCGCACACCGACCTCCCCGGGGCGGAGGACCTCGCCCGCGGACTCCCCGAGATCCTGCCCGGCATGAGTGTCGGCGAGAGCACCCGGATCGTCGCCCAGATCCTCGAACTCGGCTACCCCGTCCTGGAGTTCAGCCAGAACGACCGGGTGCCCGTCACCCCCGACTGGGGCGTGGCCCGGCGCGCCGAGCGCAAGGTGCGCCGCGCCCTGGCCGCGCGGGCCCTGGCCGCGGGCGAACCCGTGCCCGAGGAACTGCGGGACGAGGGGGAGGATCTGGAGTACGCCGCCGTCCGCGAGCGGCTGGAGTTCCTCAACGAGGTCAGCGGCCGCATCGGCACCTCCCTCGACCTGTCCCGCACGATCGTCGAGGTCAGCAAGGCCGTCGTGCCCCGCTTCACGGACGTGGCCGGGACCTACCTGCGGGAACAGGTCGTCGCCGGTGAGCAGTTCGCGGACGGCGTGCCCGACACGACCACCCTGTGGCACCGGGTCGCCGTCGAGCACACCGACGAACCCGGCCGCTGGGACGACGTCGTCCCCGTCGGCGAGGCCATGCCGTTCCCGGCGCACACGCCGTTCTTCCAGTGCATGACCAGCGGTGAACCCGTCCTCGTGCCGCGCATCAGCGAGGAGATGGGGCACGCCATCGCCGCGCAGTTCGAAAAGCGCGACATCCGGCCGCTCATCACCGGACGCTCGATGCTGGTCGTGCCCCTGAAGGCACGCGACGTCGTCCTCGGGTTCATGATCCTGCTGCGCCATCCCGAGCGGCCCGTCTTCAACGACATGGACCGCGTCACCGGCGCCGAACTCGCCGCCCGCGCGGGCCTGGTGCTGGACAACGCGCGCATGTACACCTTCCAGGAGAACGTCGCCGAGACGCTCCAGGACAGCATGCTGCCGCACATCCCGCCCCGGATGGCCGGTTGCGACATCGCCACCCGCTATCTGCCGGGCACGCTGCTCGGCAGGGTCGGCGGCGACTGGTTCGACGCGGTGAAACTGCACGGCGGGCGCACGGCGTTCGTCGTCGGCGACGTCATGGGACACGGCCTCAACTCCGCCGCCAAGATGGGCCAGTTGCGCACGGCCGTGCAGACCATGGCCGGGCTCGACCTGCCGCCCGCCCAGCTGCTGCGCAACCTCGACGACCTCGCCCAGCGCCTCGGCGACACCTACCTCGCGACCTGCCTCTACGCCGTCTACGACCCCATCGCGAGCGAGCTCCACCTCGCCAACGCCGGTCACATCCCGCCCGTCCTGGTCCGGGCCGACGACGGCCGCAGCGAACTGCTCGACCTGCCCACCGGTGCGCCCATCGGCGTCGGCGGGGTGCCCTTCCGGGCCGTCTCGGTGCGGGTGGAGCCCGGCGACCGGCTGGTGATGTGCACCGACGGGCTCGTCGAGATGCGGGGCGAGGACATCGGGGTGGGGCTCGCCACCCTCTGCGAGTCGGCCGCCCACCCCGCCGCGTCCATGGACGACGCCTGCGACACCATCATCCGGGCCCTCGCCGCGACCTTCCCGGCAGCGGGACGAGGCGGCCGCAAGGACGACGTGGCGCTGCTGATGGCCCGTCTCAACGGCATCGAGCCGGGCGACGTGGCCGAATGGCGCCTCGCCCCGGACCCGGCCGAGGCCGGCCGTGCCCGCGCTGTGGTGCGCGAGCGACTGCACGAGTGGGGCCTGCCGAAACTCGTGGCCCCCGCGGAGCTGATGGCCTGCGAACTCGTCACCAACGCCGTACGGCACTCCCAGGCCGGGCCGATCACGCTGCGCCTGGTCCGCGGGGACACCCTGCTGTGCGAGGTGGACGACGACGACCAGGAGCTGCCGACGCTGATCGACGCGGGGCCGCTCGACGACCGTGGACGTGGGCTGCGCGTGGTCAGCACCCTGGCCCACGCGTGGGGGACCAGCCGGACCAGGACCGGCAAGACGGTCTGGTTCGAGCTGACGCTGCCGCGCCGCTGAGCAGGCCCGGGCCGAACGCGGTGGGAAGCCGGGCTCCCGCGTTCTTGTGGGCCCGACCGGCGCGCGGTACACCGTACTCGCCCGCGTACGGCGGGATTCGTTCGCACCCTGGGAGTGGGCCATGAGCGTGACGCGTCGGTACCGGGAGGCCTGGGAGGGGTTCTGGCGAGAGGCACCCGCCGAACCGGGGGCGGTGTTCTGGGACGCGGAACCGGTCCTGACCGTGGGCCCCCATCTCGCCCTGTTCGAACCGTACCTGGCGGATCACGCCCTGCCCCTGGTGGACCTCGGCTGCGGCAACGGCACCCAGACCCGCTACCTCGCCGACCGTTTCCCGCACGTCCTGGGGGTCGACCTGTCCGCGGCGGCCCTCGGCCACGCCCGCCGGGCCGATCCGGCGGGGCAGGCCTCCTACCGGCAGCTGGACGCCGCCGAGAAGGACGAGGTCCAGGCCCTGCACGCGGAACTCGGTGACACCAACGTCTACATGCGGGGCGTCCTGCACCAGTGCGAGCCGGACGACCGGCAGACGCTGATCGACGGCATCGCCACCCTGGTCGGCGACCGCGGCCGGGCCTGCCTGGTGGAGCTCTCGGCCGCCGCCAAACCGGTGCTGGCGGGCCTGGCGGGCGGCCCCGAGGGTCCGCCGCCCAAGCTCGCGCCCGTCTTCCGGCACGGCCTGGCGCCCGGCGAGGTCGCGGACGAGGCCGTGCCCGAACTGGTGCGTTCGGCCGGTCTCACCGTCCTGGCGAGCGGCCGGGCGCCGCTGAAGAGCACGGAATACCGCCCCGACGGCACGCGTGTCGAACTGCCGTCGATCTGGCTGGTGGCGGGGCGCACGGCCTGAGCCGGGCGGTCAGGAACCCGGTTCCGGGGGGAGCGTGCCCGGGAGGGTGTGGTCTGGCGGCGGGGTATTTGTCGGTGTACGGTCACTCCGCCCCCGTCCATGTGCCCGCCTCGCCCCCGCGGAGGACAGCCATGCCCATGCCCTGGTTACGGATGCTGGCCGCGTCAGCGGTGTCGACGGCGCTGATCGGAACGAGCGCCGTCACGAGCGCCGCCGCGCCGGACCACCGCGCAGTGCGGGACAGTGTGCACACCGCCGGGCGGGTCAAGGCCGCCGGTGACGTGCTCCAGTACAGCTGGCCCGGGGTCTACTTCGAGGGGCGGATCCGGGGCACCGGCGTGGGCGTCGTGCTCGACGACCCGGCCGCCGACTACGACGTCCAGGTCGACGGGAGCACCGTCGCGACCCTCGTCACGCCGGGCAGGACCACCCACTGGGTCAGGGGCCTGCGCGACGGCACGCACACCGTCCGGCTCGTCAAACGCAACGACACCCCCTGGAGCACCAGTTCCTTCGGCGGTTTCGTCGCCGCCCCCGGCGGTGCCGTCCTGGCCCGGCCGGCCGCGCGCAGCCGCCAGATCGAGTTCATCGGCGACTCCCTCACCGCCGGCTACGGAAACCTCTCCACCTCCCGCGACTGCGACGGCGAACAGGTCAAGCGCACCACCAACGCCGACGTGAGCTACGGCGCCCTCACCGCCCGGAGGCTGCACGCCGATTACCAGGTCAACGCGTATTCGGGCCAGGGCATGGTGCGCAACTACAACGGAGGCTCCCCGGAGGTGAACTACCGCACCTTCTACGATCGCGCGCTGCTGAACGTGCCGGGCGACGTCTGGCAGAACCCGGGCACCTGGCGGCCGCAGCTGGTGGTGGTCCACCTCGGCACGAACGACTTCTCGACCCCCCTCAACCCCGGCGAGCCCTGGACGGACGAGAGCCTCGCCGCCTCCTTCCGCAGCGCCTACACGGGCTTCCTGGAGAAGCTGCGCAAGCGCTACGGGGCCGCGACCACCATCCTGGCCGCGGGCACCGGCCCGTTCGCCGGCCATGTCGAACACGCCGTCCGGCAGCGCGCCGGCGCGGGCGACCGGGGAGTGCGCTACTGGCCCCTCGACACCACCGGCCTGGACCTCGCCGGCTGCCACTGGCACTACTCGGCGCGCGACCACCGGCTGCTCGCCGACCGGCTCACCGCGGTCGTCGCCGGCCTGCCGATCCGTTGGTGAGCGCTTCGTAGCCGGTTCCGCCCGCAGCGCGTAACGTGACGAACCATGAAGATCTCCGCCCTGGACGGTTCGTCATGAGAATCCTCATCAGCGCCGACATGGAGGGCGCCACCGGCGTCACCTGGCCCGACGACGTGATGCCGGGGGCCTCGCAGTGGGAGCGCTGCCGTGCGCTGTTCACCTCCGACGTCAACGCCGCCGTCCTCGGCTTCCACGACGGCGGCGCCGACGAGGTGATCATCAACGAGGCGCACTCCACGATGCGCAATCTGCTGCTGGAGCGGCTCGACGACCGCGCCCTGCTGCTCACCGGCCGGCACAAGGCGCTGTCCATGGTGGAGGGCGTGCAGCACGGCGACGTCGACGGCATCGCCTTCGTCGGCTACCACGCGGGGGCCGGCATGGAGGGCGTCCTCGCGCACACCTACCTCGCCAACTCCATCACGGGCGTGTGGCTGAACGACGTCCGGGCGAGCGAGGGACTGCTCAACGCCCATGTCGTCGCCGAGTACGGGGTGCCGGTGGTGCTGGTCACGGGGGACGACATCGCCTGCGAGGACGCGCTCGGCTACGCGCCCGAGGCGCTGAAGGTCGCGGTGAAGGACCACGTGTCGCGCTACGCGGCGGTGTGCCGCACCCCCGCCCGCACCGCGGCCGACATCCGGGCGGCGGCCAAGGAGGCGGCCGCACTGGCGGTGCGTCACGAGCCCGTGCACGCCGGACCGTTCACCGTGGCCGTGGAGTTCGACGCGGAGCACCTGGCGATGACCGCCACCGTCGTCCCGGGGGTGGAGCGGATCGCGGAGCGGAAGGTGGCGTACACGAGCGAGACCATGTACGAGGGCATCCGCGCCTTCAAGGCGGTCACCACGATCGTCTCGGCCGCGGTGGAGGAGCAGTATGGCTGACCAGGTCGACGCACCCGCGCTGGACGAGGTCGTGACCTTCACGTCCGACCTCATCCGGATCGACACCACCAACCGGGGCGGGGGCGACTGCCGGGAGCGGCCGGCCGCCGAGTACGCCGCGGCACGGCTCGCCGACGCCGGCATCGAACCGGCCCTCCTGGAACGCACGAAGGGGCGGACCAACGTCGTCGCCCGGATCGAGGGCACCGACCCCTCGGCCCCGGCCCTGCTCCTCCACGGTCACCTGGACGTCGTGCCCGCGCAGGCCGCCGACTGGAGCGTGCACCCGTTCTCCGGGGAGATCCGCGACGGGGTCGTCTGGGGGCGCGGCGCCGTCGACATGAAGAACATGGACGCGATGATCCTGGCCGTCGTGCGCGGCTGGGCACGTCAGGGCGTCCGGCCCCGCCGGGACATCGTCATCGCCTTCACCGCGGACGAGGAGGCCAGTGCCGTGGACGGTGCCGGGTTCCTCGCCGACCGGCACCCCGGCCTCTTCGAGGGCTGCACCGAAGGAGTCGGCGAGTCGGGCGCCTTCACCTTCCACGACGGTGACGGGCGGCAGATCTACCCGATCGCGGCCGGGGAGCGGGGCACCGCCTGGCTGAAGCTCACCGCCCGCGGACGCGCCGGGCACGGCTCCAAGGTCAACCGGGACAACGCGGTGACCCGCCTCGCGGGCGCGATCGCCAGGATCGGCGCGTACGAGTGGCCGCTCAGGCTGACCCCGACCGTGCGCGCCGCGCTCACCGAACTCTGCGCGCTCTACGGCATCGAGACCGACCTCACCGATGTCGAGACGCTGCTGGAGAAGCTCGGCCCGGCCGCGCAGCTCGTCGAACCGACCCTGCGCAACAGCGCCAACCCGACCATGCTGGACGCCGGTTACAAGGTCAACGTCATTCCCGGCGAGGCCGTGGCGCACGTGGACGGCCGTTATATGCCCGGCGGCGAGGAGGAGTTCCGCAGCACCCTCGACCGGCTCACCGGGCCGGACGTGGACTGGGAGTTCCACCACCGCGAGGTCGCCCTGGAGTCCCCGGTGGACTCGGCGATCTTCGCGGGCATGCGGGCCGCCATCGAGGAGTTCGCGCCCGAGGGGCACGTGGTGCCGTTCTGCATGTCCGGCGGCACCGACGCCAAGCAGTTCTCCCGCCTTGGCGTCACCGGCTACGGCTTCACCCCGCTGAGGCTGCCGGACGGCTACGACTACGCGGCCATGTTCCACGGGGTCGACGAGCGGGTACCGATCGAGGCGCTGCACTTCGGTGTCCGCGTACTCGACCGGTTCCTGCGGACGGCCTAGGAGAGTGGGGGAGACGGTGCGGACGCTGGCCTACGGGGCGTGGCCCTCGCCCATCGACGCGGCCCTGACCGCCGCGCACGACGGGCATCCGGAGTACGTGGGCTTCGTCGGCGACGAGGTGTGGTGGACCGAGCCGCGTCCCGCCGAGGGCGGCCGGCGCACCCTCGTGCGGCGGCACCCCGACGGCCGGGAGGAATCGCTGCTGCCCGCGCCGTGGAACGTGCGCAGCCGGGTCCACGAGTACGGCGGGCACCCGTGGGCCGCCCTCGAAGGCGACGACGGGCCGCTGGTGGTGTTCGTGAACTTCGCCGACCAGCGGCTGTACCGCTGCGAGCCGGGCGGTGAGCCCCGCCCGCTGACCCCGGTGTCCACCGTGGGCGGCGGCCTGCGCTGGGCCGAGCCGCTGCCGCTGTCCGCACGGGGCGAGGTGTGGTGCGTGCTGGAGGAGTACACCGGCGAGGGGCCCGCCGACGTGCGCCGCGTCCTGGCCGCCGTCCCCCTGGACGGCTCCGCTGCCGAGGACCGGGACGCCGTACGCGAACTCACCGACGACCGGCACCGGTTCGTCACCGGGCCGAAGCTCTCGCCCGACGGGCGGCGGGCCGCCTGGCTCGCCTGGGACCATCCGCGCATGCCCTGGGACGGCACCGAGCTGCTGGTCGCCGACGTCACCCCCGACGGCACGCTGCGCGGGAGCGGGGCCGTGGCCGGCGGGCCCGGTGAGTCGATCGCCCAGGCCGACTGGACCCACGACGGCCGGCTGCTGTACGCGAGCGACCGTACGGGCTGGTGGAACCTCCATCTCGACGGACAGCCGCTGTGCCCGCGCGAGGAGGAGTTCGGCGGGGCGCTGTGGAA
Source organism: Streptomyces sp. NPDC050674 (assembly GCF_040654575.1). Classification (NCBI taxonomy): domain Bacteria; kingdom Bacillati; phylum Actinomycetota; class Actinomycetes; order Kitasatosporales; family Streptomycetaceae; genus Streptomyces; species Streptomyces sp. NPDC050674. The sequence continues at coordinate 116,118 of NZ_JBFAIG010000024.1, forward strand.
GCTCGGGTCGCGATGGTTCACACCGCTGGCGAACGGGCTGATCGCCGTCGTGCACGGCCGGGGCGCCACCGCCCTCGGCATCCTCGACCCCGAGACGGGCGAGGTCGTGGACGCGGCCGGGCCCTGGACCGAGTTCGCCCCCACCCTCGCCGCCCACGGCGAACGGGTCGTCGCCGTCGGAGCCAGCCCGCGCAGCGCCTACGAGGTCGTCGAACTGGACGCCCGCACCGGCCGGGCCCGCGTGGTCGGCGCCGAGCACGACGACGCCGTCGACCCCGCGTATTACCCCGAACCGCAGATCCGCACCTTCACCGGCCCCGACGGACGCGACATCCACGCGCACGTCTACCCGCCCCACCACCCCGGCTGCGTCGCGCCCGACGACGAACCGCCGCCCTACGTCGTCTGGGCGCACGGCGGGCCCACCGGCCGCGCGCCGCTGGTCCTGGACCTGGAGATCGCCTACTTCACCTCGCGCGGCATCGGCGTCGTCGAGGTGAACTACGGCGGCTCCACGGGGTACGGCCGCCCGTACCGGGAGCGGCTGCGCGAGCAGTGGGGCGTGGTGGACGTCGAGGACTGCGCCGCCGTCGCCCTGGCCCTCGCCGACGAGGGCACGGCCGACCGGACCCGGCTCGCCGTCCGGGGCGGCAGCGCGGGCGGCTGGACCGCGGCCGCCTCGCTCACCACCACCGACGTCTACGCCTGCGGCACCATCAAGTACCCGATCCTCGACCTGACCGGCTGGGGCACGGGAGAGACCCACGACTTCGAGTCCCGGTACCTGGAGAGCCTGATCGGGCCGCTCGCCGACGTGCCCGCCCGGTACGCGGAGCGCTCGCCCGCCGCCCACGCCGACCGCCTCACCGTGCCGTTCCTGCTGCTCCAGGGCCTGGACGACGTGATCTGCCCGCCCGCCCAGTGCGAGCGGTTCCTGGCCCGGCTGGAGGGCCGGACGGTGCCGTACGCGTATCTCGCCTTCGAGGGGGAGGGGCACGGCTTCCGGAAGGCGGAGACCATGGTGCGCGCCCTGGAAGCCGAACTGTCCCTCTACGCCCAGGTGTTCGGGCTGAACCCGCCCGGCGTCCCGGCCCTGGAGCTCGCGTGGTGAACCCGCTGGTACGACCGCCCCGGCTCACCCCGGGGGCCCGGGTCGCCGTCGTCGCACCGAGCGGGCCGGTGCCCGAGGAGCGGCTCCAGGCCGGGCTCGACATCCTGCGCGGCTGGGACCTCGACCCGGTGGTGACACCGCACGTGCTCGGCCGCCACCGGGAGTTGGGCTACCTCGCAGGCACGGACGCGCAACGGGCCGCCGACCTCCAGAACGCCTGGTGCGATCCGTCCGTCGCGGCCGTGCTGTGCGCCCGGGGCGGCTACGGGGCGCAGCGCATGGTCGACCTGCTCGACTGGACGGCGATGCGGGCGGCCGGCCCCAAGGTGCTCGCCGGGTTCAGCGACGTCACCGTCCTGCACCAGGCCTTCGCCACCCGGCTGGGCCTGGTCACCCTGTACGGGCCCGCGGCCGCCGGCGTCGACTTCCTCAAGAACGCCCGGGCCCAGGACCATCTGAGGGCCACCCTCTTCGAGCCGGAGTCCGTGAGAACCGTCAGGGCCACGCCCCCGGGCGTCCTAGTCCCGGGCCGGGCCCGGGGCGTCACGCTGGGCGGCTGCCTGAGTCTGCTCGCGTCCGACCTCGGCACCCCGCACGCCCACCCCGGGGCGCGGGGCGGACTGCTGCTGATGGAGGACGTCGGGGAGAGCCCCTACCGCCTGGACCGGTACCTGACCCAACTCCTGCGCAGCGGACGGCTCGACGGGGTCGCCGGGATCGCGCTCGGGTCCTGGGAGGGGTGCGGCCCCTACGAGGAGGTGCGGGCGGTCCTGGCCGACCGGCTCGGCGGTCTGGGCGTCCCGGTCGTGGAGGAGTTCGGGTTCGGCCACGGCCCGGGCGCGCTGACGATCCCTCTCGGGCTCACGGGCGAACTGGACGCGCGAGGGGCCACCTTGACGTTCGACGCACCCGCGCTGAGCTGAGCCGGCCGCTGCTGAAACGCCGTCAAGAACCCCCGTTCCGGTGATTGACGGCACCTGACACGTGCCACACCATGACAACGGCCGGTACCTACTGGTCGGTATCCGGAGTGTCCCCGACGTCGTGGTCGCCCCCACCGTGGAGGTCCGTGTGTCCCGCCGCGTGCCCAGATCCCGCGCACTCGCTCTCGTTCTGGGCGCCGCCCTGGCCGTGCCCCTCACTCTCACCCCGCCCGCCACGGCGGCCGGCGCCTACACCGTCACACCGCTGAAATTCACCGTCCAGGCGGGCGGCCGCTCCTGCCCGGTCGACGCCGACCTGTACCGGCCCGTCGGGGTGGACCGCGACCACCCGGCGCCCGCCGTGCTCGGCACCAACGGCTTCGGCGGCAGCAAGTCGGACGGTTCCACGGACACCATCGGCAAGGCCTTCGCACAGCGCGGCTACGTCTCCCTCGTCTACTCCGGGCTCGGCTTCGGCCGCAGCGGCTGCCTGATCTCCCTCGACGACCCGGACATCGACGGCGCCGCCGCCTCCCGGCTGGTCGACTTCCTGGGCGGCACCCGCGCCGCCGACGACGGCACGACCGCCGATTTCGTCACCCGCGACGCACCGGGCGACCCGCGCGTCGGCATGATCGGCGGCTCCTACGGGGGCGCCGTCCAGCTCGCCACCGCGGCCGTCGACCACCGCCTCGACGCGCTCGTCCCGATGATCACTTGGAACGACCTGGCGTACTCGCTCGCCCCGAACAACGCCGTCGGCGGCAAAGGCGTCCCCGGCGTCTTCAAATGGCAGTGGACCAACGGCTTCTACCTCATCGGCGAGAGCCGTCCGCTGCTCGAACCCAGCCTGGACCCGTCCCGCGTCAACTCCCTGGCCTGCCTGCACTTCGTCACCGAGGCCTGCCGGACCGTCCACACCCTCAACTCCGGGAGCTTCCCGGCCGGCCCGACCGCCGAGCTGTTCGCCTTCGCACGCCGCGTCTCGCCGGTGTCGTACCTGCACCGCGTCGACACCCCGACCCTGCTGGTCCAAGGGCAGGCCGACACCCTGTTCAACCTCAACGAGGCGACGGCGACCTACCGGGCGCTGAAGTCCCAGGGCACACCCGTCAAGATGATCTGGCAGTCCTGGGGCCACAGCGGCGGACTCACCCGGCCGGCCGCCGGTGAACTCGACCTGTCCAAGGGCAACCTGGAGACCAGCTACGTCGGGCGGCGTGTCCTCGCCTGGTTCGACCGACACCTGCGCAAGCGGGCCCACGCCGACACCGGACCGGCCTTCGCCTACCACCGCGACTGGATCGACGACCCCGAACGCGCCTACGCCACCGCCGACCACCTCCCCGCCCTCAGCCGCACGCTGTACCTCTCCGGCGACGGCGCCCTCGTCGACCAGCCCGGCGAAGTGGCCCGCGGCAGCCGCCGCTACACCAACGGGCTGATTCCCACGAGCCATTCGGAGAGCTCACTGGCCGGTCTCCTCGGACTGCCGGACTCGCCGCCGCGCGACACCGAGGGCACCTACCTCGACTGGACGACCGCACCGCTGAAGCGGCCCCTCGACGTCGTCGGCGCACCCCGGGCCACGCTGAAGGCCGTCTCCCCGAAGGCCGAGCGCACCCAGGACTCCGCCGACGCGGCCGACAAGCTCGTCCTCTTCGCCAAGCTCTACGACATCGCCCCCGACGGGACCCGCACCCTGGTGCGCCGCCTGGTCGCGCCGGTGCGCGTCCCGGACGTCACCCGGAGCTTCACCGTCACCCTGCCCGCCCTCGTACACCGCTACGAGACGGGGCACCGGCTGCGGTTCGTGATCGCGGCGAGCGACGACGCGTACTTCGGCAACCGCGGGATCAAGCCGGTCGCCGTGGTCAGCGGGCCGCGCACCACCGGGACGCTCCGGCTGCCCGTCGCCGGATCCTGAAGGGCACCGCGGGCGAGGTTACTGTGGCAGGGTGCCGCACCACGCATCCCGCCACCTCGCCGAGGGCCCACGAGTGGGCATACGCCCCTTCACCCAGGAGGACGGCGCCGAGTTCACCGCCCGCGCCCGGGAGAGCGAGGACCTGCACCACCCGTGGCTCTTCCCGCCCACCACCACGCAGGCCTACACCGCCTACGCGGGCCGGCTGATCGAGGATCCGTCCAAGGCCGGGTTCCTGGTGTGCGACAGGAACGACGGGGCCATCGGCGGGTTCATCAACATCAACAACATCGTCGAGGGCGGCTTCCAGTCCGGCGCGCTCGGCTATGGCGCCTTCCGGCACGCCGCCGGGCGCGGACTGATGCGCGAAGGACTCGACCTCGTCGTGCGCTACGCCTTCGGCCCGATGCGGCTGCACCGGCTGGAGATCAACGTCCAGCCGGGCAACGCCGCGTCGATCGCCCTGGCCCGCCGCTGCGGGTTCCGACGGGAGGGTTTCTCGCCGAAGATGCTCTTCGTCGACGGGGCCTGGCGCGACCACGAACGCTGGGCGATCACCGCCGAGATGATCACCCGACCGGGGCCGCGCTGAGCCCACCGCGATGCCTAGACGTGGCGGTCCACGTACTCGTAGACCGACCCGTCCGGGTGCAGGGCGATCAGGTTGCGGCCCGCCGGCGAGGCGATCGGGCCCGCCACGATGTGGGCCCCCAGGCCGGTGAGCACCTTGTGGGTCTCCTCGACGTCCGTCACGGCGATCGTCGCGGCGACCTTGCGCAGCACCTCCAGTTCGGCCGGGGGACCGCTCATCAGCAGGAAGCAGCCGACCGCCGCCACCTGGACACCTCCCCGCTCGAAGCGCTGGGCTCTGCCGCCCGCCAGGCGCTCGTAGAAGGGGATCGCGGTCTCGAGGTCGTCGACGCAGACGCGCAGTGTGGCACCCAGAATCTCCATGCGGCTGAGCCTAGTTACGCGCGGGGGCGCGAGGGTACCCGGCCGGGCATGAAGCGGTTGGATCACCTGGAGCATCTGGACAAGCATCTGGTCGACGAGCTGGCACAGGTGGCGCGCGAGACCGTACGGGAGGAGCTGCGCGAGCAGACGCGCAAGCAGCGCCGCAAGGCCGCGCTGTACGCCGCGTCCGGGGCGCTCGCCCTGTACGCGGGCGCGGCCCTCGCACTCGCCGTGGGGCTGGCTCTCGCCCTCGGCCTGCCCGGCTGGGCCGCCGCGCTGATCACCGCCGTGATCCTGGGCGCCCTCGCCTTCGTGCTGCGCGGCATGGCCCGGCCGTCCCGGCCCGGTCCGGGGCACGCGGCCCACGCGGCACCGGGCGGGGACGACGCCCGTCGCACCGCCGCCGGGACGGTCGGCGGCATGCCGTATCCGCCGGTGCCGCCGGCCCCGCCCGGTGGGACGACCGCCCCCGGCGCCGTGCCCCCGCGGCCGGCGGACGCACCGCACGTACCCCACCGCGGGGTGTGATGCCGGGTGCGCGAGGCAGTGACATCGCATCGGCGCGGGCGGGTGGTCGTGGTGACCGGAGCCAGCGGCGGAGTCGGCCGGGCCACGGTCCGGGCCTTCGCCGCCCGCGGCGACAAGGTCGCCCTGCTCGCCCGCGGGCGTGAGGGACTGGCCGCCGCCGCGGACGAGGTGGAGCGCGCCGGCGGCGAGGCGCTCGTCGTCGGTGTGGACGTCTCCGACGCCAAGGCCGTCGACGACGCCGCCCAGCAGGTCGTCGACGCGTTCGGCCACATCGACGTCTGGGTCAACAACGCCTTCACCGGAGTGTTCGCGCCGTTCACGGACGTCGCCCCGGACGAATTCCGGCGCGTGACCGAAGTGACCTACCTGGGCTACGTGTTCGGCACCCGGGCCGCCCTGCGGCACATGCTGCCGCGCGACCGCGGCACCATCGTGCAGGTCGGCTCCGCGCTGGCCTACCGGGGCATCCCGCTGCAGTCCGCGTACTGCGGGGCCAAGCACGCGATCCAGGGGTTCAACGAGTCGCTGCGCTGCGAGCTGCTGCACGCGCGCAGCGGGGTGCACACCACCATGGTGCAGCTGCCGGGCCTCAACACCCCGCAGTTCGACTGGGTGCTGAACCGCATGCCGGGACGGGCCCGGCCCGTCGCGCCGGTCTACCAGCCGGAGGTCGCGGCCCGGGCGATCGTGCACGCCGCCTCGCACCCGCGGCGCCGGGAGTACTGGGTGGGCGGCTCCACGGCCGCCACCCTCCTCGCCAACGCGGTCGTTCCCGGACTGCTCGACCGCTACCTGGCCCGCACCAACGTCGACGCCCAGCAGGAGGACGGCCGGCCCGAGGGGCCGGCGAACCTCTGGGCCCCGGCGGACGGGCCGCACGGGCGGGACTTCGGCGCACACGGCCGCTTCGACGACGAATCCACCGGCGACAGTCCCCAGCAGTGGCTGTCGCGCAACCGCGGCTGGATGGGCGCGGCCCTCACCGCCGGCGCCGGCGCCCTCGCGGCCCGCAAACTGGTCGGCCTGGCCCGCCGCTAGGGCCTGTCGTTTGGATCAGGTCGGCCGGGAGTGACTGGGCCTCTCGGCCGAGCCGAGCGGGGTGTGGTGCGTGCAGCTGCAAGGCGGAGG
>NZ_JBFAIG010000025.1:0-96033 GCF_040654575.1 Streptomyces sp. NPDC050674
ACGGCATCGGCCTCATCAACCGCGGCTACGAGAACTTCATGGAGAAGCTCGTGGAGCTGGGCGCGAAGGTCGAACTGCCCGGCAAGGCGCTCGGGTAGTTCCGTATCGCACACGCCGAGGGGCGGCCACCTGATTCCAGGTGGCCGCCCCTCGGCATTTCCATACGGCTCCGCGTGGCGCGCCCCTCAGGGGCGCGGGGAACTGCGCGACCGGCCACAGGCGGCCCGCAGTCGCCCACGGCGCACGCGAGGGGCCGCTTACTTGCCCTTGGCGGCTTCCTTGAGCTTCGAGCCCGCGGAGACCTTCACGCTGTAACCGGCGGGGATCTGGATGGGCTCGCCGGTCTGCGGGTTGCGGGCGGTGCGAGCGGCACGGTGGGTGCGCTCGAAGGTCAGGAAGCCGGGGATGGTGACCTTCTCGTCGCCCTTGGAGACGATGTCGCCGACGACGTCGGCGAACGCGGCCAGCACGGCGTCGGCGTCCTTGCGGGTCACCTCGGCGCGGTCGGCCAGCGCGGCCACCAGCTCACTGCGGTTCATGTTGTTACTCCCGTGTTCATCTTGCCGTTGAGGCGTCAGATCGAAGCCGATGCTGCCAGGGTCCTGTGTGAGTCCCCGGACCCGGGTCCGTCGTCAGACCCTCGCGCCCAGGGACGCATCCTGCCTCTACCTGCGGCGGGAAAGCCAATCCGGCACCCGCAGGAGTCGTGAGAACACCCTTGGGGAGTCACACGAAAAGAGGGCCTGAGCCTGGCGCCACGATAGCTGCGCTGCTGACAGGGGTCGTGCGACGCGCCGGGTTCCCGGCGGCCGTGGGGTTACTCACAGTCCGCGGATCCGGCGCCCCCGGGCCCCCGGCGGGGGCCCGGGCGGCCCGGGCCTCAGACGCCGGCCGTGCTGCCCGCCGTCGCGCCGGCCGCCTTGGCGGCGTCCCGGACGGCACCGGCGACCGCGCCCGCGACCTTGTCGTTGAAGACGCTCGGAATGATGTAGTTCGGGTTCAGCTCGTCCTCGGTCACCACGTTCGCGAGAGCCGTGGCGGCGGCGAGCATCATCTCGGTGTTGACCGTCCGCGACTGCGCGTCCAGCAGGCCGCGGAAGACGCCCGGGAAGACCAGGACGTTGTTGATCTGGTTCGGGAAGTCGGAGCGGCCCGTGGCGACAACGGCGGCCGTCTGACGGGCGATTGCCGGGTCGACCTCGGGGTCCGGGTTCGCGAGCGCGAACACGATCGCGCCGTCGGCCATGGCGGCCACGTCGTCGCCGTCGAGGACGTTCGGGGCCGAGACGCCGATGAAGACGTCGGCGCCGCGCACGGCCTCCTTGAGGGTGCCCGTGAGGCCCTCGGGGTTGGTGTTGTCGGCGATCCAGCGCAGCGCCGAGTCCGGGGCGGCGTCCACCAGGTCCTCGCGGCCCGCGTGCACGACTCCGTGGATGTCGGCGACGACGGCGTTCTTGACGCCCGCGGCGAGCAGCAGCTTCAGGATGGCCGTACCGGCCGCCCCGGCGCCGGACATGACGACGCGGATGTTCTCGATCGCCTTGCCCGCGACGCGCAGCGCGTTGGTCAGCGCGGCGAGGACGACGATCGCGGTGCCGTGCTGGTCGTCGTGGAAGACCGGGATGTCGAGGGCCTCGCGCAGCCGGGCCTCGATCTCGAAGCAGCGCGGGGCGGAGATGTCCTCCAGGTTGATGCCCGCGAAGCCGGGGGCGATCGCCTTGACGATCTCGACGATCGCGTCGGTGTCCTGGGTGTCGAGGCAGATCGGCCAGGCGTCGATGCCGGCGAACCGCTTGAAGAGGGCCGCCTTGCCCTCCATGACGGGCAGCGCGGCCTTGGGGCCGATGTTGCCCAGGCCCAGCACGGCGGAGCCGTCCGTCACGACCGCAACGGAGTTGCGCTTGATGGTGAGGCGGCGGGCGTCCTCGGGGTTCTCGGCGATCGCCATGCAGACGCGGGCGACGCCGGGCGTGTAGACCATGGAGAGGTCGTCACGGTTGCGGATGGGGTGCTTCGACGCCATCTCGATCTTGCCGCCGAGGTGCATGAGGAAGGTCCGGTCCGAGACCTTGCCCAGGGTGACGCCCTCGATGCCGCGGAGTTCCTCGACGATCTCGTCCGCGTGCGCGGTCGACGTCGCCGCGATGGTGACGTCGATGCGGAGCTTCTCGTGACCGGACGCGGTGACGTCGAGGCCGGTCACCGAGCCTCCGGAGGACTCCACGGCGGTGGTGAGCTGCGAAACGGCGGTTCCGCTCGCGGGCACCTCCAGCCGGACCGTCATCGAGTAGGAGACGCTGGGCGCCGTTGCCATGGCCGACTTCCTCTGCTTTCACCTGACGCTGAGTTGTGCCGTCCGATCGTCGCACCTACCGCTGAGTAGCAGGTAGCCGCCCTCGATTGCGAACGTTTTGTTCGCGGAACGGGGGGCGAGGGGCCAGAAAAAAGAGACCCACGTCACGTGGACGTGGGTCTCTTCCTCAAGTAGGTGGCACCGACCCGCCATGCTCGCCTCGCGGCAAGTGGTCGCTCGTAGCGACGAAGGTTGGGCCCGGGGGCTTGGATCGAGCCGGTGCCACGTCCAGGCTAACAAACAGATCCCGTAAGGCCATTCCCGTACCGGTAGTTCATTTCGCCGGCAAGTGGGTATCGGTCCTCAGTCCCTGAGCAGATCCGGTACTCCCGCCGCGTCGGGCTCGTCCCGGTCCGCCGAGACGACCGTCAGCTGCTGGGTGGCGCGGGTGAGCGCGACGTACAGGACACGCAGGCCGGCCGGGGACTCGTCGGCGATCTCCGCCGGGGAGACCACGACCGTCGCGTCGTACTCCAGGCCCTTGGCCTCCAGGCTGCCGAGGGCCACGACGCGGTCGCCGAGGCCGGCGAGCCAGCGGCGCGCCTCCTCGCGGCGCTGCATGGCGACGACCACGCCGACCGTGCCGTCGACCCGCTCCAGCAGCCGGGCCGCCTCCTCACGGACGGTCGCGCCCAGCGTGTCCTGCACGACGGTGAAGCGGGGCTCGACCCCGGTGGAGCGGACCGCCTTCGGCGACACCGAGCCGGGCATGGCGAGGGCGAGGACCTTCGCGGCCAGTTCGGCGATCTCGGCCGGGTTGCGGTAGTTCACCGTGAGTTCGAAGCGGCGGCGCGGACGGCTGCCGAGGGCCTCGTCGCGCGCCTCGGCCGCCTCGTCCGGGTCGGACCAGGAGGACTGGGCCGGGTCGCCCACGACCGTCCAGGTGGCGTGCCGGCCGCGGCGGCCGACCATGCGCCACTGCATCGGGGTGAGGTCCTGGGCCTCGTCGACGATGACGTGGGCGTACTCCACGCGCTCCTGGGCGAGGCGCTCGGCGCGCTCGCGCTGCGTCTCCTCGCGCACCGGCATCAGCTCCTCCAGGCCGGTGAGCTGGTCGAGCGGGTCGAGTTCGCGCTTCCTGCGGGGGCGGGCCGGGGCGCCGAGGACGGCCTGGAGCTCGTCGAGCAGGGCGATGTCGTGCACCGAGCGGCCCTCGCGCTTGAGGGAACGGGCGACCTTGCGGACCTCGCCGGGGTTCAGGACGCGCCGGGCCCAGCGGCCGAGGCGGCGTTCGTCGGCCATGGCGTCCAGGACGGCCGCCGGGGTCAGCTCCGGCCACCAGGCGTCGAGGAAGGCGATGAAGGCGTCCTCGGAGGTGATGTCCTCGTCGAAGGAGGAGCGCAGCTCCGCCGCGAGCTCCGGGTCGCTGTGCCGGCCGGCCGCGCCGGACCGCTCCCACAGGGCGTCCAGCAGGAGTTTGCGGGCGCGGGGGCGCAGCAGGTTGACCGGGGCGGTGCCGCCGAGGGCGGCGCGGCGGATGCCGTCCAGCTCCCCGGCCTCCAGTTCCAGGCGGCGGCCGAAGGCGACCACGCGCAGCCGGGCCGGTGGGTCGTTCAGCTCCAGGGCGCCGCGCGCGGCCTTCCGCAGCACCCTCAGCATGCGGGAGGACCCCTTGGCGCGGGCCACGGACGGGGAGTCGTAGAGCGTGGCCTCGGCTCCCTCGACCAGGGAGCCGATGGCGCGGATGGCGACCTGGCCCTCCTCGCCGAGCGAGGGCAGCACTCCCTCGGTGTAGGCGACGAGCAGCGGGGTCGGCGAGACGATCAGGATGCCGCCGGCGTAGCGGCGCCGGTCCTGGTAGAGGAGGTAGGCGGCGCGGTGCAGGGCGACGGCGGTCTTGCCGGTGCCCGGGCCGCCCTCGACGTACGTCACGGAGGCGGCGGGGGCGCGGATGACCATGTCCTGCTCGGCCTGGATGGAGGCGACGATGTCGCGCATCGTGTGGCCGCGGGCCTGTCCGAGCGCCGCCATGAGGGCGCCGTCGCCGATGACGGGCAGTTCCTCGCCGTCGAGGTACGCCGTCAGCTCGGGGCGCATCAGGTCGTCCTCGACGCCCAGCACCCGGCGGCCCTTGGAGCGGATGACGCGGCGGCGGACGACACGGCCGGGGTCGACGGGGGTGGAGCGGTAGAACGGGGCCGCCGCGGGGGCCCGCCAGTCGATGACCAGCGGCGCGTAGTCCTGGTCGAGGACGCCGATACGGCCGATGTGCAGGGTCTCGGCGATGTCGGCGGTGGCGTCGGGGCGTACGGCGCCCTCCGCCGGCTCGATCGCGGTGTACGCCCCGTCGGGTCCCTTCTTGCCGTCCTTGCCGGTCAGCAGGTCGATACGGCCGAAGAGGAAGTCCTCGAACTCGTTGTTGAGCCGGCTGAGGTGGATGCCCGCGCGGAAGACCTGGGCGTCCCGCTCGGCCAGTGCGCCGGGGGTGCCGACCTGGCCGCGCCGGGCCGCGTCCTGCATGAGGAACTCCGCCTCGTGGATCTTCTCCTCGAGGCGCCGGTACACCCGGTCCAGGTGTTCCTGTTCGACACGGATCTCCCGGTCACGAACCGAGTCGTGTACCGAACCGACCGCGTCTTGTCTGTGAGCCTGAGCGGCCACCGGGCCCCCTTCTGACGTGCTGGGCAGCCGTCAACCGTACGCGAAGGGGGCCCCTCGAAGCTACGGGCCGGCGGCAGGCGCGGGAGCTGTTGCCCCGATGGCGCCCGCCGTACGGCCGAACAGTCCTACGCGTCGACCTCGACCAGCCGCTTGCCGTCGAAGGTGACGACCTCGAAGTGGTCGATCTGGTTCGGGTCGAACGCGGCGCCGCCCTGGACGTACAGCGGCTGCTTGGCCTTCTCGGTCTCGGCGTCGGGGAGGCCGTAGCCCCACTCCGGGACGGACCAGGAGGACAGGGTCTCGCGCTCGCCGTTCTTGCCGACCGCGACGAGGGCGCACTTGAGCGGGCCCTTGACGTTCTTGATCTCGGTGACCACGCCCGTCCCCCAGTCCTTCTTCTGGAGGGCGACCGTCGCGGTGACCTTGGTGGTGGGGTCGGTGGCCGAGATCTTGTCGGAGATGCCGTCGAAGGCCTCCTTGGCGGGGCTCGCGGCGAGCGGGCGGTTCCCCGAGCCACCGCTGTCGCCGCCGCTCGTCGCGACCGCGACGAACGGGCCGCCGATGATCAGCGCACCGGCCGCGGCCACCATGTAGAAGCTGCGGCGGCGCTTCTGGGCGCGGCGGTCGGCGACCTCGTCGACCAGCTTCTCCACCAGGCGCGGGCGGGGCTTCGCGGACAGCGACTCGCCGATCGCCGGTGTGCTGCCGGAGCCGGGCAGGTCGGCGAGGGCGGCGAGCATGGGCTCCATGCCGGCCAGTTCGTCGAGCTGCTGGGCGCACCATTCGCAGGTCGCGAGGTGGGCCTCGAACGCGGTGGCCTCGGCGTCGTCGAGGATGCCCAGGGCGTAGGCGCCGACGGTCTCGTGTTCGTTCGGCACCGGAGATTCCTGCATGGGTCCAGACATACCCATGCCTCCCGTACCGAATCCCTGATTACCCCCGTAAACACTCATCACGCCGTCACCCCCCGCTCCTCCAGTGCCAGCTTCATCGAACGCAGGGCGTAGAACACCCTGGAGCGGACGGTGCCGCTGGGTATGCCCAGGGTCTCGGCCGCCTCGTTGACGGTACGCCCCTTGAAATACGTCTCGACGAGCACCTCCCGGTGGGCGGGGGTCAGGTCGTCGAGTGCGTCCGACAGAGTCATCAGCCACAGCGCCTTGTCGATCTCGTCCTCCGCGGGGATGACCTCCAGCGGCGACGGGTCGACCTCCTGCGGCCGGGCCTGCCGGCTGCGGTGGCCGTCGATGACGATGCGCCGGGCGACCGTCACCAGCCAGGGGCGTACCGATCCGGTCGCCCGATTGAGCTGACCGGCGTTCTTCCAGGCACGGATGAGCGTCTCCTGCACGACGTCCTCGGCGCGCTGCCGGTCTCCGGCGACCAGGCGCAGGACGTATGCCAGCAGGGGTCCGGCGTGTTCGCGATAGAGCGCACGCATCAGCTCCTCGTCGGGTTCCGAGGGCTGGGACATGCGATGTCGGGCCCTCGGTGCTCGTTCATTGGCCACGACGGAATCCTTGCGCACGCCCACCTCCGATGTCCGGGGGTTCCCCCAGTCGGTCGCTCCACAAGCCGTACGGACGGGAGCTGTTGGGCGTTCAAAGAGAGGTGACAGTTTTCTTCCGAGTGACGTGACGAGGTGGACATGGGTGCACATTCCCACCCCGCGTTCTTTACATTTCCGCCACATCGGCCAGATCAAGCCAGGCCTTCCCTACGGTGGCGTAGGTAAACGGCATGTAATTGAAATCACTTTGCCGTCGCGGTCTCAGAAGTCGCATTTAGGACAGGGAAATTGAGTGCACGGACCACTCAATTCCGTTTCAGGCGCGGGCGAGTGCCGCGCGGCGACGATGCCGGGCGACGCGTTCGCGGTTCCCGCAGACCTCGCTGGAGCACCAGCGCCTCCTGCGTCCCCGGGAGGTGTCGAGGTACACGATGGGGCAGTTGTCGCCTTCGCACTGCCGCAGGGCCGCGCGGGCGGCGGGGTCGGTCAGCATCTCCACGGCGTCCCGGGCGACGGCCGCGAGCAGGGCGGCGCAGCCGGGCGGGGCGTCCAGCCGCCGCAGCAGCTGGCCGTCCTCGCCGCGGACCGCGCGCGGGGCCGGGGGCGCGGCGCGGGCCAGGTCGTTGACGCGGGCCAGCGCCAGGTCGTACGCCGCCGCTCCCGGTCTCGGCCGGCAGCGCACCAACCGGTCGATCTGGGCGCGCAGTTCGCGGAAGGCGAGCAGCCAGCCGGTGTCGGCGTGGGCCAGGGCGGTGTCCGCCGGGACGAGTCCGGAGCCGGTGATCCAGGCGCGCAGCACGTCCACGGAGTCGAGCCGCTCCTCCGGATGCGTGGTGGAGAGCAGGTCCAGACAGATCCGCCCGGCGTCGAAGCGCAGCTCGTACGGGGTCGTGACCGTACCCAGTGCCATGTGCCTGTCACCGCCTAGGTTCACCCCGGTCGCGAGGCTTCGGCGAGACGCCGTGAGAGAGCCGGGAACCGTTCCCTCTTACAGTGCCTGCCCGCGCCGACGCCGGAAACCCCTCGCGCACGCCTCACCCCGGCACCCCGGGCCGGCCACCACCCGGCACCCTCACGTCCGGCCTGTTCGCGCTCAACCCCCGGGCGGGATCACGCGTCCGCGTACTTCGTCTCCGCGCTGGGGTCCAAGGCCAGGCGGTAGCCGCGTTTGACCACCGTCTGGATCAGCTTCGGGGTGCCGAGGGCCGTGCGGAGGCGGGCCATGGCCGTTTCCACCGCGTGTTCGTCGCGGCCCGACCCGGGAAGGGCGCGCAGCAGGTCGGCGCGGGCGACGACCCAGCCGGGGCGGCGGGCCAGGGCCCGCAGCAGGGACATCCCGGCGGGCGGAACCGGCTTGAGGTCCCCGTCGACCAGGACGGCATGGCCGCGGATCTCCAGACGGTGCCCGGCGACCGGGAACGAGCGTGCCCGGGCGGGGAGTTCCTGGCAGAGGAGCTGGACGAGAGGGCCGAGCCGGAAGCGCTCGGGCTGGATCGTGTCGATGCCGCGGGACTGCAGGGGCAGCGCGGTGACCGGGCCCACGCAGGCCGGCAGCACGTCGTGGCCCAGCGCCGCCAGGACCTCGTCGAGCAGTCCGCGCTCCTTCGCCCGGGACAGGAGGGAGGCCGCGGCCGGGGCACTGGTGAAGGTGACCGCGTCCAGGGCCCGGGCGACCGTCGCGTCCAGCAGCCGGTCCACCGGCGTGATGTCCTCCGGCGGCATCCAGCGGTAGACGGGCACCCCGAGCACCTCGGCCCCGCCCTCCTCCAGCGCCTCCACGAACCCGGGCAGCGGCTCACCGTGCAGCTGGATCGCGATCCGCAGACCGTCGACGCCCTCCTCCAGCAGCCGGTCCAGCACCTCCGCCATGGACTCCGACGACGGCGACCACTCCTCCGTCAGTCCGGCGGCCCGCACCGCGCCCTTGACCTTCGGTCCGCGCGCCATGATCCGTACGCCGCCCAGCCGCGCCAGCAGCTCCTCGCCCAGCCCCCAGCCGTCGGCGGCCTCGACCCAGCCCCGGAAGCCGATCGCGGTCGTGGCCACCACGATGTCCGGCAGCCGCTCGATGATCTCCTTCGTCGCGGCCAGCAGTTCGCTGTCGTCGGCGAGCGGCACGATGCGCAGGGCGGGGGCGTGCAGGACGGCGGCTCCCCGTCGCTGGAGCAGCACCCCGAGCTCCTCGGCCCGGCGCGCGGCCGTCACTCCCACGGTGAAACCCGCCAGGGGTCCGTGGTCCGGTCGCTGTTCTTCCTCGTACATGGCTCTCGTCCCGCATCCAGTCGTCGTACTTCGTGGGTACGGCGTACCTACATGCCGATCGAGCCTGTCAACGGCTCGTGACAGGCTCGGATCGGCGTGATGTCGCTGGTGTTACGTCACACCTCGGCGTAGCTGAGCTGCGGCTTCGCCTCCGAGGTCGCCGTGGTGACGGGTACCCGGGGAACCGTACGGCGAAGGTATACGGCCCATGTCACCACGAAGCAGACCGCGTAGAAGGCGAGGAAGGCGACGAACGCCCCGGTGCCCGAGCCGTAGGAGAGGAACGACTGGCGGAAGGCCAGGTTGATGGCGACGCCCCCGAGCGCGCCCACCGCGCCGATCAGCCCCATGGAGGCCCCGGAGAGCCGCCGCCCGTACGCCGCCGCCTCCTCACCCGTCAGTCCCTTGGCCAGCGCCTTGTTCTGGAAGATGCCCGGGATCATCTTGAACGTCGAGCCGTTGCCCAGCCCGCTGAGCACGAACAGCACCACGAACGCCCCGGTGAACAGCGCCAGCGACTTCTCCATGGAAGCGCCGATCAGGACCGCCGTCGCGACGCCCATGGCGACGTAGTTCCACAGGCTGATCCGCGCGCCGCCGAACCGGTCGGCGAGACGGCCGCCGACGGGCCGGATCAGGGAGCCGAGCAGCGGGCCGAGGAAGGTGACGTAGGCGGCCTCCAGCGGGGTCCGGCCGAACTGGTTCTGCAACACCTGGCCGAAGGCGAAGCTGTAGCCGATGAAGGAGCCGAAGGTGCCGACGTAGAGGAGGGACATGATCCAGGTGTGGCCGTCCCGCGCGGCGTCCTTGGCGGCGCCGGTGTCGTTCTTGACGTTCTCCAGGTTGTCCATGAAGAGGGCGGCCATCACGGCGGCCACGACGATCAGCGGGATGTAGATCCCGAGCAGCACCCGCGGACCGCCGCCCGCGCCGATGATCGCCAGCGCGACCAGCTGCGCCACCGGCACCCCGATGTTGCCGCCGCCCGCGTTCAGGCCGAGCGCCCAGCCCTTCTTCCGCAGCGGGAAGAAGGCGTTGATGTTGGTCATGGAGGAGGCGAAGTTGCCGCCGCCGACACCGGCGAGCAGGCCGACCAGCAGGAACGTGGAGAACGAGGTCCCCGGCTCCATCACGGCGAACGCGGCGCAGGTCGGGATCAGCAGGAGGGCCGCCGAGATGATCGTCCAGTTGCGTCCGCCGAAGATCGCCACGGCGAAGGTGTAGGGGACGCGGACGACGGCGCCGACCAGCGTGACCATCGAGGTCAGCATGAACTTGTCGGCGGGGCTCAGCCCGTACTCCGGGCCCATGAAGAGCACCAGCACGGACCACAGGGTCCAGATCGAGAAGCCGATGTGCTCGGACAGCACGGAGAAGAACAGGTTCCGGCGGGCGACCTTCTCCCCGGTCTCCTTCCAGAACGTCTCGTTCTCGGGATCCCAGTGCCGGATCCAGCGTCCGCCCTTGCTCGGGGGTACGGGTGCCGTGCCAGGGCCTGTCATGACGCCTCCACTGTGCTCCGGGGCTCGGTCGTACTCGTGACTGATCCCGAAGGTAGGGAGGATGCGTTTCCTGTCTGTGGCAGTGAGTGACCGCGAGGGAACGTTGCTCTCACCCCGCGCTCGGGCGGGATGAGAGGTTCCGGGGGTTTCGGGGTCAGTGCTGCGGAGGCTGCCAGGCGGGATTCTGCCCGGGCTGCGGCTGCGGCTGGTGGTACGGCTGCCCGTACGGGCCCGGGGGCTGCGCGCCATAGGGGCCGGGCGCAGGCTGGCCGCCGTACGGCGCCTGCGCGGGCTGACCCGGGTACGGCGCCTGCGCGGGCTGACCCGGGTACGGCGCCTGCGCGGGCTGACCCGGGTACGGCGCCTGCGCGGGCTGACCACCGTACGGCGCCTGCGCGGGCTGACCGGGGTAGGACCCCGGCGCGGGCTGGGCGTAGGGGCCCGGCGCCGGCTGGGCGTACGGCCCGGGCGTCTGCTGTCCGTAGGCCGGCGGCGTTGCCGTCACCGGGCCCGGCGCTGCGCCGCCGTACGGCCCGCCTGCGAACGGATTGCCCTGCCCGGGCACCTGCGCCCCCGGCGGCACATACCGCAGCCGCCCGTTCTCGTCGTGCACCGGCGTGAAGCCCGCGGCCCGCAACCGGGCCGCGAACTTGGCGTTGCGCTTGCGCGTCACCGCCAGGCCGATGCCCAGCATCGCCATGATCACCAGCCACACCGCGCCGGCCACGATGAAGTCGGCGGACTCGCCCCCGAAGCGGAAGCCGAGGATCGCGCAGCCGACGGTGACACCGAGAGCCGCGTACCCCATGCGCTTCTCGGCGTTCTTGCCGGTGAGGTCGAAGTTGATGCGGGCCTTGAGGAGTTCGAAGGCCTCGGGCACGAGCGGCGGCAGGGAGACACCGTCCGCCGCGTCGGGGTACCGCGCCCAGTTCTGCCCGGCCCGGGCCCTGGCCTGCGGGCCGGGGTCGGGCACGAGCAGCATGGTGAGCGCGCCGTTGCGACCGCTGCTCTGGCGGACGTCGGCGTACTCGTAGCCGAACTGCTGGGCCACGAAAGCCAGTCGTGCGAGCTTCTTCACGGACGCCATCGGGCTGGTGAGCTCCACGGGTTCCCCGCTCGCCATCAGCCGCAGCATCTTCTGTGTCTGCCGCTTACTCATCCCACCGCTCCCGCCGACCACCTTGTTCACAAGCGCAACCGGGGCAGTTTTCCACACGGGCAGCGCCCCGGGGAACGGGGTCCTCCCCCGCGCCGGCCCACCCCTACCGCCGACGCCTCCTGCTCTTGCCGCCCTGCCCGTTCGGCCACCACCGCGGCGACCGCTTCGCCGCGATGTCCTCGACCCAGCCGAACATGAGGATCGCCGCGCCGATCAGGGGCCAGACCAGGGCGAACATCCAGACGGTGTACGTGCTGTCCAGGGCGGACACCGCGCTGTCGCTCTGGAGGAACGGCAGTTCGTAGAGCAGGTCGAGGATCGGGACCGTGGCCATGATGAGGAGGTTGTGCCAGAGGTAGATCGTGACGGCCCGGTTGTTGGAGAGGGTCACGAGCTTGTCCCACCTGGCCAGGCGGCCCGGGAGTTCGCGCCAGGACGGGGAGTACTGGAGCAGGATCACCACGAAGCCGAAGGACCAGGCCGCCTGGGACAGGGGGATGTCGTTCAGGTCCCAGCCGTCGGGGCCCAGGTGGCCCGAGGCCCACCACAGGCCGAAGGCCATGAGCAGGGCCGCGCAGGAGATCGCCAGGTAGCGGGGGATCCGCTTGAGCAGACCCTCGTGGTGGGCGAAGCCCAGGATCCAGCAGCCGCCGTAGACCGCGAAGTCGGTCACAGCGTTGCCCGTCTCACCGGGGATCTTCACCAGGCCCGTGCCGACGACCGCCGTGAGGCCCAGCGGTGCCAGCAGCGTCGGCCACGGTGCCCGGCGGAACGCCCACAGCAGCAGCGGGGAGGCGATGACGAACCAGAGGTAGGCCCGCAGGTACCACAGCGGACCGGCCGCCTGCACCGCCCAGGTCTCCTCCAGCAGCCCGGACTTGGCGCCGAGGTGCCAGGGGAAGGGCGGGGCGCCGACGGGGAAGACGTAGTTGAGCAGGTCGATCAGGCCCCAGGCACCGCCGTGGTCCGGGTCCTTCAGCGGGTTCCAGCCGGCCGCGAACATCATCGCCAGCACCACCACGCCGAACACCCAGAGCGGGGGCAGGAGCCGGCGGATCCGGCCCCGGATCACACCGAGCGCCGGGCGGTTCAGCGAGCGCGCCATCAGCGAGCCCGCCAGCGCGAACATCACGCCCATCGACGGGAACAGCACCGTCAGCCACGCCCAGCCGAACAGGTGGTAGACGACGACACGGACCAGGGCGATGGAGCGCAGCAGGTCGAGGTAGCGGTCACGGCCGCCGCCCTTGCTCGCCGGCGCGGTCGGGGCGGTCGCGGTGGCGGTTCCGCCCTCCGGTGCGGTGTCGGTCGTGCGCTGCCGCGGCATGCCGTAGGACGCCCCCGGCATGCCGGACGCCGCCGACGACGTGGGGATCGGGTTTCCGTGGGTCATGCCACCGGCCTCCGCTCGGAGCTGTTCTGGGACCGCTGGCGCGGTACGGGGCCGCCGCCGGGCGCGTCGACCACACCGGTGCGCCGCAGCTTCTGCCAGCGCAGCCGGCCGCCGGTGAGGGCGGTGATCCAGGACTGGAGCAGTACGACGTACATCAGCTGGCGGTACAGGATCTGTTGAAGGGGCAGCGAGACGAGGTGGGTCATGCGCTCGCGGTCGAGCCGGAAGGCGTAGGCCGCGCAGACCGCCTGGATGGCCAGGACGCCGAGCCACGCCATGATCGTCTTCTGGGTGGGGCCGAACACGAGGCCGTAGACGAGGAACACGTCGATCAGCGGGGCCAGCAGGGGCGCCAGGACCATGAAGAGGGACACCAGCGGCAGGCCGACGCGGCCGAAGCGGCCCGAGGGGCCCTTGTCGACCAGGGCCCGGCGGTGTTTCCAGATGGCCTGCATGGTGCCGTAGGACCAGCGGTAGCGCTGGGACCACAGCTGCTGGACCGTCTCCGGCGCCTCGGTCCAGGCACGGGCGTTCTCCGCGTAGACCACGCGCCAGCCGTCGCGGTGCAGGGCCATGGTGATGTCGGTGTCCTCGGCGAGGGTGTCGTCACTCATGCCGCCGACCCGTTCCAGCGCGCTGCGGCGGAAGGCTCCGACAGCGCCGGGGATCGTGGGCATGCAGCGCAGCACGTCGTACATCCGGCGGTCGAGGTTGAAGCCCATCACGTATTCGATGTGCTGCCAGGCGCCGATGAGGGTGTCCTTGTTGCCGACCTTGGCGTTGCCCGCCACCGCGCCCACGCGCGGGTCGCCGAAGGGCTGCACCAGTTCACGCACGGTGGACGGCTCGAAGACCGTGTCACCGTCCATCATCACGATCAGGTCGTAGCGGGCGTTGGCCACACCGCGGTTGAGCGCGGCCGGCTTGCCCGCGTTGAGCTGGCGGACGACCCGGACGTTCGGCAGGCCCATGGCCTCCACGATCCGTGACGTGCCGTCGGAGGAGCCGTCGTCGATGACGAGCACCTCGATGGGGTGGTCGCTCTCGGCGAGGGAACGGACGGTGTTCTCGATGCACTTGGCCTCGTTGTACGCCGGGACCAGGACCGACACCGGTTCGGTGATCGGCGCTCCCCAGCGGAAGCCGCGGCGGCGCACCCGGCGCGCGTGCACCCCGGAGAGCAGCAGCATCAGCACGAAACGGCCGATGACGAGGGTGCCGACGATGGCGAGTCCGACGACCAGCCCGTCGGTGAGGTGCTCGGAGACCTGGACCAGGAAGATCCACGCCGCGCCCTTCCACCGGTCGAGGCCGGTGACGCGGGAGTGCGCGCTCGGGGCGTCGAGTGCCTCGGTGAGGTTGCTGAACGCGTAGCCCTTCGCGCGCAGGTCGGGCAGCATGCGGTCCAGTGCCGCGACGGTCTGGTGGCGGTCCCCGCCGGAGTCGTGCATCAGGACGATCGCGCCCTTGCCGCCCTTGGGCGTGGCACGCCGGACGATCTCGGCGACGCCGGGCCTGCGCCAGTCCTCGCTGTCGGTGTTGTTGACGACGGTGATGTAGCCGCGGTCGCCGATGTACTCGGTCACCGGCCAGGACCTGTTGTCCATGGCGTCGGCGAAGGAGGAGTACGGCGGCCGGAAGAGGGAGGTACGGATGCCCGCCGCGCCGGAGAGGGCGAGCTGGTTCTGGGACAGCTCCCAGTCGATGCGCTTCTTGGACTGGTAGGACAGGTCCGGGTGGTTGAAGGTGTGCAGGCCGATCTCGTGGCCTTCCTCGACCATGCGCCGGACCAGTTCGGGGTAGCGCGAGGCCATGGTGCCGGTGACGAAGAAGACCGCGTGCGCGTCGTGCTTCTTCAGGACGTCCAGGACTTTCGGCGTCCAGACCGGGTCGGGGCCGTCGTCGAAGGTGAGCACCAGGCGGTGGTCGGGCACACGCAGGCTCTCGGTGCGGCCGCTGCGGGTGTCGATGACGGGCCCGCCGCTCATGATCTTCTCCGGCACCTGGTCGGTGGCGGCGGGCGGCCGGACCCGGTGGTCGGCGAGGATCTCGCTGTGCACGTAGCCGCGCAGCATGAGCATCGCCATCAGCGCGACGAGGACGAGCAGGGGCAGGAGGAGGCGCAGCGGCAGGCGGCGCTTGGAACCGCCACGGGCTCGGGGCGCCGGCCCGGAACGGCGGGTACGGGATGCCATGGGTGGTGGTACTCCGGGGTGGTGCGGGATGGGGTGCTGCGGGGACGGTGAGTGGTGCGGGGACGTCGGTGCTGCGGGGACGGTGGGCGGTGCGGACGGTGTCGGCGGGTTTCGCGGCGCCGTCGGCGGGTCCCTCACAGCTCAGCGCAACCGCGAGCCGGGGTCCCGCTGAGCTGTGAGGCGCCGGAGCGCCCTCCCCCGGATCTCCCTCCGGGGGCGACGTGGCAGGCACCGCTCGCGCGGCCGGGACCAGTGCCGATGGCCGGGAAGGGTCACCGGCTCGCGATGCTCGGCACGGCACCTCGCCGCGTCGTCGCATCACCCGGGTGTCTCTCGTGCGCGGGCGATGCTCCGCCGTGCGCACCGCACCGGACGCCGCGAGCTGTCCGGCGAGCCTTTCCGGCCGTCGGCACTAGAGGGTGGGCGTCGGTTCGGCGCTCGGCGTCTCGGCCGGGCCTTCGGCGACCGTGCCGGTGTCGTCGCTGTCGCCGGCCCCCAGGGTCTCGGTCGGCTCGGGCGTGGGCTCGCCCGTCGGCGTCGGGTCGGGGGCAGGTGTGGTCGGCGTATCGGCGGGCTTGGTCGGGGCCGGGGCGGTCACGCCGGTGCCCGGGGCCGGTGTGGTCCGGGTCGCGGTCGGCGAGGGGCGTTCCGTCGCGCCGCGGCGGCCGGGTTCGGCGGTGTCGGCGTGTTCGACGGTGCCGGCACCGGCATCGGGCGAGGGTGACACGGCCTCGTCGGTCGTCGGCGCGCTGCTCGGGGCGGTGGTGCCGGTGTCGGCGGCCGGGTCCGACTGCTCGGGCAGCGGCGGGGTGTCGACCTGCCCGGCCGACGGATCCTGCTTCTGGCCCGGTACGGGCAGCCAGGGCGCGTTGGAGTTGCCCGACAGCAGCGTGGCGACGATGACGACGGCGTACACCCCGCAGGCCAGGGCGATGACTATGCCGATCCGGCGGAAGCGACGGCTGCGCCGGCCCGACTCGTCCACGAAGACCGGCCGGTCGGCGGGGGCCGCGCCCATGCCGTCCTCGACCCGCCGCACGAACCCGTCCCCGAGTTGTACGGCGTCGAGCTGGATGGTGACCTCGTGCGGGTCGTGGGTCTGCCCGGCGGGGCCAGGGGTCCCGGCGGGGGCGTGGGCGCGCCCGGCCGCATGGGCGTCCTCCTGCCAGGGGTCGCGGACCGCGGTCCGCGACTCGGTGCCCGAGTCGAACGAGCCGAACGAGTCGGCCTCGCCCTCGCTCTGCCGGGGGATGCCGCGCAGTATCTCCGTACCGGCGGGCAGCCGGTAGCCGCTCACCCGGTCGTCTCCGTCGCGCACCTGGGTGGCTCTCCGGTCCCGGACGCTGCCGTCCGCAGGGAGTTCCCCGGTCGCCGCAGCGGCCTCGGGCCACTCGGGTTGGGCGTCTTCTCGCCAACTTTTCACAGGCACGTACTTCCCCCCACGGGATGGTTCGGGTGCGTCTACGACCTGAACACCCGCCGTCGGATCGGGCCCCCACCCGTCCGAACGCCCCCTATTACCACACCGTGCTCAGACGTTGAATGTAGCGCACGGGGAGGTTGTGTGTGAGCGCGGGTATCGAATCGTGTCAGTCGTGAGACGTCATGAGGACATCGTCACCGGCCGGAATCCATCCCCCGGCGGGCCGCCGCAGCCACCCCTCCTCGGCGGCGAGCCGAGCCGCCGCCCGCCGCAGCGCGTCGAACGCGGGGTGGGTCAGGCCCTTGCGCCACACCAGGGACAGCGGGGACAGCGGCACGGGGTCGACCAGGGGCCGCAACACCGTCGACGGCAGTGCCGGGAAGCCCACAACGGCCAGGATGGGGTTGCGCGTTCTGGCCATGACCCGCTGGAACTCCTCCTCCCCGACGGCCAGTGGCGCGGGTGGGGCGATCTCGATGCCCCGGCCCTCGAACAGCAGCCTGGCGAGGCCGGTCCACTCCGGCGTGCGCGGATTGCCGGCGCCCGCGTAGACGGTCTCGCCTGCCAGCTCGGCGAGCGGCACCGCCTCCAGAGCGGCCAGCCGGTGGTCCTCGGGCAGCACGACCGCCATCGGCTCGTACCGCACGGGCAGGTGGTCGAGCCCCGCCCGCAATGCCGGGTCCAGCCCGGCGAACCGTCCGAACGACGCGTCCAGCCGGCCCGCGAGCAGCTCACCGGCGGCTCCGGTCAGGCCGCTCTCGTAGCGGGCCATCAGTTCGTGACCCGGCGCGAGCTCCCGCGCCCGGTGCAGCACGCGGCGGGCGGTGACCAGGCCGGGGAAGTTGAGGTCGACCAGCAGGGGGCGGGCCTGGCCGAAGGCCGCGAGCAGCTCGTCCTGCGCCCGGAGCATCCGACGGGCGTACGGCAGCAGCCGCTCCCCGTCGGGGGTCAGCGTCACCTGCCGGGTGGTCCGCACGAACAGCTCGGCCCTCAGCTCCCGCTCCAGCCGCCGCACGTCCCGGCTGAGCGCCTGCTGAGCCACATGCAACCGCACGGCGGCCCGCGTGAAGTGCAGTTCCTCGGCGACGGTGACGAAGCCACGCAGCAGACGGGGGTCGAGGTGGGCGGGCATGCGCCGAACCTACAACGGGCGAGGGGTGCGGGTACCGGCGCCGTGGAGGACGCGGGCGGAACCCGGCCGGGGCGCCAGGCTGGGCCGCGGGTGCCCCGGCCCGGGGTGCCAGGCTGGGTCGCGGGTGTCCCGCCCCGGAGTTGCGCGGGAAGGGTGCCGGCCGGGGGCGCCAGGCGCGACCCCAGGGCGGACCCGGGCGGGGCCCGGTGCAGGGGCCCCGGGCCGGGTGCGCTCAGGCGGGGTCGGCCCGGGCGGAGGTCAGGGCCGGGGGTCCGGGCTCAAGGGCCCGTGTTCCTCGTGGTCGTCCCCGTCTCGCCCGGGCGGGCGTCCGCGACCTGGTGGCCCTCCGTGCCGGACGGCGCCGGGGCCTGTCCCACCCGGTGGCGCGGGACCGAGCGCATCGGCGGGCGGGTCAGGGTGATCTGGCGGACCACCTGCTGGAAGCAGGCGAGGGCGGCGAGCCCGGGCAGGGCCGCCGCCGCGGTGCCCATGATCGTCCGGGGCGCCTGCACGACGCACAGCAGCACGGCGATGCAGGAGAAGACCAGGACCACGCACCAGGAGTGCACGGCACGGCGCTGGTGCAGCGCGGCCCGCAGGACGGACAGGGAGCCCACCAGCCAGGGCCCGTACACCAGCAGCGGCCACCAGGTGCGCAGGCCACGCGCCGCGGGTGAGACCGCGACCAGGCGCAGCGGGTCGTAGGCGACGACCGCGCTCAGCAGACTGACGGCGAGGGCGATGACGGCCGCCATCGCGGCGACGAGGAAGCTGGTGGTGCGCAGCACGCCCGGGGCCTTGCGGGGCCGGACCTTGCGGTGCCGCCGGGGAAGCTCCCGGACGGGCGGCAGTTCCTCGGTGATGTCCTGGAGCCGCCGCATGTGGGTGGCCGGGGTGGGGGCCTGGGGGATCGGTGGGACCGGTGCCGGCTCGGCGGGCTCGGCCAGGTCCACGTCACGGGGTCCTGGGATCCTCGTCGCCTGCTCGCCGAGGGCCTCCTCGAGGATGAACGCGAGTTCCTCGGCGGGGTCCCAGGTCGGGTCCGGTGGTGTCAGGGGAGTGATGAAGTCCCGGGCCGGAGCCCGATGCCGGCCGGTGCCTTCGACTTTTTCGTACATGGCGCGCCCCGACTATTTCGAAAGCGCGAAAGCCGGCCAATCCGTCGCACTGATCCACCGCCGGGCGAGATCCTTTTCCAAGGTGCTCATGGCATCGATGAAATCGCGCAGCACCGACTCGGTCACCTGCAACGCGACCGGACAACCACCTCTGGTGAGCGTGCCGTTGACTGTTGCCGACGAGTGCGCCGGAGCCGGAATGTAGGTGTATGGGCCGAGCGTTACCGCCCAGCCGTCTTTCCTGGTCGCCTCGGTCATGTACCGACTAACCGTCGGCCCTCTTCGGCGGATGCGCGGCAAACGAGTGAAGGACTTTCCCGAATGAGCATCTTTTCCATGCGTCATGAGGAGCATTAGGAAACTCCATATCCCTGTATGAAGAACAGGCAGCGACCGTTTCCGGCCACCCCCCTTTCGGCCACCTCGGCGCGGATTCACAACGCAGGTGTGTGACTGCGCGCGGAACAGGTGTTGGACCGCTTGATCGCCCCCGGGCGACGGTGGGCGCATGCCTCGACTCCAGCCCTACCGCCGCCTGTTCCGTCTGCCGGGCACCCGCGCGTTCACCGCCGGGAACCTCATCGCCCGGCTGCCGATGGGCATGTTCAGCGTGAGCGCGGTCGTGATGATCGCCGGCAGCCGGGGTTCGTACGCCCTGGCCGGCGCCGTCACGGCGACGGGACTCGCGGCGACCGCACTGGTCGCCCCGGGGATCGCCCGGCTCGTGGACCGGCACGGTCAGGCCCGGGTGGCCCTGCCCGCCACGGTCGTCGCCGTCCTCGGCTCCCTGTCCCTGCTGCTGTGCGTACGCCACGACGCCCCCGACTGGACCCTGTTCGCGTCCTACGCCGCCACCGCCACGACCCCCAACACCGGCGGGATGTCCCGGGCCCGCTGGGCCCATCTGCTGGCCGGCGACCCTAAGACACTGCACACGGCCAACTCCTTCGAGCAGGCGGCGGACGAACTGTGCTTCATGCTGGGCCCGGTGCTCGCGGCGTTCCTGTGCGGGACGTTCTTCCCCGAGGCGGGCACCCTGGTGGGCGCGGTGCTGCTGCTGACCGGCATGGTCCTGTTCACGACCCGGCGCGCGACGGAGCCCCCGGTCCGCGCGCACATACCCGGCAAGGCACCCCTGCGCGCCCCCGGGATCCCCCCGCTGCTCGCGGTCTGCCTGGCGATGGGCGGCGTCTTCGGCGCGACGGAGGTCGTCACGCTGGCGTTCGCCGACGCGCAGGGCCGGCCGTCGGTGGCCGGAATCGTGCTCGCGCTCCAGGCCGCGGGCTCCTGTGCGGCGGGCCTGCTGTACGGCGCCGCGAAGCCCACCGGTCCGGCCGCGGCCCGGCTGCCCCGGTGCGTGGCGGCGATGGCCGCGCTGCTGCTTCTGCCGCTTGCCGCGGCCTTCACCGGTTCGCTGCTCCTCGTGGGGGCCACGCTGCTGGTCGCCGGGATGGCGACGGCCCCGACGATGGTCACCACCATGACGCTGGTCCAGGAGCGCACCCCCGAGGGCCGGCTGAACGAGGGCATGACCCTCGCCGTGACCGGTCTGCTCGGCGGCATCGCCTGCGGCAGCGCGCTCGGCGGCTGGACGGTGGAGCACTTCTCGCCGACCGCGGGCTACGCGGTCCCTGTGACGGCGGCGGCCCTGGCCCTGGCGCTGTCCCTGCGCCCCGCTTCGAATCGCTTCACCGAGAGTCTCACGCCCCATTGACGCCCTCACGCACCCCGCATACGTTCGATCGTCGAAGCGCTTCGACGTCATGCGCCGGGAAGTAGGGACACCCACATGAAGTTCACCGACGGCTACTGGCTCCTGCGTGAGGGCGTCACCGCCGCCCACCCGGCCCAGGTCCTCGACGTGGCCGAGTCGGACGGCGCACTGGAGATCCACGCCCCGACCCGGCCCGTCCGCTCCCGCGGTGACCTGTTGACCGGCCCGGTCCTCACGGTCCGTGCGCACGCCCCCATGCCGGACGTCATCGGCCTGACGCTGACGCACTTCACCGGCGGACCGTCACGCGGCCCCGACTTCGAGCTGACGAGGTCGGACGCCGCCGCGGAGATCTCGTACGACGACGAGCACGCGACCCTCACCTCGGGCGCGCTGTCGGTCCGGCTGGCCAGGGGCGGCCCCTGGCACGTCGAGTTCCTCGCGCACGGCCGCACGCTCACCAGCAGCGGCCACAAGAACGCGGGCATCATGCGGGACGCCTCGGGCGCGCACCACCTGCGCGAACAATTGGTCCTGAAGGTCGGCACCTCCGTCTACGGCCTCGGTGAGCGCTTCGGCCCGCTGGTGAAGAACGGGCAGGTCGTCGACGTCTGGCAGGCCGACGGCGGCACGTGCAGCGAACAGGCCTACAAGAACGTGCCCTTCTTCCTCACGGACGCGGGCTACGGCGTCTTCGTCGACCACCCGGGCCAGGTGTCCTTCGAGGTCGCCTCCGAGGTGGTGTCCCGGGTGCAGTTCAGCGCGGAGACGCAGGAGCTGACGTACTACGTCATCCACGGCCCCACCCCGAAGGAGATCCTCCGCAAATACACGGCCCTGACCGGCCGCCCGGCCCTGCCGCCCGCCTGGTCGTTCGGCCTGTGGCTGTCGACGTCCTTCACGACCTCGTACGACGAGGAGACGGTGACGTCCTTCATCGAGGGCATGCGGGAGCGTGAACTGCCGCTGTCCGTCTTCCACTTCGACTGTTTCTGGATGCGGGAGTTCCACTGGTGCGACTTCACGTGGGACACACGGGTGTTCCCCGACCCGGAGGGCATGCTGGCCCGGCTGAAGGCCCGTGACCTGCGCGTCTCGGTCTGGATCAATCCCTACATCGCCCAGCGCTCCCCGCTGTTCGCCGAGGGCAAGGCGCTCGGGCACCTGCTGAGGCGACCGGACGGCGGTGTCTGGCAGTGGGACTTGTGGCAACCCGGCATGGCCCTGGTCGACTTCACCTCCCCGGCAGCCCGCGACTGGTACGCCGCCAAGCTGGAGGCGCTGCTCGACCAAGGCGTCGACTGCTTCAAGACCGACTTCGGCGAACGGGTGCCCCTGGACGTGGTCTGGTCCGACGGCTCCGATCCGGAGCGGATGCACAACTACTACGCGTACCTGTACAACCGCACGGTCTTCGAGGTGCTGCGCAAGCACCGCGGTGAGCAGGAGGCCGTGCTCTTCGCCCGCTCGGCGACAGCGGGGAGCCAGCAGTTCCCGGTGCACTGGGGCGGTGACTGCGAGGCGACGTACGAGTCGATGGCGGAGTCGCTGCGCGGCGGACTGTCCCTCGGCCTGTCGGGCTTCGGATTCTGGAGCCACGACATCGGAGGCTTCGAAGGCACCCCCACCCCGGCCCTGTTCAAGCGCTGGCTGGCCTTCGGCCTGCTCTCCTCCCACAGCCGTCTGCACGGCAGCAGCTCCTACCGGGTCCCCTGGCACTTCGACGAGGAGTCGGTGGAGGTGGCACGCCACTTCACCCGGCTGAAGCTCCGCCTGATGCCCTACCTCTACGAGACGGCCCGCACGGCCCACGCCGAGGGACTGCCCATGATGCGGGCCATGGTGCTGGAGTTCCCGGACGACCCGGGGTGCGCCCACCTGGAACGGCAGTACATGCTCGGCCCGGACCTGCTGGTCGCCCCGGTGTTCAGCGACGAGGGCGACGTCACGTACTACGTCCCTGAGGGCACCTGGACCCACTACCTGACCGGCGCGACGGTGACCGGCCCGCGCTGGGTGCGCGAGCGGCACGGCTTCCTGAGCGCGCCGCTGCTGGTGCGGCCCGGCGCGGTGATCCCGGTGGGAGCGCGGGACGACCGGCCGGACTACGACCACGCCGACGGCGTCACCCTGCGGGCGTACGGCCTGCGGCCCGGTGACGAGGTGACGGTGCCGGTCGGGGACGTGACCTTCACGGTCGTCCGCGAGGGGAACACCCTGCGGGCGACCTGCGGCGCCCCGGCGGCGGCCTGGAGCCTGGCGGCGGGCGACCGCGAGGTCCAGGCCCCGCCCGGCACGGGTGCGCTCACCCTGGAGCTGGACTGATGGTCACGATCACGGACGTGGCGAGACGGGCCGGGGTCTCCCCCAGTACCGTCTCCTACGCGCTGAGCGGCAAGCGCCCGATCTCCGACGAGACCAGGCGGCGCGTCGAGGCCGCCGTCCGCGAACTCGGCTACCGCCCCCACACGGGCGCCCGCGCCCCGGCCGCTCGCATGCCGAACGTCCTGGCCCTGGCCGCGCCGCTGCGCCCCGGCGTGCACGTCCCGGTGATCATGCGGCTGGCCGTGTCGGTGGTGACGACGGCCCGCGCCCACGGCCACGACGTCCTACTGCTCACCCAGGAGGATGCCGAGGAGGCGCTGAGCCGTGCCCTGGACACGGCCTCGGTGGACGCGCTGCTGCTCACGGACGTCGAGCTCGACGACCCCCGCCTGCGCCGGCTCCGCTCCCTCGACCGCCCGTCGGTCGTGATCGGCCTCCCCGCGGACCCACACGGCCTGACCTGCGTGGACCTCGACTTCGAGGCGGCGGGCGAGGCATGTGTGAGCCACCTGGCGGGCCTGGGCCACCGCACGGTCGCCCTGATCGGCTCGCCGCCGGAGGTCTACCTCCGAAGGACGGCCTACGCCCATCACCTCATGCGGGGCTTCACCGCCACCGCGACCCGCCTGGGCCTGGCCTCGTCCGTCCATCCGAGCGGTCCGGACCCCACCTCGGCCCGGCCGCTCGCCGAGCGGCTGCTGCGCGAACACCCGGCCCTGACCGCCGTGGTGGTGCACAACGAGGCTCTTCTGGATCCACTGCTCGCCGCCTTCGAACACCTCGGCCTGCGCCTCCCGGCCGACCTCTCCGTCACGGCCGTCTGCCCGGACGACCTGGCCGCCGCACTCCGCGTCCCGGTCACGTCCGTGTCCCTGCCGGCCGACGAGCTGGGCACCCACGCGGTGGAACTCCTGATGCGGAAGCTGCACGGCACCCCGGTACCGCAGACGACCCTGCTGCCACCCCGCCTGACGAAACGCCCCGGCTCCTCACACCGGGGACCGGCCTAGAAGCGCGGCCTCCAGCCGTTCCCCCGTCATCTCGATGACCACGGCGTCCTTCCGCATGCCGAGGGGCAGCTGCGCGTACTCCTGCGCGCGGCACACGATCCGGCCCTCGCCGGGATCGAGCGCGACCGCCCCCAGCCGGGACATCAGCTCGGCGATGATGCCGAAGACCCCGCCGGAATGCGGGCGCTCCACCAGGATGCCGGTGTCACCGGCGAAGATCTCGGCCTCGCTGCCGTCACCGGCCCGGATCCAGAACTGGAGGCAGCCGCCGGGGTCGGAACGCAGTCCGGGATCCCCGACGTCAAAAGGCTCCAGTACGGCCTGGACCAGTTCGAGATCCAGCGGGACGGGAACGTCGGCGCCCCCAGCGAACTTGTATATCGACGGGCTGTAACCCACCCGACCTCCTCGACGACGGCCCATGGCAAAGGCCCCGCCGCTCGAAAGCGACGGGGCCTTAGCCCACATGGGATGAGTGGAGATGGCGGGAATCGAACCCGCGTCCAACGGTGCAGAATCAGGGCTTCTCCGTGTGCAGTTCGCTGTGATTTTCTCGGCCCCGGCGATCACGCGAACAAGTCGCCGACGGGCCCAGTCACTGTTTGGTTTCCCATCGAACCCCGTGACCGGGCTCGATGGTTTAGTTCCCTAGATTATGCCAGGATCCGGGCCGGGAACACTCCCGGGCTGACACCCATTTAGGGTCCTTCAGTCACTGCTTATCAGGCAGCGAGGGCGAAGGACTGGGAATCGCGCTTGGTGTTGGCGATTATTTTTTGCGACATATGGTTTACGAGATCATTGCCGCTTCCTCGACACGCTTCCCCTGCTTCGACAGCCGCTGTCGAAACCGATCATCCCCATGTTGTGTTGACAATCCCCTCCTACAGAGGGGCCCGCACCCACCGTGGGGTGCACGCACCATCGTACGTGACCAACGCAGCTCGGTGCCAGCGCATTCCCTACGCCCCGCGCTGCTTGCGCCGCACCGCCGAGATCGCCCGCTCGGTCTCCCGCCGGTCCTGCTTCTCCCGGAGCGTCTGGCGCTTGTCGTACTCCTTCTTGCCCTTCGCCAGCGCGATCTCGACCTTGGCCCGGCCGTCCTTGAAGTACAGCGCGAGCGGCACGATGGTGTGGCCCGTGTCCGCCGACTTCGACTCCAGCTTGTCGATCTCGGCGCGGTGCAGCAGCAGCTTCCGCTTGCGCCGGGCGCTGTGGTTGGTCCACGTGCCCTGGCTGTACTCCGGCACGTGCACGTTGTAGAGCCACGCCTCGTGCCCTTCGAGCTGCACGAAGCCGTCGACCAGCGACGCCCGTCCCTGGCGCAGGGACTTCACCTCGGTCCCGGTGAGGACCAGACCGGCCTCGTAGGTGTCGATGATGAGGTAGTCGTGCCGCGCCTTCTTGTGCTGCGCGATCAGCTTGCGCCCTTTTTCCTTAGCCATAGTGCCGACCATTTTCGCACTACGGAGGGGCCTTGCGGAAAGTCGATTACGAGGGGCTCGCCAGGCCGCGCAGCACGGCCCGCGCCCGCTGGAGGGCGTCCTCGTCGGTCTCCAGGTCGGGCGTGATGCCCCGGCCGTCGACCGCGCGGCCGGAGGGGGTGCGGTAGTGCCCGACGGTCAGCTCCGCGACGGAGCCGTCGGGCAGCCGGCTCGGCATCTGGACCGAGCCCTTGCCGAAGGTGCGGGATCCGACGACGAGCGCCCGTCCCCGGTCCTGCACGGCACCGGTGAGCAGCTCGGCCGCGCTCATCGTGCCGCCGTCGACGAGGGTGACCAGGGGTTTCGTGGTGTCGCCGCCGGGCTCGGCGTGCAGGACCCGCTGCTTGCCGTCGATGTCGTAGGTGGCTACCAGACCGCCGTCGAGGAAGGCGGAGGCGGCGGTCACGGCCTCGGTGACCAGGCCGCCGGAGTTGCCGCGCAGATCGAGGACGATCCCGGCGCCGGACGGGGCCCGCCGGACGGCGTCGCGGACCTGGTGGCCGGAGTTCTTGGTGAAGGTGGCGACCTTGATGAGGGTGACCGGGCCGGCGAGTTTCCGGACGGTGACGGAGTCCGTGGACAGCTGGGCCCGGCGCAAGGTCAGGGTCCACGCGCGCGTGCCGCGCTCCAGTCCGAGGCGGACGGTGGTGCCGGCGGTGGCGTCGGTGGCGTCCCCGCGCAGTAAGGAGACCACCTCGGTGACGGGCCGCCCGTCGGTCCGCTCGCCGTCGACGCTGCGCAGCAGGTCCCCGGGGCGGATTCCGGCGGTGGCCGCGGGCGAGCCGGCGCGCACCTTGGTCACCTCGATACGGCCGTCCCGCTCGCTGCGGGCCCACAGGCCCACGCCGGTGTACTGGCCGTCGAGCGCCTCCTCGAACTCCTCGTACTCGCCCCGGGAGTAGACGGCGCCCCAGCGGTCCCCGCTGCGGCTGACGGCGCGTTTCGCGGCCTCCATCGGGGACTTGCCGTCCGCCATGGCCTCCTCGGCCGCCCTGGCGACGTCCGCCTGACGCCCTGCCGCACCGGCCGAACGGACCTCGTCCGGGGCGGAGTTCCGGTCGTCCCGCGGCAACGCCCCGGTGGCCGCACCGGCGACGAGCACGCTCGCGAACACCAAGGTCAGGGCGGCCCCGCGGCGGATGCGACGGGGCTGACAGAACGGGTCACGACCTGACATGCCGGTGAGTCTAGGACAAGGGGAAGGGCCGCACGGCCGGTTGACCGTACGGCCCCTCTTGGCATGCGTCACACCTTCAAGTACTTGCGCAGCGCGAAGAACGCGGCCAACGCGGGCATCAGGAGGCTCGTGGCGAGGATGAGCGGCAGTTTGGTGAGGACGGCGTCCCAGCCGATGAAGTTGATCAGTGTCAGCTGGTCGGCCAGGGCCAGTCCGTGGTCGATGAGGAAGTACCGGGCGATCAGCAGGAAGGCGCACGCGAGGGTGCCGCCGATGAGTCCGGCGACCGCGGCCTCCATGATGAACGGCGCCTGGATGTAGAAGCCCGAGGCGCCGACCAGGCGCATGATGCCGGTCTCGCGCCGCCGGCTGAACGCCGAGACGCGCACGGTGTTGACGATCAGCATCAGCGCGACGACCAGCATCAGCGCCATCACCGCGCGGGCGGCCCAGTTCATGCCGTTCAGCAGCTTGAAGAGGTTGTCCAGGATGCCCTTCTGGTCCTGCACGGACTGCACGCCGTCCCGGCCGTTGAAGGCGGTGGCGATGACCTGGTACTTCTCCGGGTCCTTCAGCTTGATGCGGTACGACTCCTGCATCTGGTCCGGCGTGAGGGAGCTGGCGAGCGGGGAGTCGCCGAACTGCTCCTTGTAGTGCTTGTACGCCTGGTCCTGCGACTCGTACGTGACGGCCTGGACGACGTCCATCTTGTCGAGGTCGGCCTTGATCTGCTTCTTCTGGTCGTCGGTCACCGCGCCTTTGGCGCAGTTGGGGTCGGACTCGGCGTCGCTCTTGTTGCAGAGGAAGATCGAGACGTTGACCTTGTCGTACCAGTAGCCCTTCATGGTGTTGACCTGGTCGCTCATCAGGAGCGACCCGCCGAACAGGGCGAGCGACAGGGCGACGGAGACGACGACGGCGAAGGTCATCGTCAGGTTGCGGCGGAGACCGACTCCGATCTCCGACAGGACGAACTGGGCGCGCATGGCGACGGGTTATGCCTTTCCGTGGATCTCGGGTGCGGTATCAGTGCTGGTAGCCGTAGACACCGCGGGCCTGGTCGCGGACGAGGCGGCCCTTCTCCAGTTCGATGACGCGCTTGCGCATCTGGTCGACGATGTTCTGGTCGTGCGTGGCCATCACCACGGTCGTGCCCGTCCGGTTGATGCGGTCGAGCAGCTTCATGATGCCGACGGAGGTCTGCGGGTCGAGGTTGCCGGTGGGCTCGTCGGCGATGAGCAGCTTGGGCCGGTTGACGAAGGCCCGCGCGATGGCGACGCGCTGCTGCTCACCACCGGACAGCTCGCCAGGCATCCGGTCCTCCTTGCCGCCGAGGCCGACGAGGTCGAGCACCTGGGGCACGGACTTGCGGATCTCGCCGCGCGACTTGCCGATGACCTCCTGCGCGAAGGCGACGTTCTCGCCGACCGTCTTGTTGGGCAGCAGGCGGAAGTCCTGGAACACCGTCCCCAGCTGGCGCCGCATCTGCGGGACCTTCCAGTTGGAGAGGCGGGCGAGGTCCTTGCCCAGAACGTGCACCTGCCCGTGACTGCACCGCTCCTCGCGGAGGATCAGCCGCAGGAAGGTGGACTTTCCGGAGCCGGAGGACCCCACGAGGAAGACGAACTCGCCCTTCTCGACCTCCAGGGAGACATCCCTGAGGGCGGGGCGGGTCTGCTTGGGGTAGACCTTGGAGACATTGTCGAATCGGATCACGGATGCACCACGGGTCGCCGGGGGTAGATGAGCGTGACCATACGCGAACCGGGTAGGGCACCGCAGTCACCGACCGTGGTTGCGCCACGGATGTGCCGTTTTGTTCCGAGCGCCGCGGGGCGCGGGCAGACTGTGCGTACCACCACAGAAAACGCGCAGCCGCGCGACAGCCGACGGAACCTGGCAAAGTGGAGGGGGGAACATTCCCACTCCCACGGACGTTGGACTCGTGGAACCGGCACAAGGAGGGCAAGCGCATGACGTACGACCGGCTGGTGTGCGCGAACTGCGCGTCCCCCGTGAACGAGGGCCGGTGCCCCGTGTGCCGCGCGAACCGCGAGCGGCTTCAGCAGGAGAGCTTCCTCGCGAATATCAGCCCGACGGCTCTGATCGCGCTGCTGACGGTGCTGATCGCGGCGGTGGCCCTGCTGGCGCACCAGACCGCGTAAGGGCGAGGGCGGCCCGCCCGCCTCCGGACATGGGCCGAGGGCCCGGAGCGTTTCGCTCCGGGCCCTCGGTGTGCGCTGTGTGCACGGTCCGTACGGACGTGGCCACCGTCAGACGGCAGCCCCGCCGCGTCCGCCCACGAGACGCGGCAGCAGACGGAAGCCGACACCGCCGGCGATCATCGTGGCGGCGCCGATCACCAGGAAGGTGGTCTGGGCGGCACCCGTCTCGGCGAGCTCCTCACCACTGCCCTGCGCCTGCGCCTGCGGGGCCGGGGTGGAGTCCGAGCCGATCTCGGTGAGGGCCGAGGAGCCCTCCTCCTGCGGCGAGGTGCCGCCGTCGGGGTCGGTGTTGTTGCCCCCGCCGTTGTTGCCGCCGCCGTTGTTGCCGCCGTTGGCGTCGCCGCCACCGTTGCCGCCGCCGTTGCCGTTGCCCGGGTCGCTCGGGGCGACGGTCGGGTCCTCGGTCGGCTCGGTGGGCTCCTCCGTGGGCTCGGTGGGCTCCTCGGTGGGCTCCTCGGTGGACGGCGGATCCGTCGGGACCTCGGTCGGCGGGTCGGTCGGGACCTCGGTCGGCGGGTCCGTCGGCGTCGGGGCCGGGGACTCGTCGGCGCACAGGATGCCGAGCAGGCAGTCCTCGGTCTCCGCGGCGGATGCGGCACCGGCGGCGGTCAGCGAGGCACCGGCGGCGATCACGGCACCGGCCGCTATCCGCGCGACACGGATCCGCGTCTTCTTCGTCATGTGGTTGCTACCCCCAGTAGCTCATCGTCATTAGGCAGCGCTCGGGGCTGTGCTCGACGGGAAAAGCCACGGTGAAGGGCCCCCCGGTTCACATGCGCCCCAGAGACACGCATGCCGCGCTTCACCCTTCCCACTTTTCAAGTGCACGTCAAGGCCGTTTGCAGCCGCCATGTCCAACTACGGGGGCTATGCCGGGAGTCTGAGTCTGTGAGTGTGACGTAAAACCCAGACATGTGGGCACAGAAAAGGCAACTACCGCCCCGTGGGCGGCAGTTGCCTTGTCGACAAACTTACTTCTCCTGCTGCTTGCGCCAGCGAATTCCGGCCTCGATGAAGCCGTCGATCTCGCCGTTGAACACGGCCTCGGGGTTGCCGACCTCGAACTCGGTGCGCAGGTCCTTGACCATCTGGTACGGGTGCAGCACGTAAGAACGCATCTGGTTGCCCCAGGAGCTGCCGCCGTCCTTGAGGGCGTCCATCTTGGCCCGCTCCTCCTGGCGCTGCCGCTCCAGCAGCTTCGCCTGGAGAACGTTCATGGCGGTCGCCTTGTTCTGGATCTGCGAGCGCTCGTTCTGGCAGGAGACGACGATGCCGGTGGGAAGGTGGGTCAACCGCACCGCGGAGTCGGTGGTGTTGACGCCCTGGCCGCCGGGGCCGGACGAGCGGTACACGTCCACGCGCAGTTCGGACTCGTCGATCTCGATGTGGTCGGTCTGCTCGACCACCGGCAGGATCTCGACGCCCGCGAAGGAGGTCTGCCGCCGGCCCTGGTTGTCGAAGGGCGAGATGCGCACCAGCCGGTGCGTGCCCTGCTCGACGGAGAGCGTGCCGTAGGCGTAGGGCGCCTGGACGGCGAAGGTGGTCGACTTGATGCCGGCCTCCTCCGCGTACGAGGTCTCGTAGATCTCGGTCTTGTAGCCGCGCTGCTCGGCCCAGCGCAGGTACATGCGCTGGAGCTTCTCGGCGAAGTCGGCGGCGTCGACGCCACCGGCCTCGGCGCGGATGTTCACCAGGGCCTCACGGGAGTCGTACTCGCCGGACAGGAGGGTACGGACCTCCATCTCGTCCAGCGCCTTCTTGACGGCGGTGAGCTCGGACTCGGCCTCGGCGCGGGTGTCCGGGTCGTCCTCCTCCTCGGCCATCTCGAAGAGAACCGCCAGGTCGTCGATGCGACCGCGCAGGGCCTCGGCCTTGCGCACCTCGGCCTGGAGGTGGGACAGCTTGCTGGTGATCTTCTGCGCCTCATCGGGGTTGTCCCAGAGGGACGGCGCGGCCGCCTGCTCCTCGAGCACGGCGATGTCTGCCCTCAGCTTCTCGAGGTCCAGAACGGCCTCGATCGACTCCATGGTCGAGGAGAGGGACTTGAGCTCTTCGGATACGTCGACGACTGCCACGCCCTCCAGCGTAACGGCTCCGCCCGGCGGCCATCGCCGGGCGGCCGGAGACGGCGGCTCAGGGGGCCTGGGGCGCCGAGTTCCTGGTGTCCTGGGGAGGGGCGCTGTCGTCGTCGCCCGAGGTGGTGAGCCAGGCGCCGACCCCGATCGCCGCCGCCAGGGCGACCGCGCCCGCCCCGAGCGCCATCCGGCGGCGCCGGGTCGCCGCGCGGTTGCGGGCCGAACCAGGGCGGGGGGCGCCAGGGGCGCGGGGGGCCCGGGCGGTGCCGTGGGCGCCGCCGGCCAGCTCGTCGGGCGCGGGGACGCGCATCGAGGTGTGGGTGTCCCGGTTGGAGTCGGCCGGCTTCGCGCCCGGCACCAGCGGCACCGCGCCCCGCCGCCGGACCCGCTCCCGGGCTGGTGCCGGCCCGGCGGGCTGCTCCTCGCGGTCGGCCTCCTCGGCGGACTCGGCGTCGGGCTCGTCCACCTCCAGCGGGGGCATGCCCGCCAGCATCGGCAGCAGCTCCCGCAGCCGGGCCCCGAGCTCCGAGGCCCGCAGCCGCGAGGCCGGGGCCTTGGCCAGGCACTGCACCAGCAGCTGCCACAGCTCGTCCGGGATGCCGGGCAGCGGGACGACCGTCTCCGTGACGTGCCGGCGCAGGACCGCGCCGGGGTGGCCGCCGCCGAACGGGGTGAAGCCCGCGAGCAGCTCGTAGAGGACCGTGGCGAGCGCGTAGATGTCGACGGAGGCGCGCGGGGGCAGGCCCTCGACGATCTCCGGGGCGAGGTAGTCCGGAGTGCCGATGATCTTCGTGGCCTTGGTGCGGCGCGGGGTGTCGATGAGCTTGGCCACGCCGAAGTCGGTCAGCAGCGCGCGGTGCGAGCCGCCGGGGCCGAGCGGGCCCTGCATGTCCAGCAGCACGTTCTCCGGCTTGACGTCCCGGTGCACGACGCCCGCGGCGTGGGCGGCCGCCAGTCCGTCGGCGATGTCGGCGGCGATGGCGGCGGCCGCCTCGGGGGCGAGCCGCCGGTCCCGGTCCAGGCGGGTGCGCAGGTCCGTGCCGCGGACGAGGTCCATGACCAGGGCCAGGTCGTTGCCGTCGACGACCAGGTCGCGCACCGACACCACGTGCGGGTGCTCCAGGCCGAGCAGCGCCGTGCGCTCCTGCACGAAGCGCCCGACGAGCTCCTGGTCCGACGCTAGGTCCTCGCGCAGCAGCTTGATGGCGACGGGGCCCTCGGGGCCCTCGCCCAGCCACACCGTGCCGGCGCTGCCCCGCCCCAGGATCTGGTGGGCGGTGTACCGGCTGCCGATCTTCCGTGCCAAGGCTGCTCCTACCGACGCGTGTTGTCGCTAAAACTACGCGTCCGAAGAGCCAACCTTCACCTGGGAGGTGGAAATCACCCGCCAGGTGTCGACAAATCACCAACCCCGCGGGGCGGTTCCGGTCAGTTCGTGCCGGAACCGCTTCCGCCGAGCTTCTCGAGCCAGCCGGTCACGGTGCCGAACCAGTCGGTGAGCTGGTCCCAGTAGCTCTTGGTGGTGCCGATCCACTCCTGGAGTGGGCTCAGTTCCCAGATCAGCCAGCCCGCGACGAACAGGATGACGATCGTGAACAGACAGCCCTTCAGGCAGCCGAGCCCGGGGATCCGCATCGGGTTGGCGCTGCGCTGCCGGGGCTGCCGGGGCTCGCGCTGGGGCCGCTGCGGCTGCTGGGGCTGGACCGGCGGCGCGGGCGGGGTGTAGCGCTGCGGCGGCTGGGGGCGCTGCGGCTGAGGCGGCTGGGGAGCGTACTGCTGGGGCTGCTGCTGGTTCGGGTAGCCGTAGCCTCGGCCGGGCGGGGGCGCCTGGCGGCGCGGGGGCTGCTGTTGCGGCCGGGCCACCTGGCGCTGGGGGCGGCGGCGCAGCGGGTCCTGGTCCGGGTCGAGGTACTGGACCTGCGTCTGCTCGTTGCGGTCGCGGGCCGCCCGCAGCTGGTTCTGCCAGGGGTGCGGGTCCTCGGGGCCGCCCTGCTGCCCCTGCTGTCCGGGGTGGCCGGGCGAGCCCGGCGGGACCGGCGGCATCACGGCGGTCGGGTCGGCCGCGCCCCGGTGCGGCAGGACGGCGGTGGGATCGGCGGCGCCGGCCGGGCCGCCGGTGTGCGGTAGCACGCTGGTCGCGGCGTTCGGGTCGTACGCGCCGGCGCCCTGCGGGAGGACCTGGGTGGGATCGGCGGCGCCGGGCGTGTCCGGCACCGGCGCGGGCGCCGGGTCGGGCACGAGAAGCGCGCCGACGCCCTCGGCCGCGGCGATCTGCGCGGAGTTCGCGTGCACGCCGATGCCCTCGGCGACGACACGCAGACCGCGGGCGAGGTTCTCGGCGCTGGGGCGCTCGTCGGGGTTCTTGCGCAGGCAGCGCTCGATGACCGTCCACAGCGGCTCGGGGACGGTGGAGGGGCGGCGCGGCTCGGCGCTCAGGTGCTGGTGCAGCACCTCCAGGGCGGAGCTCCCGGAGAACGGCGGCCGGCCGGTGACCAGCTCGTAGAGCAGGATGCCGGCGCCGTAGATGTCGACGGCGGAGGTCTGCGGGCGGCCCTCGGCGGACTCCGGCGCGACATACGCGGGCGTGCCGACGAACTCCTGGGTGCGGGTCAGCCCCGGGGAGTCGGCCAGGCGGGCGATGCCGAAGTCGGTCAGCAGCGGGTGCATCCGCCCGTCGTACTGCTGGAGCAGGACGTTGGCCGGCTTCAGGTCGCGGTGGACGACGCCGTCGGCGTGGCTGGCGGCGAGCGCGTCGGCGATCTGGGCGGTGAGCAGGGCGGCGGCGACCGGGGTGAACGGCCCGTTCTCGCGCAGGTAGCGGTGCAGGTCCGGGCCCTCGACGAGGTCCATGACCAAGGCCAGCAGCTCGCCCTCGACGACCAGGTCGCGGACCCGGACGATGTTGGGGTGGGTGAGCCGGAGCAGGACGGACCGCTCGCGCAGGAACCGCATGACGATGTCGGGATCGCCGGCCAGCTCCTCCTTGAGGACCTTGATGGCGACGGTCTCGCCGGGCTGTCCGGGCACGGCCGCCTCGGCGCCCGCCGTCTCGCGCTGGCGGGCTCGCCAGACGGTGCCCGTGGCGCCGCGTCCGAGCGGCTCCTCGAGCAGGTACTTGCTGCCTACCGGCCGCACGTCATGCGCTCCCTGGTGCTTGCCTTGCCTGCTGGCCTGTCCGAACCACTGTAGTGCCGGGCAGCCGAGGACCGGAGTGTCGTCTTTCTGTGGGTCCTACGTATCCGCTCTCACAGTCGTTCGAAGGAAAGACGCTGACCTCGGTCTTGTGGTTGCCGGGAACGAACGTGACCGATCCCAAGCGGTCACCCGTGGGTCTTCTCTCAGGCACTTTTGCGGGCAGAGCCGACCAATCAAGATCACTCTTTCCTGAGAGACGGGCGCGGTGTCAGTGGCAGGTGCGAGGATGCGTGCAGTACTGGCCGACGTGCCGGGGCGGGGCGGGGGACTCCGCGCCCGGGCAGAAGGGACCGCTGACGGCGATGCAGATCCGGCTGACCGTCGTAGATCCGCTGGGCCCGTCGGCGCCGGCGCGGGACCGCGCCCCGCGCAGCGACGTGCTGGTCACCGCACCCGCCGGTACGGCGCTGGCGGCGGTGGCGTCGGCGCTCGCCCAGGTGGTCCACGGCGGTGACGGCTCGGGCACGCCGGTGCTGTACGCCGGGGAGCAGCGGCTGGACATCCAGCGCTGCACGCTCGGCGAGCCCCCGCTGACCGACGGTGCCGTGCTGGCCGTGGGCTCCCCCGGGGAGCCCGAGCCGCACCCCGAGCTGGACGACGCCCCGGCCCAGCTCCAGGTCGTCGCCGGCCCCGACGCCGGTGGCGTCCACCTGCTGCACGGCGGTGAGATCCGCATCGGCCGCTCCGCCGACGCGGACGTGCCGCTGGACGACCCGGACGTCTCCCGGCTGCATTGCGCCGTGACGGTGAGCGCGGACGGGCGTGTCGCGGTCGCCGACCTGGACTCCACGAACGGCACGACGGTGAACGGCTCCCGGGTGGGCGGCCGGGCGGTCCCCCTCGCGCCGGGCGCGCTGCTGCGGATCGGCGAGTCGGCCCTGCGGCTGGCTCCCGCCGGGGGGCCAGGGGGCGGCCGGGTGGAGACGACCCCGGACGGGGAGGGGCACGTGCGCGTGCCCGGGCCCGCCGCGGAGGAGGCGGAACGCCCCGCGCGCGCGGCGGAGCCGGGCCCGGTCCGGCCCTCGGGCCCCACGCATCATTCCCACGGCTCGGCGTCCTGGGGCGCGCCGGGCCCGTCGGGGCGTGGCTCGGACGACCCGGCCGTGGTGCCGGGGCAGGGTGGGGCACCGCGCATCGAGACGAAAGACGCGGGCGCGGACCAGGCCCCCGCGGGCGGCAGCCGGAACCAGGTGGCGACCGGGACCGCGGCCTACGCCAGAGAGACCCTGGGCGGGGCGCCCTCCCCGGGCACTGGGGGCGGCTGGAGCCGTGTGCCGGCCCGGGGGGACGAGGACGCGGCCCGCGCGGGGGACGGCCGGGGCGAGGCGCCTTCGCCGGGTGCCGGCGAGGCCGGGCCGGGCAGCAGCCGGAGGCCGGCCCGGAGTACCGGAGACGCTGCCTACGCGGGAGACGGCCGGGGCGAGAGCCACTCCCGGGGCACCGGGGCCGAGGCCCGGTCGGGCGGCAGCCGGAGCCAGGTCCCACCCCGAGGCGCGGGTGGCGCGGCACACGGAGGAGACCACCGGGGCGAGGCGACCGCCCGGCGGGCCCATCCGGCGGACAACCGGAGCGCGGGTCCATCGGCGGGGAGCGGTGGATCGTGGTCCGGCACCCCCGGCGCCCCCGGCGGCACGCGGGGCGCCTCCGAAACACAGGGAACGCAGGGCACCCAGGGAGCACAGGGCACGCGCGGAACACACCCCCGCGCGCACGAGGGTGCCCAGGCGCACGCCGCCCGGCCGGCCGGCGGCGCCGGGGACACGCATGCCGGACGGTTCGGGGCCGGGGCGTTCGCCGAGTCCGGCCCGGTCGGCGCCGGGACGGCGTACGACGCCGGGGCCACGGGCGGCGGCGGGTCCCGCCCCGGAGGCAGCCGGGACGGTGCCGGTGGCCCGGCCCTCGCGGACGGACAGGACGGACAGGCCGCACAGGCAGGACAGGGGCGCAAAGGCACCCCCCTGCGCGGCACCGACGTGCCCCCCGGCACCCGCAGGCGCGGCGGCATCGGTGCGTGGGCCCGGCGACTGGCCGGAGGAGGACGCGGCGAGCAGGCGGCCGACCCCCACGGCGTGTACGAGGAGGAGCCGGTCGTCGCCGAGGTCCCGGCGGAGCGGCCCCCGGCCGTCGTGCCGGCCGCGCAGGAGACCTGGCCCGACCCGGCCACCCTGTTGCTGACCGCGCTGGGGCCGGGGCCCCGGCTGTGGGAGCGCGGCCCCGGGCACCCGGAGGCACTCGCCGTGCGGCTCGGTACGGCCGACCGGGCGGCGCCGGACGGCTCGGGCCTGCTGCCCGCCGTCCCCGTGACCGCCGGACTGCGCGAGGTCGGCGCCCTGGGACTGGCCGGGCCGCGGGCGCGGCTGTCCGGGCTGGCCCGTGCCGTGCTGGCCCAGCTCACCGCGCTGCACTCCCCCGACTCGCTGGAGATCGTCCTGATCGCCGCGGACCGCTCCCGCTCCCTGGAGGAGCGCACGGCCGAGTGGTCCTGGCTGGGCTGGCTGCCGCATGTCCGCCCGGGGCACGGGCAGGACTGCCGGCTGCTCCTGGCCTACGACCGCGAACAGGCCGCGGCCCGCACCGACGAGCTCACGCGCCGTCTGGAGGACCACCTCGCGGAGGCGGTTCCGGGAGGCGCCGCGGCGACCGCCCCGAAGCCGGCGGATGTCCCGGCACACGAGGGTGCCACGCCCACGGGTACCGGCCCGTCCCCGAGCGCCTCCGTCCCGGCGCCCCGCCGCCCTTCCTGGGCCCGCGAGGACGCCCCGGCCGTCGGCCGGGCCGGTCCCTTCGGCGGCCCGTACACGGTGCTCGTCGTGGACGGCGACCCCGGCGGTGCCGACCTGCGCGGCGCCGTGGCGCGACTGGCGCTGGAGGGCCCCCGGGCCGGGATCCACGTGGTCTGCCTGGCCGAGACGGCCGCCGCCTCCCCGGCCTCGCCGGTGACGGAGACCTACGAGGCGGCCTGCTCGGTGACGCCGACCTTCCGGCAGTGCGGCGCGGTCGCGCTGCTCAGCGGGGACGTGGCCACGGCCCTGCGGCTGATGCGCGTGGCCCGGGCCGGGGGCGACGGCGCACCGGCCGCGCCCGTCGGGCACGGCACCGTCGCCACCGTCGACGCCGTCTCCGCGGCCTGGGCCGAGCGGT
Source organism: Streptomyces sp. NPDC050674 (assembly GCF_040654575.1). Classification (NCBI taxonomy): domain Bacteria; kingdom Bacillati; phylum Actinomycetota; class Actinomycetes; order Kitasatosporales; family Streptomycetaceae; genus Streptomyces; species Streptomyces sp. NPDC050674. The sequence continues at coordinate 36,995 of NZ_JBFAIG010000025.1, forward strand.
TCGCGCGGGCGCTGGCGCCGCTGCGGACGGACGGCCCGGCGGGCGACCGCCCGCCGCGTGTCTCCGCACCCCTGCCGCAGGCGGCCCGGCTGCTGGACGAGCTGGGCCTGGCCCGGGCCACCCCTGCCTCGCTGATGGCCCGCTGGGCGGACGCGGCCGACGACGCCGACGCGCTGGGCGGGCGGGTGCGCGCGGTGCTGGGCGCCGGACCGCGCGGCCCGGTCTGCGCGGACCTCGCAGCCCAGGGGCCGCATCTGCTGATCGAGGGCCCGCCGGGCAGCGGCCGTACGGAGCTGCTGCGGTCGATCGTCGCGTCCCTGGCCGCCGCCGAGCGGCCGGACCGCCTCGGCATCGTGCTGGTCGACGGCCGGGGCGGCCCGGGCGCGGGCGGCGGGCACGGCGAGGGTCTGCGGGTGTGTACGGACGTACCGCATGTCACCACCCTGCTGATGGCCCACGATCCGGTGCGGATGCGGGAGTTCGCGCAGTCGCTGAGCGCCGAGCTGAAGCGGCGTGCCGAGCTGCTCGGGCGGTCCGACTTCGCCGAGTGGCACACCGGGCGCGAGCTGTCGGGCCGTATGGTCGCCCAGCGCACGGCGACAGGGCGGGGCGGTGCCCCGGCCGAGGCCGCGTCGCAAGGCTCCGGCGACCTCGACTCCCTGTCCAGTGCCACCGTTCGGCTGCGGCCCGGCGCGGCCCGGCGGCAGACGGAGGCGGCCGCGCCCCCGCTCCCCCGGCTCGTGGTGGTCGTCGACGATCTGGACGCGCTGGTCTCCCCGGCGCTCGGTTCGACCGGGCGGCCGGCGGCCGGTTCGGTGATGCGGGCGCTGGAGGCCGTGGCCCGGGAGGGTGAGCGGCTCGGCGTCCATCTGGTGGCGGCCACGGGCCCGTGCGCCCGTACGGCGGAGACGGAACCGGTGCGCCGGGCCACCCTGCGTGTCGCGCTGGACGCGCCGGTCGAGGGCCCGGAGGAACCGGCGCCGGGGCGGGGCAGGCTGACCGGTGCGGACGGGCGGATCACCCCGTTCCAGGGCGGCCGGGTCACCGGCCGGATTCCCCGGACGGCGACGCTGCGCCCCACGGTCGTGCCCCTGGAATGGCACCGCATGGGTGACCCTCCGGCCCGCCGTCCGGTGCGGGAGCTCGGAAACGGGCCCACCGACCTGGCACTGTTGGCCAGCGCGCTGGAAAGGGCGGCACGGGAGGTCGCGGCGGCGAAGGTGCCGTCGCTCCTGTAACCAAGGACGGCCGCCGGCCCCACCGGCGTCATGAAGTCGCGTCCCTGGTCACGAGGGAGTCACGATCCCCCGCTTGACAGCCGATGCCATCTTGCCGCCCCCGCACACCCGGGCGTAGACCAGATCGCACGGGAGCGCGCTCGACGTTCGACGAGGAACGAAGAACGGGGCAGTCATGCGCATGACGAGCAGCACCATCCGGACACGCTGGTCGCCCGAGCGGGACAAGGCGACCCCCCAGCACCGCAGAGCCGCCAGGGCCGCGGCAGCCGTCGCCGCGGGAGCGCTCGCGCTCTCGCTCTCCGCCTGCGGAGGCAGCGACAAGGACACCAGTGGAAGCACGGGCGACAGCGAGGAGACCGCCGGCAGCGTCAATCTTCCCAAGCTGGACGGGACGAGCCTGGAGATCGCCGCCGTGTGGAGCGGTACGGAACAGGCCAACTTCAAGAAGGTCCTGGCGGAGTTCGAGAAGCGCACGGGCGCCAAGGTGACGTTCGTGCCCGCCCAGGACCCGATCATCAACTTCATCGGCTCGAAGGTGGCCGGCGGGCAGCCGCCGGACGTCGTGATGCTGCCGCAGCCGGGCGCCATCAAGCAGTCCGTCGACAAGGGCTGGGCGAAGCCGCTGGGCTCCGACGCGGCCAAGGAGCTCGGCGAGAACTACTCGCAGGGCTGGCAGGACATCGGCAAGGTGGGCGGCAAGCAGTACGGCGTCTACTACAAGGCCGCCAACAAGTCCCTGATCTGGTACAACAACCAGGTCTTCGAGAACGCCGGGGCGAGTGAGCCCGAGACCTGGCCGGATCTGCTCAAGACCGCGCAGACGGTCTTCGACTCCGGTGTCACCCCGTTCTCCGTCGGCGGTGCCGAGGGCTGGACGCTGACCGACTGGTTCGAGAACGTGTACCTCTCGCAGGCCGGCCCGGAGAAGTACGACCAGCTGGCCAAGCACGAGATCAAGTGGACGGACCCGTCCGTGAAGGACGCGCTGACCACGCTGGCGCAGGTCTGGGGCAAGCCGGACTGGATCGCGGGCGGGGCGAACGGGGCGTTGCAGACCGACTTCCCGGCGTCCGTCACACAGGTCTTCACCGGTGGGGACCAGCCCAAGGCCGCCATGGTGGCCGCGGGTGACTTCGCGCAGGTCAACATCCCCTCCAGCATGAAGATCGGCACGGACGCGAAGGTGTTCCCGTTCCCCGCGGTCGGTGACAACGGACCGGTGGTCTCGGGCGGCGACGCGGCCGTGATCCTGGAGGACTCAAAGGGGTCGCAGGCCCTGGCCACCTGGCTCGCCTCGCCGGACGCGGCGCAGATCCAGGCCAAGCTGGGCGGTTACCTCTCGCCGAACAAGAACGTGCCGAACTCCGCGTACCCGAACGCGGTGCAGCAGAAGATCGCCAAGGCGCTGATCGACGCCGGTGACGACTTCCGCTTCGACATGTCCGACCAGGCCCCGCAGGCCTTCGGCGGCACGCCCGGCAAGGGCGAGTGGAAGATCCTCCAGGACTTCCTGAAGAACCCGAAGGACATCGCGGGGACGCAGGCGAAGCTGGAGGCCGAAGCGGCCGCGGCATACGGGAACTGACGACATGACGCCGGTTCCGGCGGCAGGGGGCACCGCGCCCCCTGCCGCTCCCAAGTCGCGCAAGAGTGTGACCGGCACCCGCAGGATCGTCGCGGCACTGTTCCTGCTGCCCGCGCTCGTCCTGCTCGGCGCGCTCGTGGTGTACCCGATCGGGTACTCGGTCGTACGCAGTTTCTACGACCAGTCCGGTGACGGCTTTGCCGGAATAGACAACTACAAGGCCCTCTTCACCGACGAGGGCATCCGCACCGCGCTGAAGAACAACATCATCTGGGTGGTGTTCGCGCCGACCGTCGCGACGGTGCTCGGCCTGATCTTCGCGGTGCTGACCGAACGGGTGCGCTGGGGCACGGCGTTCAAGCTGGTCGTCTTCATGCCGATGGCGATCTCGATGCTGGCGGCGGGCATCATCTTCCGCCTGGTGTACGACCAGGACCCGGACAAGGGCGTCGCGAACGCGGTGTGGGTGGGCGTGCACGACACGTTCGCCCAGGCCTCGGCGTTCCCGAAGGCCCACCCGGGCCGCGACTCGCCGCTGAAGCCGGCCGGCGGGGGCGCGTTCATCACCACGTCGCCCGTCCGCACGGGCGAGGCCGTCTCGCTGCCCCTGGTGGGCGTGGCGCCCGATCAGATGCCCGACGGCGCGAAGGCCGCGGTGGCGCCGAAACCCGAGCCGGACAAGATCACGGGCACGACCTGGCAGGACTTCACCCGCGGCAAGGGCGTCGGCACCCTCAACCGTGTCGACACCTCCGAACTGGGCTACGCCGGCATGCGGGTCGAGGCCGTGAAGGACGGCAAGGTCGTCGCGTCGGCGACGGCCGCGGGCGACGGCACCTTCACCCTGCCCGCCTCGGCCGACGGGGCCCAACTGAGGCTCCCGGCGAGCAACTTCAAGGAGCCCTACAACGGCCTGGACTGGCTCGGCCCGTCCCTGGTCACCCCGGCCATCATCGGCTCGTACATCTGGATGTGGGCGGGGTTCGCGATGGTGCTGATCGCGGCCGGGCTGGCGAGCGTGCCCCGGGAGCTGCTGGAGGCGGCCCGGGTCGACGGCGCGAGCGAGTGGCAGGTGTTCAGACGTGTCACGGTGCCGCTGCTGGCGCCGGTCCTCGCGGTCGTCGCCGTCACCCTGATGATCAATGTGCTGAAGATCTTCGACCTGGTCTTCATCATCGCTCCGGGATCCTCCCAGGACGACGCGAACGTCCTCGCCCTGGAGCTGTACCGCAAGGGCTTCTCAGAGGACCAGCCGGGCATCGCCAGCGCCATCTCGGTGTTCCTGCTGCTGCTCGTGATCCCGGTGATGTGGTTCAACGTACGCAGGCTGCGGCGGGAGGTGCGGCGATGAAGGCCGGACAGTCGCTGGGATCGCGGCTCGCCGAGGCCGTCAGCGGCGGGGTGCTGCGGGTGTTCCTCATCGTCGTCGGGCTGTTCTGGCTGGTGCCGACGATCGGGCTGCTGCTGTCCAGCCTCCGCGCCCCGGAGGACATCTCGGCCAGCGGCTGGTGGAACGTGTTCACCGAGCCCTCGCAGATCACCTTCGACAGCTACCAGAAGCTGCTGGAGAACGAGGACATCACCAGCTCTCTGCTGAACACGGTGTGGATCACCGTGCCGGCGACCCTGCTGGTGGTGATCATCGGCTCGCTCGCCGGTTACGCCTTCGCCTGGATGGAGTTCCCGGGCCGGGACTGGTGGTTCCTGGGTGTGGTCGGCCTGTTGGTCGTGCCCGTGCAGGTCGCGCTGATCCCGATCGCCGAACTCTTCGGCAAGATCGGCATCTTCGGCTCGGTGCTCGGCGTGGTGCTCTTCCACGTCGGTTTCGGTCTGCCGTTCGCGGTGTTCCTGCTGCGGAACTTCTTCGCGGAGATCCCCCGGGAGCTGCTGGAGGCCGCGCGGCTCGACGGGGCGGGTGAACTGCGCCTGTTCTTCCGTGTCGTGATGCCCCTCGGCGGTCCGGCGATCGCCGCGCTCGGCATCTTCCAGTTCCTGTGGGTGTGGAACGACATGCTGGTCGCGCTGATCTTCTCGGACTCCGGGAGCCAGCCGATCACGGTCGCACTCCAGACGCAGGTACGGCAGTTCGGCAACAACATCGACGTGCTGGCACCCGGCGCGTTCATCTCGATGGTGGTCCCGCTGGCCGTCTTCTTCGCGTTCCAGCGGCAGTTCGTGTCCGGCGTGATGGCGGGCGCGGTCAAGTAGGGGTCAGCGCAAGCAAGTTGAGGGGGTGGGCCGGGGGCGGTCCGCCCCTTCCGCGTTCCCCCGGATGCCGTAGCCACCGTAACCAAGTCGGCCCACCGGCCGTTCCCGGGCCGAACGCCCGCGCCGACCGATGGATGGCCTCTTGCCCAGGTTCAGTGTCATTGTCCCCGCGTACCAGGTTCAGGCGTACCTGCACGAGTGCCTGGAGTCGGTGCTCTCCCAGTCCTGCCCCGATCTGGAACTGATCGTCGTCGACGACTGCTCCCCGGACGCGTGCGGCGCGATCATCGACGAGTTCGCCGCCCGTGACACGCGCGTACGCCCCGTCCATCTGCCGGAGAACGTCGGGCTGGGCCGCGCGAGAAACGCAGGGGCGGCGCACGCGAGCGGTGACTACCTGCTGTTCCTCGACGGCGACGACACGCTCACGCCCGACGCGCTGCGCTCGATCGCCGACCGGCTGAAGGAGACCGGCGAGCCGGACGTGCTGGTCTTCGACTACGCCCGCACCTACTGGACGGGGGAGGCGATCCGCAACCAGGCGGCCCGCCAGCTCACCGAGCGGGGCCCGGCGCCGTTCCGCCTGGAGGACCGGCCGGGGCTGCTGCGCCTGCTGATGGTCGCCTGGAACAAGGCCTACCGGCGGGAGTTCGTCGAGCGGGAGCAGTTCGCCTTCCCGCCCGGCGTCTACGAGGACACGCCGTGGACGTACCCGGTGCTGATGACCGCCGAGTCGATCGCGACCCTCGACCGGGTCTGTGTGCACTACCGGCAACGGCGCCAGGGCAGCATCCTGCGCACCACCAGCGAGCGGCACTTCGACGTCTTCGAGCAGTACGACCGGGTCTTCGCGTACCTCGACGAGCGGCCCGCGCTGGCCCAGTGGCGGCCGGTGCTGTTCCGCCGCATGGTGCACCACCTGGCGATCGTGTACTCCCGGCGGGACCGGCTCCCCCGGGGCTCGCGCGCGGACTTCCTGCGCCGGGCCCGCGCCCACTACCGCCGCTACCGCACCCCCGGCGTCACCGTCCCCCTGCGCTGCCGGATCCACCACGTCCTGATCCGCTTCGGCCTGCACCGCACCTACCGCACACTCCAGCTGGCGTCGGCCCTGCACCGCGCCGCCGCCAGGACCGCAGGGAAGCTGCTGCGGGGCCTGCGGTCGGCCGCCCTGAGGACCCACTACCGCCTCCAGCGGTGTCTGCCGCTGCGCGCCGACCGCGCCGTCTTCGCCGCCTACGACGGGCGCGGCCACGGCTGCAACCCGGGTGCGCTGGAGGGCGCGTTCCGCGATCTCGCGCCGCACATCCGCACCTCCTGGATCGCCCGCCGCGAGCACCACCACACCATCCCGCCCGGCCCGCGCCGCCTCGTCCCCGGATCGGCCGCCTACTGGACGGCGCTCGCCCGCTCCCGGTACCTGGTCAGCAACACCGGCTTCGACGACCGTCTGGCCAAGCGCCGGGGCCAGGTCCTGATCCAGACCGGGCACGGCACCCCGCTGGGCCACATCGGCCTCGACCTCCAGGAGCGCCCGGCGGCGGCCCGGGGGCGGGACTTCGCGCGGCTGCTGAAGGACGTCGACCGGTGGGACTACGTGCTGTCCGCCAACCGCCACACCACCCTGACCCACGAGCGGGTCCACCCCGGCCGCTACACCATGCTGGAGTACGGCTACCCCCGCAACGACGTGTTCCGCACGGCGACCGAGGCGGACGTGGCCCGGCTGCGCGATTCACTCGGCATCCCGCGGGGCGCCGTGGCGATCCTGTACGCGCCGACCCACCGCGACTACCGCCGCTCCCAGCGCCACGCCCTGGACCTCCAGCGGATCGTGCGGCGCCTCGGCCCGCGCTTCGTCGTCCTGGCCCGCTCCCACCACGCCTACGACGCCCCGCTGACCACCACCTGCGGCCGGGTCGTCGACGTCTCCGGCCACCCGAGCGTGGAGTCGCTCTGCCTCGCGTCGGACGCCCTGGTCACGGACTACTCGTCGCTGATGTTCGACTACGCCAACCTGGACCGGCCGATCGTGATCCACGCCGACGACTGGGAGGCGTACGACGCGGCCCGGGGCACCTACTTCGACCTGCGGGACTTCCCGCCGGGTGCGGTCGCTCGCGGGGAGGACGAGCTGATCGACATCTTCGCCACCGGACACTGGCGCGGCTCCCGTTCGGCCCAGTTGCGGGCGGCGTTCCGCGAGCGGTTCTGCGCCTACGACGACGGCCGGGCCGCCGAACGGGTGGTGCGCCGGGTCGTGCTCGGGGAGTCGGAGCTGCCGCCGGTCGTGCCGCTCGGCGAGCGCCGGCCGGTGCCCTCGGCGGCGGCCTCGCTGACGCGTGAGCCGCTCACCACGGTGCCGTTGCCGGCCGGGCCGCACGCGGTCGCCGACAGCCACTGACCACCTCTCACCCCGGGGAGTCCGCATGCCCTCAAGCCCGTCGCGGCCGAGACCCAGCCGGCCGCCCTCCTGCCGACCGCCCTCCTGCCGTCCGTCCGGGCGGCCCGGACGTCCGCGCTCCGCCTGAGGACTTCCGACTCCGGCAGCCCCGCCTCCTGACAGAAAGAGCAGCATGCCCCGCTTCAGCATCGTCGTTCCGTCCCACGGGGTCGTGGGCCGGCTGTCCCTGGCGCTGGACTCGGTCCTCGCCCAGTCCTTCGGCGACTTCGAGCTGATCCCGGTCTGCGACGCACCCGACGCGCCGGCGGCGGACGTCGTCGCCGGGTACACCGAGCGGGACTCGCGGGTGACGCCGGTGCACTCGCCGCCGTCGGCCGGTCTGGCCGGGGCGCGCACCACCGGGCTGCGGGCGGCGGTCGGCGGCCATGTGCTGTTCCTCGACGGCGACGACGTCCTGGCCCCGGGGGCGCTGGCGGCGCTGGACGCCCGGCTGAGCGCGGTGGGCGAGGTCGACGTCCTGTACTTCGAGCACGAGCGCGCCCCCTGGTGGGAGGGCGAGCCGACCAACCCGGCAGCGCCCCTGCTGGCCAAGGCGCCGGACGGTGCCTTCTCCCCCGGCCGGTTCCCGAAGCTGACGGGCGTGGCACTGCCGGCGTGGAGCGCGCTGCACCGCCGGGCCTTCCTCACCGAGCAGGACATCACCTTCCCGGGGGAGCACTTCACCGACGTCGGGTTCGGCGGCCTGGTCACCCTGCGGGCGGAGCGGGTGGCGGTCCTGCGCACGGTCGTCGTCCGGCACCTGCTGCGCCGGCAGGGCAACCGCCTGAACCTCCCCGGTGAGCACCACACCGAGCTGCTCGACCAGACCGAGCTGGTGCTGACACGGGCCGTGGAGCAGGGGTTGCCGGGGGACCGGCTGGTGCCGCTGTTCGAGCAGCTCTTCGCCGCCGTGCTGAAGACGGCCGCCCATCCGCGGCGGCTGACCTCCGGGCGCCGGGCGTTCTTCCGGCGGGCGAGCGCGCTGTACCGGCAGTACCGCCCCGCCGGCCACCGGGCGCCGGGCGGCAGCGTCGGCGTCCAGCACCGGCTGCTGGCCTCCGGGTCGTACGCGGCCTTCCGCGCCCTGCGGGCCGGCAACCGGACGGCGTCGCGGGCCGCCGCCCTGCTCCCCCGCCCCCGGGGGTTGCGCACCCGGCTGCGCTACGCGGCGGCTCTGCGTCGCCCGCTCGACGAGAACCTCGTCGTGTACTGCGCGTACTGGGGCCGCGGCTACGCCTGCAACCCCGCCGCCATCCACGCCAAGGCCCGCGAGCTGGCGCCGCACCTGCGCGCGGTGTTCCTGGTGGAGCCGGACGCGGTGGGCAGTGTGCCGCCGGACGTGGAGTACGCGGTGATCGGCAGCCGGAAGTACTGGGAGGTGCTGGCCCGCGCCAAGTACCTCGTCAACAACGCCAACTTCGCGGACGCCGTGGTCAAGCGCCCCGGCAGCGTGCACCTGCAGACCCAGCACGGCACACCGCTCAAGACGATGGGCGCCGACCAGGCGACGTACCCGGTGGTGGCCGCGGCTACCGGCAGCTTCGCCAGGCTGCTGGCGCGGGTGGACCGCTGGGACTACAACCTCACCTCCAACCGGCACTCCACCGAGATGTGGGAGCGCGCGTTCCCGAGCGCCCACGAGACCCTCGAGTACGGCTATCCGCGCAACGACGTCTACTGCACGGCGTCCGCCGAGGACGTCGTCCGCGTCCGCGAGGAACTGGGCGTCCCGCACGGCAAGAAGGCCCTGCTCTACGCGCCCACGCACCGCGACTACGCCACCGGCTTCGAGACGGGGCTGGACCTGGCGGCGTTCTGCGAGGCGATCGGCGACGACTACGTGGTGCTGCTGCGCGCCCACTACTTCTACGACCGGGGGGCGAGCAGGGGCGGTGGCCGGATCATCGACGTCACCGGGCACCGCTCGTCGGAGGACGTGTGCCTGGCCGCGGACGCGCTGATCACCGACTACTCGTCGATCATGTTCGACTACGCCAACCTGGACCGGCCGATCGTCGTGTACGCCGACGACTGGGACGTCTACCGGGAGACCCGGGGCGTCTACTTCGACCTGATGGAACTGCCGCCCGGCCGGGTCGCCCGCACTCCCGGGGAGCTGGCGGCCGTGTTCCGCGACGGCTCCTGGGCGGACGAGTCGGCGGCGTCCCTGCGGGCCGCGTTCCGGGAGCGCTTCTGCCAGTTCGACGACGGGCGCGCCGCGGAGCGTGTCGTGCGCCGGGTGCTGCTGGGGGAGCCGCCCGCGTTGATCCCGCCCGTGATCCCGCTCGCGGAGCGCGCCCCGGCCCCCGCCGCCACCCTCGTGAGGAGCTGACCGAAGAAGTGCCCCGCTTCAGCATCATCGTCCCCGTCTACAAGGTGCAGGGCTTCCTGCGCGAGTGTCTCGACTCGGTGCTCGGCCAGTCCTACGGCGACTTCGAGGTGATCGCCGTGGACGACCGCTCGCCGGACGGCAGCGGCGCCATCCTCGACGAGTACGCCGCCCGTGACGCCCGGGTGCGGGTGCTGCACCTGCCGGAGAACGTGGGCCTGGGCCGGGCCCGCAACGCCGGTCTCGCCGAGGCGGCCGGCGACTACGTCCTCTTCCTGGACAGCGACGACCACTACACGCCGGGTCTGCTGGCCGCCGTCGCGGCGCGCCTCGCGGTGACCGACGACCCGGACATCCTGGTCTTCGACCATGTGCGCACCCACTACTGGGGTCGCGGCGGGCGCAGCGAGGCGGCGGACCTGCTGGCCTCGGCCGGTCTGGAGACGTTCGGCATCCGTCAGAGCCCGCGGTACCTGAGGCTGTTCCTGGTGGCCTGGAACAAGGCCTACCGGCGGGCCTTCTTCCAGGAGCACGGTCTGCGGTACGCGGCGGGGCTGTACGAGGACGCCCCGGTGACCTACCGGTCGATGGTGCTGGCCGAACGCATCGCCTGTCTGGACCGGATCGGCGTGGAGTACCGGCAGCGCCGGCAGGGCGCGATCACCAAGACGCCCGGGCGCCGGCACTTCGACATCTTCGCGCAGTACGAGGGGTTGTTCACCTTCCTGGAGCAGCGCCCCGACCTGGACTGGGCGCGGCCGCTGCTGCTGGAGCGGGCGCTGGACCACATGCTGTTCGTACTGGCCCGCGAGGACCGGGTGCGGCCCGCGGACCGGGGCGACTTCTACCGCGAGATCCGCTCCTTCCACCGCCGTCACCTCCCCGAGGGCGGCTTTCCCCGGCCGGACGGCTGGCGCGGGGTCGAGATGCGGCTGCTGGCCTCGGCGCCGTACGCGTCGTACGCGGCGGCGCGCGGGCTGCGGGAGCTGCGCGCGGCCGCCCTGGGCGGGCAGCGGCGGGCGGTGAGGAAGGCGTCGGAGACGGCGGCGCGCGGCTGGTACACGGCCCAGTCGAAGCGCCCCCTGGACCCGCACCTCGCCGTCTACGCGGCGTCCCACCACCGGGGTGTCTCGGGCGATCCGGCCGCGATCCACGCCAAGGCCCTGGAGATCGCCCCGCACATCCGGGGCGTGTGGGTGGTCCGGGAGGACGCGGTGGACGCGCTGCCGCCCGGCATCGACCATGTGACGCCGGGCTCGCGGCGCTACCACGAGGTCATGGCGCGCGCCACGTACTGGGTGAACGACGTCAACTGGCCCGGCACCCTGGCCAAGCGGCCCGGCAGCGTGCACATCCACACCCACCAGGGCACCCCGCTGAAGTTCATGGGCGCGGACCTGCTGACCAAGCCGGGCGCCCGGCACGGCTTCGACGTGCCGCAGATGCTGCGCCGGGCCGACCGCTGGGACTACAGCCTGGTCGCGGGGCGGCACGCGGAGCGCGTCTGGGAGCGGGCCTACCCGTGCCACTTCACCTCGCTGCGGACCGGCAGCCCGCGCAACGACGCGCTGGTCGGGGCGGATCCCGAGCGGGGCCGACAGGTGCGCGAACGGCTCGGCGTCCCGGCCGGTGACACGGTCGTGCTGTACGCGCCGACCCGCCGCGACTACCGGCGGGGCGGCCATGTCGAGCGGTTCGACCTCGCCCGCTTCGCCGAGGACCTGGGCCCCGGGCACACGCTGGTCGTCCGGCTGCACCCCTCGCTGGCGGCGGGCGTGGCGCGGGGCCTCGGCCTGTCCGACCTGCACCGGCGGGGCGTGCTGGTGGACGCGACCGACGAGCCGCACGTGGAGGACGTGATGCTCGCCTCCGACGTGCTGGTCACCGACTACTCCGCCCTGATGTTCGACTACGCCCTGCTGGACCGGCCGATCGTGGTCCACGCCGACGACTGGGGCGCCTTCGCGGCCAGCCGGGGCGCCTACTTCGACATCACGGCCGACGCGCCGGGCCATGTGTCGCGCTCGTACCGGGAGCTGGCCTGGCTGTTCGCGTCCGGCACCTGGCAGGACGCGGAGTCGGCGCGGCTGCGCTCGGGCTTCCGGGAGCGCTACTGCGAGTTCGAGGACGGGCGGGCCGCCGAGCGGGTCGTCCGGCTGCTGATGCTGGGTGAGCGGGGCGGCACGCTGCTGCCCGCGGCCCGCCGGACCGAGGGTGTCCGCACCCGACCCGAGGCGCTGATCGAGAGATGAGAACTCCCGCGACCCCCGAGGCCGTCCCCTCCCTGCCGGGCCAGCGGGCCTCCTCGGCCCGGCCGCCCGCCGCCGCCGAGCGGCTGCCGTGGGTGCCCGGGTGGCACGCCGCCCTGGTCGCCGTGCCCACTGCGGCCCTGTTCGTGCTGGGCTACCGGCGCCGCTGGATCTGCGACGACGGGCTGATCTACCTGCGCCCGGTCCGGCAGATCCTGGCGGGCAACGGGCCCGTGTTCAACGTCGGGGAGCGGGCGGAGAGTTCGACCGGCACCCTGTGGCAGTGGCTGCTCGCGCTGGCCACATGGGTCACCGGCGAGGACCCGGCGTTCCTCGCGGTCGGGCTCGGCCTGGCGCTGAGCACGGCCGGGTTCGCGTTCGCCCTGCTCGCCACCTGCCGGCTGCACCGGGGCGCGGGGCCGCTGCTCCCGGCGGGTGTGTTCGTGCTGCTGGCCGTGCCGCCGTTCTGGTCGTACATGACCTCGGGTCTGGAGAGCGGCCTCGGTGCCTTCTGGACCGGCCTGTCGTGGTGGCTGCTGACCCGGACCCGGCGCGGCCAGGAGGCCCGAAAGACGTGCGCGGCGGCCTTCGTGTTCGGGCTGGGTCCACTGGTCCGGCCCGACCTGGCGGTGGTCACGGCGTGCTTCCTGGCGGCCCAGTGGTGGGTGCTGCGTCCCTCCCGGCGCGGCACGGCGGCGACGCTGGCCTCGGCGGGGGCGGTGCCGCTGGCGTACGAGGTGTTCCGGGCCGGCTACTACGGGATCCTGGTGCCACTGCCCGCCATCGCCAAGGAGGCGAGCGCCAGCGACTGGAGCCGGGGCGCCGGGTACGTGCAGGAGACGCTCGGGCCGTACTGGCTGTGGCCCGTCGTCCCCGTGCTCGGGGCGCTGGCCGCGCTGCTGGTGCGCCGGACCCGGCGGCAACGGCAGGACCGGGCACCGCGCCGGGCCTCGCTCGCGGTGCTGCTGGCTCCGTCGGTGGCGGGAGCGCTGCTGGCCGGGTACGTCGTCCGGGTCGGCGGCGACTACATGCACGCCCGCATGATCCTGCCCGCCCTGCTCCTGCTGCTCCTGCCGGTGCTGGTCGTGCCCGCGACCCGGTTCACCGGCGCCGCGAGCGTGCTGCTGGTGGTGTGGCTGTGCGCGGCGGTCAGTCCGCTGCGCACGCCGTTCGACGTGCGCAGCACGCCCGGCTCGTTCAACGTCCGCAGCTCCGACGTGGAGGGCCTCGGCGACCACAACCCGGTGCGCACCGCGACCTGGGTGGCCAACTGGCCCGCCCTGCCGGAGGGACGCGCCATGCTGGCGCGGGCCGAGCGCGCCGCCTCGCCGACGCTGCTCTACTTCGACGCCGGACGGCGGCTGCACGCCACGCCGGCGCGCGCGGACTCCCCGTACCAGGTGGTGATCGTGGGCCGTCACCTCGGCGTGACGGGTGCGGCGGCGCCGCTGGACGCCTACGTCAACGACGCCTGGGGACTGGCCAGTCCGGTCGGCGCGCATCTGGCGCTGGAGCGGTGGAGCTGGCCCGGGCACGAGAAGTTCCTGCGCAACCACTGGGTCTTCGCCCAGTGGGCGGTGAGGCATCCGCCTCACCGCGATCTGCTGCGGGCCGGGACGTCGCGGGAGGCGGTGGAGGCGGCCCGGGCCGCGCTGGGCTGCGGCGAACTCGCCGAGCTGCGGGAGTCGGTGCGCGCCCCGCTCACCGCCGAGCGGTTCTGGCGGAACCTCACCGGGGCGGCCGAACGGACACGGTTCCGTTTCGCGCGCTGGCCGGCGGCGGCGCGGCAGGCGCTGTGCGACGGGGCGGCAGGTGGGCGTAGCGGCCTCACCCGATGAAGTGACCCGGGGTCAGGGCGTGCGCGGCGGCGGGAACATTCGGCGCATGCCCCAGACCCCTTCCCCCCTCCTGTGAGCGCCCCGAGCGCCCCGGCCCTGGTCCGGCGGGCCGTGCGCGGCGCGAGCGCACTGCGCGGCGGCCGTGCCGGGAGGCTCACCCCGTACCGGTTCTACGGCGCCCTGTTCTGGCTGGTGATGACGCTGGCGTTCTGGCGGGTGCCGCTGTGCTGCGACGCCGGACAGCACGCGGCGGTCGTCGAGCGCCTCAAGGCCGATCTGCTGCACCCGGCGCACACCATGGCCGATCTGCCGGGCGAGGGCAGCCCGTACTACGGCCCGTACGCCGTCGCCCAGGGCGTGCTGGCGCGCCTGACGGGGCTGTCGGGCTGGGAGGTCGTGAAGCTCGCCGGGCCGGTGCACCTGCTGGTGCTGGTGACGGGGCTCGGCCGTTTCGTCAGGACCCTCACCCCGCGTCCCTGGGCGCCGGTGTGGGCACTGCTGTTCATGACGCTGCTGTGGGGCACGGCGCGGATCCTGTGGAGCGGCTACCTCGGGCTGATGTCGATGACGACGAACCTGGGCTACCCGTCCGCCCTCGCCATCGGGCTGACGTTCTGGGCATGGGCCTGGACGGTCACGCGCGCGCGGGACGACGCCCCCGCCGTGCGGTTCGTCGGCCCGAGCGGGCTGGGCGGCTGGTGGGGGTACGCCGGGATCGGCGTGCTGTACGGGCTGATCCTGCTCACCCACCCCGTCACGGCGGCTTCGGCGCTGACCGGGGCGGTGGCGCTCGTGGCGTCCCGGCAGCGCGGCTGGCGCCGGCCGGTCGTGGCCCGCTGGGCGCTGACCGCGGCGGCCTGCGCGACGGTCGCCCTGACCTGGCCGTACTACGACGTGTGGACGTTGGTGGGCGACACCGGCATGGACGCGATGCACCGGCAGCTGTACGAGAGGATGCCCGCCAATTCCTGGCTGGCGCTGCTCGGGCTGCCCGCGCTGTGGGTGCGGGCCCGCCGGTCGGCGCGTGATCCGCTGGTGTGGATGTTCGTGCTGGAGTGCCTGCTCGTGGCGTACGGCTGGGTCAGCGGGCACTACACGTACGCCCGGGCGCTGTGGGCCCTGCTGGTGCCGTTGCAGTTCGCCCTGGCGGTGGAGCTTGCGGCGCCCCGGCCCTGGCGGCGGGCCCGGCGGGTGCTGGGCGGGGCGGCGGCGGCCGGGGTGTGCGTCGGGTTCCTCACCGTGCACGCCGGTGCGGTGGTGCCGCGCTCGGTCGATCCGGTGGGCTTCCCGCAGCCGACGCGCTGGCCGTCGTACGACTGGGCGGCGCGGTACATCGGGCCCGGTGAGGTGGTGATCACCGACGGGTACCTCGCCGGTCACGCGATCGCCGGGTACGGGCCGAACCTCGCGGCGCCCATCTGGCCCGACCCCGCCCTGGACGAGCGGGAGCGGAAGCGCCGGGCGGCCGACGTGCGCGCCTATCTGGCCGCCGGTTCGACCCGCGCCGAGCGCTCCGCCGTCGTCCGCCGCTATCACGTGCGCTGGCTGCTGCTGACGCGCTGGCACCCGGTGCCCGAGGAGGCCGTGGTGGTGGCGTGGAGCAGACGGACGGGGGAGGTGCTGGCGCGGGTCGGGTGAGGTCCGGTGTCCCCGGGCTTACTCGATGACGAGGTCGACCTCGATGTTGCCGCGGGTGGCGTTGGAGTACGGGCAGACCTGGTGGGCCTGCTCGACGAGCTTGCGGCCGGTCGCCTCGTCCACGCTGTCGGGGAGCTCCACGCGGAGGGTGACGGCGAGGCCGAAGCCCTCGCCCTGCTTGCCTATGGAGACCTCGGCGGTCACGGCGGCGTCGCTGACGTCGACCTTGGCCTGGCGGCCGACGAGCCCGAGGGCGCTGCCGAAGCAGGCGGCGTAACCGGCGGCGAAGAGCTGCTCGGGGTTGGTGCCCTGGCCGTTGCCGCCCAGCGCCTGGGGCATGCCCAGGGCGAGGTCCAGCACGCCGTCGGAGCTGACGGCCCGGCCCTCACGGCCGTGGGTGGCGGTGGCGACAGCGGTGTAGAGCGCGTCCATGGAAAACCTTCCCTCTCACGTCAACGATCGGCGGCCCGCTTCCGGGCCGCCCGACACCCAGAAATTAGAGCACACAATTAAGTTGTGCGCAATTGAATGGCGAGCGCGAGCTACCCTGGACGCATGAACACGCCCGACGACGACTGGCTCCGCCTGGACCAGCAGATCTGCTTCTCCCTGCACGCGGCCTCCCGCGCCTTCAACGGCGTCTACCGCCAGATCCTCAAGGACCTCGGGCTCACCTACCCGCAGTACCTGGTGATGCTGGTGCTGTGGGAGCACGACGAGCTGCCCGTCAAGAAGCTCGGCGAGCACCTGCGGCTCGACTCCGGCACGCTGTCGCCGCTGCTCAAGCGGCTGGAGGCGGCCGGTCTTGTGCGCCGGGAGCGCAGTGCGCGCGACGAGCGGTCGGTGGAGGTGCGGCTGACCGAGGAGGGCACCGCCCTGCGCGGGCGGGCCCTTCAGGTCCCGCGCCGGATCGCCGTCTCGACCGGCTTCGCCCCCGAGGAGATCCGAGCCCTGCGCAGCCGCCTCGACGAACTCACCACCGCCCTGGACGCGGCCGCGCTCGCGGAGCCGCAGGAGGGCGCGCCGGCCGACGAGCGGCCGTGACAGCACCGGGTGCCGGGGGGCGGCTGCGGCCGTAAGGGAGGCGGGTGCTTGCCGAGCGGGCACCTTGAAGCCGGGGGACGGGGACGCGGCGGGCGGACGCCGGCCGGCACGGCCCATCGCCCGCCGGGGCGCCTCCGGGCCGGGAACCAGGGCGAGGCGCCGCGCCAGCACGCCGGAACCGGAGCGCGAGCACCACGCCACGTGCGCCCCGAGCACCCGGGAGAAAGCCGGACCGGCAAGAACGGCGGCGGACGCGGCAGGCGGCCGACCGTCGGACCACCGGCCGGCACGGCCCGTCGCCCGGGGCGCCTCAGGACCGGGACCAGGGCCAAGGCGCCGGCATGCCGTATCAGGGCGGTGGCGTGCCGGAGGCGGGGGCGCCGGCTGAGATTTCGGGGGTGCGGCCGTCGGCCGGTTCGCGGGGTGGTTCCTCGCCGGTCGGGATGTCTCCGGTCCGGCGCCGGACGTAGAGGCGCAGGAGGACATCGTCGCGGATGCCTTCCTCGCGGACGTGCTCCTCTCGGACGGTGAACTCCCCGACCAGGACCGCGAGCTTGGTGCGCTCGACCGGGTCGGACGGGCTGCGGCGCGGGTCCAGCGCGGATCGCTCGGCGACGACCCAGACGCGGTCCACCGCGGCGAGCCGCCGGCGCAGTTCCCCGGCCGTGGCCTCCCGGCCCCACAGCGTCCCGGAGTGAGGCGCGGACTCCCGCAGCGCGATGTCCCGGGTCCGCCGGAACCCCTTCGGGTAGGCCAGCGCGGCGAGCCTGCCGACCGACGGCACGAACAGCACCGGGTCGCCAGGCCGCATCTGCCGGACGGCGAGCGCGGAGACCCAGGCGAGGTTGTCCGGGCGGTGGGAGGCGGACCGGTCCTGGCGATGCACCGGGAGCTGCGTCAGGAAGGTGGTGGTGAGAACGAGGACCCCCGCGACGCCCAGCACGGCGCGCACCCGCCGGCCGCCGACCCGCATCCGCCGCCCGTCGAACCGCACACGCCCCAGGGCCCGGCCCACCCGCCCGGCCCCGGCCGCCGCCAGCAGGGACGCGCCCGCGAGCGCATAGAGCACGTACCGGTCGTGATAGAGCGGCCGGGCCTGCGAGACGGTCATCAGAACCGCCGGCGGCACCAGCAGCAGCGGCAGCGCGACCGCCGCCGTCCGCCGCTCCCGCAGCCCCACGGCCGTCAGCACCAGCGCCCCCCAGAACACCGGCGCCGCCGGGCCCGGGGCGAAGTTCCTGGCCAGCCTCTCGACCCGGTCCCAGCCCGGCGACACCAGCCACGCCACTTGCCCGGACTGCCCCTGGGACACCCACACCAGCGGCAGCAGGAGCAACGCGACCACCCCCGTCGCCCGCCCCCAGCCGGACCAGACCCTCCTCGGCACCCGCAGCAGGGCCAGCGTCACCGCGTGCGCGCCCAGCACCGGCACCGCCAGTTCGTGCAGCGCGCAGGTCAGGGCGACGACCGTCCCGTACGGCCACCAGGCCCGGACGCCCCCCGCGTCCACGGCCCGCACCAGCAGCAGGGTCGCCCCCGCCACGCCCGCCGCGACGAGTGCGTAGGACCGTCCCTCCTGGGCGTAGTGGCCGGCCATCGGCGTGATCGCGTAGAGGACACCGGCCCACAGGCC
Organism: Streptomyces sp. NPDC050674; assembly: GCF_040654575.1. Classification (NCBI taxonomy): domain Bacteria; kingdom Bacillati; phylum Actinomycetota; class Actinomycetes; order Kitasatosporales; family Streptomycetaceae; genus Streptomyces; species Streptomyces sp. NPDC050674. Next base: position 55,203 of record NZ_JBFAIG010000025.1, read on the forward strand.
CACCCGCGGGCCGGCCAGCCGGACGCCCAGGGCCGCGACCAGGCCGGCGGTCGCCGCCGCCGCGCACACCGACGGCAGGCGCAGCACGACCTCGCTCGGGTGGACGGCGAGGACGGCGTGCATGAACAGGTAGTAGAGGCCGTGCACCGCGTCCACCTCGTGCAGCAGCCGCCAGATCTGCGGGACCGTGCGCTGCGCGACCTGGAAGGTGACGCTCTCGTCGCCCCACATGCCGCCGCGGTCCAGACCCCACAACCCGGTCGAGAGCATCACCGCCATGGACACCGCCACCGCCGCCGTGCCCGCCCCGAACCGGCCGCTCCCCCTCGACTGTCCGCTCTCCACGGCCCGATTCTGCGATGATTGAAGCTCTTTGATCGGGTTTGGTGGTGTGTTATCACTTTCATGTCATTCGCCCGGCTTACGATCCGCTGTGATGAACGCCGAGACGCATGCCGAGAGGGACACCCGGGGGCCGCTCGCCGAGGTCGCCGTCGTGGTGATCGGTTACGACGACGCCGCCCATGTGACGGACGCCGTGCGCTCGGCGCTCGCCCAGGGGCCCGCCGTGCGCGAGGTGATCGCCGTCGACGACTGCTCGACGGACGGCAGCGCGGGCCTGCTCGACCGGCTCGCCGCCTCGGAGCCACGCCTGAAGGTGATCCGCCGCCGGGTCAACAGCGGCGGCTGCGGCACCCCCCGCAACACCGGGCTCGACGCGGTGGCCTCGCCGTACGTGATGTTCCTGGACAGCGACGACGTCCTGCCGCCCGGCGCCGTCGCCGCGCTGCTCGAGGCGGCATCGGGCGCGCGCGCCGAGGTCGCGAGCGGTCTGTGTGTGCGCCGGGAGGTGCCGTCGGGCCGCGAAGTCCCCTGGCAGCCCCGCCTCTACGCGCTGCACGCCGTGGTGCCGCACCCCGCGCGGCGCACACGCCTGGTCCACGACACGCTCTGCGTCAACAAGCTCTACCGCACCGCCTTCCTGCGCGCGCACGGCATCCGCTTCCCCGAGGGCCGCTTCCCCTACGAGGACGTCGTCTTCACCGCGCGCGTGCTCGCCGCGGCCCCACGCATCGCCCTGATCCCGGACCGGGTGTACGTCTGGCACGTGCGCCGGTCCGCCGAGCGGCTGTCGATCTCCCTGGACCGGGCCGGGGTCGCGAACTGGCGGGCCCGTACGGAGGCCTGCCGGCAGGCGTACGAGGTGCTGCTGGGCGCGGGGCAGAAGGAACTCGCGCGGGCCGTGCGCGCCAAGTTCCTCGACCACGATCTTCGGATGTACCTGCGCGAACTGGGGTTGCGCGACGCCGCCTACCGGCGCGCCTGGTGGGAACTCACGCGGGCGCATCTGGCCGAGTACGACGCCGACGACTGGGCGCGCAACCCGGCTGCTCCCGGCCGGCTGGCCGGGCGGGTCGTCCTGGCCTGTCCGGAGCCGCGCGACCTGCCCCGGCTGCGGGAACTCGCGGCCCGCCCGGCCCGCCTGTGCCCGCCGTACGCCCACGCCGCGGACGGCACGCCCGTATGGTCGGCCGACCTCCCCCAGGTCTCCCTGGAACCCCTGCTGGCCCGGCCGGTGGGTGCGCTGCCCCTCGCGGTCGACGCGGAGCTGCGGGCCCGGGGGCGGGACGCCCGGCTGCGGCTGCGGCTGCGGCTGCACGAGCTGTACGGGCGGGTGGCGCAGGCGGGTCCTGAGACGGTGGAGACGCAGTGGCGGCACCGGGACGACGGGGACGTGGTGGTCCGCGGCGCGACCCTGGCGCTCACGCCGTACGAGCCGGGCGCCGAGGCCGCCGGGACCGGCCCCGAGTCCGCCGGAAGCTGGTGGGCGGAGACGACCGTCGACCTCGCCGCCCTGGCCGCGCGCGGCGCGGGCACCTGGGACCTGCGCCTTCGCATCCGCTTCCGCGACGGCGCGAGCCGCGACGTCACCGCGCACGCCCTCACGGGCACCGGTCTGCTGCGCCGCGGCGCCGTCCCGAGCGCCCGGCACGGCGTGGTACTTGTACAGCCGTACATCACCCACTCCGGAGCGCTGGCGCTGCGGGTGGCTCCCGGCGTACGCGGTGTGCTGTCGGTCGCGCGCTCACGACTGCGCCGCCTGCTTCACTGAGAGCACGCGCGTACGACGACCACGACGGATCAGCGCACAGCACCACCACGGTCAACTGACGAGGGGACGGCCGCACATGACCTGGTTGATCACCGGCGGCGCCGGCTACATCGGCGCGCACGTCGTACGGGCGATGACCGCGGCGGGGGAACGGGCGGTGGTGTACGACGACCTGTCCACCGGCATCGCCGAGCGCGTGCCCGACGGGGTGCCGCTGGTGGTGGGCTCGACCCTGGACGCCGAGCGGCTCGCCCGCGCCCTGGTGGACCACGCGGTCACCGGCGTCGTCCATCTCGCGGCGAAGAAGCAGGTGGGCGAGTCGGTCGAACTGCCGCTGCACTACTACCGGGAGAACGTCGAGGGCCTGCGGGTCCTGCTGGACGCGGTGACGGCGGCGCGGGTGCCGTCCTTCGTCTTCTCCTCCTCGGCGGCGGTGTACGGCATGCCGGACGTGGACCTGGTCACGGAGGAGACGCCGTGCGCGCCCATGTCGCCGTACGGCGAGACCAAGCTGGCCGGCGAGTGGCTGGTCCGCGCGACGGGCCGGGCGACCGGGCTGTCGACGGCGTGCCTGCGCTACTTCAACGTGGCGGGCGCCGCGAGCCCGGAGCTCGCGGACACCGGGGTGTTCAACCTCGTGCCCATGGTCTTCGAGAAGCTCACGGAGGACGCGCCGCCGCGGATCTTCGGAGACGACTACCCGACTCCGGACGGCACCTGCGTGCGGGACTACATCCACGTCGTCGACCTGGCCGAGGCCCATGTCGCGGCGGCCCGCGTCCTGAGCTCCTCCCCCGGCCGCGGTCTCACGCTCAACATCGGCCGGGGCGAGGGCGTCTCCGTGCGCGAGATGATCGACCGCATCAACGAGGTCACCGGCCACGACCGGCCCCCCACCGTCGCCCCCCGGCGCCCGGGCGACCCGGCCCGCGTGGTCGCCTCCGCCGACCGGGCGGCCACGGAGCTGGGCTGGAAGGCCCGACACGACGTCCGGGACATGATCACCTCAGCGTGGGAGGGGTGGCTGCGGCTCCATCCGAAGGCGCTGCGGGACTGACCCACCGGAGCCCCCGCCGCGTCTGCCGCGGGCCCGATCCCCGGCGCGCCAGCCCGGAGAGCCCGGCGCGCCTGCGGGGCCCCCGAGCGCGGTTCACACCCGCCGAGGCCTGGCCGCGTGGGACAAGTCCCGACCGCCGCGAACGAACCCCCCACGGCACCCCAGCCACCACGGCCCCGGACAGGGCACACCTGCCCGGCCGTGCGGGGCAGGGCCCACCCCCCAGGCGAACCGCCAACGACACCCCAGCCACCACGGACCTGCGACAGGGCACACCTGCCCACGCCCCCGCGCGCCAGCCCGCCGCGCGCCAGCCACCCAGTCCACGCGTGGTCGACACCCGCCGGGGCCCGGCCGCGCAGGGCAGGGCCCGCCCTCCGGGCGAACCGCTAACGACACCCCAGCCACCACAGGCCGGGGACGGGGCAGACCTGCCACGGCCCGGCGCGCCAGCCCGGCCCCCCGGCGGCCCCTGCCGGGCCCTCCCGCGCGTTCCGCACCCGCCGGGGCTCACCGACGCGGGACCCCGCAAGCGAACCCCACCGACACCCAGCCACCCCGGACCCGGACAGGGCAGACCTGCCCGCGCCCCCGCACGCCCGCCGCGGCCCGCCCCACCGGCGTCGCCGAGGCGGCGGCCTACAGCGCCTTCAGGCCCTCCGACGTGGCCCGGGCCAGCGCGTCCAGGTAGCCCTTGGGCAGTTTCGGGGTGCGGATCACCACCGAGCGCCAGTACAGCGGGCCGGAGATCAGGTCGAGGGCCAGCTCGTGGTCGATGCCCTCGCGCAGTTCGCCACGGCGCTCCGCCGCCGTCACGATGCCGGTGGCGACGCCGTCCTGGCCCTCGCGCAGGGCCTTCTGCAGGGCCTCGGCGATGTCGGGATTGCGGGCCGCCTCGGCCTGGAGGTCGGGGATGACCTGCGAGGCGACGGGGTGGCGCAGGGCCCGGGACGTCACCTCGTAGAGCAGCCGCAGGTCGCCCTCGAGGGAGCCGGTGTCCGGCGCGGGCAGGCCCTGCACGGCGAGCGCCGAGACGATGTCGAGCACCAGGTGCAGCTTGGAGCGCCAGCGGCGGTAGACCGCCGTCTTCCCGACGCCCGCCCGGCGCGCGATCCCCTCGATGGACATCCGCGCGTAGCCGACGGCCGCGAGTTCCTCGAAGACGGCCGCCCGGATCGCTTCCGTCACGTCCTCCCGCAGTACCGCGGCCCCCGCGGGGGCCCGGCGGCGCGGCGGCTGCTGGGGCTCGTCGGGCTTCGTCGTCATGCCGACAGCATAGGGCGTCACGACGAAACGGTTGCGTTCCGACGCTCGGCCGTCGTACGCTCCCGTTACGACGATACGGTCCCGTCCCGACGTAAGAATCCGTGAAGAGTCCGGTAAAAGTCCACCCCTGCCCTTGCTCTTCGCGGCCCAGGTCCCACCCCTCCCCGAGCGAAAGCAGCGGATGTGAGTACGGTCCTCCACACACCGCCCCAGTCCCCGGCACCGGTCCCGGCCGACGACCTCGCGGCCCTCGCCGCCCGCCACGGCCTGGCCGTCAGCGGCGCCCGGCCCTCCCTGCCCGAGTACGTGCGCCAGCTGTGGGCCCGCCGCCACTTCATCACCGCGTTCGCCACCGCCAAGCTCACCGCCCAGTACAGCCAGGCGAAGCTCGGCCAGGTCTGGCAGGTGATGACCCCGCTGCTGAACGCGGCGGTCTACTACTTCATCTTCGGCGTGCTGCTCGGCACCAAGCACGGCGTGCCGGACTACATCCCGTTCCTGGTCACCGGCGTGTTCATCTGGACGTTCACGCAGAGCTCGATCATGGCGGGCACCCGGGCCATCTCCGGCAACCTCGGCCTGGTCCGCGCCCTGCACTTCCCGCGCGCCGCGCTGCCGCTGTCCTTCTGCCTCCAGCAGCTCCAGCAGCTGCTGTTCTCGATGGCGGCCCTGGTCGTCATCCTGCTCTGCTTCGGCGTGCCGGTCGGGGTGTCCTGGCTGCTGGCGCTGCCGGCGCTGTTCCTCCAGTTCACCTTCAACGCGGGCGTCTCCATGGTCATGGCCCGGATGGGTGCCAAGACCCCCGACATCGCACAGCTGATGCCGTTCGTGCTGCGCACCTGGATGTATGTCTCGGGTGTCATGTGGAGCATCGACAAGCTGGCACAGAAGGACAGCCTGCCCCACGTGGTGACCATCGCCCTGGCCGCCAACCCGGCCGCCGTCTACATCGACCTGATGCGCTTCGCCCTGATCGACAGCTTCCACGCCGGCCAGCTCCCCGCCCACGTGTGGGCGATCGCCGTCGGCTGGGCGCTCGTCGCCGGCGTCGGCGGCTTCATCTACTTCTGGAAGGCTGAGGAGACGTACGGCCGTGGCTGAGCACCCGAGCGAGAAGATCCCCACCGTCATCGCCGACGGCGTCGACATCGTCTACCGCGTCAACGGCACCGGCGCCGGACGCGGCTCCGCGACCGCCGCCCTCAACCGCATCGTGCGCCGCAAGCAGACCGAGAAGGCCTCCGGCGTGCGCCGGGTGCACGCCGTGAAGAACGTGTCCTTCGTGGCGTACCGGGGTGAGGCCATCGGCCTGATCGGCACCAACGGCTCCGGCAAGTCGACCCTGCTGAAGGCCGTCGCCGGACTCCTGCCCGTCGAGAACGGCCACATCTACACCGACGGCCAGCCGTCCCTGCTCGGCGTCAACGCGGCCCTGATGAACGACCTGACCGGCGAGCGCAACGTGCACCTCGGCGGCCTGGCCATGGGCATGTCCCGCGAGCAGGTCAAGGAGCGCTACCAGGAGATCGTCGACTTCTCCGGCATCAACGAGAAGGGCGACTTCATCACGCTGCCGATGCGGACGTACTCCTCCGGCATGGCCGCCCGGCTGCGGTTCTCCATCGCCGCCGCCAAGGACCACGACGTGCTGCTGATCGACGAGGCCCTGGCCACCGGCGACCGCTCCTTCCAGAAGCGCTCCGAAGAGCGCATCCGCGAGCTGCGCAAGCACGCGGGCACGGTGTTCCTGGTCAGCCACAACAACAAGTCGATCCGCGACACCTGCGACCGCGTGCTGTGGCTGGAGCGCGGGGAACTGCGCATGGACGGCCCGACGGAGGACGTCCTCAAGGAGTACGAGGCGTTCACCGGCGACAAGGCCGCCAAGCCGAAGCCCAAGGCCGCCGTTCCCTCGTGAGGCCCACCCGGTCGGCCCTTTCGTCCCATTGATGGCAGCATGACCGCATACGGTGCACGCTGCGAGAGGGGGTCCCCGGGATGGCCGAACTCAGTGTCATCGTCCACGGGCCGAACGTTCAGGACCATCTGACGGAACTCCTCGACTCCCTCGCCGCCCATCCCCTGCCGGACGCCGAGGTGATCGTGGCCACGGTCGGCGACTGGGCCCGGGAGACCGCCGAGCGGCACACCCCGGACGGCGCGGTCGACGTAGTGCCGCTTCCGGACGGCACCGGCGATCCGGCGGCCCGGGCGGCGGGCGCGGCCCGGGCGTCCGGCCGCTGGCTGCACTTCGTCCACGCCAAGGACGGCCTGCCCGCCGGCACCCCGCGCACGGTCGCGGAGCGGGTGGCCGAGCTACCCGGCGAGGTCGACGTCCTCCTGCTGGACCACGTCCGCAGCACCTGGCACACCTCCGGCATGCCCTCCTCTGACGGCCCGCTCCTCGCCCGGGCGGGCCGCGCCGACCTCGCCCTCGACGACTGCGCGCCCCTGCTGCGGCTCACCCCGCTGCTCGGCACCCGCGTCCTGCGCGCCGACTTCTGGCGGGCGCACGAGTCACGGCTCAGCACCGAGGACGAACCGTACGCCGCCCTGGCCGCCCTGCTGCTCGCCGAGCGCGTCGCCTGCCTGCCGCACGTCGCCTACGAGGACCGCCGGCTGCGCCCCGCGAGCCTGCCCCCGGTCACGCCCGAGCAGCGCTACGGCCTCGTCGAGCGCTACGAGTCGCTCCTCGGCCTCACCCGCGACCGGCGCCCCGTGCACACCGTCCTCTACGACGTCATGGTCCGCGACTGCCTGCGCACCTTCGCGCGCGGCGGCATGCCGGAGGAGGTCGCACGGGAGTTCTTCCGCCGGGCGTCCCTGGCCGCCCTGCGCCACCGCCCCGAGGGCTACCGCCGCCCGGGCGGACTCGAAGGCGTCCGCCGCTCCCTGCTGGAGGAGGGCGCCTACGCGAAGTACCGGGCGTTCCAGGCCGTCAACCGCACCCGGCGCACCGCCAGATCGGCCGTACGGGCCCGGAAGCGCCAGGCCGGCGCCATGCTCCGCGACCACCAGTACCGCAGGGCGCTCGGCCGCCCGGTCAACCCGCACCTCGCGGTGTTCTCGGCGTACTGGAACCGCGGCGTCGCCTGCAACCCGGCCGCGATCGCCGCCAAGCTCACCGAACTCGCCCCGCAGATCCACCCGGTGTGGGTGGTCACGGAGGAGAACGCGGCGCTGCTGCCGCCCGGCACCGACCACGTGGTGCCCGGCAGCCGCCGCTACTGGGAGGTGCTGGCCACCGCCAAGTACCTCGTCAACAACGTCAACTTCCCCAACGCGGTGGTCAAACGCCCCGACTCGATCCACGTCCAGACCCACCACGGCACGCCCCTGAAGCGCATGGGCATCGACCAGATGGCGTTCCCCGCCGCCGCGCAGGGCCTGGACTTCCGGGCGCTGCTGGAGCGCATCGACAAGTGGGACTTCAGCGTCTCGGCCAACAGCCACACCACCCGGATGTGGGAGCGCGCGTACCCGTCGCGCTACGTCTCGCTGGACCACGGCTATCCGCGCAACGACGTCTACTACACGGCCGGCGCCGCCGAGATCCGCGCGGTCCGCGACCGGCTCGGCATCGCCCGCGGCCGCCGGGCGGTCCTCTACGCGCCCACCCACCGCGACTACGAGGCCGGCTGGACCCCGCGCCTGGACCTCGCCGCCCTCGCCGACCGCCTGGGCGAGGACACGGTCCTGCTCGTGCGCGGCCACTACTTCTACGGCGGCGCCGCCTCCCCGCTCACCAACCTGCGCCGCACCGGCCGGATCGTCGACGTCTCCTCCTACGACCCGGTCGAGGAACTGTGCCTGGCCGCGGACGCCCTGGTCACGGACTACTCCTCGATCATGTTCGACTACGCCAACCTCGACCGGCCGATCGTGATCCACGCCGACGACTGGGAGACGTACCGCACGACCCGAGGCGTCTACTTCGACCTGATGGACCAGGCCCCGGGGCCCGTCTCCCGCACCCAGCAGGAGCTGACGGAGATCCTCACCACCGAGGCCTGGCGCGACGAGAACGCGGCGAAGACCCGGGCCGTCTTCCGGCGCCGGTTCTGCGAGTACGACGACGGACGCGCCGCCGAACGCGTGGTGCGCCGGGTTTTCCTCGGCCAGGACGAACGGGACCTGCCGCCGGTGCTGCCGGTCGAGGAGCGCACCCCGGCCCCGACCCCGCAGGAGGCGACCGCATGAGCACCCCCGACGTCACCGTGACGGTCATCGTCTACAACGACGCCGAACGGCTCACCCGCGCGGTCGACTCGGTCCGCCGCCAGACCCACACCGACATCGAGATCATCATCAGCGACGACCACTCCACCGACGAGACCCCGGCGGTGGCGCAGCGGCTGGCGGCCCGGGACCCCCGCGTCCGCCACCTCCGCCTGGAGCGGAACAGCGGAGGGTGCAGCGTCCCCCGCAACCGCGCGCTGCGGATCGCCCGCGCCCCGTTCCTGATGTTCCTCGACAGCGACGACGAACTCCCCGAGAACGCCGTCGCGACTCTGCTCGCCGCGCACCGCGAACGCGAGATCGACTTCGCCATGGGCGCCGTGGAACGGATCCGCGTGGACAACGGCCGCCGCTCGACGTGGATGCCGCACCTGGTCGCCGAGCGGCGCACCCTCGACGGCATCGAGGCGGACCCGCGGCTGCTGTTCGAGCACCTGTCGACGAGCAAGATGTACTCCCGGGCCTTCCTCGACCGGCACGGCCTGCGCTTCCCCGAGGGCATCCACTACGAGGACCAGCTGTTCTCGGCCCAGGCGTACTGCCTGGCCAAGAGCTTCACGATCGTCCCCGAGCCGGTCTACCGCTGGTACGTGGCGCCCTTCGCGGCCTCCGAGACGGCCTCCATATCCAACCAGCGGCACAAGCTCGCCAACGTCCAGGACCGGGTCCACGTCCAGCGGCTCATCGACGCGTTCCTGGCCGAGAGCGGGCACGAGTCGCTGCGTGAGGACAAGGACCACAAGTTCCTCAAGCACGACTTCCGCATGTACGCCGGTGATCTGCCGTACCGCGACGACGCCTGGCTGACGTCCTTCGCCGACATCGTCACGCCCTACCTCGACACGCTCACCCCGGGCGCGTTCGCCCGCCTCCCGCGTGCCGAACGCGTCGTCCTCCAGCTGATCCGCGATCGGCGGCTGCCGGAGGCCCGCCTCGCGGCCCGGGGCCTGGGGCACGGAGTGGGACCGAGGCGCGTGGTCACCGACGCGGACGGCCGCACCTACTGGGGTGACCGGGTCCCCGACTCCGAGTGGTCACGCCGTGAACTGGACGTCTCCGACCTGGAGCTGGCGACCCGTCCCTTCCCGAGCGCCCTGTTCCGCCACGAGATCACGGAGATCACCCGCGGCCCGGGCGCCGCGATCGACCTCACCATCCGCACGTACGACCCGGCGCTGCGGCTGCCGGTCGGGCCGCAGCGCGCCATGCTCCTCATCGCCCCGGGCGGCCGCCGGCTCAGCGTCCCCTTCCGCCTCTCCCCCGTCCGCCCCGGCCTCTTCGAGGGCCACGCCCACCTCGACCTCGGGGCGGCCCGGCTCCCCCTCCAGGGCTTCGCGGGCATCCGCCACCCGCTGCTCCGCCTCCAGCACCAGGGCCTGTCCCACACGGGTCTGCTGCTGGCGCCCCTGACGTTCCCGACGCTGACGACCCGCGTCCCGTCCCACCACCTGACGGTGGAGCCGGAGGGCCACGGCCCGGGCCGCCTCCAGGTCCGCTGGGAACCGGTGGGACTCACGGCGAGAGTGATCCGCCCGACGGTACGCAGACTGGCCCGTCCGAGGGTGAAACGGGCAGCGAGGCTGGTGGCGAGCGCGTTGCGGTAGCCCCCGGCTGCGGGCATGCGTGCCGCCGCTTGGCTGCGGGCATGCGTGCCGCCCGGGGCGGCACGGGTGGGCGCGGGCAGCACCCCGCTCCGCCGGGCCGCGCACCCACCCGACCTCGGCAACCACCCCGCAGCACCCGCTAACGCACCACCTCGTACAACACCTGCCCCTCCGGTCCCCGGGCCACCTCACGCAACCCGGCGCCCCGCATCCCGACCCCCGCCACGACCCACCGCACCCCGTACTCCCGCAGGATCTCCCGCCGCTCCTCCCCCGACGTCCCCCCGGCGAAGTACCTCCGCACCGCTCCCTCCCGCCGCTCCTCGTCCGGCAGGAAGAAGTCGGGATACCCGGGCGCCACCGTGTACGCCCCGTACGCCGGGATCTGCCGGGCCGGCCGGCCCTCCCGCGCCATCACCACATCCCCGTACCGCACCCAGCGCGTCATCCAGTGGTAGCCCGCCCACGGTCGCCGGTACTTCTCCGCGACAGCCGCCGGCAGTTCCCGCGGTTTCACCACGTACGCCACCGCCCCCGCCTGCGTCCACGCCCCCACCGCCAGCGCCGCGCCCAGCACGCACGCCCACCCCACCCGCACCGCACGCCGCCCGGCCTCGCACACCTCCACGGCCGCCGCGAGCTGCGCCGGAATCAGCGCCGCAGGGAGCGCCCGCCCCCAGGAGTAGTGGCCGCAGACCCCGCCGGCCGCCACCACCGCGACGCCCAGCACGAAGAACAGCACCAGCGGATCCCACCGGTCCCGCCAGGCGCGCGCCCCCAGCGCCACCACCCCGAGCAGCACCAGCCAGTAGCGCCCGAGCAGGTCCTCGTACAACGGCCGGTGCACCGCCTCCAGCCCGTCCCCCGCCCCGAACAGCGCGAAGAAGTCGTAGTACGGCCACAGCGCCAGCACCCCGAACCCCACCACCAGACCGCCGCCGAGCCGGAGCCAGACCCGCCGGTCCGGCCGGGCGGCCACCACCGTCGCGGCCGCCCCCAGGGACGCCACCACCCCGGAGAACTGGTGACACAGCAGGACGACCGCCCACAGCGCCCCCAGCCCGAGCCACCCGCCCCACCCGGCGCCGGAGCGCACCGCCTGCCCCAGCCACGCCCAGAGGTGGAAGGCCAGCCCGAGCGCGAACAGGCTCGGGTACGACACCGTCAGGGCCAGCGAGTCGAGCCCGTAGAAGCCGCTCCACTTGAACACGGCCGTCCCCCACAGGAGCAGCAGGCTCAGCAGGGCCAGCGCGGGCGCGGCCCGGTGCCCGGTCAGGGTCCGTACGTACCGCCACACCCCCGTGACCAGCAGCGCGAGCCCGGCCAGCGCACCGAGCCGCAGCACGACGAAGACCGACAGGCCGCTGACCCGGGCGACACAGCCGAGCACCAGCATCCAGGGCGAGTAGTACGGGCTCGGCGTGTCCGCGTCGACCAGCGGATCGCCCGGGTCGACCAGGTCGTGCCGCAGGCGCTGGAGCGTCGCCGCGTGCATGCCGAGGTCACCGGCCCAGGGCAGCCGGACGATGACCAGGAGCAGCAGCAGGAGGACCACCGCGGCGGCGGCCTGCGCGGCGGCGACGGCCGGTCTAGGCGCGGCGCGCATCGTGCCCGAACACCCAGGTCCGGTAGACGAGGAAGCGGAAGGCGGAGGCCAGGACGATGGACACCGCCTTGACGGCGTTGGAGGCCAGGGGCCCGGCCAGGCCGAGGCCGTGGTACCCGGCGTAGAACAGCCCGCTCTCCATGGCCACGCCGAGCGCGCTGAAGCCGAAGAACAGCGCGATCTGTCGCCCTGTCCGGGAGGCCCGGTCGCGGTAGGTGACGTACCGGAAGCCGAGGTAGTTGCCGCTCATGGCGACGAGGCTGGCCGCCACGGTCGCCACCATGGCGGCCCGGTGCAGCCCGTGCAGGAGCACGTTGAACACCACGAAGTTGACGGCGACGCCGCTGCCGCCGACCAGCGCGAAGTTCACCGCCTCGAGAACGACGCGCTTGACCGGGAGGGCGGGGACGGCCACTCGCTCCGCGGAGAGGTTCACAGTCACGCCCCAAGCCTTAGCCGGATTCGGTAAGTCCTCCAGTCGAATCGCCCTAAGGCAGGCCAAGAAGGGGCGCCCCGGGCCGGAACCGGCCCGGGGCGCCCGTCACGCCGTACGCCCTACGAGTGCGTGCGCAGCAGCGTCCTCATGGTGCGCATCGCCACCGACAGGTTGGCGAGGTCGAACGCGTCGGAGCTCTGGATCTCCTCCAGGGTGCTGCGGGCACGGCCGAGGATCGCCGCGTTCTTCTGCTCCCACGCCTTGTAGCGCTGCTCCGGCGTCGAGGTGCTGTCGCCGACCGCGAGGACGTCGGCGGTCAGCGCCGCGTGCGCCGCGTAGAGGTCCTCGCGGATGGCCGCGCGGGCCATGGACTGCCAGCGGTCGGAGCGGGGCAGCTCGATGATGCGGTCCATCAACTGGGTGATGCGCAGCCGGTCGGCGAGGTCGTAGTACACCTCGGCGACGTCCAGCGGCTCGCGGCCCATGCGGTCGGCGATCGAGACGATGTCGAGCGTCGGGAAGGCCGAGGAGAAGCCCGCCACCCGGGTGGCGAGGTCCTCCGGGACGCCGGCGCCCGTCAGCTCGTCGTAGATCTTCTGGTACCACTCCAGGTCGGCGCCGCGCAGCAGCTTGGGCAGCTGGCCCCAGACCTGCTCGACGCGGTCGGCGAAGAAGTCGACCGTCTCGGCGAGCTGGAGCGGCTGCGGACGGTTGTTGAGCAGCCAGCGGGTGCCGCGCTCCACCAGACGCCGCGAGTGCAGCCGGATGCGGGTCTGGACCTCGGCCTCGACCTTGTTGTCGAGGGACTCGACCGCGTCCCACACCGGGTACTGGCGGAAGATCGCCCGGGCGGCGGTCTGCGCCCGCACGATCTCCTCCAGCGACGCTCCGGTCTCCTCCCGCAGCCGGTGCAGGTAGGTCGTGCCGCCCGTGTTGACCGTGTCGTTCACCAGGACCGTCGTGGTGATCTCGCGGCGCAGCGGGTGGCTGACCAGGTGCTCGGGGAACTGCTCGCGCAGCTTCGTCGGGAAGTAGGCGTGCAGCAGCGTGCTGAGGTACGGGTCGTCCGGCAGCGAGGTGTGCAGCAGCTCCTCGGCGACGGTGATCTTCGTGTACGCCATCAGCACGGCCGTCTCCGGCCCGGTCAGACCCTGGCCCTGGGCAAGCCGCTCGCGGATCTGCCGGTCGGTGGGCAGGAACTCCAGCGCCCGGTCCAGGTGCCCCTCCCTGACCAGGTGCTTCATGAAGCGCTGCTGGGCGTGGAGCATGGCGCCGGACTGGGCCAGGGCGTTGGCGATGGCCGTGTTCTGCGCGTAGTTGTTGCGCAGCACCAGGTGGCCGACCTCGTCGGTCATCTCGGCGAGCAGCTTGTTGCGCTGCTTGACGGTCATGTCGCCGTCCCGGACCAGGCCGTTGAGCAGGATCTTGATGTTCACCTCGTGGTCGGAGGTGTCCACGCCCGCGCTGTTGTCGATGGCGTCGGTGTTGATCCGCCCGCCGTGCAGCGCGAACTCGATCCGGCCGAGCTGGGTCAGGCCCAGGTTGCCGCCCTCGCCGACGACCTTGACGCGCAGGTCCTGGCCGTCGACGCGGATGGCGTCGTTGGCCTTGTCGCCGACGTCCGCGTTGGACTCGGCCGAGGACTTCACGTACGTGCCGATGCCGCCGTTCCACAGCAGGTCCACCGGCGCGTGGAGGATGGCCTTCATCAGGTCGGCCGGGGTCAGCTTGGTGACCTTGGCCTCGATGCCGAGGGCCTCGCGGATGTGCGCGTTGACCGGGATCGCCTTGGCCGTGCGCGGGAAGATGCCGCCGCCGGCCGACAGGAGCTCCTTGTCGTAGTCCTCCCAGCTGGAGCGGGGCAGCTCGAACAGGCGGCGGCGCTCGGCGTAGGAGGTGGCGGCGTCCGGGTTCGGGTCGATGAAGATGTGCCGGTGGTCGAAGGCGGCGACGAGGCGGATGTGCTCGGAGAGCAGCATGCCGTTGCCGAAGACGTCACCGGACATGTCGCCGATGCCGACGACCGTGAAGTCCTCGGTCTGGGTGTCCACGCCCATGTCGCGGAAGTGCCGCTTGACGGACTCCCAGGCACCGCGGGCGGTGATGCCCATGCCCTTGTGGTCGTAGCCGGCGGAGCCGCCGGAGGCGAAGGCGTCGCCGAGCCAGAAGTTGTACTTCTCCGCGACCTCGTTGGCGATGTCGGAGAAGGTCGCGGTGCCCTTGTCGGCGGCGACGACGAGGTAGGTGTCGTCCTCGTCGTGGCGGACGACGTCCGCGGGCGGGACGACCTCGCCGGCGACCATGTTGTCGGTGATGTCGAGCAGCGCCGAGATGAACGTCTTGTAGCTGGCGATGCCCTCGGCCATCCACGCGTCGCGGTCGACGCTCGGGTCGGGCAGCTGCTTGGCGACGAAGCCGCCCTTGGCGCCGACCGGCACGATCACGGTGTTCTTCACCATCTGCGCCTTGACCAGGCCGAGGATCTCGGTGCGGAAGTCCTCACGCCGGTCGGACCAGCGCAGACCACCGCGGGCGACCTTGCCGAAGCGCAGGTGCACGCCCTCGACGCGCGGCGAGTACACCCAGATCTCGAACGCCGGACGCGGTGCCGGAAGGTCGGGGATGGCCTGCGGGTCGAACTTCATGGAGACGTAGTCGTGCGGCTTGCCGCCCGCGGCCTCCTGGAAGAAGTTGGTCCGCAGGGTCGCCTTGATGACGGTGAGGAAGGACCGCAGGATCCGGTCCTCGTCGAGCGAGGCCACCTGGTCGAGGGCCGCGTCGACCTCCTCCAGCAGCGCGTCCACGATCTCGTGCCCGGCGCGCTGCCGGTCCGGCGACATCCGCGCCTCGAACAGGGAGACGAGCAGCCGGGTGGTGTGGACGTTGTTGCGGAGGGTGTCCTCCATGTAGTCCTGGCTGAACGTCGAGGCCGCCTGGCGCAGGTACTTGGCGTACGCGCGCAGCACCACGGCCTGGCGCCAGGTCAGCCCGGCGCTCAGGACGAGGGCGTTGAAGCCGTCGTTCTCCGCCTTGCCGGTCCAGGTGGCGGCGAAGGCGTCCTGGAAGCGCTCGCGGGCGTCGTCGCCGAAGTGGTCACCGGCGCCGTTCGCGCGGGGCATGCGCAGACCGAAGTCGTAGATCCAGGCCACGCTGCGGTCCGAGCAGCGCAGCTCGTACGGCCGCTCGTCGACGACCTCGACACCGAGCCGGTTGAGGACCGGGAGCACGGCCGACAGGGAGATCGCGTCACCCGTGCGGTAGATCTTGAAGCGGCGCTCCTCGGGGGCGGCGCCCACCGGCTCGTACAGGCTGAGCGCGAAGTCCTTGCCCTCCTCGGCGTTCAGCTGCTCGAGGTGGACGAGGTCGGCGACCGCGGCGCGCGGGTTGTGGTCGGCCTTGTAGCCCTCGGGGAAGGCGTGCGCGTACCGGCGCATGGCTTCGGCCGCGTGCTCCTCGCCGAGCTCGGCGTTGAGCGCCTCGGCGAAGGCGTCCTCCCAGGAGCGGGCGGCCTCCACCAGCCGGGCCTCGATGCGCTCCTTGTCGGAGTCGGACAGCTCCGGCAGCTCGGTGCCCTGCGGGACGCGGACCACGAAGTGCAGCCGGGACAGGATCGACTCGGTGTTCCACGCCGTGAAGTCGACGCTGATGCCGCCCAGCTCCTCCTTGAGGATCTCGATGATCCTCAGGCGCACGGCCGTGGTGTAGCGGTCGCGCGGGAGGTAGACGAGGGCGGAGTAGTAGCGCCCGTACTCGTCCTGGCGCAGGTAGAGCCGCAGGCGCCTGCGCTCCTGGAGGTAGAGGACGGAGGTGACGATGGAGCGCAGCTCGTCGACCGGGGTCTGGAAGAGCTCGTCGCGCGGGTACGTCTCCAGGATCTGCGTCAGGTCCCGGCCGTCGTGGCTGTTGGGCGAGAACCCGGCGCGCTCCAGGACCTCCTCGACCTTGCGGCGGATGACGGGAACCCGGCGCACGGACTCGGTGTAGGCGGCGGAGGAGAACAGCCCGAGGAAGCGCCGCTCACCGATGACGTTGCCCTCGGCGTCGAACTTCTTGACGCCGATGTAGTCCAGGTACGACGGGCGGTGCACGGTCGCGCGGCTGTTCGCCTTGGTCAGGACGAGCAGCTTGTGCTCGCGTGCCTTGGCCCGGGCGTCGGCGGGCAGCCGCTCGAAGGACGGGCTGACCGGGTGGCTCTCCTCACCGGCGTGCTGCGGGTCCGCGCGCAGTATGCCGAGCCCGGTGCCGGGCACTGCGGCCAGGGAGTCGTCGTCGCGCAGCTGGTACTCGCGGTAGCCGAGGAACGTGAAGTGGTCGTCGGCCAGCCAGCGCAGCAGCTCGCGGGCCTCCTCGACCTGCGGGCCGGGCAGGTCACCGGGGATGGGCTCGTCCGGCAGCCCCTCCGCCAGCCGGGTCGCCGCCTCCCGCATCTTGCCCCAGTCCTCGACGGCCTCACGGGCGTCGGACAGCACGCGCAGCAGGTCGGCGGTGATCTGCTTCAGATCGGCCCGGTCGGTCTCGCGGTCGATCTCGACATGGATCCACGACTCGACGTGGGCGTCGTGCGGCAGCTCGCCGATGGCCGGGGTCGACAGGACCTCGATCAACTTGCCGGTGACATCGCGCCGCACGACGAACTGCGGGTGGATGACGACGTGGATCCCACGCCCCTGCCGCGTCAGCTCATTGGTGACGGAGTCGACGAGGAAGGGCATGTCGTCGGTGACGACCTCCACCACGGAGTGGCTGCAGGTCCACCCGTTCTCCTCCACCGTGGGCGTGTGCACCCGCACGTTGGCCGTGCCCTGGGGGCGGTTCTCGGCCAGCCGGTAGTGCGACACGGCGGCTCCGAAGACATCGACCGGGTCGCGGTCGGTGAGGTCCTCGGGGGCCGTGTGCAGGTAGTAACGCTGGAGGAACGTGAGGAGGGTCTCGCGGTCCGGGGCCTCCTGGGCGTCTGGGGTCTCCTCGCCCGTCGACCCGGTCGGTAGGTGCCCCCCGACCGGGCTGTTCTCAGCTACCCGGGCGGCCCTCTCGAGCAGCTCGGCCTTGGCTTCGTCCAGCTTGGTCTGCATTGTCCTCTGGCTCCTGTCGCGCGCCGTTGCGTGACGTAGAAGGAAGTACGGCCTCTGCGCTTACGACCTCACGTCGTGACACGGGGTATCCGGTCTGTTCCGACGCTATGCCGCAAGGTGAGATGAGCGGGGGTGTCTGAGCCAATCTTGAGCCACGCCACCGATGTGACGCTGCTCTCTGCGACGCCCGGGTACGGGTGATGCTCGGCGTCCCGGGAGTCCTCGATGCCACGTCCCGCCCGCGAAGACCAGCGACTGCCGCCCGGTCACGGATGTCGTCCGTGCTCTCCGGGCGCAAGGCAGGGACGACGGCGTCCCCGCGAACTATCGCGCTGATCACGCCACCAAGGCTATCGCTCCTTACAGGCACCGCGTCATGAGCCGTATGTGTACAAAACCAGCCCTGGAAGTTTGACGTTCTGCACAGTGCCGCTACGGGGCGCCGTCGGCGGGTCCCGGTCAGGCCGCGAGTCTCTCGGCCTCCGCGACCGCTTCCTCCAGCGTGTCCACCACGGGCACGCCGACCGCTTCCAGACTCACCCGACTGTGCGACCCGCCGGTGTACAGCACGGCCCGGGCGCCCACGTGGAGCGCGGCCACCGCGTCGTCGGCGGCGTCCCCGATCACCACGGTCCGCTCCGGCGCCACCCCGCGCAGCGACGCCAGGTGGCGCACCATGTGCTCGGCCTTGCTGCCGCCCGACGGCCCGGTGCGGCCGTCCACCCGTATGAAGTGCGGCTCGATCCCGAAGCCCCGCACCAGCGGAACGAGCTCCTCGTGCACGTACATGCTCAGGATCGACTGGCTGCGGCCCGACGAGCGCCAGCCGGCCAGCAGCTCCGCGGCCCCCACCGTCAGCCCGCACGCCGTCCGGTGCTCGGCGTAGTACCGGTGGAAGATGTCGTCCATGGCCAGCCACTCGGCCTCGGTCGGCAGCCGCCCCATCAGCCGCTCGTAGAACTTCGGCACCGGCACGCAGTACAGCTCCCGGTACTTCTCCAGCGTCAGCGGCTCCAGGCCCAGCTCGGCGAAGGCCGCGTTCGTCGCCCCGATGATCGCGTCGATGTCGTGGAACAGCGTCCCGTTCCAGTCCCAGACAATGTGCGCGCCCGTCTTCGTCCCCATGCCCGAAAACGTACCCGCCCGCACTGACAATCAAGAGAGCGGTGACTCGACGCGCCCCCTCGGCCGTGTCAGGCCCCGGCACCCACGAGGTTCGGGATCTCCTGCGTGGCGAACCACAGCAGCTCGTGGTCCTCCGCCCCGTCCACGACGAACTGCGCGTCACCGTCGCCGCCGTCCGCCGCCGGCAGCGCCTCGGCGGCCGCCGCCACATCGGTCTCGGCGTCCGCCGCGTCGACATGCACCGACGCCGCCTTGCCCAGCCGTAGCGGGCCCGCGACCCGCACCTCGCCCAGCGCCGCCGGGTCGGGCCCGCGGCCGGGATCCGCGCTCGCCGCCCGGTCGGCCACGTCGACGGCGACCACGACCCGGCGCCGCGGCGCCTCCGGCTCGGCCGCCAGCAGCCGCAGCGAGGCGAGCGCGGCCCGGCCGAGCGCCGCGTACTCCAGCTCCTCGATGTCGTCGGAGACGTACCACTCGCGCAGCGCGGGCGTCACGGCGTAGGCGACGAACGGCCCGGCTCCCAGCTCACCCGTCCTGTGGGCCTCGGCGAGACCGGGGAGGGTCAGGGGCACGTAGACACGCATGGCTGGCCGCTTTCGTGGTCGTGGTCGGAGAGCTCCAAACGGCCTTCAGGATACGTGCGGGGCGTCCCCTTTCGAGTCCCGCCCCGAGCCGCCGGACGCGTCCACCCCGGGCCGGGAATTCACCCGGTCCACCCCCACGCCCATGGGCTCCGCACCCTCGACATCACCCTGATAGGTGAACCTTTGCGGCCCTCGCGACCCGGGTCCCGCCTCCTTGCCGCCGCCCCCGTCCGCCCCGTACAAGATCAGCGACCCGAAGTTACTCCCCGGTATCCACCGGACCCACGAAACGGGGACCCCCCATGCGCAAGGTCATGACCAGGACCCGCCACCGCCTCACCCCCCACCCACCCGCGAGCCCCACGAACACGCCGCCCCCGCCGCTTCCGGCAGGGCCCACCGACCCGACGCCCCTGCGGTCGGCGGCAAGGCCCACCGACCCGACGACCCCACGGCTTCCGGCGAGGGCCACGGAATCGACGCCCCCACGCCCGCCCGCGCTGGCCACCGGCCAGGGGGCCGGACAGCCTCCCGCGAACAGCCCACAGCCCCCGGCTACCGACGCGTCCAACGGTCGTGACCGAAGCGCCCGCAGCGCCACCGGCACCCGCAGCCCCCTCGCGGACACCGCATCCCGCACGCCCCACGACTACGGAGCCACAGCCCCCGCCCCTCTCGGCACCACACTGTCCCTCCCCTCCGGCGCCCGCGCCGGGCGACCCCTCCCCGCCGCCGCGGCGGCACCCCCGCGTTCGCCCGGCGGCGGCCGCGCGCGTCCTGCGGCGGCCGGGGGCCGTCCGCCGGTCTCCCACCGCTCCAGGAGCCCGCGTACGCGTCCGGCCGACACCCGTCCGCCCACGCCCTCCACGACCCGCTCCGCACCCCGCACAGCCCCTCGCAGGCCCGCGGAGGACACCACCCGGGTGCGCACGGGCCTCACTCCGCCGGGCTCCGCCGAGAGCGCCCCACGCGTCCCCGCCCAGGGCTCCGCTCGGGCGACGGTTCCCCAGCCCCTGCCCACCGACGTCTTCGCCGACCTCCTCGTCGCCGTGCTGAGCGGACACCGCCCCGTCCACTCGATGCTCCGCCACACCCGCGGTCGCGCCTACGACGAACTGGCCTGGCTGGCGGAACGCGGCCCCCTGCGCACCCGTGGCGCCCGCCCCGTCGTACGGGACATCGGCTACTTCGAGCCCCGCCCGGGCGCCATCGAGGCCTTCGCCCGCATCGGCGCCGGCGACCGGCTGCGCGCCATGGCCTTCCGCCTGGAGCTGGGCCAGGACCTCCGCTGGCGCTGCACGGCGGTGGAACTCGGCGGCCCCCGCCCACCCCGCCCGGCGTACGAGTGAGGGCGTCGAAACAGAGGGGCCGGACACCCTCGGGTGTCCGGCCCCTCACATCGCTACGCGGCAGGCGTCACTTCTTGCGGCGCCCGCGGCTGCGCGCCTGCTTGCGACGCTCCGCACGCGTCAGGCCGTCGGCCTCGGAACGCACCGGCTCGCCGTCCTCGGTGAAGTCGCCCTCGATGGTGCCGCCCTCGCCGTCGACCGTCGGCGCGGAGAAGTGGAGGTTGCGCCGCTGCGGCACGTCGAGGCCCTTGGCACGGATCTCCGGGCGGGAGCCCGCCTGCGCCGGCACCGCGTCGTGCTTCTCCAGGTCGGCCACCGGCTTGGTGTCCTCGACCGGGACCTCCTCGACCTGCTGTTCGACCTGGACCTCCAGGTTGAACAGGTAACCGACGGACTCCTCCTTGATGCCCTCCATCATGGCGGTGAACATGTCGAAGCCCTCGCGCTGGTACTCGACCAGCGGGTCCTTCTGCGCCATGGCGCGCAGGCCGATGCCCTCCTGGAGGTAGTCCATCTCGTAGAGGTGCTCACGCCACTTGCGGTCGAGGACCGACAGCACGACCCGGCGCTCCAGCTCACGCATGATCTCGGAGCCGAGCTGCGCCTCACGCGCCTGGTACTGCTCGTGGATGTCGTCCTTGATGGAGTCGCCGATGAACTCGGCGGTCAGTCCGGCGCGGTCGCCGGCCGCCTCCTCCAGCTCCTCGACCGTGACATTGCACGGGTAGAGCTGCTTGAACGCGCCCCACAGCCGGTCGAGGTCCCAGTCCTCCGGGAAGCCCTCGGCGGTCTCGGCCTGGACGTAGGCGTCGATGGTGTCGTCCATGAAGTGCTGGATCTGCTCGTGCAGGTCCTCGCCCTCCAGGACGCGGCGCCGCTCGCCGTAGATGACCTCGCGCTGACGGTTGAGGACCTCGTCGTACTTCAGGACGTTCTTGCGGGTCTCGAAGTTCTGCTGCTCGACCTGCGACTGGGCGGAGGCGATCGCGCGCGTGACCATCTTGTTCTCGATCGGCACGTCGTCCGGGACGTTCGCCATCGACATCACACGCTCGACCATCTGCGCCTTGAACAGCCGCATCAGGTCGTCGCCGAGGGAGAGGTAGAAGCGGGACTCGCCCGGGTCGCCCTGACGGCCGGAACGACCGCGCAGCTGGTTGTCGATGCGCCGCGACTCGTGCCGCTCGGTGCCGAGCACGTAGAGGCCGCCGAGCCTCTCGACCTCTTCCTTCTCCGCCTTGACGGCCTTCTCGGCCCGCTCGAGCGCCTCCGGCAGGGCCTGCGCCCACTCCTCGATGTGCTCCTCGGGGTCGAGACCGCGCTGGCGCAGCTCCGCCTCGGCGAGGTCCTCGGGGTTGCCGCCGAGCTTGATGTCCGTACCACGGCCGGCCATGTTCGTGGCCACCGTGACCGAGCCCTTGCGGCCGGCCTGGGCGACGATCGTCGCCTCCCGGTCGTGCTGCTTGGCGTTGAGCACCTCGTGCTGGATGCCGCGCTTGCTGAGCTGCTGCGAGAGGTACTCGGACTTCTCGACGGAGGTGGTGCCGACGAGGATCGGCTGGCCCTTGCGGTGCTTCTCCTCGATGTCGTCGACGACCGCCTCGAACTTGGCGACCTCGGTCCGGTAGATCAGGTCCGACTGGTCCTTGCGGACCATCGGCCGGTTGGTCGGGATCGGCACCACGCCGAGCTTGTAGATCTGGTGGAACTCGGCGGCCTCGGTCATGGCCGTACCGGTCATGCCGCACAGACCGGGCTGTTCCTTGCCGCTGTGGTCGTGGCGCTTGTAGAGGCGGAAGAAGTTCTGCAGGGTGATCGTGGCGAGCGTCTGGTTCTCGTCCTTGATCGGCACCGCTTCCTTGGCCTCGATCGCCTGGTGCATGCCCTCGTTGTAACGGCGGCCCGCGAGGATACGTCCGGTGTGCTCGTCGACGATCATGACCTCGTCGTCGATGATGACGTAGTCCTTGTCCTTCTTGAAGAGCTCCTTGGCCTTGATGGCGTTGTTCAGGTAGCCCACCAGCGGGGTGTTCACCGACTCGTAGAGGTTGTCGATGCCCAGCCAGTCCTCGACCTTGGCGACACCCGACTCGTGGATGGCGACCGTGCGCTTCTTCTCGTCGACGTCGTAGTCGCCGGTCTCCTCGATGCCCTTGAGCGGCTGGCCGGCCTCGCCGCGCTTGAGGCGCTTCACCAGCTTGGCGAAGTCCCCGTACCACTTTGTGGCCTGGTCGGCCGGGCCGGAGATGATCAGCGGCGTACGGGCCTCGTCGATGAGGATGGAGTCGACCTCGTCGACGATGGCGAAGTTGTGGCCGCGCTGGACGAGCTCGTCCTGGGACCACGCCATGTTGTCGCGGAGGTAGTCGAAGCCGAACTCGTTGTTCGTGCCGTACGTGATGTCGCAGGCGTACTGCTGGCGGCGCTGAGCCGGCGTCATGTTGGCGAGGATGCAGCCGACCTCCAGCCCCAGGAACCGGTGGACGCGGCCCATCATCTCGGAGTCACGCTCGGCCAGGTAGTCGTTGACCGTGATGATGTGGACGCCCTTGCCGGACAGCGCGTTGAGGTACGCCGGCAGCGTGCCGACGAGGGTCTTGCCCTCACCGGTCTTCATCTCGGCGACGTACCCCATGTGCAGGGCCGCGCCACCCATCATCTGCACGTCGTAGTGACGCTGGCCGAGGACGCGCTTGGCGGCCTCGCGGACGGTGGCGAAGGCCTCGGGCAGCAGGTCGTCCAGGGTCTCGCCGTCGGCGTAGCGCTGCTTGTACTCATCGGTGAGGGCGCGCAGCTCGGCGTCGGAGAGGTCGACGAAGTCCTCTTCGATGGAGTTGACCTGGTCCGCGATGCGGTGCAGCTTGCGCAGGATCTTGCCTTCGCCTGCACGCATGATCTTCGAGAGGACGGACACGGGGGTTGGTCTCCTTGCCGGTCGGGCCTGGGACGGTCGGTTACCACTTGACTTACTGAGCAACGGCCATCGTATGCGAGGACCCCACCGCGCCGGGAGGGCCTGCCGTGACGGCGACCGTCCGTTGCTTCCATTCTGATTCACGTCTGCTTCACAGGGACAACGTCCGGCCCCCTCGGATGGTGCCGCACCTCTCGGCCCGATTGCACGAAGCGTGATGACCTCCTCACCCACCGCACGGGTCACTCGCCGCACACCGATGACATGAAGACCGGCCTGCGCGCACAATCGGCCGATGGACCCCGTCACCCTCACCACGGACCGCCTGCTGCTGCGCACGGTGGGCCCCCAGGACACCGACGCCGTGTACGAGGCCTGCCAGGACCCCGACATCCAGCGCTGGACCACGATCCCCTCGCCCTACCTGCGCGAGCACGCCGAGAACTTCACGGAGCGCCTGGTCCCGGACGGCTGGGCGGACGGCTCCATGTTCACCTTCGGTGTCTTCCCGCACTCCGGAGAACTGGCGGGGATGCTCGGGATCACGATGCGCTCCCCGGGCATGGGCGAGATCGGCTTCTGGGCCGCGCACCGGCACCGCGCCAACGGCTACATCACCGAGGCCGCCCTGACCGTCTGCCGCTGGTCGTTCACCCGTGCCGCACTCGACCGCGTCGAATGGCGCGCGGAGGTGGGCAACCGCGCGTCCCGCGCGGTGGCGGAACGAGCGGGCTTCACGATCGAGGGCACGCTGCGCTCCGCGACGAACAACAAGGGAGTGCGCCGCGACACCTGGGTGGGCTCCCTGCTCCCCTCGGACCTGGGCCTTCCGTCGACGGCCCCGTACCTGCCGGCCCGCTGACGGCTCGGCCCGGCCGGTGAATCCACAGGCCTCTCCGTGTTGTCAGTCCCACCCCCTAGTCTGCGACCATGACCACCCCGCGCCCCACAGCAGACCTCTCCGCAGACGAGGCCCGCCGCATCGCGCTTCGCGCGCAGGGCTTCCTCGGCGCTCCCGACCGTCGTTCCGGCGTCCGCGGCGTTCTCCGTCATCTGGGCGCGATACAGCTCGACACCATCTCGGTCCTGGCCCGCTCCCATGAGCTCGTGCCGTACGCCCGCCTGGGCGCGGTGGGCCGGAAGACGGTCGAGGACGCCTACTGGCGGGACACCCACTCCTTCGAGTACTGGTCCCACGCCGCGTGCATCCTCCCCATCGAGGAGTGGCCCCACTTCGCCTTCCGCCGCCGTGCCTACCGCAACCGCCCGCACTGGAACCACGAGCTCCCGGACGGCGTCTACGACCAGGTCATCAAGCAGCTCCGCTCCGAAGGCCCCCTGACGGCCACGGAGTTGGGCGGCGCGAAGAAGACGAACGACTGGTGGGACTGGTCCGGCACCAAGGTCGCCGTCGAACGCGCCCTGATGTACGGCGAGGTGGTGTGCGTCGAGCGCCGCGGCTGGAAGCGGGTCTACGACCTCGCCGAGCGGGCCATCCCGGAGCAGCACCTGCACGACGAGCTGGACGACACCGAGTGCCTGCGCCGCCTGGTCGCCCTGGCGGGCCGGTCGCTGGGGGTCGGCACCCGCGCGGACATCGCCGACTACCACCGCCTCAAGGGAGAGCAGTTCGACGCGGTGATCGCCGACTCGGGCCTGGTGCCGGTCTCGGTCGAGGGCTGGGGCAAGCCGGCGTGGGCCGACCCCGCGGCTCTGGAGACGCCCCCGCGCGGCCGCCACCGCACCACACTGCTGTCGCCCTTCGACTCCCTCATCTGGGAACGGGCGCGCACGGAGCGGATCTTCGGCTTCACGCACCGCCTGGAGGCCTACGTCCCCAAGCAGAAGCGCATCCACGGCTACTTCGCGATGCCGGTGCTGGCCGGCGGCCGTCTCGTCGGCCGCGTCGACCCGGCCCGGGAGGGCCGCACTCTGGTGGCCAAGCAGGTCACGCTCGACGGCCCGAAGGCGGTCCCGGCCGTCGCCCAGGCCCTGGCCGAGGCGGCGACCTGGGTGGACTGCACAGACGTCCGCGTGGAGCGGGTCGACGTGCCCGACCTGCGCGAGCCCCTGGCCAAGGAACTGGCCGGCCTGCTCAGCTGAGGGCGGACTCGGCCGGCCCGGGGGACCCGTCGGACCTAGCGGATCTCGAGGATCTTCTCCCGCATCGCGTACACCACCGCTTCCATCCTGGAGTGCAGCTGGAGCTTCTCCAGGATGTTGCGGACGTGGTTCTTCACGGTGTTCTCGGAGATGAACAACTCCTTGGCGATGTCGCGGTTGTTCATTCCCGTGGCGACGAGCTTGAGGACTTCGAGTTCCCGGTCGGTCAGGCGCGGCGCGGGCACCAGCCGTCGTTCGTCGGTGCGCTGGATCATCGACTTGAACTCGGTGAGGAGTTTCGACGCCATGGACGGGCTGATCTGCGACTGGCCGTCGGCCACCGCGCGAATGGCGGTGGCCACCTCGTCCGTGGAGATCTCCTTGAGGAGATAGCCGGTCGCGCCCGCCTTGATGGCGTCGTAGAGATCGGCTTCCTCATCGCTGATCGTCAGCATGATGATCTTGGCGCTGGGTGCCACCTCCTTGATGGAGGTGCACGCCTCGATACCGCCCCGCTTGGGCATCCGCACGTCCATCAGGATGATGTCGGGCAGCAGGTCGGCGGCCTTCTCGACGGCCTCGGCGCCGTCGCCCGCCTCCCCCACGACCTGGATGTCCTCCTCGGCCGCGAGCACGATCTCCAGACCACGACGGAACAGGGCGTGGTCGTCCACCACGAGGACTCTGATCGGTTCCTTGCGTGGAGTCCCCGAGTCCGGGCCCATGGCGACGACGCCGTCGCCGGCGTCCTCACCACGCATCGGTCCGAAGCTGTCCGCCATCGTTCCTCCCCCTGAAGGCTGTGGCCTGAGGTCCTGAGCCATCGCCAACCCAGAGCAACGACCCACCGGTTGGGCCGTGGCCACCATGATTTCATGCCCGGACGGCACCGGGGTGCCGGAGCGGGGCGCGAAGTGGTCGCACGGGGGTGCCCCTGGGGGCGCACACGCGCTCCAGGGGCACCTGTTCCACTGTCACCCGGCGCGGTCAGCCGCCGAGCGCACCGCCCGCGTCGGGGGAGTGCGCCTGGGTGACCATCGTGTCCGTGCTGAGGTGGATCACGCCGTAGTCGTAGGCGTGCCGTCGGTAGACGACACTCGGTTCCTTCGTCTCGGAGTCGACGAACAGGTAGAAGTCGTGCCCGACCAGCTCCATCTCGTAGAGAGCCTGGTCGAGGGTCATGGGCGCTGCCACGTGGGTCTTCTCGCGGACGACGATGGGGCCGTCACCCTGCACTTCCAGCGAGCCGATCTTCTTCGTCGGTACGGCCTCGGGCTCTTCCTCGGAGGCCGTCACCAGGCCGTTTCCGTTGAGCGTCGCCACGCCCGGGACATGATCGGCGACCTCGGCGGCCGGGATGCGGCGCGCACCACGGCGCGAGTACCGCTTGTCATGCTGCCTGCGCAGCCGGGCTTCCAGCTTTTCCGCCGCCAGGTCGAGCGCCGCGTACGGATCGCTCGCCGCTGCCTCCGCCCGGATCACCGGGCCGCGGGAGCGGAGCGTGATCTCCACTCGGTCACAACGGTCGGCCTGCCGGGGATTGGGCTCCTTGGACACCTCGACGTCGAGGCTGATCACCTTGCCATCGAGCTTCTGGATCTTCTCCAGCTTCAGCTTCTCGGCCACGTGCTTCCGGAACCGCTCGGGCACCTCGGTCTTGCGGCCCTTGACGACGATGTCCACGCAGAACTCCGTTCCCGGATCGCTCCGCTTCGCCGCGGAGCGTCTCCCTTTTGCACCAGGCTCCGGTGAGTCCCGGAACCTCGGACTCGGTGACTTCCACCTCCTCCCCCGAGAGCGAGATCTCCACTCCACCGGCGCGGGTGATGAAGAAAAACCCGCAGCACGGCATTCGGATTTGAGAGGTGTGGCCTGCGGCTTTCCCTCTCAACCGAACATATCTCGCCCGGACGGATGTCGTCACCCTCTACTGCGGCGTACCTCCGTTCAGGTGAATAGGCCCTCTCGTTACCTGCAACGACACAAGATCTCAGTCAGTTCCGGTTTATTTCAAAAGAGTCCGGTGATGCCGCGACGACCGCCGCGCACAGCACGTCGACGACTGCGCCGGCGTCACCTGCGCCCGCGTGCCCCTGCCGGGCGGGCCGACGGCCCGTCCTCTCTCGCCTTGATCCGATGTTCTGTTCCTCTCTGCTTTCCCACGTCTCACCCCCGTACACGGCCGAAGTGCACGCGGCGTTTGAAATCAGCCCCGTCCCCCCGCAGGGGGTCGCATACATGTACGACACCGCCCGTACGGCTCGCGCGGCCTCCGCCAGGGAGGCCCCGGTGGTCATCACGTCGTCGACGAGGACGACCGGTCCCCCGCCGAGCAGCCGGGCCCCTCCCGGAACCACCGCAAGCGCTCCGGCGAGATTGTCCGACCGCTGCCGGGAGTTGAGCCCCGACTGGTCGGCCACGGCCCGCCGCTGCCGCAGCACACCGAGCACCCGGGCCGGAACCCCCCTGCGCCGCAACTCCACCGCCGCCGCGAGCGCGATCCGTCGCGCCGGATCGTGCCCCCGGGCCCGCACGGCCCGCCGCCCGGACGGCACGGGCACGAGCAGCAGCGGCACCCGGCCGCCCCAAGGCCACGCCGGACCGGCCGCAGCCGGATCCGGGGTGCCCCGGAGCCCCGCCCGCACGGCCCCGGCCAGGGCCGCCCCGAGCGGTCCGGCCAGCGCCAGGGCACCACGCTCCTTGTGAGCCAGCAGCGTCGCCCTGACCTCGTCCGCGTACCGGGCCGCCGCGTGCACCACGGGCAGCCCAGGCGGCTCGGGCACCGGCCGCACCCGGCGCGCCGCCGCTCCGCTCAGCACCGCACGGCACCTCGCGCACAGCACCGTACGAGGCTCACCACAACCCCCGCACTCACCCGGCAGCACCAGGTCGGTGAGGTCCTGCCACCACCCCCGCATGACCACCACTGTGCCGACTCGGGCCCGGCCCGGCCACCCCTGTGGACAACCCCCTGTGGACAACCCACCCGGCCACAACCTGCTCGTCCCCCACACGAGCGAAGCCCGTACGAGAGCCTCGCCCCGACGGGCCCAGGCCCGTCACACGCCCCGGCATCCGGCCCGTACGGCCTGCACGTCGTCATGCGCCGCCCCTGCACGGGTCCGGTCGGCCGGCACGAGCCCGGCCCTGCACGGGCCTGGTCGGCACGAGCCCGGTCGGCACGGGCCGGCACGGGTGGCACCCCCGCAGCACCGGAGGGAACACCGGCGGGAACGCCGACGGCCGCCCCTCCCGGGTTTCCCCGGCAGAAGCGGCCGTGAGACGGTCGCGTACGCGGAGGGGCAGGCGCACACGACCGGAGGGACCGGCACACCGCCAACGCGCCGGCCGCCCCCACACAGCACGCCCCGGCGGCATCCGCCACCGGGCGCGCACGCCTCACCCCGGATAGACCGGTGCCGTCCCCTCCGTCACCTTCTGCCACTGCTCGCCCGAGGGCAGCCGGACGATGCCGTCCACCGAGTACGCCACCAGCGGCAGCCGGTCGTCCTCGGCGGCCGTGACGTCCTTGACGCCGGTCAGGGCCGCCGGCGCCGGTACGTCCGGCGTGGAGCCGTCGACCTGGACGTACCGCATCTGCTCGACGCCGCCGTGCTCGCGCCCGACCACCACGAGCCGGCTGTCACCGGCCCACGACATGGCCGTGACCTCCTCCAACCCCGGTGTCGCGGAACGCAGTTCGACCACCCTGACGGTCTCGCCCCCGCCCCGCTTCTCCTCCCGCTCGATCAGCCCGATGAGCAGGGTCTTCTTGCCGCCCTTCTCCACGACGAGCGCGATCCGCACCCCGTCGGCGGCCACGCGCACGGACTGGATCCGGCCGTCCAGGTGCGGCATGCGCACCTCCACCGGGTCGCCCTTGCCCTCCTCGAGGAGGAGCAGCCGCGGACGGTCGGGGTCGCGGTCGGCCACCCACAGACCGTCGTCCGCGTCCCAGCTGGGCGTCGTCAGCCGGTCCTTCTCGGCCCGGCCCTGGCTGCGCAGTACGGGCTCGCCGAGCGATCCGCCCGAGACCAGCGACCCCACGTACAGCGACCTGCCATCGAGACCGACACCGGCGGCGGTGTGCTCGTCACGCGAGACCGCCACCGACCGCAGCGCCGTGTCGCCGTCGCCGAGCGCACCGGGCGCCGGGTCCGGGTCGGTGTCGCTGTTGCCTGCGGCGATCCGGACCAGCCGGTGCTTGCCGTCGAGGAAGTACAGGTAGTCGGGGTGCCGCGCCGAGCTCCGGGAGGCCGCCGCGTCGGCCCCTCCCTGCGTGAGCGAGCACAGCTGCGCCCCGCCGGCCCGCAGCTCGACCTCGTCCACCGCCGGGCTGAGGTTGCGCAGCGTGAAGAGCAACTGGGCGGCCATCTCCTCGCACCGGTTGGTGCCGATGCCCGCGGCCTTGTCGTTGAGCGGGACCGTCAGCTTGTTGCGGTCGT
Source organism: Streptomyces sp. NPDC050674 (assembly GCF_040654575.1). Classification (NCBI taxonomy): domain Bacteria; kingdom Bacillati; phylum Actinomycetota; class Actinomycetes; order Kitasatosporales; family Streptomycetaceae; genus Streptomyces; species Streptomyces sp. NPDC050674. The sequence continues at coordinate 85,116 of NZ_JBFAIG010000025.1, forward strand.
CGGGTGTCAGCGAGCCGGCGTCCTTCGCCAGCGCCGTACCGGTGGGGAACCCCGACCTGACCACGGGCCCCAGCCAGCGCGAGGGCCCCTCGAGCAGGGAGTTCACCATCTGCGTCATGGGCTCCACGCGCCGGCGCACATAGACGGGGTCGGCGACCGCCGTGGGCTGCGACTTCGACCCGGCCGCGTCGGTGTTCGAAGCGAAGTAGTACTTGCTGACGGACATGTAGTTGCGCTGGAAGTCCGACTCACCCATCACGACGCCCTGCGGCAGCGCGTCGATGCGCCACTGCCGTTTGTCGTCCTGCGTCAGGTGCACACTGCGGCCGTACGCCCCGGTCGCGGGCGCGTACGCCTGCTGCGCGTCGACGGTGGCGACCTTGGTGCCGGTCAGCATGTACGTGATCTCGCCGCGGTCCTCCGCGCCACGACCCGGCTCGGGCTTGGCGCCCGGCCCGTCCGCCAGCACCGTGGCGGACGCCTCGGGCCGCCAGGTCTTCGCGGCCTCACGGGTCAGGTACTGGCGCGCCGTCTTGTAGTGCGGATCGTCACTGGTGAGCGCCTCCAGGAAGCCCTGCACGATCTCCGAGGGCGGCGCGTTCTCCCCCGGCTGCACGGCGAACACCCGCACCTGCGTCTCCTGGCGCGGAGTGGACTCCACGCCCCGCAGATCCCCGCTGTCCGGCATCGAGGCACATCCGGCCAGCACCAGAACACCTCCGGCGGCGTACACCATCACGCGCGCGTGCCTGCGCCGGCCACGCCCTTCGCGGTCAGCGCCCACGAGATGCCTCCCCCTGCCTGTCCACGTCCCCGCGCCCGGTCTCCCGGCCGCCCGGCCCCGCTGAGCGGTCCTCCGCGTCACGCGGCCCGTTCACGGCCGTTTCCCGGCCGGTTCCGGCCCGGCCGCCGGTGTCCTCGTAGCGCGCGACCCCCTCCGGGCCGCCCGCGCTCCGGCCGGAGACGGACTGCTCCGCCCCCGCCGGTTCGTCCTGCCGCCGTGCGCCCGACGCCGGCCTGGGCACCACGCGCGAGCCGTTGCCGGGCAGGGCCGTCGGATCCGCCGTCGGGGAGACGCGCGGCGGTATCGGGTCCCGCTTCGCGCCCTGCGGCACCGAACCGCTCACCGGCTGCGCCGGCACAGTCGCCCGCTTCTCGCCGTCCCCACCGCCGCACGGCAGGCCGGCGTCGTCGAGACCCCGGTTGCGCCGCGAGTCCTTGGGCTCCAGCGGTATCGGGGAGCCCCGCAGCGGCTCGTCGGCCGTCCTGGGCAGCGTCAGCCGGAACTGCGAACCGCCACCCGGCTCCCCCCACGCCTGCAGCCAGCCACCGTGCAGCCGCGCGTCCTCCAGGGCGATCGAAAGCCCCAGACCCGTACCACCCGTGGTCCGCGCGCGGGCCGGGTCGGCCCGCCAGAAGCGGCTGAACACCCGGGTCGCCTCGCCCGGCTTGAGTCCGACCCCGTAGTCCCGCACCGCCACGGCGACGGCACCACCGGCCGCCGCGAGCTTGACGACGACATCCCTGCCCTCGCCGTGCTCGACGGCGTTGACGACGAGGTTGCGCAGGACCCGCTCCACGCGCCGGGCGTCGGCCTCGGCGACGACGGGCTGCTGATCCCCGAGGACCCGGATCCGCGTGCCCTTGCGCTCCGCGAGCGGCTCGGCCCCGCTGACCACCCGCCGTACGACGTTCCTGAGGTCTATCGGCTCCGCCTCCAGCGCCGCGGCGCCCGCGTCGAACCGGCTGATCTCCAGCAGGTCGGCGAGCAGCGACTCGAAGCGGTCCAGCTGGTCGGCGAGCAGTTCCGCCGACCGGGCGGTCACCGGGTCGAAGTCCACACGGGCCTCGTGGATGACGTCGGCGGCCATCCGGACGGTCGTCAGCGGCGTCCGCAGCTCGTGGGACACGTCCGACACGAACCTGCGCTGCATCCGCGACAGGTCCTCCAGCTGGCTGATCTTCAGCTGGAGGTTCTGCGCCATCTTGTTGAAGGCCTCACCGAGCCGGGCGATGTCGTCCTCACCGGTGACCTTCATACGTTCCTGGAGCCGCCCGGCCGACAGCCGCTCGGCGATGCCCGCCGCCATCCGCACCGGCGTGACGACCTGCCGCACGACGAGCCAGGCGATGGCCCCGAGCAGCACGACGACGAACAGCCCGGCCGTCGCCAGCGTGCCCTTGACCAGGCTGAGCGACTTCTCCTCCTGGGTGAGCGGGAAGAGGTAGTACAGCTGGTACGGGTCGCCGTTGGGGTCGCTGACCTGCTTGCCGATGACCAGGCCCGGCTGGGAGTCCTTGGTCGCGTTGTTGTAGGTGATGCGGGTGTAGCTCTGCGCGGCCGTCGTACTGCTGTCGATCCGCTCGCGCAGGTCGGCGGGCACGCTCCTGCTCCAGTCCACCTCGCCGGAGGCACGCTGCCCACGGCCGCCCGCGCCGTCCGCGCCGGAGGCCGGCAGGGTCACCACTTCGAAGGCCCCTTGGCCACCGCTGGACAGCGAGGAGACGAGTTCGCTCATCCACGGGCCGACATTCTGCGTGGGCCGTCCGTCCGCCGTGGCGATGTCGGCGCCGGTGCCGCTCGCCGCCTCGTCGGCCCGCTGCTCGGCCACCGCGAAACCGCCCGTGGCCTGGCTCTGCGACGCCTTCACCTTGGCGTCCAGCAGGCCGTTGCGCACCTGTCCGATGACGACGAAGCCCAGCAGCAGCACCACGCCGAGCGACATCAGCAGCGTGGTGACGACGACCTTGAGCTGGATGTTGCGCCGCCACAGCCGCATGACCGGCAGCAGTGGCCTGCGCACCCACCGCATGAACAGGCGGATGACCGGACTGCCCTGAACTCCGCCCTGGAGCAGCAACCCGCTCTCCAGGAACCGCCCCCAGCGGGAGCCGGACTTCTTCCGCCCGACAGGCCGCCCCGGGCGGGCCCCGGACCGGCCGGGCGCCGAAGCGGCACTGTCGCCGGACATGTCAGCTCGGTCCTGCCTTGTATCCGACGCCACGGACGGTCACCACGATCTCCGGCTTCTCCGGGTCCTTCTCGACCTTGGAGCGCAGCCGCTGCACATGCACGTTGACCAGCCGCGTGTCCGCCGCGTGCCGGTAACCCCAGACCTGCTCCAGCAGCACCTCACGGGTGAACACCTGCCACGGCTTGCGCGCGAGCGCCACCAGCAGATCGAACTCCAGCGGCGTCAGCGCGATGGACTGCCCGTCCCGCTTCACGGAGTGCCCGGCCACGTCGATGACCAGATCGCCGATGGCGAGCTGCTCCGGAGCGGGCTCCTCCGACCTCCTGAGCCGCGCCCGGATCCGGGCCACCAGCTCCTTCGGCTTGAACGGCTTCACGATGTAGTCGTCCGCGCCCGACTCCAGGCCCACGACGACATCGACGGTGTCGCTCTTCGCGGTCAGCATCACGATCGGCACGCCCGACTCCGCCCGGATCAGGCGGCACACCTCGATGCCGTCCCGGCCGGGCAGCATCAGGTCGAGCAGAACCAGATCGGGCTTGGCCTCGCGAAAAGCGGCCAGCGCCTTGTCGCCGTCGGCCACGAACGACGGCTCGAAACCCTCACCACGCAACACGATGCCGAGCATCTCGGCCAGTGCGGTGTCGTCGTCGACGACAAGGACTCGTCCCTTCATAAACGACATCATCCCATTCTCATAACAGTGGTGAAGGCAGTGGTGAGGTAGGTCACCGCCAGTGACCATAGTCGCAGCAAGCGCTACTGTCTGCCCTCGCCCACCCCGGAATGATCTCCAGCCAGGGCGAGAAGGGCGAGGGTGCCGACGCCCGGCCGGCCCCGCGCACCCTCCCCGGCCGCCGGCTCAGCCCGCCGTCACCCGCCGCGACCGCGCACACACCTCGGCGAGTGCCTCGGCCGTCACAGGTGAAACAACACCCTCCTCCGTGACGATCGCCGTCACCAGCTCCGGCGGCGTCACGTCGAACGCCGGGTTGTACGCCTGCGTCCCCAGCGGCGCCACCGGAATCCCGCCGCCCGCCTCCGCGCCGACCACCGGCACCTGCGGCGCCGTCACCTCGGTCACCTCGTGCCCCGGCCGCTGCTCGACCTCGATGGACGCGCCCTCCGCGGTGTCCAGGTCCACGGTCGTCACCGGCGCCACCACGATGAACGGCACATGGTGGTACCGCGCCAGCACCGCCAGCGGATAACTCCCGACCTTGTTGGCCACCGAACCGTCCGCCGTGATGCGGTCCGCCCCGATGAGCACCGCGTCCACCTCCCCCGCGGCGAACAGCGACCCGGCCGCGTTGTCGGTGAGCAGCGTGTACCCCATCCCGCTGCGGGCCGCCTCGTACGCCGTCAGACGGGCACCCTGGAGCAGCGGCCGGGTCTCGTCCACCCACAGCCTGCGCAGCCGTCCCGTCCGGTGCGCCGCGAGCGCCACCGCGAACGCCGTCCCCTCCCCGCCGGACACCAGCGAACCGGTGTTGCAGTGGGTGAGGATCCGGTGCCCGCCACCGGGCAGCAGCTCGTCGAGCAGCGCCAGCCCGTGCTCGGCCATCCGCCCGCTCGCCTCGGCGTCCTCCCGGTGCAGCTGCCGAGCCGCGGCCAGCGCCGCCGCGGCCGCCTGCCGGGCGTCACCACCCTTGGCGAGCGCCGCCTCGTGGGCCGACTGCGCCCGGCGCACTCCCACCGCCAGGTTCACCGCCGTCGGCCGGGCACTCGCCAGCGCGGCCGCCGCCTCGTCCACGTCGAAGCCCCGCGCGGCGGCGAGCGCGACCCCGTACGCCCCCGCGATGCCCAGCAGAGGGGCACCTCGCACGGCGAGCGTGCGAATCGCCTCCACGAGCGCGGACGCGTCCGTACAGACCAGTTCGACCTCCTCGGCCGGCAGCCTCGTCTGGTCCAGCAAAACCAGAACGGGGCCTTCCGGTGGCTCTTCCCAGCGGATCGCCGGGATCTCGGTCGGCCGCTTGTCATCGCCGCTGTGCGCGTACAGATCAGCCATGCCGTCAGTCTGCCCCCTATCGAGCGGACAATTGAAGGTACGCAGCCCACACCGCGGCCGGTCACTCGAAGACCACCCCATGGCACGATGGCTGCCAACCTGCCGCCGCGACCGCGGACGGGCACCGTGAAGGAGCGACGATGAACGACACTCCGGGCTGGGCCTCGCCCGGATCCGCCCCGTCCGACGGGCAGCAGCCGGAGCAGCCCGGCCCTGCCGAGCCCACCGACCGCCCTGGCCCGGCACAGCCCGCGGACCAGCCGGCACAGCCCGGCCCGGCCCCACAGGGCCCCGGCCCGCAGTGGTCCAAGGAACAGCCGCCACCGGCCCAGTGGTCCGCCCCCAGCGGCCCGGCCGTCCCCGGCCAGGCGCCCCCGCCGCCGCCCGGTCCGGGCTGGGGCAACCAGCCCCCCGGCGGCCCTGGCGGTTACGGACCCGGAGGCCCCGGCGGACACGGCCCCGGAGGTCGGCCCGGATACGGCGGCTGGGGCAGCGGCTGGGGCGGTCCCCCGCCCGCCGCCAAGCCCGGCGTCATCCCGCTCCGCCCGCTCGGCGTGGGCGAGATCCTCGACGGCGCCGTCTCCACCATGCGCACCTACTGGCGCACGGTCCTGGGCATCTCGCTGACCGTGGCCGTGATCACCGAGGTCATCGTCGTGCTGTTCCAGGGCCTCGTCTTGGACGACTCCAGCACCGAAGCCCTCGACGACCCCAGCGCCACCCTCAGCGAGCTGAGCCGCGCCATGGGCGACGCCATGCTCAACTCCACCGTCGTCTTCGTGATCTCCCTGGTCGGCACCGTCATCGCGACCGCCCTGCTCACCACCGTCACCAGCCGCGCCGTGCTCGGCAAGCCGGTGACCATCGGCGAGGCCTGGCGGGACGCCCGCCCTCAGGTCCTCAAACTGTTCGGCCTGATCTGCCTGCTGCTGCTCATCACCGCCGGCATCGTCACCGTGGGAACCCTGCCTGGCATCCTCGTCGGCGTCGCCGTGAACGGCGGAGCGGGCGTCGCCCTCACCGTCCTGGGCGTCATCGGCGCCGGCATCGTCGCCCTGTGGCTGATGATCCGCTTCTCCCTCGCCTCGCCCGCCCTCATGCTGGAGAAACAGGGCATCAAGAAGGCCCTCGTCCGCTCCGCGAAACTGGTCCAGGGCACCTGGTGGCGGATCTTCGGCATCCAGCTGCTCGCCACGCTCATCGCGAACATCGTCGCCTCGATCATCGTCATCCCCTTCACCCTCCTCGCCGCGGCCCTCAGCGGTGACGGCCTCACCGGCTGGCTGAACACCGGCGCGGGCGGCCTCGGCTGGACGTTCCTCATCATCAGCGGCATCGGCTCGGTGATCGGCTCCATGATCACGTTCCCGATCACCGCCGGCGTCACCGTGCTGCTCTACATCGACCAGCGCATCCGCCGCGAGGCCCTCGACCTCGAGCTGGCCCGCGCCGCAGGCGTCCAGGACTACGGCTCCACCGCCCCCGGCACCACCCCGGGGAGCTGATGCGGTGAGCCGGGCGGGGGAACTTCTCACCACGGCGCTGCCACGCGCCGGCATACGGACGCTGCTGAGCGCCGGCGACACCTCCCTGCTGTCGCCGGCCCGCTCCACCGACGATCCGCCCCTCACCATCCCGCGCGACCCCGCGCGCGAGGCGGCCCGGCGCGAGCTGTCCAAACGGATGTACCACGAGGACGACCCCAGCCTCTTCCAGCGCGCCCTCGACGCCTTCTGGGACTGGCTCAGCAAGCTCTTCAACGCCACCTCGACCGCCACCCCCGGCGGCACACTCGGCCTGATCGTCGTCATCCTGGCCGTCCTCGCGGTCCTGGCCGCCCTGTGGTGGCGCCTGGGCACCCCACGCCGCCGACCCACCTCGTCCGCCACCCTGTTCGACGACCGCCCCCGCAGCGCCGCCGACCACCGCGCCAACGCCGAGGCACACGCCGCCCAGGGCCACTGGAACCAGGCCGTCCAGGAACGCATGCGGGCCCTCGTCCGCGCCCTGGAGGAACGCGCCCTCCTCGACGCCCGCCCCGGGCGCACCGCCGACGAGGCCGCGGCCGAAGCCGGCCGCGCCCTGCCCGCCCACACCGACCGGCTGCGCACCGCCGCCCGCGACTTCGACGACGTCACATACGGCGGCCGCTCCGCGACCGAGCAGACGTACCAGCGCATCACGGAACTCGACCGCGACCTGGAACGCACCAAGCCCCAACTCGCGACGAGCAGCGCGAGCACGGCCCCCCACACCCGCCAGGGAGCCGCCGAATGACCACCGGGGCCACCCTCACGTCCACCTCCGCCTCGCCGACCGCCCGGCAGGTCTGGACCCGTGCCCGCGGCATCGCGCTCGCCGTCGTGGTGCTCCTCGCCGGAGCCGTCGCCATCGCCGTCATCCGCTCCGACGCCCGGCACGGCGAACTCGACCCCCGCTCCGCCGACCCCAACGGCAGCCGCGCCGTCGCCGAACTCCTCGCCGACCGGGGCGTCGACACCCGCGTCGTCACCACCCTGGACGAAGCCGCCGCCGCGACCGGACCGGACACCACCCTTCTGGTCGCCAACCCCGACCTGCTGACCCCGAGTCAGCAGACCCGGCTGCACCACGCGTTCACCGACTCCGACGGCCGCACCGTCCTGGTCGCCTCCGGCAGCGCCTCCATCGAACGGCTCGCCCCCGGCGTCACCGCCGACCCCGCCACCAGCCTCGACTCGACGCTCGCCCCCAACTGCGCCCTGCCCGCCGCCCGGCGCGCCGGCACCGCCGATACCGGCGGGCTCCGCTACACCACCACCCACCTCGGCGCCGACAAGTGCTACCCCAGCGAGCGACTGGCCACCCTGCTGCGCATCCCGGACACACACGGCGACGGCGACACCGTCGCCCTCGGCGCGCCCGACATCCTCCTCAACGACCGCCTCGACCAGCAGGGCAACGCCTCGCTGGCCCTTCAGCTCCTCGGCTCCCGCCCCCATCTGGTCTGGTACCTCCCCTCGCTCTCCGACACGTCGGCCACCGGCGCCGACGACCAACGCGGCTTCCTCGACCTGCTCCCCTCGGGCTGGCTCTGGGGCACCCTGCAACTCTTCATCGCCGCAGCCCTGGCCGCCCTCTGGCGGGCACGCCGACTGGGCCCCCTCGTGCCCGAAAAACTCCCCGTCGCGATCCGCGCCTCGGAGACCACCGAAGGGCACGCCCGCCTCTACCGCAAGGCCGACGCCCGCGACCGCGCGGCCGACGCTCTTCGCTCCACCACCCGCACCCGCCTCGCCCCCCTCACCGGCGTCCCCGTCACCCAGGCGCACACGCCCGAGGCCCTGCTCCCCGCCCTGTCCGCCCACCTCCACAGCGACGGCCAGGACCTGCACGCCCTCCTCTTCGGACCACCGCCCCGCGACGACGCAGCACTCATCGCACTCGCCGACCGACTCGACGCCCTCGAAAGAGAGGTACGCCGTCCATGATGGACCCGACCACTGACAACGCCGGGCAGACCGGGGACCCGGGCACCGCCCGAGACGCCCTGGAGGCCCTGCGCGCCGAGATCGCCAAGGCCGTGGTCGGCCAGGACCCCGCCGTCACCGGCCTCGTCGTCGCCCTGCTCTGCCGCGGCCACGTCCTCCTCGAAGGCGTCCCCGGCGTCGCCAAGACCCTCCTGGTCCGAGCGCTCGCCTCCGCCCTCGAACTCGACACCAAGCGCGTCCAGTTCACCCCCGACCTCATGCCGAGCGACGTGACCGGCTCCCTGGTCTACGACACCCGCAGCTCCGAGTTCTCCTTCCAGCCCGGCCCGGTCTTCACCAACCTCCTCCTGGCCGACGAGATCAACCGCACGCCCCCCAAGACCCAGTCGTCCCTCCTGGAGGCCATGGAGGAACGCCAGGTCACCGTCGACGGCACCCCCCGCCCCCTGCCCGACCCGTTCCTGGTCGCGGCGACCCAGAACCCGGTCGAGTACGAGGGCACTTATCCCCTCCCGGAAGCCCAGCTGGACCGCTTCCTCCTCAAGCTCACCATCCCCCTCCCCTCCCGCCAGGACGAGATCGACGTCCTCACCCGCCACGCCGAGGGCTTCAACCCCCGCGACCTCAAGGCCGCCGGCGTACGCCCCGTGGCGGGCCCGGCCGACTTGGAAGCGGCCCGCGCCGCCGTCGCCAAGACGACGGTCTCCCCGGAGATCACCGCCTACGTCGTCGACATCTGCCGCGCCACCCGCGAGTCGCCGTCCCTCACCCTCGGCGTCTCCCCCCGGGGCGCCACGGCCCTGCTGGCCACCGCCCGCGCCTGGGCCTGGCTCACCGGCCGCGACTACGTCATCCCCGACGACGTGAAGGCATTGGCCCTCCCCACCCTCCGCCACCGCGTACAACTCCGCCCGGAGGCCGAAATGGAAGGCGTGACGGCCGACTCCGTCATCAACGCCATCCTCGCCCACGTCCCCGTCCCCCGCTGATGGCACTCACCGGACGCGCCGCCCTCCTCGCGGCCCTCGGCTCCCTCCCCATCGGCATCTGGGAGCCCAGCTGGACGGGCATCCTCGCGGTCAACGCACCCCTGGCCGCCGCGTGCGCCTGCGACTTCGCGCTGGCCGCCCCCGTAAGCCGCCTGGGCCTGACCCGCTCCGGCGACACCTCCGTACGTCTCGGAGACACGGCGGACGTGACCCTGACCCTCACCAACCCGTCCCGCCGCCCCCTGCGCGCCCGGATCCGCGACGCCTGGCCCCCCAGCACCTGGACGCCCGGCACGGAGACCACGGCATCCCGGCACCGCATCACGATCCCCCCGGGCGAGCGCCGCCGCGTGACGACCCGCCTGCGCCCCACCCGCCGAGGTGACCGTCAGGCCGACCGCGTCACCATCCGCTCGTACGGCCCGCTCGGCCTCTTCGCCCGCCAGGGCACCCACAAGGCCCCCTGGACGGTACGGGTGCTGCCCCCGTTCACCAGCCGCAAGCATCTCCCCTCGAAGCTGGCCCGCCTGCGCGAACTGGACGGCCGCACCAGCGTCCTCACCCGCGGCGAGGGCACGGAGTTCGACAGCCTGCGTGAGTACGTCCCCGGCGACGACACCCGCTCCATCGACTGGCGCGCCACCGCACGCCAGACCACGGTCGCCGTCCGCACCTGGCGTCCCGAGCGCGACCGCCACATCCTGCTGGTCCTCGACACCGGCCGCACCTCGGCCGGCCGCGTGGGCGACGCACCCCGCCTCGACGCCTCCGTGGACGCGGCACTCCTCCTCGCCGCCCTGGCCTCCCGCGCCGGAGACCGCGTGGACCTTCTCGCCTACGACCGGAACGTCCGCGCCCTCGTGCAGGGCCGCACCGCGGGCGATGTCCTCCCCGCCCTGGTCAACGCGATGGCCACGCTTGAGCCGGAACTCGTCGAAACGAACGCCCGGGGTCTCACGGCCACGGCCTTGCGCACGTCGCGCCGCCGCTCCCTGATCGTCCTGCTCACGACCCTGGACGCCGCCCCCGTCGAAGAGGGCCTGCTTCCGGTCCTCCCTCAGCTCACCCAGCGCCACACGGTTCTGCTGGCCTCAGTAGCGGACCCGCACATCACCGAAATGGCCAAGGCTCGCGGGGATGTCGACGCGGTCTACGAGGCCGCCGCCGCGGCCCACGCCCAGTCGGAACGGCACCGCACCGCAGAGCAGCTCCGCCGCCACGGCGTCACGGTCGTCGACGCCACCCCGGATAATCTGGCGCCGGCACTGGCGGACGCGTATCTGGCTTTGAAGGCGGCCGGACGCCTCTGACGAAACAGACCCCGACGAAGAACGAGTTTTTCCGGAAAGGGTCCGGAAACGCAGAAAACCCCCGCATCCGAAGATGCGGGGGTTTCCCTAAAAATTGTTCGGCGGCGTCCTACTCTCCCACAGGGTCCCCCCTGCAGTACCATCGGCGCTGTAAGGCTTAGCT
>NZ_JBFAIG010000026.1:0-88394 GCF_040654575.1 Streptomyces sp. NPDC050674
GGATAACACACACCCCATCCGAGCTTGTGAAGGGGCGCACGAGCCACCCCCCTGAGACGGCTCCCCGGCCGGGGAGGACCACCCGCCACGATCCCTCCGTACACCATCGACCGCCGAAAGAAACGCCCGCGGTCCAGGTCCGGGACGCTCAGGGTGGGACCGCTGCGGTTCGCGTGTGGTTGTTAGCCTGCGTACGGACATCGAGTCGATCGCCCGTACGAGGAGGGAGTCGTCGTGGCCGGCAGCCCGCGTATCGCCGTCGTGACCTATGACCCGCGCGGCGAGGAGCACAAGGACCGGGACCTGCCGGTGCTGGTGGAGGCGCTGCGGCAGGCCGGGGCCGACGCCGTGGCCGTGCACTGGGACGACCCCGCGGCCGACTGGGCCGGGTTCGATCTCGCCCTCATCCGCTCGACCTGGGACTACAGCTGGCGCGCCGAGGAGTTCACGGCGTGGGCCGAGCGGTGCGGGAAGGCGACACGGCTGGCCAATCCGGCCGCTGTCGTGCGGTGGAACGCCGACAAGCGCTACCTCGGGCAGCTGGCCGCGGCCGGAGTGCCCACCGTGCCGACCCGGTACGCCGCACCCGGGGACCCCGTCGAGCTGCCCGCCCACCGCGAGTACGTCGTGAAGCCCGCCTCCGGGGCCGGCGCCCGGTACGCCGCCCGCTACCCCGCCGGGGAGCGCGACGCCGCCCTGCGGCAGGTCCAGCGGATGCACGCCGAGGGGTTCACCGTCATGGTGCAGCCCTACCTGAGCGGCATCGACACGTACGGCGAGCGGGCCCTTCAGTACTTCGGCGGGCGCCTGCTGCACGCCAGCGTCAAGGGCGCCGTCCTCGCGCCGGGCACGCCGTACGACGCCGACAAGGTCGCCCACCCCGACCTGCGCCGCTGGGAGCCGACCGCCGCCGAACTGGCCGTGGCCGAGCGGGCCCTGGCCGCCGTGCCCGTCGACGCCGGGCTGCTGTACGCCCGCGTGGACCTCGCCACCGGCCCGGACGGGGAGCCGTGCGTAATGGAGCTGGAGCTGATCGAGCCGAACCTGTTCCTCGATCTGCACCCGGACTCCGTGCCGCGCGTCGTACGGGCGGTCCTGGCCGCCGCCGGCTGATCGCGCCGGGCGGGGACCGCCGCCGTCGGGGCACGACCTCACGCGTCCCGGCCCTGGGCGCCGGTGACCGACACCCGCTGCACCAGCCCCCAGGTGAACTCCGCGACGGCCTCCCGCCGCACCCCCCGCCCGTCCGGCGCGGTGAACGCCAGGCCCCACCGGGTCGGGGCCGTGCCCTCCAGGGGGCGGGCCGGGGCGAAGGCACGGGCCGCCTCGTCGACCGTGCAGGACCAGGGGGTCAGGTCGTCCAGCGTGCGCAGCTCAGGGCCCTTCGCGCCCGGCGCGCGGACCAGCCACTCGTTCCACACCGCGCGGTTCGGGGCGGTCAGCACCTCGAAGCGCAAGGACGGCCAGAGCGGCACCGGCCACAGCCAGGCCTCGCAGTCCAGGTCGCCGATCCGGCGCGGCGTGCGGGACTCCGGCTCGCCCAGCACCTGGCGGATGGGGGTCCCCCCTGTTCGAGCGGAGCCGAGAACTTGGGGGAGGGAAAGGGGTGCGCGGGAGCGCGGGGAGCGGACCATCGACTGCCAGCGCCGGTTGGCCTCGCGCATGTCCGCGATCGACACGCCCAGCTCATGGCGGGCGTCCTCCACCAGGCCCGGGTTGTGATCGGCCATGCGGCGCAGCAGCACCAGCTGGAAGTCGAGCGGGGTGAAGGGGCTAGCGGGGCGCTTCGCGGAGGGCATGCGTCCCATCGTCGCCCACCCGGGGCATGCCCGGGCGGCGGCCGTCGGGCAGGAACAGCACGGAGTTGACGTAGCGCGGGCCCCTGAGGGCGGGGGAGGGCAGCACCCGGCGGAGCAGACCGTGGGAGACGACGTAGGAGGCGTCCGCCTGGTGGCTCTCCAGGGGGAATCCGGACAGCGGCACCCAGGTGTCGCCGGGCAGCACCCAGCCGTCGTAGCCCAGCAGGGCCAGGTACGTCACCACCGGCGCGATGGGCTGGATGCGGGACTCCAGCTCCACGAACAGCGCCGGCCGGTCGCGGGCCAGCAGGCCCGTGGCCCCGCGCAGCACCGCGGGTTCGTTGCCGTCCACGTCGATCTTGATGAAGCCGATGTCGCGCAGGCCCAGTTCGTCCAGCGTGACGCAGGGGACGTCCAGCGCCCGGCCGTGGATGTCGCGCCGCACCAGCGAGGACACGCCCCGGTCGCCGGAGTCGTCCGGCGGCAGCCACAGGCGGGCGATGCCCGGGCGGTCCGAGGCCGCCGCCCGGATCACGCGGACGTTCCCCGGCGCGGCGGCGGTCAGCAGCCGGGCCAGATGGGGCACCGGCTCGATCGTCACGACCTGCTCGGCGAGGCCCGCGAGGCGGTGCGTCCAGGGCCCGTACCAGCCGCCGACGTCCACCGCCGTACCGCAGCGGGGCGGGCACAGCTCGGCGAGACGGGCCAGCTCCGGTTCGAAGCGGGGGTAGAGCGCCCGGGCCGTCGCGGCCACCAGCCGGGCGGGCAGGACGGGGGCGAGGCGGGCTGCCAGGCTGGTCACGGCGCCATCCTCCTGAGGATCTCCTCGTGCCGGTCGTCCGGCACCTGCTCGCCCGAGGACGGCAGCAGCTGCGGAATGCCGTCGGTGATCGGGTAACGGCGGCGCAGGCGCGGGTTGTACAGCGCCTCCTCCTGTCCGGCCTCGTCGGCCAGCAGATGCAGCGGGCCCTTGTCGATCGGGCACGCCAGGATCTTCAGCAGCGGGTCGTCGGGCTTCATGGGGATGCCAGCTCCTTGGCGGGTGGGGAGGGTCGGGGAGTGGTGTCGTGCTTCGGCATGGTCAGCAGGACGGCCACCGCCAGGGCCGTGCCCGCCACCCGCAGCCCCAGCCGCAGCGGCTCGTCCGGCAGGGCCTCGCCGAAGGACAGCGTGCCGAGCACCGCCGTGAACAGACTGGTCACGGTCGTGCACACCGGCACGATCAGCGAGGCCCGGCAGCGCTGGAGCGCCGCCTGCGACATCACCAGCCCGAACACGCCGGTGAACAGCAGCAGATACGGATAGGGGGAGCTCAGCAGGTCCAGCGCGGCGCCGCCGATCCCGCCGGTCGTCAGACGGCCGGAGACGCCCTTGATGGCCAGTGAGCTGACGCCGTACAGCAGGCCCACCGCCACGCCGTACTCCACGCCGGTCGTCGGGCGCCGGTGCCGGTTGCGGGAGCGCCTCTCGGCGGAGGCGTACAGCCACACCCCGGCCGCCAGCGAGGGCACGCACACCAGCAGGATCAGCGGGTAGGGCGCGTCCTGGCCGACCGTGTCCCCGCCCTGCCGCAGCGACAGCACCACCATCAGCAGGGCCAGCAGGATCGCGCCCAGCGCGTACCGCTCCCGGCCGGAGGTCTCCTCGCCGAGCAGCCGCGCCGACAGCAGCACCAGCAGCACCAGGCCGGAGACGAAGATGCCCTGCGCGGCGGCGATCGGCAGAGTGCGGTAGACGACGAGCTGCGCGGCGAAACCGGCGGCCAGGGCGAGGGACCCGCCGATCCACAAGGGGCTGCCGAGGACGAGGCGCAGCAGCCGGGCCGGCCGGCGGATCGTCACCTCGGGCAGGGAGCCGAGCGCCCGTTTCTCCAGTACGAAGCCCAGGCTGTACAGGGTGTTCGCCAGCAGCGCCGCGGCCACGCCCCACCACATGGGTCACGTCCTCCTGGCGTGCAGCAGCAGGATCGAGGCGAGCTGCGGCCGGGCGCAGGCCAGCCGGTCCAGCGGCCGCAGCGGGCGCGGCACGCCGTGGAAGGGCGCGCCTTCGAGGCGTTCCACCGTGAACCCGGACGCGGCGACGAACTCCCGCAGGGCGCGGGCGGTGTAGAGCCGCAGGTGCCCCACGACCTCCCGGCCCGGACGGCCGTGGATGCCGCGCAGGCTGACCTCCGAGAACACCGGCTGCACCCCGGCCAGCAGCAGTCCGCGGTTGTACCAGGCGGCCAGGTTCGGTGTGGACAGCATCAGATGGCCGCCGGGCCGCAGCACGCGCCGGATCTCGTCGAGGGCCGCGTCCGGGTCCACGAGGTGCTCGATGACCTCGCTGAACAGCACGGCGTCGGCCGACCCGGTGGCGAACGGCAGGCCGCCTCCGGTGAGTTCGCCGCGCACCGCGTAGGGGATGCGGGTGCGGGCGCGGCGCAGGGCGTCCTGGGACCAGTCGACGCCGACGATCCGGTGGCCGGGCAGGAGCGGGGCGGCGGTGGCGGCGGCGGTGCCGTCCCCGCAGCCGATGTCGAGGATCGTCCGCGGGCTCGCGCCGGCCGGGCCGCTCAGGGCGCGGGCCAGCATCCGGGCCTGGCGGAGGCTGCGCGGGGTGCCGGAGGCGACCGGGACGGCCGGGTTCTCGTAGAAGTCGCGCAGGTCCCGGGGTGGGCGTCCGGTGGTGGCCGGCGTCGTCACGGGGTCACCTCCGTGGTGTGCAGGTAGTGCTCGAAGAGGTCGCGCAGATGGGCGCCGTCGCCATGGCCGAGCAGGGCCTTCGACCAGCGCAGGGCCAGGTGGAGACGGCCGGCCGTGGAGGCGGTGGTCACGGTCAGGCCGCGCGGCATCCGGGCCGGCGCCGAGAACCAGACCGCGTGCGCCCGGCCCGCCTCCGCACCGAAGTCCAGCGGATAGGGGATGCGGCCGATGTTGCTGAGCAGGGTCGTCGACGTCCAGGGCGCGGCGGCCCGGCGCAGGGCCCGGGTGAGGGCGGCCCGGGCGGTGACCGGCGCCCAGGGCGCGGTCAGGAGGGCCGCGCCGTGCCCGAGCTGGGGGCGGGGCAGGGCCTTCAGGGCCCGGGTGCGCTCCGCGGTGCGGCGCAGCAGGGCCGGCATGTCGGTGACGTCCAGTTCCCGCGGCGCGAAGGGGACTTCCACCAGGCGGGTGCCGTTGCCGATGGGCATCGTCGCGTCGCGGGGGCGGTCGTCCACCGGCATCGTGATGCGCAGGGGGCGTGGCCGGGCGCCGTGTTCCCGGTTCCAGTGGGCGATGGTCAGGGCCGTGGTGACCATGAGCTGGTCGTTGACGGTGTACGGGGAGCCCTTGGGGCGGTGCGGGAGGGGGAGTTCGGCGACGAGCAGGCCGTTGCCGGGGGAGGGCTCGGGGGTGCCGTGCGCCACCCGCGCCGGGGGTGCCCAACCGGCCGGGGTGTCGGGGACGTCCCGCGGTGGTTCGGCGGGGCGGACCGGGGGCGCCGCCGGGGCGTTGTCCCGGCCCCCGTACAGCTCGGCGGCCGTGGCCAGCACGCGCAGGCAGGCCGGGCCGTCGAGGGCCGTGTGGTTGATGGTGAGCAGGAGGACGGAGTCCACCACCTCCAGCCGTATCGGCGGGGACACCGACAACGGCGGTGCGTCGGTGAGGGCCCGGGTCCTGGCGTCCCGCAGGGCCCGCGGACCCGGCGGGGCGAAGGTCACCACCTCCACATCGGGCTCCGGCGTCAGCTCCCACTCGTACCGCCGCCGGTACCAAGGCCCCCGCGCCTCCCGCATCAGGATGCGCGGATGCCGGTGCAGCGCCTCGAGGAACGCCTTGCGCAGCCGCGCCCGGTCGAGGGGGCCCGGCAGGTGCACCTCGATGTGGACCGTCTCCGGTTCCGCCTCCTGGAGGCAGTGGCGGGACACCTCGTCCACCACCGGGAACGGAATGCGTGCGGGTGCCGTCATGCGGGCTTGCCCTCCCCGTTGTCCTTCCCCGGCAGCCGTCGCGTCGCCGCGCCGGACGGCGGCGGCTCCTCGCGCAGGCTCACCAGCCCCGCGAACAGGCCGATGAGTGCGAGCAGTTGGGCCAGGTGCCCGAACGCGCCCTCACCCGCGCCCACGGGTTCCCCCGCCCCGGACGCGGCGGCGATGCCCGCACCGGCCAGGGCGGCGAAGGCGATCGGCACCAGCAGGGCGTGCCGTCGCGCGGCCAGCAGCGCCAGCGCCGGGACCAGCAGCGCGAACCAGCCCGCGATCACCACGCCGGCCAGCGTCAGCGCCACCGTGCCGAGCCACAGGCCGGGCAGCGGCGGGGCGGGCTGGGCCGCGTCCGGGTTGGGGGCGCGGCGCCGCCACAGCGCCAGGCCCAGCAGGACCGCGATGCCGGCGCCGCTGCCGATCAGGGCGGCGTCGTACGTCGTGGCCGGCTCGTAGGACAGCTCGACCTCGCCACCCGCCCCGGCCGGGACCCGCCAGCCCTGCTGCCAGCCGTCCAGCCGTACCGGGGTCAGCTCCTTGCCGTTCAGCGTGGCCCGCCAGCCGTCGTTGAAGTTCTCGTAGGTCGTCAGGTAGGAGGCCGCGCCGGAGCCGACCGTCGCCGCGCGCCGGTCGCCCAGCCAGTCCCGGATCCGCAGGTCCCGTCCGGCCGCCGCGGTCTCGGGGACCGTGCCCCGGGTCAGGGTCACCTCCGTCAGCGCGAGCGGGCCGGCGTCCCCGGCCTCCAGCCGGTGGTCGCCCGCGGGGAGCCGTACCTCGGTGTCGTCCCGGTCCTCCTGGCAGAGCGTCACCCGCACACCCCGCCGCTCCACCAGGTCCCGCACGGTGCCCTTGGCGCTCGTCCGGTACAGCTCACCGTCCAGCGCCACGTCCGGCCCCTTTCCGCACGGCAGGGAGAACGTCCGGGTGCCGTCCGGCTGCGGGGTGCGGTACTGGTCGAGGGAGGGCAGGTAGGCCTCCGTGAGGCCCACCGGCAGGCGCAGGTCCTCGTCGGCGACCGGGTTGTGCAGGGTCAGCGGGGCCGTGTCGGTGACCGTGATGTCGAGCCGGTCGGTGGTGATCGGCGGGAAGCGGACCCAGCCGTTGTCGTCGACGGCGGCGATGGCCGCGCCGTCCGGGGAGCTGATGTGCACCTCGGAGGCCCGGGCGGACAGGCCCCCCGCGGGGGCCAGGACCAGTTCGCCGACCGGCTGCTTGCCCTGCCAGCGCAGGTGGATCGTCGGCCGGTCGCCCGCGATCCACGCCGTGGTCAGGTCGCCGTCGGTGAGGTTGCGTGCCGCGAGGCCCGCGCCCAGGCCCGCCGTGGAGTCGGCGGTGGCGACGATCCGGGCCTGCTGTTCGGGCGCGACCTCGTAGAGCAGCTCGTCGAGTTCCGCGCCCGGCAGCGGCACCGCGCTCGCCTTCACCTCGTACGTCCCGGCGGCCGGGGTCGTGAAGCGGCGGTGCAGGCCGGCCTCGGTGCCGGTCGCGGACAGGCCGGTCGGGTCGGAGGCGCGGTGCAGGGAGACGACGGTCGCGGCCGAGGCGGCGTCCTGCGCGTCCGCCGGGAGCCGCAGCAGCCGCGTCACCCGCACGTCCGGCAGGTCGATCTCGGAGAAGCCCGCGCCGGTCAGACCGGCCCGGCGCGCCACGGAGTCCACGATCGTCAGCTTCATCCAGTCCGTCGCCCCCGCGGGCGCCTTGACGCGCTGGGTCGTGCCGTTCGGCCGGAGGAAACTGGTCCGCGAGCCCTTCTCGGTCTCCACCCGCACCTTCGTGGCGGCCGCCCGCACGCTCTCCTGCGGCAGCGGCGTGACCTCGAAGGAGGACGGCATGGCGAAGGAGCCGGTGAAGCCGATGCGCAGCCACTGCCCGTCCGGGGTGTCCGGCGCGCCCTCCGCCCACGCGGTGTCCGGGTTGCCGTCGAAGGCGTTCACCGGGTCGTACTGCGGGAGGTGGAACAGCCAGTTGCCGTACGAGGACGCCGACACCGAACGGGCGCCGCGCAGTTCGGCCACCGTCTGGTGACCGGTGCCCTCGGTGGGCAGGATCTGGCGCGGCTTCTCCCCCGGGTCCTGCAAGGCGTCCGGCGCGTTGCGCTCGTCGCGCGTGTACGTGTACGAGGTGCCGGAGCTGACCAGCCCGAAGCGGGTGTCGGCCCGCCGCAGCCCGTCACCCACCACCTGCACGGCCGGGGTGCCGAGCCCGGGGTGGTTGTCGCCGGTCAGGACGGTGGCCCGGCCCCGCAGCCGCTCCGCCAGCGGCAGCAGCGCCTCCGGCCCGCCGGACACCACGGCCGTGTCGGCGACCGGGGCGAGACCGGCCTGCCCGGGCCGGATCACGTCGTCCCCCGTCGGCCGGTAGATCTCCACGGCCCGCTGCCGCGGGTAAAGACCCTCCACCTGGAGCGGCGCGTCCCGCGCGATCCGGCCGCCGGTCATCACCGGCCCGAGGCCCGTCACCCGCTCGTACCCCGACTGTTCGAGGGTGCGCTTGACGGTCGTGGTGGGCACGTAGCCGATCTGGTCGGGGTCGAGGTCGTTGCGTACGACGACGTAGTACAGCCCGGCCCGGCTCAAGTAGTCGGCCAGTCCCGGCACGTGAGCGCCGGACATCAGGGCCTGCTCGACGGCGTCCATGGCGCGCCGGTTGCCGGGCGTGCCGAACGGCACGTAGTCGCGCTGCGCCCAGCGCGACTCGGCGAGCACGTCGAGCGGCTGGTCGATGGGCGAGCCCCAGGTGTAGACGCCGTGCGCGGTCGCCGGGACGACCAGGGCACGCGAGTCGGGGGAGTACTTCTCCAGCCAGTCGGCCGTGGCCTGCCAGTAGGCGGGGAGCTTCCGGAACGAACCCGGGTTGAGGATCGAGCCGTTGAGGTACGGCCACAGCAGGCCGGGCAGGATCAGCACCGCGGCGACCAGCGGGGCGAAGCGCCGGCCGCGCACCCGCCGGGCCCCGCGCGGCTCGGCGGCCACCCCCACCAGATGCGCCAGGCCCAAGGTGAGCGCCAGCGCCAGGCCCGTCTGGAACTTGTAGATGTTGCGGAACGGCGACAGCCACCCGTCCAGCCAGCCCTGCACGACCCCGTGGAACGGCGCCCCGAACGCCCCGCCGTACCCGGCGAGCAGCACCAGCGCCGTCACGAGCACCGTCAGCACCAGCCACCGCCGCTCGGGCACGTCCCGCCGGGCGAGGCCGGCGAGTCCGAGTCCGGCCGCGAGCGCCGAGCACACGATCACGACGACGGAGGAGGCCACGCTCCAGCCGGCCGGCAGCCAGGCGTCACCGAGGTGCAGATAGGCGACCCAGTTCCCGGCGCCGCGCAGCGCCTCGGTCGCCGACATGGTGTCCGTGGTGGTCCGCGCGGTCTCTATGTAGGGGAGGAAGTTCTCGCCGTACACACCGAGCAGCAGCAGCGGCACCCACCACCAGGCCGTCACCACGATCACGGCGGGAGCCCACCAGGCGATCAGCTTGCGCTGCCGGGGCCCGGACGGCCGGGACAGCAGATACAGCCCGGCCGGCAGCAGGGAGGCGAGGGTCGCCGAGGCGTTCACCCCGCCCATGAACGGCACGAGCAGTGCCGACCGCAGGGCCGCGACCCGGGCGGTGTACCGCTCGTTCGTCAGCGGCAGCAGCACCCACGGCAGGAACGCGCCGGGCAGCGCCGCGGCCGACGTCGACCCGATGACCGTCGTGAACACCGGCCACAGCGCGTACGCCACCGCACCGAGCAGCCGGGACGCCCCGCTGCCCACCCGCAGCCGCTCGGCCAGCCGCAGCGCCCCCCAGAAGGCGACGGACACGATCAGCGACAGCCACAGCCGCTCCGCCAGCCACACCGGCAGCCGCACCAGGTCGCACACCCAGTAGAACGGCAGCATCGGCCACAGATAGCCGACGTACTGGTCCTGGATCCCGCC
Organism: Streptomyces sp. NPDC050674; assembly: GCF_040654575.1. NCBI lineage: Bacteria > Bacillati > Actinomycetota > Actinomycetes > Kitasatosporales > Streptomycetaceae > Streptomyces > Streptomyces sp. NPDC050674. Next base: position 9,660 of record NZ_JBFAIG010000026.1, read on the forward strand.
GAACCCGGCCCGGTCGTGCCACAACTGGCCGAGGTCCGCGAGGAACTGCCCCGGGTCGACCGTGACGCCGAGCTTGGTGTCGAAGGTCTGCCGCCCCGGCCGCACCGCCAGGAACAGCACGAACACCACGGCCCAGAACCCCAGCAGCCAGCGCCGCGACCGCGGACCGTCGGGCGGGCCCGGGGTGGTCGCGGTGGGGACGGCTGCCGGGGGAGGAGCCTGGACCGTGGTCGTCATGGGGGACACCGCCGCAGAATGAGGAGGAGGTTCCAGGTGGCGAACTCACGGATGCCGGGCACCTTGACGACGGTCTCCGCGAGGAACGGCCAGTAGCGGGAGCGCGCCGAGACGACCGTGACGTCGTCCCGGGCGCGCACCTGCCGCAGGGTGGGGCCGATGTGCACGGCGAAGAGGTTCTCGCCGAGGGTGTGCTTGGCGGGCTTTCCGGTCCGCCGCTGGTGGCGGGCCCGGGCACGCTCGGCGCCGAACCAGTGCCACGGGGCCCACTCGTGCCCGCCCCACGGGGACAGCCAGTTGGTGAACGACACGTAGATCAGTCCGCCGGGCCGCGTCACCCGGGCCAGCTCGCTGAGGAACGTCTCGGGGTCAGCCACGTGCTCCAGCACGTTGGAGGAGAAGGTGACGTCCGCGACCCCGTCGCGCAGGGGCAGCAGGTATCCGTCGGCGACGACGGCCGCGTCGGGCGGGTTCCCGCCGAGTTCGGCCGGGTCGGGCTCGAAGAGGAACGCGTGCGCCCCGCGCCGCCGGAACTCCCGGGTGAAGTACCCGCCGCCGCCGCCGACATCGAGGACGGTACGCCCTGCGACGGGCCCGTCGCAGGACTCGACCTGATCGACGGCGTCCCGGGCCAGCAGCGCGTAGCAGGCCCCGGGATCGTCCTGCTCGTGGAGGAAGGCACGGAAGAGGGCGACCGAGCGCCGCAGCGACGGGTCCTTCCAGGCCGGGCGGACGGACGTGCCGTCCCGGGGGCGGCTGCGCAGGGACGGTGTCACGGGGCCCAGCCCTTCACCGCCTCAGCGGCGACCGCCCTGAACTGCCGGACCGTACGGTCCCACCGGAACCGCGCCGCCCGTTCCCGGGCCGCCTTGCCCATCAGCTCGCGCTGCCGCCCGGACAGGGCCAGCGTGCACCACGCCGCGGCGAACGAGGACTCGCCTCGGGCGAGGACGCCGGTCTCACCGTCCACCACCGAGTCCTTGAGACCCGGCACGTCGAAGGCCACACTCGGTGTCTCCCGGGCCGCGGCCTCCGTCACGACCAGACCCCAGCCCTCCACGGCGGAAGGGTGCAGCAACAGCCAGGCGGCGCACAGCAGCCGGTGCTTCTCGGCCTCCGTGACGTACCCGGTGAACTCCACGCCGGGACCGGCGAGCCGTTCGAGCCGTTCGCGCTCGGGCCCGTCACCGACGATCACCAGCCGGCCGCCGGTGACGGGGCGGACCCGCTCCCACAGCCGCAGCAGCAGATCGATCCGCTTGTACTCGACCAGCCGCCCGACGGCGACGAACAGCGGCTCGGCGGAGCGGTCGGCCCTCGGGCCCGGCTCCTCGACCCCGTTGTGCACGACTCTGATCCGGTCCCGTTCGACCCCGATCGCGCGCAGCGCCTGGGCGGTCGAGGAGGACACGGCGACGAGCAGGTTCCGCTGCCGCGCCCCGGTCAGCGCCCAGTGTTCGAGTCTTCGGCCGATCCGCGCCGCCGGTGCCAGCGGCCCGCCGAAACGCATCTTCCACAGGTCCGTGTGGACGTGGTTGACCAGGGTCAGCGTCGGCCCCCGGTGCCACAGCGGCGCCAGGTACGGCATGCCGTTGCACACCTCCACCAGCAGATCGCACTCGCCCACCCGGCGGGCGAAGGCGGACCGGGCGCGCACGTAGTGGCCGTAGGGGCCGCCCGCCGACACGACCCGGTAGTCACGCGAGGAGGCCGGGCCCCCGCACAGCAGGGTCACCTGGTGGCCCAGGCGGGTCAGGCCGTCGGCGAGCCTGTCGACCAGCAGCTCGGAGCCGCCGGCGGAGGGGTTGTCCAGATCGCGGTGGGCGAGGAAGACGATCCGGCGCGGAGGTGGGGGGAGCGCCGGAAGGTGCTGCGACGCGCTGGGGGACGCGGCGCGGTGGGGGTGCCCCCGCTCGAGCGCGGTCGAGAGTGGGGGAGGGGACGGCACGTGCTGGGGCATGGGTGCTCCAACTCGTCTCGGGGTGCGGAACTCGGCGTGGGGAAGACGTGGGGGGACGGGTTCGTCGCAGTGGGGTGGCCCGCGGGGAGCCTGAACTCTTCCTGGGAGGGGAGTGTGGACGGGGAGTGCTCGGGTGGGGTTGGACAGTTTTCGCCCGGACGTTCGCCACGGCTACTCACCGGCGTGACAATTTCGGGCTTTGTTGGACCTGACGTCACATCACATCGTGAGAGTGGGCTGGGGCGTACCGGATGTATCGGACGGAACGGGGTTCTCCGGCTCCTTCCGCCCGCGCACGAGGAGAACACCCCCCGCCGCCGCGAGCAGGAGACCGCCCACCGCGGCCCCGATCGGCAACGTCGTGCCCACCATGCGCAGTTGGCCGCTGTCCCGTTTCGCCTGCCGCACGGCCTCCTTCTGGGTCGCGGTCGTGAACGAGACCTTCCGGCTGTCCAGCAGCACCGCCGCGTCCTTCGTCCCGCCCGGCGCCCGCAGGGTGCGCCGCGGGCCGGTCTGCGCGTAGATCACACGCCCCGTCGCCTGGTCCACGACCAGCTCGAAACCGTGGTTGGCGTACCACTCCTCGGCCAGCACCTGCGGCCGCTCCGGCTGGTCGACGAGGCTGCCGGGCACCATGCGCGTGCCGGTCCGGGTCGGCGGCACCGAGCCGGTGAACTTGTAGCCGGTGTAGCCCTGGATCTTCGCGGTGCCCCGGTAGCGCAGCACGACCGTGTCGCCGAGGGTGTTGTCCCACCACTGGTAGGAGCGTTTCCGCACGTCGAAGGGGAACTTCAGATACGCCTCGCCCTCGATGTACGGCTTCTCCCCGCAGCAGTGCACCGGCCGCGTGGTCCGGCGGTCCATCACCCAGCGGTGCGGCACGAAGTCCAGCGCGTCGTGCGGGTCGGCGGCCGGCAGCGACTTGTCGGTGTCGACCGTGGTCGTCACGTCCCAGACGGCGTTGCCACTGCGTTCGCTGTCCTCGACGTCGCCCCGCACCCGCTGGGTCACGGTGATCTTCCGGTCGGGCACCGTCTCGATCCGGTCAGTGTCGAAGACGCTGCCCCGGCCGGTGTAGACGGCGGTGGTGTCGATGTCGATCGGGTTCACCGCGGCACGCGGCTCCACGTACCAGGCGAGCAGGGGCGCCAGCACCAGCAGGAACGTGCCGAGACCCAGCAGGACCAGGGAAAAGGGGGAGGTTGTACGGCGCATCCGGGCACTCCAGTGGCTTGGGGCGGCTCGACGTACGACAGGGCCGGCACGGCGGGGGAAACGGCGCGTGCGGTTGGGCCGGGAACCGTAGGCCGCTCTTGACGGGGTGTCAATGCTTGTCGAGACTGGGCGCGACAGGCAGGGACGGGGTGCCGGGGTGGGGCAACCTCCGGACCATCTCCGGACGCATCCGGACAGAGAGGCTGACCCTGCGATGTCCAGACTGCTCGCCGCCGCGCTGACCGTCGCGCTCGCCGCCGCCCTCGCCGTGGGCGCCGCGCTGGGCGTGGTCGCGCTGCTCGAAGCCACCCCGGACCAGCCCAACACCCCCCTGATCACCTACGAGCAAGACGGTCAGGGGGGCTGACCGTGACGGCCGCCCGCACCGCCGCCCTCACGACGCGCTCGGCCTGGCACGACGTACCGCGCTTCCAGGTGCGCCGGTTCGCCGCGATCGCCATGGCCGAGGCGCCCGAGCTCGCCGAGGAGATCCTCCGCGAGATTCAGCGGGAGTACCCGCACCTGCCCGTGGTCCTCGACGACTCCGGCGAGCCGATGGCCCTGGTCGGCATCCGCCGTGCCATCGAGGTGTTCGTGCAGCACCTGGAGCACTCGGAGGGCCGCCCGACCGTCCCGCCCGGCGTCTTCCAGGACTTCGGCCGGGGCGAGGGCAGAGACGGCCGCTCGCTCGACTCCCTCCAGGCCATCTACCGCATGGGCGTACGCCTGGCCTGGCGCCGCTTCGCCGACATCGGCCAGCGCGTGGAGATCCCGCCCCCGGCCATGTACGAACTCGTCGACGCGGGCTACGAGTACCTCGACGGCCTGGTCGACCAGTCGGTACGCGGCTACGCCGAGGCCGCGGCCCGCCAGGCCGGCGAACGCCTGCGCCTGCAACGCCGCCTCATGGAGCTGCTCCTGACCGAGCACCACCGCGGCGACCCCGCCGAGGCCCTGACCGAGCGCGCCGCCCGCATCGGCTGGCCCTTACCGGCGAAGGTCGCGGTCGGTGTCCTGCTCCGCCCGGCCCGCGAGGCCATGGCCCCCGCCGTCGGCCAGGGCGTCCTGCTCGACATGGAGTACGAGCAACCCCGCATGGTGGTGCCCGAGCCGGACGCGGCGGGCCGCTCCGAGCTCATGCACCGGGCCCTGACCGGCTGGTCCGGCGCGATCGGCCCGCCGGTCGCGCTCACCGACGCCGCGAAGTCCCTGCGCTGGGCGGAGGCGGCGGTCCGCCTGATGGAGCGCGGTCTCCTGCCCGCCGGCGAGGTCCTCTACTGCACCGAACACACCGAGGCCCTGGTCCTCCTCCAGCCCGAGGAACTCATCGACGACCTGGCCCTGAGGTGCCTGGCCCCCCTGACCCACTGCGGCCCCACCCATGGCCGCCGCCTCGCCGAAACCCTCCTGGCCTGGCTGGAAACCCGCGGCGGCGCCCCGGAGGTGGCCGCCCGCCTCGGCGTCCACCCCCAGACGGTCCGCTACCGCCTGCGCCAGATCCGTGAACTGTGGGGCGACGAGATCGACGACCCCGACCGCCGCTTCGAACTGGAACTGGTCCTGCGGGCGCAGCGGCTGCGCGGGGAGCTGGGAGGGACACGGGGGCGGCGGTGAGCCGGGCGGCACGCCCGCCGGCGAACACTGCCGCCCCGCCTCACACCGCTGCCCGCTCCTTGGCCGCCGCCCGGCCGGAGGCCGGAGCGTCCAGGTGGGCCACCACCGAGGTGTGGAAGCGGAGCACGGCGTCGTCGACGCTGCGGATGAAACCGGACTCGGCACTGCCGCGGCCGCTCCCCATGCTCTTGAAGAGGGACAGGCGGAATCCGGTGATACGGGTGGAACCGTCCTTCGGGAGGAGGTCGGCCGGTTCGGGGCGCAGCCGCTCCAGCGTGCCGCGCGGGCCACCCGCCCCACCCTCGACCAGGGTCTCGACGTGCAGGTCGGCCGGTGCCTCGGCGAGACGCCGGACCAGGCGCTTGGCCCAGGTCAGGGGGTAACCCTGCTCGGGCGCCGGGATCTCCACCGACGTGCGCAGCCTGGCGGTCCGCAGGTCGGCGCCGATGGTGAGCAGGCCGGGCGCCCCCTCGACACGCAATTCCGCCTGGAGCCGGCCTTCCTGGCACAGCTGGTCGGCCAGCCGGGCGCGGCGGGCCCCGGGATCGGTGCCGCGCCGGGTGCGCTGGGCGGGCAGCACCTTCTGCCCGAGCTCACCCCCGAGCCGCAGGCACACCTGCCGGATGAGCCGCTCCCAGCTCTCCACGACCTCCAGCGCGCGCGGGTCGCCCTGGCAGAGCGTCTCGTCGTTGATGCCGTTGCGTACGGGCACCCACGCCGCGCCCATGTTCTGGAAGCCGTGGCAGCCGGAGTTGTCGTGCTGGAGGTAGTGCAGCAGGTCCTGGAGCAGCCAGGTGCGCGCCGCGTTGCCGACGCCCTCGTGCCGGATCAGCATCTGGGCCTGGTGGGCCACTTCCGCCCAGGACAGGTGCCACAGCGCCACCTGGTGCTTGCGCCGCCGGTCGATCTTCACGTCGACCAGGGGGCTGCCCTCCAGCGCGACGTCGTTCGACAGGGTGATCACGGCCTCGTAGCCACGCCGGGCCGCGATGTCCATGTAGGCCTGCACCTGGTCGGACTTCAGGGGATTGCCGTTGGTCTTGGTCTCGACGAGCGCTGTCCACAGCTTGCCGGCACGCTCCACACGGATCACCCCGTCCGGGCGCCGGGGCGTGTCCCCGTGCGGCAGGGAGACCTCGGTGAACGTCTCCATACGGCCGGACGGCGCGCCGAAGGGGGCGGTGAGGCGTCTGCCGAAGCGGGGCACCTGGGCCATCACCGACAGCAGCACCGACGTGGCCCGCGTCTCCCGGTCCCGGTCGTTCTTCAGCGCCGACACCGGAAACAGCCGGGCCTGCCTCCAGGACTCGTTCTCGGCCAGGCTCCTCACCGGCGGCCTGGGCGGTGTGACCTTCTTCTTCGCGGTCCGGGGCCGGGCGGCCCGCTTCCTCGGCCCGGCCTCCTCCTCGGCCGGCGGGCGCGGTGCCGGTACCGCCTGGAGCGTCGCCTGCGCCGGGGCGTCCGGAGCGCCGGGGGCGTCCGGGGCGTCCGGGGCGCCGAGGGCGGGCTCCTGTGCCGGCTCCGTCCCGGGCTCCGCCTCGTCGTCCTCGATGTCGACGCCGAAGTCGGTGGCCAGCCCCGCCAGGCCGCTCTCGTATCCCTGACCGACGGCCCGGAACTTCCACTCCTCGCCCCGCCGGTACAGCTCCCCGAAGATGATCGCGCTCACCTGGCCGGCGTCCTCGATGACGAACCGGAGGAGGCTCTCGCCGCCCGCGTCGGCCAGCGTCACCTTCAGGTCGTCCAGTTCACCGAAGCGTGCCCCCTCGTAACGGCTCGCGGCCACCACGATCCGCTCCACCTCGGCCGGGACGGCGGTCAGGTCGAAACTGATCCGGTCCTCGCTGCCGTCCCCGGTCGGCTCCTTGCCCAGCAGCTGCACGCTGCCGTCGGCCGCCACCGGGTTGTTGTAGAAGTAGAAGTCGGCGTCGCTGCGGACCTTGCCGCGTCCGTCCAGCAGCAGGACGGACACGTCGGCGTCGCCCTCCCCGGTCGGGCTGGACCAGCCCAGACTGACGATCGCGGAGCCGACGTTCTCGCTCAGGTCCGTCAAGGACACGTTCGCGCCCATGGTCATGTCACGCACAGCATTTCCCCCCACCCCGCGACACCTGTGACGTGTCGCACATCGGGCACTTTAATGTGCACACCACGCGCAGGGGGGCCGCTCGTGGGTTTCCGGTCGCGGGGCCCCCGCCCATTGCCCGGGCATACCTCTATGGCTAGCCTGTGTTCGTCATGCCGATCGCCTGTTGAAATCTCGAACACAGGCGCCTGAGACGTAATAGGGAGGGGGCCGGTCGTGGGACGCCTTGTACCAGCCGTGACCCGGGCTCTCGACATTCTCGAGCTCTTTCTCGACGGGGACGGGACGCTTTCCGCCCCCGACATCGTGCGCAAGCTCCAGCTGCCGCGCACCACCGTGCACGAACTGGTGACGACGCTCGCCGCCCGGAAGTACATCGTCCCGATGCCCGGCCAGCCCGGACGCTACCGGCTCGGTGTGCGCCCGTACCAGCTCGGCGCCCGCTACGCCGAGCAGCTCGACCTCGCGGCCGAGGGACAGCAGGTCGCCCGGACCGTCGCCGAGACCTGCGACGAGACCGTGCACGTGGCGATCCTGGAGGACACGGACGTCATCTACATCGCCAAGGTCGACTCCACGCACGCCGTGCGGATGGTGTCGGCGGCCGGGCGCAGGCTGCCCGCCCACTGCACCTCCGTCGGCAAGATGCTGCTGGCCTCCCTTCCCGAGCCGGAGCTCGCCGCCCGCATCCCGGACGACGCCGAGCTGATCGGCATGACCCCCAACAGCATCACCGACCCGGGCGCTCTGCGCGAGGCCCTGGCCGAGATCCGTGAGCGGGGCCTCGCCGTGGAGAACCGCGAGTCCAACCCGGACGTGTCCTGCGTGGCCGCGCCGGTGCGCGACCGCACCGGGCAGGTCGTCGCCGCCCTGTCGATCTCCGTGCCCATGATCCGCTGGAGCGAGGAGCGCCGCGCCGAGCTGGAGCAGCTCGCCGCCAAGGGCGCCGCCGAGCTGTCCGAGCACCTCGGGCACCGGAGCGTGGCATGACGACGCCGTACGAGGTCGCGGTGCGGGCCGAGGCCGAGCTCGGCGAGGGGCCCACCTGGGACGCGGCGGCCGGCCGGCTGCTGTGGATCGACATCCTCGGCTGCCGTCTGCACACCTACGACCCGGCCACCGGGCGGCGCACCGTCCGCCGCACGGAACAGCACATCGGCGCCGTCAAGCCGCGCGCCGGCGGCGGGCTCGTGCTGAACCTGCGCGACGGCATCGGCCTGCTCGACCCGGGCGGCGGCTTCGGCTGGCTGCACCACGAGCCGGTCCCCGGCCGCCGCGCCAACGACGCCGCCGTCGCGCCCGACGGCACGCTCTGGGCGGGCACGATGCGCTACGACGAGGCGCCGGGCGGCGGCACGCTGTCCCGCGTCACCGGTGACGGCACGGCCGAGGTCGTGCTCGACGACGTGGCCGTCAGCAACGGCACGGGGTGGAGCCCCGACGGGCGGCTGATGTACTACATCGACTCCCCGACCCGGCGGATCGACGTCTTCGACCACGCGGACGGCCGGATCTCCGGGCGGCGGACCCTCGCCGTGATCGAGGACGGCGCGGGCTTCCCGGACGGGCTGACCGTGGACGCCGAGGGCTGCGTCTGGGTGGCCCTGTGGCAGGGCTCGGCGGTGCGGCGGTACACCCCCGACGGTGAGCTGGACCGGGTGATCGGGCTGCCGGTGCCGCTGGTGACGGCCTGCGCGTTCGGCGGGGCCGGTCTGAGCGACCTGTACATCACCACCGCCCGCGTGGGCCTGACCGAGCCGCCCGCGCTGGCTGGGTCGTTGTTCGTGGTGCCCGGGGCGGGCAAGGGAGTGGCCCAGCCCGCGTTCGCCGGCTGACGAAGGGCTGGGCACGGGCCGGACCGGTACCTCCCGTCCTCAGCCCTCGTCCGGTCCACCGGACCGGTACCGCCCGGCCTCAGCCCTCGTCCGGTCCACCGGACCGGTACCGCCCGGCCTCAGCCCCCCGTCCGGTCCAGCCGCCGCAGCACCGCCCGCTCCTCCTCCGTCAGCGGCGCCCCCACCGCCGCCGGCAGCGGTGGCCCGCTCAGCGTCGCCAGCACGGTCGAGGGCCGCAGCAGCCGGGTCGGTCCCGTCGTCATGCTCATCACGTCCCAGAGCGCCGACGCCGCCGTGTAGGAGCCGGTCGCCGTGCGGATCATGCGGCGGGTGTAGGCCGTGACCAGACGGTCGGCGACCCCGGGGGAGCCCCCGCGCGTCCCGGGGTACCAGACGTCCTGGCTCACCGCCATCGTCCACGCGGCCTGGACCGGCCGCGCCGCCCGCCGCTGCACACGCCGGGCGAGCCCGGGCGCGTCGAGGCGGGACCGCCGCAGCTCGCGGCCGAGTTCCCGGGCGCCCAGCGCGGCCACCGACATGCCCTGCCCGTAGGCGGGGTTGAACGTGGCCAGCGCGTCACCGAGGACGACGAGGCGCTCGGGCCAGGAACGCACCTTCTCCAGGTACCGCCGGTGGTTGCTGGTGCTGCGGCTGACGTGGACCTCGGTGAGCGGCTGCGCGCCGGAGATCAGCCGGCCCACGATGGGGTCGGGCAGGTCCAGGGTGTACCGCAGGAACGCGTCCGGGTCGGACGGCGGTTCGCCACCGCCCCGGGTGCCGGCGAGGCTGACCATCCAGCGGTCGCCCTCGATCGGCAGCACCATGCCGCTGCGGCCGGGCCGCCCCTGGTACGGATCGGCCTGCACCATGGTCAGCGGGAAGCTCCCGGCGCCCTCGGGGGTGCGGTAGAGACGGGTGGCGTTGACCAGACCGGCGTCCACCGTCTTCTCGCGCACGTCGTGGACGCCCAGCCCCGCCAGCCAGGTCACGATCCGCGAGCCGCGGCCGCTCGCGTCCACGACGAAGTCGGCGGCGAGCCGCTCCTCCCCGGCCGCGGTCGACAGGCGGACCCCGGTCACCCGCTGCCGCGACCCGGTCAGCTCCAGCACCCGGGCCTTGCGGATCACCACGCCCGTGCTGTCCAGCACGGCACCCCGCACCGCCCAGTCGAGCAGGGCCCGGGTGCAGGTCAGCATCCGCGGCCCGGGGTGGCGCCAGCGCCGGAACCAGCCCTCGGGCGTGAGGGCGACCATGCCCGAGCCGAGCGCTATCTCGTGCGCACCGGCGGCGAGCAGGTGCTTGCGCATGCTCACGCCCGGCACCAGGTCCTCCATGGGGGCCAGTCCGCCGGCCATGAGCAGATGCGCGTGACGTCCCTGCGGCAGGCCCTTGCGGTGCTCCGGTCCCTCGGGCAGATCGTCGCGGTCGAGCACGACCACCTCGTCCGCGACGGCGGACAGGGCCGCCGCGGCCAGCATGCCGGCCAGCCCCGCACCGATGACGACAGCTCTACGCGACATGCGACTCCTCGCACTCAGCCATGACGGCTCCTTCGCCCTGCGGGCATTTCCCCGGCGTCCGGCCACGGCCGTGCAGCGCACAACACCGTCCGCCGGCACCGGCTTTCGAGCCGTGCGGGCCTCGTCCCGGACGGCTCTCACCGTACCTTCACGCACCGTACGCGCGGCCCCCGCGTGCGGGGGCCCTGGTGTGTGGGCCCCGCCCGTGCCTCCGGCCGGGCACGCGACGCACGGCCGCCGCAACGGCCCGGGAGGGGTCAGCCGGCGAGCGACCTGCCCTCCAGGTGGTCACGCGCCAGGGCGCGGATCGCGCGGAGGTCCTCCGTGCGGCGCAGGGCCCGGGACACGGCGCCGATCTCGCGCAGCAGCTCCGTGGTGTCGCGGGCGCCGGTGCCGTCGTCCTCCCCTGACCGGTTCCGCGCCTCGGCCGCGTCCAGAATCGCCACGGTGGCGGCGAGCACCTTCGCCCGGTCGGGCGGGTGGCCGAGCGCGAGGGCGGCGTCGTGGAACCGTTCCCGCCGGTCCTCGTCGATGTGCCGGGCGAGCGGCAGCAGCACGTCGCGGATGAACGTCTCCCGGCGGACCAGCCGCAGCTCCGGCGTGGCGCGCAGCAGGAACGGCACCCCCTCGCCGTTGACGGTCCGCATCAGCAGGTACAGCGGCCGCAGTTCACGGTGGGCGAGCCGGACGTGCCAGCGGCCGTGCAGGTACTGCCCGGCGTGCGGGAGGATGAAGCCGACCGCGATGAGCACGGCGGACAGGCAGGCGAGCGGCGGGGCGACGGCCGTGCTCAGCCAGTCCACGTTCCGCCCGGACCAACGGGCCACCACGGCACTGATCTTGGCGGCGTCGAAGAGCAACTGCGCCGCGTAGCCGACGCCGAGGAACTTCAGCCCCCAGCGCAGCAGCGAGTCCAGCCCGTCCGTGCGGACCCAGTTCCAGATCAGCCCGTTGGTGACCAGCGCGGCCGCGGTGTGCGCGAGCAGGTAGAGCACGATCACTTCGCGCATGTACGGAGTGTTCGCGTAGTACGTGTCGAGATCCCGCAGCCGCTCCTCCGGCACGTCCGCGAGCGCGAACAGCACCCACATCGCGACGATGACACCCGAGTAGACCGCCACCACCCCGCGCATCGCCCGCCGGGTGCGCGCCGAGCGGTCGGACAGGCCGTTGCGCCAGGCGATGATCAGCAGCAGACAGAAGGCGCAGAACGCGGTGAGCAGCGAGTAGACCCAGGGTCCGGAGAAGTTCGCCACCCCGGTGAGGCGGTTGACCCGGGCGATCGTCGAGGGCGCCACGAAGACGAACACCGCGCAGGCGAGCAGCAGCAGCCCGCCGACCGCGCGCAGCATCGGGTCCCGCCAGAGCCGGATGATGCTCGGCAGCTTGATGGCCAGGGCGGCGGCCAGGACCCCCGCGGGGATCCACCAGAAGTTCGGATAGAACTGGTTGACGAACTCGACGGGGGTCAGCGCCACCGTGCTCACGGTGCCGCACCTCCTCGCGGCCCCCGGTAGTACAGCGACCGCTGCACGGGTTCGAGGGGTACGTCGGGTCCGCGCCCGCCCGGCAGCAGCGCCCGGCATCCGGCCGCCAGCCGGTGCCCGAAGGCGTCGGCGTCGGCCTCGTCGCGCTCCCGGGAGCCGTTGCGGGCGGCCATCGCCAGCGCGATGTCGTCCCACCCCGGCCGGTCGGCGAACGCGTGGGCCGCCGCCGCACCCGCCCCGTGGTGATGCCCGTGCCCCGCGTGCAGATGCCACAGCTCATGCCCGAGGATGACCAACTGCTGCACGGCCTCGGCCCGTTCCTCGACGATGACGAGGTCGAAGTCCTGGAACTCCACCCACAGGCCGGTCACTTCGATCTCGTCCGGGAAGCGCTCGAAACGCAGCTCCACGGGCCGCCCGTCGCGCCGTGCGCTCATCTCCTCGCACAGCGCCCGGCACAACGACCGTACGTCGGCGGGCGCCTGGGGTCTCGCGCGGACCGCGGCGGTGAGGTCGGCGGCCAGACCGCGCATGGCCGCGCCACGGCGCGAACGCCCGAGCGCGGCGCTGACTCGGGCGGCCATCGTTCGCGCGCCCGCGATGTCCATCGCTCCCCCTTCTCACCACCGGGCCGGCGGCTTCGGCGGCCCGTCCGAGACTACGCGCCCGAAAGTGTGCGCGTCATGCGATCCGGCGTCCGATGTGCGGCGGAGGGCGACCGTTCGTGCCCCCGGAGTCGCGTCCAATGTGTGACCGGACCATTGACGTGCGGGCGCTGCGAACTTACGGTCCCGTTCGCAGTAGCGAGCAGCTTTCGAAATACCGAACGGACCGTGGACATCGATCGTAAGGGCAGGGCATGGGACGACCTGGCCTGAACCGCAGGCAGCTTCTCGGCGGGCTCGGCGGGCTCCTCACCGCCGGCAGCTTCGGCTTCGCCGCGCTCGGCACCGGAGCCGACGCGCTCGCCGCCGGCGCCGACACGCGCGTACGGTACTGGAACCTCTTCAGCGGCGGCGACGGCTCCAACATGATCGCGATGCTGGACGCCTTCCGTAAGGCCACCCCGGACATCGCCGTCAAGGACTCCACCCTCCAGTGGGGCAACCCCTTCTACACCAAACTCGCCATGGCGGCGGCGGGCAATCGCGCCCCCGACCTCGGCGTCATGCACCTCGGCCGCGTCACCGGCTTCGCACCCGGCCGCCTCCTCGACCCCTGGGACGTCGGCCTGCTCGCCGAATACGGCGTCCACGAGAAGGACTTCAGCCCGGCCCTGTGGAAGCGCGCCGTGGTCGACGGCAAGCTCTACGCCCTCCCCCTCGACATCCACGTCCAGCTCTGCTTCTACCGCAAGGACGTGCTGAAGAAGGCGGGGCTGCTCGGCGACGACGGCAGGATCGTGCCCGTCACCTCCGCCGACGAGTGGTTCGACGTCCTCAAGGAGGCCAAAGGGGCCACCAGGAAGGGACTTCAGACCATCGGCCTGTGGAGCAACGACCAGAACTTCCAGTGGTGGTTCTTCGTCGCCTTCTACACCCAGCTCGGCGGCACATGGTTCGACGCCGCGAACACCGAGGTCACCTTCGACACCGACAAGGCCGTCCAGGTCCTTCGGTTCCTGCGCCGGCACATCACCGACGGTTACGCCGACCCGGGTTTCGCGGGCCCCGCGGGCGCCGAGCAGTTCATCAACGGCTCCCCCTTCGTCTGGGAGGGCAACTGGTCGGTCCCGGTCTACTCCGGAGCCAAGCTCGACTACGGGGCGACGCCCCTGCCGCCCGTCTTCGGCAAGCAGGCCACCCACGCCGAGTCGCACGCCTTCGTCCTGCCGCACCGGTCCGACCGCGGTGGTGCCGTCAACGAGGCCGCCCACCGGCTCGCCGCCTACGTCGTCACGCACGCCCGGCAGTGGGCGGCCGGCGGCCACATCCCCGCGCACACGCCCACCCTGTCCACGGCCGCCTACCGTGCGCTCGACCCGCAGAACGAGTACGCCTCCGCCATGAACCACCAGGCCACCGAGCCGAAGGTGTGGTTCGCCGGCTCCACCGGCATCCTCGCCCAGCGCGTCGGCCCGATCGTCGCCGCCTCGACGATGGGCTCCACCGAGCCCGAAACCGCCGCCCGCCGGATGAAGGGCGCCCTCACCCAGCTGCTCGCCATGAAGAACCCCATGGACGGCAAGACCGCCGCACAAGGAGGTGCGGCCGCATGACGACCAGCGCCCAGACCCTCGCGGCACCCGCACGCCCCAGAACCGCCACCGCCGAAGCCACCTCGCGCCGCGGGCAGGGCTTCCAGCACGGCGGCTGGTTCGTCGCCCCGTTCCTGCTGCTCTTCGCCCTGTTCGTCATCTGGCCGCTGCTGCGAGGCGTCTACCTCAGCCTCACGGACGCCAACATCACGGGCGAGGGCGCGAGCTTCGTCGGCCTGGCCAACTACCGCGAGGCCCTCCAGGACCCGCTGATGTGGGACTCCCTCGGCCACAGCGCGTACTTCACGCTCCTGGTCGTGCCCTGCATCACCGTCCTCGCCTTTCTCCTCGCGATGCTCGCCCACCACATCGAACGCGGCAAGTGGCTGTGGCGGCTGTGCTTCTTCGCCCCGTTCCTGCTGCCGTCGACCGTCGCGGGCAACCTCTGGCAGTGGCTGTTCAACCCCGGCACCGGCATGATCAACCACGTCTTCGGGGTCGAGACGCCCTGGCTGACGGACACGTCCTACGCGATGCTCGCCATCGTCATCACGACCCTGTGGTGGACCGTCGGGTTCAGCTTCCTGCTCTACCTCACCGCCCTCCAGGGCATCCCCGGCCACCTCTACGAGGCCGCCGAGCTGGACGGCGCGAACGCCTGGCACCGCATGGTCCACATCACCCTGCCGATGCTGCGCAACATCACCGGCCTCGTCGTCGCCCTCCAGCTCCTCGCCTCGCTCCAGGTCTTCGACCAGGCCGTGGTGATGATGGACTTCACCCCCGGGCCCGAGGAATCGACGCGCACCTTCGTCCAGTTCACCCTCGAAGAGGGCTTCACCAGCTACCGCGTGGGATACGCCTCCGCGATCTCCGTCATCTTCTTCGTGATCATCGCGGCCGTCGCCCTCGCCCGGATGTGGCTGCTGCGCAACCGTGAGGAGGCCACCCGATGACCACCCGAGCGTGGACGCCCGGCCAGATCGTGCTCACCCTCCTCGGCACGGCCGTCTCGGTCGTCTTCCTCGCCCCCTTCGCCTGGGGCCTGTTCACCTCGCTGAAGTCGGAGACCGAGGCCGTCGAGGTGCCCTCGCACTGGCTCCCGCGGGACTGGACCGGCCAGGCCTGGCAGGCCCTGTTCGCATCCGGCAACATCACCGACTGGTTCGTGAACTCCCTGGTCGTCTCGGTCTGCGTGACGTCCGTCGTGCTGATGGTGAGCGCCCTCGCCGGCTACGGCTTCGCCCGCACCGAGTTCCGCGGCAAGTCCGTGCTGATGGGCGTGGTCATGGCGGGCCTGATGATCTCGCCCGCCGTCCTCGGCGTGCCGCTGTTCACCACGGTCCAGCAGATGGGCATGGTCGACACCTACTGGGGCATGATCCTGCCGCAGTGCGCGCCCGCCGCGATGGTGTACATCCTCTACAAGTTCTTCCAGGGCATCCCGCGGGAGCTGGAGGAGGCCGCGTTCATCGACGGCGCGGGCCGCTGGCGGGTCTTCTTCACCGTCGTCCTGCCGCTGTCCCGCCCCTCCCTGGCCGCGGTCGGCATCTTCACCTTCATCGCCTCGTGGAACAACTTCCTCTGGCCCTACATGGTGACCAACAACCCCGACCTGATGACCATGCCGAACGGCATCGCGACCGTCATGAACTCCTACGGCATCCAATGGGCCCAGCTCATGGCCGGAGGCCTGATGGCGGGCCTGCCCCTGATCATCGTGTCGTGTTCTTCCAGCGCCAGATCGTGGCGGGCGTGGCCCACACGGGCCTGGCAGGGCAGTAACGCCCTTCTTTCCAGGGGCGCGGGGAACTGCGCGACAAGCCCCCGCAACGGCAGACGAAACTGAATCTCGAAAGGCAAGCATGCACAAGGCCCGCTTCACCCTCGACCCCGCTTTCACGGTCGGCGAGGTCAACCCTCGCCTCTTCGGCAGCTTCGTCGAACACCTCGGCCGCTGCGTCTACACCGGCGTCTTCGAGCCCGGCCACCCCACCGCCGACGACAAGGGCCTGCGCCAGGACGTCCTGGACCTCGTCCGCGAACTCGGCGTCACCGCCGTCCGCTACCCCGGCGGCAACTTCGTCTCCGGCTACAAGTGGGAGGACTCCGTCGGCCCCGCCGAGGACCGCCCCCGCCGCCTCGACCTCGCCTGGCACTCGACGGAGTCCAACCGCTTCGGCCTCTCCGAATACATCGACTTCCTGCGCAAGATCGGCCCCCAGGCCGAGCCGATGATGGCCGTCAACCTCGGCACGCGCGGCGTCGCCGAGGCGCTCGAACTCCAGGAGTACGCCAACCACACCGAGGGCACCGCCCTGTCCGACCTGCGCGTCTCGCACGGCGACAAGGACCCCTTCGGCATCCGGCTGTGGTGCCTGGGCAACGAGATGGACGGCCCCTGGCAGACCGGCCACAAGACGGCCGAGGAGTACGGCCGCCTCGCCGCCGAGACGGCCCGGGCCATGCGCCAGCAGGACCCCGGCGTCGAACTCGTCGCCTGCGGCTCCTCCAGCCAGTCCATGCCGACCTTCGCCGCGTGGGAGGCGACGGTCCTGGAGGAGACGTACGACCTCGTCGACTACATCTCCCTGCACGCCTACTACTGGCCGGAGGACGGCGACCTCGACTCCTTCCTCGCCTCGGCCGTCGACATGGAGTCGTTCATCGACAACGTCGTCGCGACCGCCGACCACGTGGGCGCCCGGCTGAAGTCGAAGAAGAAGATCAACCTCTCCTTCGACGAGTGGAACGTCTGGTACCTGCCCGAGTGGGAGGCCCACGCCAAGACCTTCGAGCAGCACGACTGGCCCGAGGCCCCGCGCCTGCTGGAGGACAACTACAGCGTCATGGACGCGGTCGTCTTCGGCTCGCTGCTCATCGCCCTGCTCCGGCACGCCGACCGCGTCACGGTCGCCTGCCTGGCCCAGCTCGTCAACGTCATCGCGCCGATCATGACCGAGCCCGGCGGCCCGGCCTGGCGGCAGACCACCTTCTTCCCGTTCGCGCAGGCGTCCCGGTACGGCCGCGGCCAGGTCCTGGACGTCCGCGTGGACTCCCCGAAGCACCACACCGAGAAGTACGGCGAGACCGACCTGCTGCACGCCACCGCCGTGCGCGCCCAGGACGGCACCGTCACCGTCTTCGCCGTCAACCGCAGCCGCACCGAAGCGCTGCCCCTCGAAGTCGCCCTGAGCGGCCTCGACCTGACGCGGGTCGTCGAGCACAGCGCGCTCGCTGACGCCGACCCCGACGCCCGCAACACCCTCGACGACCCCGAGCGGGTCGCCCCGCACACCGTCGACGGCACGGCCCTGCGGGACGGCACGCTGAGCACCGCCCTGGAGCCGCTGTCCTGGAACGTGATCCGGCTGGCGTGACCGGCCCCCGGTCAGCGCTCGATGCGGGGCAGGGCGGTCGAGGACGGCGAGGACGAGGTCGTCCCCACCGCCCAGTAGCCGTCCGAACCCGGCACCTTCGCCAGGGCGTTCATGACGACGGGGGTCGTGGCCACCGGCCCCCGCTCGCTCACCCAGGCCGTGCCGTCCCAGCGCAGGTAGTGGGCCCGGGTCTGGTCCCAGAAGTCCCACCCGGCGATCCGGTCGGGCCGACCCCGCGCGTCGCCCACGATGCCGGACAGCATGCCGACGCCGAACGGGGCCTCGACGGACTCCCAGGAGCCGCCGTCCCCGTGCAGCAGCCGGACGCCCGGAGGCTTGCCGGGCGGGCCGCCGACGCCGTAGTCGTAACCCGTCAGCCAGATGTCGTCGCGGGCCACCGGGAGCAGCCCCGTGAAGCCGGCGCGGATGCCGCCGGGTGACGGCAGCACGGTCCAGGCATCTCCGTCCCAGCGGGCGACGAGCTCGCCGCCGTAGACCCAGATGTCGCCGCAGGGCGCGCGGTGGATGCCGTAGGGCGGGGTGGTGGTCGTCGCCGGGGGCGCCTCCAGCCAGGTCCACGTGCCCCGGTGGCCGTGCAGCAGCACCGAGCCGTCGCCGTTGCGGCCGGAGACCCAGACGTGGCCCCGGGGACCGGTCGTGACGGCGGCCAGGCTGGTCCCGGCCGTCCCGCGCCCGGGGTAGTCGGTCTCCCGCCAGGTCGGTCCGTCCCAGGCGAGGAGCCGGGCCGTGCCGGAGGTGTCGGAGCCGACGGCCCAGGCGGATCCGTCGGCCCCGGCGGCGACGGAGCCCAGGTACCCGCTGAAGCCGGGGCTCGTGCGCTGCCAGGCCGTGCCGTCCCACACGAGGGCCAGGGCCGTCCCCCGTACGCCGCCGTCGCGGCCCTCCTCGCCCACGGCCCAGGCGAGGCCGGGGCCCGAGGCCGCCACGCCGCGCAACTGCGCCGCGGGGGCGGCCTCGGGGGCCGTGACGGCCTGCCACGCGCGAGCCTCACCGACCGGGCGGGGAACCGCCCAGGCCGTCCCGCCCCGCGCCGGGACGAGCCCGGCCCCGGCCACTGCGCCCAATCCGCTGATGAAACGCCGTCTTCGCACGAGGTTCCCCTCCCTGCCGGAGGCCCTGAAGGGCCCAGATGGTGAACCAGCGTCCCGGACAAGGCACGGCAGGGGTACGGCTCGATCCGGTCACACCGGCGTGACGGGCACCCCTCCGGCCGCTGCCCCCAGCAGTGTCAGCCGCACGTCGCCCGGCCCGGCGGGTGTGGTCCCGTCGGACAGCACCGCGAGCGCCAGTGTGTTGGCACCCCGTGTGCGCAGGATCCCGTTGGGCAGCACGAAGGTGTGCTGCGGCCCCACGTCGTTGATGTACTGGCCCATGTTCCAGCCGTTGAGGAAGATCTGGACGCGGTAGGCCCGGGCCGGGTCGTCGTCGAGGACGAGTCCGACCGAGGCGTCGACGCCCGGGTCGACGTCCAGCCGGAAGTCCGTCCGGTACCAGGTGACGCCCTGGTGCCGGACGGACCGGGGCAGCTCGGCTTCCTTCCAGTCCCCGTCGTCGTACTCGGGCAGGTGCCAGCCCTCGCGTTCCCCGTGCAGCCCGCCGGTGTTCATCGGCCCGCGCACCGGGTCGGGCGTGTCGGCGCCCTGGATGCGCCAGGTGACCTCGGGGGAGGCGCCCTCGAAGGTGACGGCGGTCAGACCCCGCGCGGCCTTGTGCGTGTCGCGTGCCTCGCCGTCCATGTCGTGCTGCATCCGCCGCACGAGCACGGACAGCACGTGCCGCCGCTCCGGCTTCTCCTCGCGCAACCTCTCCCGCAGCTTCTCCGGCAGGTCGAAGCGGGCCTTCGCGGTCCACGTCCCCTGCCGTGCCCGGTCCTTGTCCGGCACCGGCATCCGGTGCGTGCCGAGCGGCTCGCCGTCCAGCCAGGCCATCAGCAGGCCCTGGGTGCCCGTGCTGTAGGCGAGGGACACGGAGTCGACGCCGCTCGTGCCCGTCCACTGGCCCCGGTACCAGACGTCGCCGTAGTGGAAGCCGTAGTCGTCGGCGAACAGCACGGGCTGCCCCTCGGGCACGGGCGTGGTGCTGAAGGTCGTCTCCTTGTCGGCCGTGGTCCAGTCCGAGTCGTCGAAGTCCGGCTCGGACTCCGGGTTCCCGGCCCGCCGCCGCCAGCCGTCCAGGGCGGGCAGGGACGGCCGGGTCACGCCGGGCAGCGGCCGCAGAGCCAGCAGGCTGCCGGAGGCGCTGATCCGTGTGGGGACCGGGCGTCCGTTCCAGGTGACGTGGGTGATGCCGCGCGGGCCCCACACCTCCAGGCCCGTCTGCCCGATGGTGTCGCCCGTGAGGTGGACGGTGGAACCCCGCAGCTCGGCCGAGCGCAGCAGGGCGGGGCCGTAGACCAGGAGCGGGCCGGAGGGGGTCTCGTGGGGCCACAGACGCAGGGCGGTGGCGTCGTCGGCGAACAGCACCAGCATGGGCGTGTCCACGCCGTCGCCCTCGACCCGCACCCGGCTCAGGCCGCCGGCGCCGAGCGGAGCGGTGATGTTCAGCTTGCCCAGGTTGTACGCCCAGGCCGGTTCCGCGTCCAGCCGCATGGGTGTCGGCTCGTCCGCGCACTCCAGGACGACCTGCGCCATCTCGCCCCGGCGGCCCGCGAACACGGCGATGTCCTGCCGCCCGGCGGTCAGGCTCACCATGGGCTGCACCGTGGAGTGCACCAGCGTCCGCTTCCCGAGCCTCAGCCCGGCGGCGATCAGCTTGGCGTCCCGGGCCGGGACGGTGACGGGCACCTCGATCCCGGCGTCCGGCAGCGTCGAGGAGACCGCTTCGCCGGTGTCGTTGCGCAGGACGTAGAAGTGGGCGCCGGTGTCGGGGTTGCGCAGGTGGTAGACCTTGATCCGCTCGTCGGTGGCCCGCACCGTCTTCGCCCGGTCCAGCTTGGCGAGGTCGGGCACGAACCGCAGCAACTGCCCGGTCTGGTGCATCGGGGCGAGCTTCGGGGTGGCGTTGCGGGCCTCGTCGAACGCGGCGCCGTAGTCGTAGGAGGTGTAGACGGCCGGGGCGGGCAGCCAGCCCCAGGAGGTGCCGCCGTACGTCATGTAGACGTTGTGCAGCGTGATGCCGTTGGCGAGGTTGGTGAGGTGGAAGCGCCGCTCGTACGCCGCGTCCCGGGTGCGGCGGGCCTCGGCGTACCCCTTGCCGTCGAACCAGGACCCGCCCCACGGGTCGAACCAGCCGCCGCCGAACTCGGGCACGAAGGCGGGCGTGCGCGGACTGGCCGTCGCCCCGCCCTTCGGGCCGCCGCTGCCGAAGAGCCCCCAGTCGGGCGGCGTCTCGTCCGGCTCCGGGTACCCGTCGAACCCGTACAGCCAGCGCCCCTTCTCGCCGCCGGTGCCGAACGAGCCCGGCGTCCAGTGGCCGCCTCGCCCCTTGTCGTTGTGGAACAGGGGCACGTCGATGCCGTCGGCGCGGACCTTCTCGTACAGGTACGACATGTAGGCGCGCCCGGAGGGGTCGTCCACGTGCGCGTCGTACTCGTTCTCGATCTGGTAGAGCAGGACGGTGCCCGTGCCGCGTGTGAACAGGCGCTTGGCGACGACGGCGTTGACGGCGGTCAGCCACTCGTCGACATGGCGCAGGTACGTCGGGTCGGAGGTCCGGGCCCGTCCCTCGGTCGCGGTGAGCCAGCCGGGGAAGCCTCCGGCGTCGACCTCCGCGTTGATGTACGGCCCGGGCCGCAGGATCACGTACAGCCCCGTCTCCGCGGCCGTGCGCAGGAACAGGTCGAGGTCGCGCACCCCGGTGAAGTCGTAGCGGCCGGGCGCGGGGGAGTGGTAATTCCAGGCGACGTAGGCGCTGACGGCGTTGTAGCCGTGGGCGCGCATCTTCTCCAGCACGTCCCGCCACAGCGACGGGCTGGGCAGCCGGAAGGGGTGCATCTCGCCCGACCACAGCACCAGGCGGCGGCCGTCGACCAGCAGCGAGTAGTGGTCGAAGCCGATCTCGTGCGCTCGGCCGTCCGCGCTCGGCACCGGGGGCGGTGGGCCGGTGGGCGCGGTGCGCGACGGGTTGGCGGAGGTCGGCGACCCGCTGCCGGTCAGCGCGAAGCCGAGCGCCGCCGTGCCGGCCAGAGCGTGGAAGGTACGCCTGCTGAGCTCCAAGGGAGCGCCTCCTGTTGTGCCTTGCGATGCGTGATGCGGGTGCTGCGGGTGGTGCGTGTGCTCAATGTCTACAGGGTCACGGCGACAATGGTCCTATGAGGATCTCGGCACGTGCGGACTACGCGGTACGAGCGGTCGTGGAGCTGGCCGTCCGGCAGGGGGAGGGACCGGTCAAGGCGGAGGCCGTCGCCCTCGCGCAGGACATCCCCCACAAGTTCCTGGAGGGGATCCTCGGCGATCTGCGGCGGGGCGGTGTGGTGGACAGCCGGCGCGGCGGGGGCGGCGGCTACCGGCTGGCCCGCGAGGCCACCGAGATCACGGTCGCGGACGTGATCCGGGCCGTGGACGGACCGATCGTCTCGGTGCGCGGCGAGCGGCCCACCGGCCTCGCCTACACCGGCACGGCCGAGCCGCTGCTGCCGCTGTGGATCGCCCTGCGGGCCAACGTGCGCAGGATCCTGGAGGGCGTGACGGTCGCCGATCTCGCGGCCGGGGCGCTGCCGGAGCCGGTGGAGCGGCTGGCGGCGGAACCGGCGGCCTGGGAGAACCCCTGAGGGGCGGCGGCCGTGGGCGGCGCTGTGCGTGATCCTCATTCCGTCCCCGGGGTGTTCTCGGTCTGACGCGCTGGTGCAACGCACCTTATGTGCCTGCCGGTACCCCAGTGAATTCCCGCCAGTGTGAATGGCCGGAGAGCGACCTGGCCGACCCCTGCCGCCCTGCGTACGATGCGACCGCTCCCGCCCTTCACATCTCCTTCATGGAATGGTCACAGGCCGGGCGCGTATGGACCGTCACTTTGACATGTCCATGTCCGTAGATCACGCATTGATCCACCCCCCACGAACGGATGGGAGAACCATGGCCGGTGGCCTGCTCCTGAGCGGCGCGATCGCCGCGCTGCTCACCAGCGCACTTCCCGCAACATCCCCGTCCTCCGGGTTCGACGACCCGCCCCCGGACAAGATCGTCATCAAGGTCGCCACGGTGAACGGCTCCGGCTGCCCGCAGGGCACGGCGGCGGTCGCCGTCTCCGAGGACAACACGGCGTTCACGGTGACCTACAGCGACTACCTCGCCCAGGCCGGCGGGAACTCCGACCCGACCGCGTTCCGCCGGAACTGCCAGCTCAGCCTCGTCGTCCACGTCCCCGGCGGCTTCACCTACGCCATCGCGAGCGCGGACTACCGCGGCTTCGCCTCCCTCCAGCGCGGCGCGAGCGCCTCGCAGCGGGCCTCGTACTACTTCCAGGGCTCGCCCAGCACGGTGTACAAGAACCACCCCTTCAGCGGCCCCCTCAACGACAACTGGCAGGCCACCGACGAGACGGACTGGGCCCAGCTGGTCTACGCGCCCTGCGGAGTGCAGCGCAACTTCAACATCAACACCGAACTCCGGGTCAACGCCGGCACCCAGTCGGCCGACAAGGTCAGCTTCATGACGATGGACTCCACGGACGGGGACATCAGCACGGTGTACCACCTGGCGTGGAAGGAGTGCCCGAAGAAGTCGTGACGGTGTGAACGGGGGGCGGCCTCACCGGCCTTGTGGTCCGGGGGACCGCCCTTCGGGATCCTGCGCGTCGTCCGGCCGGGGGCCGGCGCCGGCCACCGCCGTACCGAGAAGGACGTATGCGGCGAGGGCCGGTAGCGGTATGTGCCCGCCGGCGCGGTCGATGTCGTCGGTGAAGTATCCGGAGAGCAGCACCCAGACCGACCCGCCGACGAGCACGAGCGCGGTGTTGCCGCTCTCCCGCGTCACCAGCATGCCGGCCCACAGCAGCAGCGGCATGAGCGCCCAGGAAGCGGCCGTGGTCAGCAGGAACTCGAAGGCGCCGGCCCACGTGTCGTCCCCGCTCGCGGCCGCGCTGTCGCGTGCCCCGGCGAAGCCGGCGTACATGAGGGAGTGGCAGGCCGCGGTGGCGACGGCGACCGTGACGGCGCCTTTGGCGAAGCGTGCGTACCGCATGGCGGAGGTGTCCTCGTTCCTCGGTGAGGGCCGGTCAGTCGTGGGGCGCGAGAGCCGCGGCCGTGGCCGCCGTGAAGGCCTCCGGGTTGTCCAGCATGATGTTGTGGCCGCAGTCGGGGAGCGCGACGACGGACACCCCTGCCTCGGTGAGGGCGTCGGCGCCCGGGAGCGGGCCGTCGGACTCGGGGAACAGGAAGGTGCGGGGGATCTTCAGGTCCAGCAGCAGTTCGCGCAGGGTGGGGGTCGTGCCGCGGGTGAGGTGGAACGCGCTGCGGTACAGGGCCTCCCGGCCGGCCAGGCGCATCGTGGACCACCAGTGCGGGCCGACCCGGTCGCGGACCTCCTCCCAGCCGCCGCCCGTCACGAACTCCGCCTCGGAGCAGGCGGCTATGCCGCTGCTGCCCGAGGAGCCGGGCGTACGCGGGACCGGGTCGAGGTTGGCGTCGATCAGGACCAGGCCGGAGACCAGGTGGGGGTGGCGGGACGCCAGGACGACGGCCACCGACCCGCCCATGCTGTGGGCGATCACTTCGGCGGCCGAGACGCCCGCGGCCGTCAGGGCGTCGGCGAGTGCGTCGGCGTGCGATTCCAGCGTGTAGTCGAAGTGCGCCGGGCGGTCGCTGAGTCCGTGGCCCAGCAGGTCGATCAGCAGGGAACGGCGTCCGGCCAGGCGCGGATCGACGGCGACTTCCGTGAAGTAGGCGGGGGAGGTGGCACCGAGGCCGTGCACGTACACGCGCGGCGGCTCCTGCCCCGGCAGTTCGACCCAGCGGATTCGATCGCCCTCGGGTGTTACGGCGGCGCTGCGCACGGTCTGCTCTCCTGCGGTCACGGCGATGGGAGACACGAGAGTAACCACCGGTGTTGGATGAGCCGGTGGAGTTTTTCTGCTATCACCGCGACCGGCCCGGCTCCCTGCCGCTGCGTGAGGAGCTGGGCGAAGCGCACTGGCGCTATATGGACCGCTACGAGACGGAGCTGATCGCCCGCGGCCCGACCTTCGCCGCGGACGGGGAGACACCGTCCGGCAGCGTTCACATCGTCGACCTGCCGGACCAGGCCGCCGCCCGCGCGTTCGCCTTCGACGAGCCCAACTACCAGGCCGGGGTGTACCGGGACGTGCTGCTGCGGCGGTGGCGGAATCTGCTGGGGCGGACCATGTGGGAGTTTCCCGGTGGGCGGACGGACGGGAGGCGGTACCTCGTGCTCGGATTCGGCTCGGGGGACGGTGTGGACCTCGATCTGCCGGGTGCCTCGCGGGACGAACTGATCGCGTACGGACCGCTGCTGTCGGACGACGGTGCCGTGTGGCTGGGTACGGCCGCGCTGGTGCGGGCTGCGGATGCGCAGGCGGCGCGGGCCGTGCTCACCTCGGGGCGGTACGCGGCGGTCGAGGTGCATGACTGGGAGTTCGGCGGGCGACGGTGAGGAGCGCGCCGAGGAGCGACGAGCGGCGCGTCGTCATCCGGCTGAAGGTGGACCGGCTGTACGGGACCGCGCTCGACATCGAGGGGTAGGGCTGCCGGCACGACATGGTCCGCGTAGCTGTTGCTGCGCGGACCATTGACGCGCAAGGGGTTCGATTCTACGGTCCGTCCGAACTTGCGATCGCTGTTCGATATTTCGAGCCGCTTTGCCCCCCACCGCAAGGGAAGGACCCGCATGAGCCGCAGTCCCCGTACGCTCCGCAGGCGCACCACCCTGCTCGCCCTCCCCGCCGCAGCGCTGCTCGCCCTGATCCCGAGCACGGCGTCGGCGTACCCCAACCCGGGCCGCGTCACCGGTGACGTCGTCACCCACGACCCCTCGATGATCCGCACCTCGTCCGGGCAGTACCTGCTGTACGCCACCGGCGGCGGCATCGCGAGCAAGACCTCCGGCGACCGCACCGCCTTCCGCAACGGCGGCGACGCCTTCGGCAGCAGGCCGAGCTGGTGGCGGAACTACTCCTCCGTCCCGGAGGCCTGGGCGCCGGACATCTCGTACCACGGCGGCAAGTACCTGATGTACTACTCCGTCTCGAAGTTCGGCTCGAACACGTCCGCCATCGGCCTGGCCACCTCCAGCACCGGCCAGCCGGGCAGCTGGACCGACCAGGGCACGGTCTACACCTCGAACTCCGCCAGCGACTTCAACGCCATCGACCCGAACCTCTTCGTGGACGACGACGGCACATGGTGGCTGTCCTTCGGCAGTTGGTGGACCGGCATCAAAATGATCCGGATCAACCCGTCCACCGGGAAGCAGCTGCCCGGAAACAGCACGCGGTACTCGCTCGCCTCCCGCCCCACCGGGACCAAGGCCGTCGAGGCGCCCTTCATCGTCAAGCGGGGCAACTACTACTACCTGTTCGCCTCGTACGACACCTGCTGCAACGGCACGGGCTCCACGTACAAGGTCAAGGTCGGCCGCGCCTCCAGCGTCACCGGGCCCTACCGCGACAAGAACGGCGTCGACCTCATGAAGAACGGCGGCACGCCCGTCCTGGAGTCGCACGGCAGCGTCATCGGCCCGGGCGGGCAGTCGATCCTGAAGGACGGCGACGGCGACCTGATCGTCTACCACTACTACGACGGCGCCGCGAACGGCACACCCAAGCTCGGCCTCAACCTCTTGAACTGGAGCAGCGGATGGCCCGTCGCCTACTGACCCTCGCGGAGGGCTGGCCGACGCTCAGCGCGAGCAGCAGGGCCGCCAGCACCCCTGGATCTCATACCATGACGGCAACTACTACCTGGTGACGACCAGTTGGACCGACGTCATCACCATCCGCAAGTCCACCACCCTCGCCGGGCTCTCCACCGCCCCCGGCGTCCAGGTGCGGAAGGGCGACGCCGCCTCCCGCTGCTGCAACATCTGGGCGCCGGAGCTGCACTTCCTGAACGGCCGCTGGTACCTGTACTACGTCGCCGGGCAGAACGTGTCCCTACAAGCTCGGGCAACTGGAGCTGACCGGCTCCGACCCGCTGTCCGCCGCCTCCTGGACCAAGAAGGCCACACCCGTCTTCCAGCGCAGTGACGCGAACGGGGTGTACGGGCCAGGCCACAACGGCTTCTTCACCTCGCCCGACGGCCGCGAGAACTGGATCGTCTACCACGCCAACGACAGCGCCTCCGACGGCTGCGACAACGGCCGGACGACCCGGGCGCAGAAGTTCACCTGGAACTCCGACGGCACGCCGAACCTCGGCACACCGGTGCGGCTGGGGGCCTCCCTCCCCGGGCCCTCCGGTGAACCGGCCACCGCCTCGACGACCTACACCGTCACCAACCGCAACAGCGGCAAGTGCCTGGAGGTGGCGGGGAGTTCCGCGGCCGACGGCGCCAATGTCCAGCAGTACGGCTGCAACGGAGGCACCAACCAGCGCTGGCGCCTGGAGGACCTCGGCGACGACACCCACCGCCTGGTGAACGTCGCCACCGGCAAGGTTCTGGACACCGCCGACTGTTCGACGGCCGACGGTGCCGACCTGCGCCAGTGGTCCTGGCTGAGCAACACCTGCCAGCGCTTCCGGTTCGTGGCCACGGACGGTGGTTTCGTCCGCATCACCAACCAGGCCACGGGCAAGGTGGCCGACGTGGCCGGCTGCTCCACGGCGGACAGCGCCGACGTACGCCAGTGGACATGGCTCGCCAACACCTGCCAGCAGTGGAAACTGACGGCGGTGTAGCCCACGCCACGGCGAGAAGGCGCTATCCGGCCTGCCCCATCCCCGCCGCGTTGGGCCAGTTCTGCGCGGCGGGCCACCCCGTGGCCGGCGCCGGCGTCAGTCCGTTCGTCCCCCGCACCTGCGCGGCCGTCAGGCCACCGCGGGCCGGGACACCGGGCGGCGTGGGCCCGGTGAACGGGGCGGCCATCGGTGCCGGCGCGGGCACGGCGGGCGGGACCGGCGCCGGGGTGGGGACCGGCGCCGGAGCAGGGACCGGCGCCGGGGCTTGGGCGGCGGGCGCCAGGGGCGGTGCCGGGGCGGCCATCGGCTGCGGGGCGGGCTGAGGCATCTGCGGCTGAGGCTGGGACTGCGGCATCTGGGGCTGGGGCATCTGGGGCTGGGGCATCTGGGGCTGCGGCATCCGCGCCGCGGCCGGCATCGGCATCCCGCCGACCGCACCCGCCGGCACGGCGGACGCGGCGGCGGGGAGCGGCATGCCGATGCCGGTGCTCGGGGCGGGAGCGAGCCCCGGCCCGCCCGCCCCGGTGCTCGCGGCAGCCGGAGCCGCGGCGAGCCCCGGCCCCCCGGCGGCGGCCGCAGCCGCGGCCATCCCCACGGCCTGCGCCGCGAGCCCCCGCACACCCGCCCCGTTGGTCTCGCTCACCAGACGGTCCACGGCCGCCGTACCCGAGCTGTAGCTGGTCCCGTTGCCCAGCTCGGGTACGGCGGCTCCCCTCCTGGACGTCCCGTAGAGCACCTGTTCCAGGCCGGACACCAGGCGACGCACGTCCACCTGGGGGCGCACCACGAGACGCAGGAAGCGGCTGGACGAACCGATCTTGTTGCCGCACTCGCGGACCAGGATCCGGTGCTCGGTGAGCATCCGGTCCCGGACCACGGTGCCCTCGGCGCCCACGGGGAGGCGCACGAAGAGGAAGTTGCCCTGCGACGGGTAGACCGTCAGCCCGGGCAGGGACGAGAGCTGGCCGGCCATGTCGAGGCGGTCGCGGCGCACCTGCTGAAGGCTCTGCGCGTACTCGGCGCCGTGCTCCTTGAGCATGAACACCACGTGTTCGGCGAAGGAGTTGAGGTTCCACTTGGGGAGCATCGAGCGGACCCGGCCCGCGAGCGCCGGGTTGGCCACGAGGTAACCGAAGCGGATCCCGTGCAGGCCGAAGTTCTTGCCGAGGCTGCGCAGCACGACGACGTTGGGCCGCAGCATCGCCTCCTGGACGACGGACGGCTCGGCCTCGGCGTCCGCGAACTCCAGGAACGACTCGTCGATGACGATCAGGTCGAGGTCGGCCAGGGCGTCCATGAACTGCACGACGGAGTGCTTGTGCAGGAAGCCGCCGTCAGGGTTGTTCGGGTTGCAGATCACCGCGACCCGGGTGCCGCGGGCCCGGATGAACTCGGCGTACTGGGCGAGGTCGAGGGCGAAGCCGCTGGACTCCTGGAGTGGGAACATGTCGACCCGCTTGCCGGTCTCCATGGGCTGGTCGGTCCAGCGGCCGAAGGTGGGGACGGGGACGGCGAGGGACTCGCGCACCAGCAGGTGGTCGATCCAGGTGATGAGCTCGGTCGAACCGTTGCCCATGGCCACGCACTGCGGGGGCAGCTGGAGCAGGCTGCACAGCTCGGCCGTGATCGTGTCGGCGCTGCTCGGGTAGTAGGTGATGATGTCGCGCAGCCGGCCCGCCATGTCCTCGAACATGGCCGGGGTCGGGAAGTACGGGTTGCAGGGGATGCAGAAGTCCACGGGGCCGGCGCCCTCGCCGCCCTCACGTGTCAGGGCCGCCATCGACGGGCTGTGTGCCGCGGTACTGCGGAACAGCGACGTGACGTTGTCGGCCATGGAACCTCCGTGTGAGGCGGGCCCGTTGGGGACGGCCGGACCCGACGTTCAAGGGCGGCCCGCGCGGGGGAGCGCGGGCCGCCCTTTCATACGGAGGCCACACGGGCACTGTTCAACCGTCGGGAAAACGGTCGGATCTCGTGCCCGTTGTGTGAAGACCTGTCAGTGGTCTCAGCAGCCGAAGGTGTGGATCGTCGTCGTCCGGTACGTCTGCCCGGGCCGCAGCACCGTCGACGGGAACTTCGGCTTGTTCGGCGAGTCCGGGAAGTGCTGCGTCTCCAGGCACAACGCGTCGCCCTGCCGGTAGGTGCGGCCGGACGGGCCGGTCAGCGTGCCGTCGAGGAAGTTGCCGGAGTAGAACTGCAGGCCCGGCTCGTTCGTGGCGATCTTCAGGCTGCGGCCGGAGGCCGGGTCGCGCAGGGTCGCCACGTGCTCGGGCCGGGCGGTGATGCCCTTGTCGAGGACCCAGTTGTGGTCGAAGCCCTTGGCGGTCACCAGCTGCGGGTGCGAGGTGCGGATGTCCCGGCCGATCGGCTTGGCCTTGCGGAAGTCGAAGGGCGTGCCCGCGACCTTGGCCAGCTCGCCGGTGGGGATCAGACCCGCGTCGGTGGGCGTGTAGCGGGAGGCCGCGATGTGCAGCTCGTGGTCCTCGATCGTGCCGCTGCCCTCGCCGGCCAGGTTCCAGTAGACGTGGCTGGTGAGGTTGACGACGGTGGCCTTGTCCGTGGTGGCCTCGTAGTCGATGCGCCAGTCACCGTGCCGGGTGAGCGTGTACGTCACCTTCGTCTTGAGCGTGCCCGGGTAGCCCATCTCGCCGTCGACGCTCGTGTAGTACAGGTGCAGGCCGACGTCGGAGCCCTTCACGAACGGCTCGACGTCCCATACGCGCTTGTCGAAGCCCTGCGCGCCGCCGTGCAGGCTCTGCTCGCCGTCGTTCACGGACAGCTGGTAGTTCTTGCCGTCGAGGGTGAACTTGCCCTTGCCGATGCGGTTGCCGTACCGGCCGATCAGGGCGCCGAAGTACGGGGTCTTGGCGACGTAGTCCTCGAGGTTGTCGAAGCCCGCGGAGACGTTGGCGTACCGGCCGCGACGGTCGGGGATCTCAAGGGACTGGACGACACCGCCCCAGGACAGGACCTTCAGGCGGGTGCCGCCGTTCTCCAGCGACCAGCTGTAGACCTTGGTGCCGTCGGCCAGCTTGCCGAAGAGCGTCTTCACCGGCTTCCTGCCTCCCGTGGCGTGCGCCGTGCCGCCGAGCGTGGTGGCGGCTATGCCCGCCGCCGCTGCTCCGGCGATGACCGTGCGTCTGTTCAGTTCCATGTGTGCGGCTCCCGATAAGGAGAGGGCCCCGCCTGCCGGCGGGGCCCCGATCTGACTTATGAACCGACCTTGCGCTTGTTCCACACGTCGAACCCGACCGCCGCGAGCAGCACCAGGCCCTTGATGACCTGCTGCCAGTCGGTGCCGATGCCGACGAGGTTCATACCGTTGTTCAGCACACCCAGGACCAGGCCACCGATGATCGCGCCGAGGACGGTGCCGACACCGCCGCTCATCGACGCACCGCCGATGAACGAGGCCGCGATCGCCTCCAGCTCGAAGTTGAGGCCGGCCTTGGGAGAGGCCGCGTTGAAGCGGGCGGCGAAGACCAGACCCGCCAGGGCCGCGAGCATGCCCATGTTCAGGAAGACAAGGAAGGTGACCTTCTTGTCCTTCACACCCGACAGCTTGGCCGCCGGGAGGTTGCCGCCGATGGCGTAGATGTGGCGGCCGATGATCGCGTTGCGCATGACGTAGCCGAAGCCGACGAGCAGCACACCGAGGATCAGCAGGACGATCGGGGCGCCCTTGTAGCTGGCCAGCAGCATGGTCAGGGTCAGCACCGCGGCGCCGATCGCGACCAGCTTCAGCAGGAACAGCTTGGTGGGCGGGACCTCCAGGTTGAACTCCTGCTGCCGCTTGCGGTCACGGAGCTCCTGGAAGATCACGAAGGCGATCATCGCGAAGCCCAGCAGCAGGGTGAGGTTGTGGTAGTTCGTGTTCGGGCCGACCTCGGGCAGGAAGCCGTTGGCGACCTTCTGCAGTCCGTCCGGGAACGGGCCGAGGGTCTGGCCCTCCAGGAAGATCTCCGTCAGACCGCGGAAGATCAGCATGCCCGCCAGGGTCACGATGAACGACGGTATGCCGCCGTACGCGATGAAGAACCCCTGGACGGCGCCGGCGACCGCGCCCACGGCCAGGCACAGCACCACCGCGAGCGGCCACGGAAGGTCCTGTTTGACCATGAACACGGCGGCCATCGAGCCGACGAAGGCGGTCAGTGAGCCGACCGACAGGTCGATGTGGCCGGCGATGATGACCAGCATCATGCCGATCGCGAGGATCAGGATGTAGCTGTTCTGCAGCACCAGGTTGGAGACGTTGCGCGGCAGCAGCAGGTCGCCGTCGGTCCAGACGGCGAACAGGACCACGATCAGGCCCAGCGCGATCAGCATGCCGTACTGGCGCATGTTGCGGCGCATGCCGTCCATCACCAGCTGCAACAGGCCGTCGGCCGCGGCCCCTCCGCTCTTGCCCGGCGGCGCGGGGGCCGGGCTCTTGGCGGTCACGTCCGTGCTCATCGGGTTACCTCTTTGTCCTTCGTCATCTGACGCATCAGCGATTCCTGGGAGGCCTCGGCCCGCGAGAACTCACCCGTCAGCCGCCCCGCGGCCATCGTGTAGATGCGGTCGCACATGCCGAGCAGCTCGGGCAGCTCGGAGGAGATGAAGACGACCGCCTTGCCCTGGGCCGCCAACTGGTCGATGACCGTGTAGATCTCGTACTTGGCACCGACGTCGATGCCGCGCGTCGGCTCGTCCAGGATCAGCACGTCCGGACCCGAGAAGATCCACTTGCTGAGGACGACCTTCTGCTGGTTGCCGCCGGACAGCTTGCCCACCGGCTCGAACACCGTCGGCGCCTTGATGTTCATGGACTTGCGGAAGCCCTCGGCGACCTGCCGCTCCTCGTGCTCGTCGACCACACCGCGCTTGGAGACCTTGCCCAGGGCGCTCAGCGAGATGTTCCGGTTGATGGTGTCGATGAGGTTGAGGCCGTAGTGCTTGCGGTCCTCGGTGACGTAGGCGATGCCGTGCTTGACCGCCTCGGGGACGGTCTTGGTACGGATCTCCTCGCCGTCCTTGAGGACCGTGCCGGCCGCGTACCGGCCGTAGGTGCGGCCGAACACGCTCATCGCGAGTTCGGTGCGCCCGGCGCCCATCAGACCGGCGATCCCGACGATCTCCCCGCGCCGCACGTGCAGCGACACGTCGTCGCACACCTTGCGCTGCTGGTCGATCGGGTGGTGCACGGTCCAGCCCCGGATCTCCAGGGCCGGCGCCGCGCCCTCCTCGGGCTCGTGCGGCGACCGCTCCGGGAAGCGGTTCTCCAGGTCGCGGCCCACCATGCCGCTGATGATCCGGTCCTCGGTCGTCTCCGGGGCCTTCACATCGAGGGTCTCGATGGTCTGGCCGTCGCGCAGGATCGTCACCGAGTCGGCGACCTTGCGGATCTCGTTGAGCTTGTGGGAGATGATGATCGAGGTGATGCCCTGCTTCTTCAACTCCAGGATCAGGTCCAGGAGTTTGCCGCTGTCCTCGTCGTTCAGCGCGGCGGTCGGCTCATCCAGGATGAGCAGCTTCACCTTCTTGGACAGGGCCTTGGCGATCTCCACGAGCTGCTGCTTGCCCACGCCGATGTCGGCGACGCGGGTGTCGGGGTGATCGGCCAGACCGACCCGGCGCAGCAGTTCGGTGGCGTGCCGCAGCGTCTCGGTCCAGCTGATGATCCCCCGGGTGGCGTGCTCGTTGCCGAGGAAGATGTTCTCCGCGAGGGAGAGGTAGGGCACCAGGGCCAGCTCCTGGTGGATGATCACGATGCCGCGCTCTTCGCTGGCCCGGATGTCCTTGAACTGGCAGACCTCTCCCTCGAAGAGGATGTCGCCCTCGTACGTGCCGTGCGGGTGGACGCCGGAGAGGACCTTCATCAAGGTCGACTTGCCGGCGCCGTTCTCCCCGCAGATGGCGTGGACCTCGCCCTGACGAACGGTCAGCGTGACGTTCGACAGCGCCTTGACGCCGGGAAAGGTCTTGACGATCGAGCGCATTTCCAGGACGGGTCCCGCCATGGTCGTGCCTTCCAATCAGTGGTCGTCGGTCGGTGGCGGGGGACTACTTGAGGTCGCTCTCCTTGATGTAGCCGGAGTCGACGACCTCCTTCTGGTAGTTCGACTTGTCCACCGCGACCGGCTCCAGCAGGTAGGCCGGGACGACCTTCGCGCCGTTGTCGTAGGTCTTGGTGTCGTTGACCTCGGGCTTCTTCTTGTTCAGCAGCGCGTCGACCATGTTCGAGGACACCTTGGCGAGCTCGCGGGTGTCCTTGTAGACGGTCATCGACTGCTGGCCGGCGATGATCGACTTCACCGAGGCGACCTCGGCGTCCTGGCCCGTGACGACCGGCAGCGGCTTGCTCTTGGAGCCGTAGTCGTCGGACTTCAGCGCCGAGAGGATGCCGATGGAGATGCCGTCGTAGGGCGACAGGACCGCGTCGACCCGCTCGCTCTTGTAGGCCGAGGTCAGGATGTCGTCCATGCGCTTCTGGGCGGTGCCGCCGTCCCAGCGCAGGGTGGTGACCTGGTTGAGCTTGGTCTGGCCGGAGCGGACGACGAGCTGCTTCTTGTCGATGTACGGCTGGAGGACCTTCATCGCGCCGCCGAAGAAGTAGCGCGTGTTGTTGTCGTCGTTCGAGCCGGCGAAGAGCTCGATGTTGAACGGGCCCTTCTTGCTGCCGTCCTTCAGGCCGAGCTTCTCGACGATGTAGTTGCCCTGGAGCTCGCCGACCTTCTCGTTGTCGAACGAGGCGTAGTAGTCGACGTTCTGCGTGCCGAGGATCAGGCGGTCGTAGGAGATGACCGGGATGTTCGCGTCCTTGGCCTGCTGGAGCACGTTGTTCATCGACTTGTTGTCGATCGCGGCGATGATCAGCGCCTTGACACCCTGCGTGATCAGGTTCTCGACCTGCGAGACCTGCTGGTCCGGGTCGTCCTCGCCGTAGACCAGCTTGGTCTTGTAGCCCTTGGACTCCAGGTCCGCGACGACGTTCTTGCCGTCGGCGATCCAGCGCTCGGAGGACTTGGTCGGCATCGCGATGCCGATGGTGGCGCCCTTGGTGTCCCCTTCGGCCTCCTTGCCGCCACCCTCGCTGCTCTGACCGCAGGCGGACAGGGTGAGGGCGAGGGACGCGGCTCCGGCTATGGCGGTGAGGGCGGCTCTGCGGTTACGCATGATCGTCATCCTTGATCTGTGGCAGGGCTCGGTCTGGGAGGCGCGAAGTCGCTCCGGGTGGTCGTGCCGGAAAGACCGAGAAGAGATGTGTCGGATTGTGGTCGGCTGTGTCTTCTTTTGTGAAGCCGAGTTTCCGGAACGTTATGCCGAGATTTCGAACCGTTGCAGATCGCCGGGCATCCGGGACCCGAGCGGCGCCATGTCGCCGTCCGCGCCGTGGCGGGCCAGCAGGTCCAGGGCGAGCCGGCCGCGGCGCACCCGCTCCTTGGCGGTGGCCAGCGTCAACTCCCGCATGTGGTGCCCGTACGGGTAGATCCCGGGGGCCTTGGACAGGCCGAACTTCAGGTACAACGGGGCCCCGCGTCTGATGAGTTCGGCCACCTCGTACATCCGGACATAGCCGCCGAGGTCGTCGGGCGCCTCGATGTACATGTCCATCGGAGCAGCCGAAACCCGCCGTATCTCGGTGAGATGATCCAGCGTCAGGTCGCTGGGCACGTTGACCGAGTCGGCGCCGAGGCGCTCGTACACCGCGTACGCGGCCGGGTTGACGGGGCCGATGAGCGCGGAGACCTTCAGCGTCGTGTCGGCCGGGATGATCCCGGCGGCCCGGGCCCGGTGCAGCGTCCACAGCACGCCCTCGTCGGCGACGAGCAGGCACTTGACGCCCAACTCCGTTGCGCGGACGGCGTCTTCCACGCAGCCGGCGACGGCGTCGTGGCCGCGGGCGCGCAGTCCGGCCCCCCGCGAGTCGGTGCGCGTGGACCCGCCGATGTCCCAGGTGCCGCGCGGGCCGGTGAACAGGCAGAGCTCGATGTCGCGTTCACCGGTGGACTCGACCATCTCGGTGATCTCGGCGTCGGTCAGCATCCACACGCCGCTGCCCTGGCTGATCCGGTGGATCGGCACGTCCAGCCGCGAGGCCTCCTTCAGCACCACCGCGAGCGCCTCGGGACCCTCGCAGGAGGGGATCTCGGTGCGCCAGCGGCCGCCGCCGGGGAAGGAGTGCGGGGAGGCGTCGGCGGGGTCGGGGGCGGGCGCGCTCAGACCCAGGGCGGTGAGCGCCTGCTCACCGGGCCTGCGGGCTGCCGGGGCGGAAGCGTCGGTCACAGGAATGTCCTTCGGTTCGATATGTCGGACGATGTTCGCGGCTCTGGGGCGCCAGGGCAAGGGGTACGGCAAAGCTGGGTGTACGCCGGTACGGGAGCCGTCAGGTTGCCCCCGTACCGGCGTACGTCTAGGGGCGGAGCAGGACCTTGCCCACCTTCGGGTCGCCGGCCCCGACCAGCTCGATGGCCTGCGAGAACTCGGTGAGCGGCAGCTCGTGCGTCACCAGCGGCAACGGGTCGAGCAGACCGGCGGCGAACACCCGCACCGTGTGCGCCCAGGCGTCCGGCGGCGCACCGAAGACGGTGTGCACCTCCAGTTGCTTCACGACGAGGTCGGTCGGGTCGAGGCCCTCGGCGCCCGGTGCGGGGATGCCGGTCAGGACCAGCCGCCCGCCGCGCCTGAGCAGACCGGCGGAGATCCGGGCGGCGTCCGCCGAACCGGCCGTCTCGATCACCACGTCGATGTCGTCCGGCAGTTCCTCGTCCTTGGTCCGGAAGTCCGTCGCCCCGTACTGGCGCGACAGCGCCTCCCGGTCCCGGCGGGTGCCGACGACCAGCAGCTCGGCCGGCGAGTTCGCCTTCAGGAACTGCACGGCGAACATGCCGAGGGTTCCGGTGCCGACCACGGCGACGCGCTCGCCGGGCTGTGCGTTGCCCTTCAGCGCGGCGGCCGCGATGCACGCGGCCGGCTCCAGCAGGGCCGCGGCCGTGAGGTCGCAGTCGTCCGGGAGGACGTGCAGGAGCCGGGCCGGGAGGGTCAGCGTGGCCGCCATCGCGCCCGGCTGGGTGAACCCGGTCTCCTCGTACCCGGCCGTGCACAGGGTCGTGTCGCCCGCGTGGCAGCGGTCGCAGACCTGACAGTTTCGAAAGCCCTCACCGACGACCTTGCGGCCCACGAGCGAGGCCGGGACACCGGCGCCCACGGCCTCCACGGTCCCGGACCACTCGTGGCCCGGGGTCAGCGGATAGCGCACATAGCCCTCGGGGCGGTTGCCCTGGTAGACCTCGCGGTCGCTGCCGCAGATGCCCGAGGCGTGGACCCGCACGAGGGCCTCGCCCGGCTCGGGCGGCCGGGGCTCGTGCGGGACGAGCCGGTGCTCGCCCGGGGCGTCGACGACGACCGCGGTGCTCACTGCGAGCCCTTCGGCTTGCGCTGTTCCCAGCCCTCCGCCCAGAGGTCGAACCGGGCCTGCTGCTGCGGGAACTCGGCAGCGGCGTCGACGTCCAGCTCCACTCCGAGGCCCGGGGCGTCGGAGAGGTGGAAGCAGCCGTCCTCCGGGTTGACCTGCGGGGCGCCCTTGACGACCTTCTTGATCTCCGCGTCGGCGAAGTCGTTGAAGTGCTCGAGGATCTTGAAGTTCGGGGAGGTGAAGCCGACCTGGAGGGATGCGGCGGTCAGGACCGAGCCGCCCACGTTGTGCGGAGCCACCAGCATGTAGTGCGTCTCGGCGGTCGCCGCGAGCTTGCGGGTCTCCCAGATGCCGCCGATGTGGCCGACGTCCGGCTGGATGATGTCGACGGCCTGGCTGTCGAACAGCTCGCGGAACTCGATCCGGTCGTGGATGCGCTCACCGGTGGCGACCGGCATGTCGACCTTGGCGGCGACCTTCTCCAGCGCCTTGAGGTTCTCCGGCGGGACCGGCTCCTCCAGCCACGCCGGCTTGAACGGCGCCAGCTCCTTGGCCAGGCGCACGGCCGTGGCGGGGGAGAAGCGGCCGTGCATCTCCAGCATCAGCTCGGCCTCAGGGCCGATGGCGTCGCGGACGGCCTCGATCAGGGAGACGGCGTACAGCGTCTCCTTGTGGTCCAGCTCGAAGTGCCCGGTGCCGAAGGGGTCGATCTTCAGCGCCCGGTAGCCGCGCTCCATGACCCCCTGGGCGGCCTTGTGGTACGCCTCCGGGGTCCGCTCGGTGGTGTACCAGCCGTTGGCGTACGCCTTGACCTTGTCGGTGACCTTGCCGCCCAGCAGCTGCCAGACGGGGACGCCCAGGGCCTTGCCCTTGATGTCCCAGCACGCCATCTCGATCACGGCGATGCCGGACATCACGATCTCGCCCGCACGGCCGTAGTCGCCGTACTTCATGCGCTTGACGAGGTCCTCGACGGCGAAGGGGTCCGAGCCGAGGATGTGATTGGCCTGGGCCTCCTTCAGGTAACCGAGAAGGGCGTCGGTGTGTCCCAGCATCCGGGTCTCGCCGACTCCGGTGATGCCCTCGTCGGTGTGCACCTGGACGTACGTCAGGTTGCGCCACGGCGTCCCGACCACGTGTGTGCTGATTCCGGTGATGCGCACGGCGGTTGTCCCTCGCAGCTTCGTCGGCTCTTTTGCGTCAGTGTCTTGTGTCAGCATCCCGCTCGTGTTCCGGCGCCTCGGTCTGTTCGAGATTTCGTCACGCGTTCGAAATGCTGGCGTGACAGTAAGGATCGGGCGGCAGGGGTGTCAATGGGTCGCGCGCATAACGGTTTCGACAGTTTCGAAACCGCTCGGGAGCCGTGTCCCTACAGAACCTTCACAGGTGGATCTAGGAACGGGACCCGCGCGGAACTTAATCTTCCCGCGTCATGGACTACTGCGACCCGTGCCGACGGCACCTCAACGGCGCCCTCGCCTGCCCGGGGTGCGGCACACCGGCCGAAGAACTGCGCCGGCACGAGCCGGGATACGGCGGCTACGGCGCCCCGGTGTCCGGGTACGCGAGCACCGCGCCGGAGCGGACCTCGGCTTCCGACGGGCCAAGAGCCCCGGACGCGCCGAACGCCTCCGGCGACGGATACGACGGCGGCTACGGCGACGACGATGACGGATACGGCGACGCGTACGACGACGTCCATGGCGACATCCCCGGCGACGGAGACGACGAACCGCGCGGCGATGACGACGACGGCGAGCCCACGGGGCGCGGCGCCCGGCGGCGTGGACGCGGGCCCGGCCCGGCCGCCGAGGGCCCGGGCGGATCGAGCCGACGGGACCGCAAGGCCGCGGCGCACCGCCGCCGACGCCGCAGGACCCTGTTC
The DNA here is from genome assembly GCF_040654575.1 of Streptomyces sp. NPDC050674. Classification (NCBI taxonomy): domain Bacteria; kingdom Bacillati; phylum Actinomycetota; class Actinomycetes; order Kitasatosporales; family Streptomycetaceae; genus Streptomyces; species Streptomyces sp. NPDC050674. Next base: position 48,284 of record NZ_JBFAIG010000026.1, read on the forward strand.
GTGGCGGCCGGTTTCGTGCTGGCCGCGGGCGGTCTGAGCCTCGCGGAACTCGGGATGGACGCCCCCCGGTCGACGCCCAGGCCGGCCGCGGCCGGAGGCGAGTCCGCGGACGGGGAGGCGTCGGTCGAAGCGGGGGAGCCGGGCCGTTCTCCGGGCGGCGGGAGGGGAGCTGGCAGGGCGTCGGACTCTCCCTCCCCGGAGGCTTCCGACTCGCCCTCGACCTCGGCGTCCCCCAAGGACGGGGCATCGGAGTCCCCGAAGGGCGACGGGCCGAGCGAGGACCCCCGGTCGGCCGCGGCGGGCGATCCCACCGGCCCCCCGACCACCGCCCCCACCGCAGCCCCACCGGCCTCGGACCCGACACCGACCTCGGACCCGACGACCCCCGCACCCGACCCGGAACCGACCCCGTCCCAGACGTGCGACCGGTTCCTGTGGTGGTGCACGTAAGCCCTCCCGTCGCCGAGCCCTGACTTCCTCACGGGGCTCGACCGGACGGCAGGCGCAGGGACTCGTGCGGCCGACCCGACCGCGCTGTCACCGCACCGGCACGCCGTCCACCGCGCCCGGAGCACGCACCGGACCCGGGCGTCCGGCCCCGAGCCGTGCTGCGTCGGAGGGGGCGACGGGCGGCTCGAAACCCGCCCGGGTCGCGCTGACCTCGGCAGACCTGAGCCGGCCCCGGGCCGTGCTTCATCGACTGGGGCGACGGGCCGTGCGAGACCCGTCCGTGTGGCGCTGGCCGCGCAGATCTGAGCCGGTCCCCGGCCGGGCCCGGCGTAGGGCCCGAGCCGTGCGTCCTGACCGCACGGTCCCGGGCCGTGCTTCACCGAATGGGGCGACGGGCGGCTCGAAATCCGTCCAGTCGCTGACGGCAGCAGGTCTGGGCCGTCCGGCCTCCGGCGCCGGGCCGTGATTCGCCGGAGGAGGCGACAGGTCGGCTCGAAAGCCCGTACGCGTCGGGCGGACCACCGCAGCCCTGAGCACGTCCCGGCCGGGCCCGGCGTCCGGCCCCGGGCCGTGCTTCATCGGAGGGGGCGACGGGTGGGCTCCGAAGCCGTCCGTGTCGCGCTGACCGTGGCAGATCCGGGCCGGTCCCGGTCTGCCGGCGACCGTCGGCGTTCACCCGGACCGGGGGCGAGGACGTCAAGGGCCGGCGCAGGGCTCAGCCCAGCATCCGCCGCAGCGCATCGCGCAGTGCCACCCGCTCCCCCTCGGAGAGCCCGGCCAGGGGCTCCCGGGCGAACCGCAGGGACTCGCGCAGGCTGCGGGCCACCCGCCGGCCCTCCTCCGTGGCCGCCGCCACCTTCACCCTGCGGTCCGCGGGAGCCGGCCGCCGCTCGACCAGTCCCCGCGCCTCCAGCCGGTCCACGATGCCCGTCACATTGGACGGCTCGCACTTCAGCTGCTGGGCCAGCCTGCGCATGGGCAGCGGTTCCAGGCACAGCAGGCTGAGCAGCCGTGCCTGTGCGCCGGTCAGGGCGTGTTCCGCGGCCGCCGACTCGTAGTCCTCGTGGAACCGCGCCACCACCTCCCCGATCAGCTCGACCACCTCGAGGGTCAGCGGATCAGGGCGCTTCGTCACGTCTTGGGGCGTCGGAACCGTGGAGGCCATGCCCTCCAGGGTACTCGGTTATTTGACAACCTGAAAGTTTCAGGAGCATGGTTGTTTCAGGTACTGAAACATTCGCATCGAGTCAGTGAGGTAAGGCGCCATGACCGACACCCCCACCCTTCCCGCCGTCAGCCGCGAGTGGCACCTGGCGAGCCGTCCCGTCGGATGGCCGAAGCCGGAGGACTTCGCCTTCGTCGAGGTGGAGGTCCCGCAGCCGGGTGAGGGCCAGGTCCTCGTCCGGAACAAGTACCTCTCCGTGGACCCCTACATGCGCGGCCGTATGAGCGACGCGAAGTCCTACGTCGCCCCGTTCGAGATCGGCAAGGTCATGCAGGGCGGCGCCGTCGGCGAGGTCGTGGCCTCGAACGCCGAGGGCCTGTCCGTCGGGGACCATGTCCTGCACTTCTTCGGGTGGCGCGAGTACGCGGTCGTCGACGCGAAGAACGCCGTGAAGGTGGACGCGCAGGCCGCGCCGCTGTCGGCGTACCTCGGTGTGCTGGGCATGACCGGCCTCACCGCCTACGCGGGCCTGCTGCGGACCGCCGCCTTCAAGGAGGGCGACACCGTCTTCGTCTCCGGTGCCGCCGGCGCCGTGGGCGGCCAGGTCGGCCAGATCGCCAAGATGAAGGGCGCCTCGCGTGTCATCGGCTCCGCCGGTTCGGACGAGAAGGTGAAGCTCCTCGTGGAGGAGTACGGCTTCGACGCCGCCTTCAACTACAAGGACGGGCCCGTCGCCCGGCAGCTGCGCGACGCCGCCCCGGACGGGATCGACGTCTACTTCGACAACGTCGGCGGTGACCACCTGGAGGCGGCCATCGGCTCCCTCAACGAGGGTGGCCGGATCGCCGTCTGCGGCATGATCTCCGTGTACAACAACACCGAGCCCGCCCCGGGCCCGAAGAACCTCGCCCGGCTGATCGCCACCCGCGGCCGCATCGAGGGCTTCCTGGTCGGGGACCACTACGACCTCCAGCCGCAGTTCGTGCAGGAGGTCGCCCCCTGGGTCGCCTCCGGCGAGCTGAAGTACCGGGAGACCGTCGTCGAGGGCATCGAGAACAACCTCGAGGCATTCCTGGGCGTGCTGCGCGGCGACAACACCGGGAAGATGATCGTCAAGCTCTGACGCCTTCCCTCAGGATTCCGACATGCGGTAACTTGTTTCCGAATCCGTCCCGGCCCGGGCGCGAGCCGCGGCGGACGACCTGAGGACACAACCGCATGCCGATCCAGCAGTCCGACGTCCTGTACACCGCCGTCGCCACCGCCGAGAACGGGCGCGACGGCCGGGTCGCCACCGACGACGGCACGCTCGACGTCGTCGTCAACCCGCCGAAGGAACTGGGCGGGAGCGGCGCCGGCACCAACCCGGAGCAGTTGTTCGCCGCCGGTTACAGCGCCTGCTTCCAAGGGGCGCTCGGCGTCGTCGCCCGTCAGGAGGGTGCCGACCTCACCGGTTCGACCGTGACCGCGAAGGTCGGTCTCGGCAAGAACGGGGACGGCTTCGGGATCATCGTCGAGATAGCGGCCGACATCCCGAAGGTGGACCGGGGCACCGCCCGCTCGCTGATCGAGAAGGCGCACGAGGTGTGCCCGTACTCGAAGGCGACCCGCGGCGACATCACCGTGACGCTGGTCTGAGGACAGTCGTTGCACACGCGGAGGCCGCACCCTTGGACGTGGGGTGCGGCCTCCGTCCGTGCCCGGGCTCAGCGCGCCAGCGCCGCCGTGTGGACCGCCCGCGCCAGACGGTCGTTCTCCGGGGCCGCCCCGCCGGGGAAGGCGAACCGGCGGCGCGTGTAGCCGTAGGCGAGGCCGCTCCACGGATCCGCGAAGGCCTGCGAGCCGCCCGCGCCGCTGTGCCCGATCGTCCCGGCCCCGAGGAACGGGTGCCACGTGTCAGCGGTCATCTGGAAGCCCAGCCCGAACGACTTGTGGGTGCGGGCCACCAGGTCGTACCCGGCGGAGTGGAACTGGCCGAACTCCGCCACCGTGTCCGGCTTCAGCAGCGGCGCCTGCTCGCCCACCCCGCTGATCGCCGCCGCGTACATCCCCGCCAGCCCGCGCGCGGACGCCACCCCGCCCACCGACGCCGGGCCCTTCGCCCGGATCAGCGGCATGTTCGGCAGCCCGACGAGGTCCGTCGGCTCCGCCGCGTTGCCGTTGAACGCGATCGAGGCGAGCGAGTGGGGGCCCGACGACGTGGCGTCGAGGAGGGCCTGCTGCTTCGGGGTCGGGGCCATCGGCTGGGTGCCGCGGAAGCGCGGTTCCTCGGGAGCGGGCAGGCCCAGGTGGAAGTCCAGCCCGTACGGGCTCCTGATGCGCTCCTGGTAGACCTCCTGGAGCGTGCGCCCGGTCGCGCGGCGGACGACCTCACCGGCCAGGGCCCCGGCGACCAGCGCGTGATAGCCGAAGGCGGTGCCCGGACGCCAGAACGGCCGCTGGTCGGCCAGGCGTTCGGCGAGCTGGCGGTCGTCGGCCAGCTCCGCGAGGGCGAAGCCGCTGTCCGTGCCGACCACGCCCGCCCGGTGCGCCAGCAGGTCCCGCACCGTCAGGGCGCCCTTGCCCTCGGCCGCGAACTCCGGCCAGTAGTACGTCACTTTGCGGTCCAGTTCGAGCGTGCCGTCCTGGACGAGCAGGGCCACGACCAGATAGGCGGCGCCCTTGGTGGACGAGAACACGCCGTACAGGGCGTCCGCGCCGGTCCCCGCCCACAGGTCGACGACCTTCCTGCCGTGGACGTAGGCGCACAGCTGCCCCTCGTAGTCGGCTCGTTCAGCGGCGACGAAGGCGGCGAACTCCTCGCGCACCGCTTCGAAGCCGTCCGCCACGGTGCCGTGGATCTCCTGCGTCATCCGCTCTCCTCAACTGAACCGCTGTGTGCCACTGTGAACAATGCCCTCGCCACGTGCGGGAATTCTCCCTTGGGGTGGTCCCGGAAGAGTGGTTCGGTGCCGAACAGGACCGTCTGACCTCCGCTGACGACCGAAGCCTGCCCGGCCGCTCCGGCCGGACCGCCGGTGCCGTCGCGCAGCGGCCGCCAGTGCCCGGAGACCAGGGGATTCCCGGTCGCGTACGACTGCTCGACGCGGACGCCGGGGCCGGGACCGGTGAACCAGAGCGGGGCGTAGACGAAACCGTGCGCGGGCGCACCACGCGTGAGCGGCCCCGAGTTCGTCACCCGCACCACGCCGTTCGCGTCCCCGTTGCCCTCCACCGCCTTGACGTCCAGCCGGCCCGCCGCCGCGTTCAGGGCCGCTCCGGTCGCGCCCCGGCCGACCAGGCCGTGTCCGTCGAGGAAGGCGTCCAGGGCCTGGCGGGCGGGGGCCGTCAGGGCGGAGCGGTCCAGCCCGGCGGACACGAACAGCACGTCCGTGCCCGACCAGTCGAAGCCCGCGTTCAGGACGGCCGTCGAGACCGCGGTGACCTCGAAGCCCATCTCCCGCAGCGCGAACAGCTCACCCGGCGTGACGGCCGCGGCGACACGCAGGCGGTGCAGCGGTGCCGTCCCGGTGTGCCGTGTCGCCGTGAAGGACACGTCGTGGGCGCGGGCGGCGCCGAGCGCCTCGCGGCGGGCCGACGCCGCGACGATCACGCTGCCGTCTCCCGCCCGCCGGACCGGAACTCCCTGCCGGAGCAGGGAGTTGAGGGCGGCGACCTCGCGCGGATCGGTCAGCCGCAGCCGGAGGTTTCCGCGCGCCGGCACGTGGGCGACGGGTGCGGCCTCGCCGATCGCGCGCAGGGGAGCCCCCCGCAGGCTGCCCGACGGCACCCGCTCGACCGTGGCGCCCCACAGACGGCCCAGGCTCCATCCGGAGATGTCGTACATCACCGACACCTTGCCGCTGATGTCCCGGCTGTCGGCCAGCAGCGCGTTGGCCATGCCGCGCCTGGGCTGGTGCATGTCGACGACGTACGAGCCCTCGGGGTGGGACCGTCCGGCGAGCCGGAAGGGGCGCGTGGCACGGGTGACCCGCACGCCGTTGGCCAGGAGGTGGTCGACCAGGCGCGCGGCGGCCGGAGCCGAGCGCTGGGTGCGGGCGTCGCCCGGCGGGATGACGTAGGCGCGCGGGAACGTGGTCGTGTAGACGTCCTCGGGGCCGATCCCCGGGACGCCGGGGACCGTCTTCGGCGACACCGGCACCTGCGGGGCGCCCGCCGCGCCACGGCGGAAGACCTCGATCTGGTCGGCGATCAGGGTGCCGCGGTGCGCGCGGACGTGGTCCAGGGTCGCGCGGATCGCCGCGCGGGCCACGGCCGTGTTGACCGCCGAACGGCGCCGCAGCTCCGGCACGGGCAGGTCGTCGTACTCCTCGTTGTTCACCGCCAGCGGGATCTCCACCGTGTGGGCCGCCACGGTGCCGTGGAAGGCCGCGTACTGCGGGGTGAAGATCGGCGGCCAGTCGTCCCAGCCCTCCTGCTGGTCGCGGAAGGGGATCTGCGCCGGTTCCACGCCGTCCTTCGCGGGCGTGTAGCCGAGGGCGTTCACCGCGGACTCCATGCCGAGGGCGTTGGCGTAGGTGTTCTTCAGGAAGAGGTCGTACTCGTAGTTCTCGCCGTGCGGGGGAGTGGTCGGCTCGATCAGGGTGCCGTTGACGTAGCCGTGCAGGTCGAGCAGGACGGCCGGCTGCTTGCCGAGCTGGATCCGCCGCATCGCGCGGGTCTCGGGCTGGGAGGCGGTGACGAAGTCCCGGTTCAGGTCGAAGCCGCCCGCGTTGGCGCGGGTTCCGGCGATCCGGCCGTCCGGGTTGGCCGTGATGTTGAAGTACAGGCGGCTGTGCGCGAGGAGGTCCCGGGTCTTGGCGTCCGTGGCCGTCGCGAGCTGCTCGATGACCTTCAGGGAGGCGTCCGTGCCCTCCCACTCGTTGCCGTGGATGTTGCTGTTGACGAAGACGGGAGTCTTGTAATCGCGCTTGATCCCGGGGGACTTCGCCGCCGCGGCGGGCGCGTTTGCGATCAGCTCGCGCATCCGCTCCTGGGCCCGGGCCTGCCGGGTGGTCTCCGGGGCGGTGACGGTGACGAGGTAGAGGCGGTGGCCGCCGGCCGAGCGGCCGGTCACCTCCACGCTCACCCGGTCGCCGAGGCGCTGGAGGGCGTTCAGCCTCGGCGCGATCGCGTGGTACGGCGTGAGGCCCAGCTTCAGGGACGTGTCGGAGGGGTCCACCGGGTCGGGGGAGAGGGTCCGGCGGCGGGGGTAACCACGGTCGGCCGTCGCGCCGGGGGTCTCCTGCGGCGCGGCCAGGGCCCGCCGGGCCGCGCTCTCGGGAGCGCGTGCCGCCCGGTCCTGCGCGCCGCCGCCCTCGCGGGTGACGGGCTTCGGGTCCGCGCCGGCGGTGCCGGGGGCGAGCAGCGGTGCCGTCGCCGCGGCGAGGGCGAGGGTGACGATCAGCGCGGGTCTCGCAGGAACGGTTCTCGTGGTGCGCACGCGTACCTCCTCCTGGGGCTTGCTGAGATCGGTACGGCGAGGTGTACCGGTTCGACTCAACGGCAACAAGGGTGCGTTGGTGTCACCGGTGACCCGGACGGCTCCGACGGACGCGTCTCGCCCGGCCCGGGGACCCGTGACAGCGGTGTGACCGGAGCGCGTCATGAGCGCGACAGGGGCCCGGATAGGGTTTCCCCATGCGCGATCTAGGGACGGGTTTCCGGTACCTCCTCAAGGGCCAGCGATGGGTGGCCCGGCACGGCAGGAGCTACGGCTTCGGGCTGCTCCCGGGCCTGATCACCCTCGTGCTGTACGCGGCGGCGCTGGTCGCGCTGTCCCTGTGGGGCGAGGACGCCGTGCGCTGGGCGACGCCCTTCGCGGACGACTGGTCCGGCCCGTGGCCCGGGCTCTTCCGCGGCTTCCTGACCGTCGTGCTGTTCGCCCTCGCCCTGCTCCTGGCCGTCGTGACGTTCACCGCGGTGACCCTGCTGATCGGGCAGCCCTTCTACGAGAACCTCTCCGAACGAGTCGACCGGGACGTGTCCCCGGACGGGCACGCCCCCGAGTCGGAGCTGCCGCTCTGGCGCGAGTTGTGGATCTCCGCCCGCGACAGCCTCCGCATCGTGGTGCGGGCCGCCCTGTGGGGTGTGCTGCTGTTCGGGTGCGGCTTCATCCCGGTGGTCGGGCAGACGGTCGTCCCGGTGCTCGGGTTCTTCGTCACCGGGTTCTTCCTCACGGAGGAACTGACCGCCGTCGCACTCCAGCGCCGCGGCGTCGAACTGCGCACCCGCCTCACCCTGTTGCGCTCCCGCAAGACCCTCGTCTGGGGCTTCGGCACCCCGCTCGCCGTGGCCTTCCTGGTGCCGGTCGTCGCGGTGTTCCTGATGCCGGGCGCGGTCGCGGGCGCCACACTCATGGCGCGCGATCTGCTCGGCGAGGACATCCAGGAGGGCGGCGAGAAGGGCGACCGGGCCGCTACGACGCTTCCGCGGCCACCCTCAGGATCGCCCTCACCTGGGCGATGATGTCCAGCCGGTTCCGCACGAACTCCGGGTCGGTGACCTCGGTGGTGTTCCCCGCGCCGAACTGGAGCACCGGTGTGTGCACATGCCCGCCCGGCAGCGTGCCGTGCAGCCCCAGCCGGTCCCGCAGCAGCGTCGCCCGGTAGGCGATCTCGTTGGACAGGTAGTCGCCGCCCCCGCCCGCACGGGCGGTCGAACCGGGCGTCGGCCCGTCCGGGCGTACGACGGGCTCGGTGCCGCCGGCCGGGATCTCGGTGACACCCGTGTTGTCGTACACCGGGAAACGGCCGGTCGGCGCTGCGGTGATCGCCGCGTACGGCAGCGTGGTCGCCGTCCACTGCGGCTGTGAGGCCGGGTCGCTCACCGGCACCGTCTCGGTGCGGCCGACGTTCTCGTTGTCCCCGAAGCCGCCCCGCCAGGCCCCGTTGGTCCGCTCGATGTCGAACCGCCCCACCCGGCCCTGGCTCACCGTGGTGAACAGGTCGGCCTTCGGCAGGTGCGGCCGCAGGGTCCGCTCCACAGTCCCGTCGGTGAAGTCCCGCCAGCGCACCGGGAACACGGCCGTCTCGATCCGGGCCGGTCCGTCCGCCGTCTCGATCACCGTGCCGTCCAGGGCCAGCGCGGTGGCGCCTGACGGGTTGGAGATACGGATGTCCCGGTCCAGGGTGAACGGGTCGAAACCGGTGAGCAGGATCCGCTTCAGGCCCTTGCCGTGCGGATACCGGATGGCGTCCTGGCCGCGCGAGCCGCGCTCCAGTGCGTCCAGCAGCCCGGCCCGCTGCCCGTCCGTCAGACCGAAGGCGGGCTCCCAGGTGCGCACTTCACGCGTCATGCCGAGCCGCGCCCAGTACAGCGGACGGTCGTCGTCCCGGCCAAGGTCCCCGCCGGACGGACCGCGCCCCTGCGCCCGGTCGACTGCGTGCCGCCACAGCGACGAGCCCTCCCGGGCCACCACCCGGCGGGCCTCCCGGTAGGAGCGGGCCGAGTCGAGGGCCCGGGCCAACCGCGGGGCCGCGGTGTCGAATCCGGAGCGGCGCAGGATCTCCTGCGGGGCGGCCCGGTCGAGCCGCTGCTCCTCCACGGTCGGGGCGGGCGCCGCCCGGGAGGCGCTCGCGGTCGTGGGGGTGGTGAGACCGGTCAGCAGGGCGAGCCCGAGGACGCCGAGGCGAACGCGTATGCGGTTCAAGGGTGTTCAGGCCTTCCGTCGCGGTGGGGGGTCGGTGCCGGACGGGCGCAGTATCGCGTGACGGGTGGGGTCCACGCCATGGGTGACAGGCGGGTGACGGTCCCCGGGTCAGCCGTCGCCCTCGCCGAACAGCGTCGGGAAGTCCCGGAACGCCGAGGCGATCTCCATTACTGGTCGCGGTCACGAGTTCTTCGCATGCCGCCGAGGCAGGATGACGACACAGACATCGACTTCGACGAGGAGGCCGACGTGGCGGAGACGATACAGGCGATGCAGGACGCGGCCCGTGAGGTCGCCGTCGAGGCCGCCCTGGGCGCACTCGACCTGGACGCCAAGACCCGGCTCCTGGCCGGGCAGGACGTGTGGAGCCTGCCCGCGATCGAGGAGGCCGGCCTGGCCTCACTGGTCATGTCGGACGGCCCGGTCGGCGTCCGGGGAGTGCGCTGGAGCGCCGACGACCCGTCCGTCGCCCTGCCCTCCCCGACGGCGCTGGCCGCCACCTGGGACCCCGCGCTCGCCCACCGGGCCGGGGTGCTGCTGGCCCAGGAGGCCCGCCGCAAGGGCGTCCACCTGCTGCTCGCCCCCACGGTCAACCTGCACCGCTCCCCGCTCGGCGGCCGTCACTTCGAGGCCTACAGCGAGGACCCCTACCTCACCGGGCGGATCGGCACCGAGTACGTCCGCGGCGTCCAGTCCGGCGGCGTCGGCACCACCGTCAAGCACTTCGTCGCCAACGACGCCGAGACCGACCGCCTCACCGTGAACAACCTCGTCGGTCGGCGCGCGCTGCGCGAGCTGTACCTGGCCCCCTTCGAGGCGATCGTCGAGAACGCCCGCCCCTGGGGCATCATGACCGCCTACAACTCCGTCAACGGCCCGACCATGACCGAGCACCACCACCTGGTCAACGAGGTCCTGCGCGGCGAGTGGGGCTTCGACGGCGTCAACGTCTCCGACTGGACCGCCGCCCGCTCCACCACCGGCGCCCTCACCGGCGGCCTCGACATCGCCATGCCAGGCCCCGGCACCGTCTACGGCGAGGCCCTCGCCCGGGCCGTCCGCGCCGGCGAGGCCGACGAGGCACTGGTCGACGACGCCGTCCGCCGCGTGCTGCGCCTCGCCGCCCGGGTCGGCGTACTGGAGGGCGCCGAACCGGCCGTCACCGACCCGCCCGCCCCCGTGGACGGCGAGGCACTCGCCCGCGAGATCGCCCGCCGCTCCTTCGTCCTGGTCCGCAACGACGACGGCGTGCTGCCGCTGAGGCCCGGCCGGGTCGCGCTGATCGGCGCCGCCGCCCGCGACGCCCGCGTCCTCGGCGGCGGCTCCGCCACCGTCTTCCCCGCCCGGGTCGTCTCCCCGCTCGAAGGCCTCACCGCCGCCCTCCCCGAGGGCACCCTCAGCTACGCCCTCGGCGCCGACCCCAACACCGAACTCCCCGTCGCCGACCGGGGATTCGAGCTGCGCGCCGTGTGCCGGGACGCCACCGGGCAGGTCATCGGCACCCGCTCCGCCCCCAGCGGCCACATCCAGTGGACGGGCGCCGACCTCCCCGACGGCGTCACCGACGACGCCCTGCACACCGTCGAACTGACCGGCACCTTCACCCCGCGCGAGAGCGGCACGCACACCATCGGCTTCAAGGGGCTCGGCCCCTTCAAGCTCACCGTCGGCGGCACCACGTACTTCGACGGCGTCCAGCGCCCCTCCGGGGACGGCGACCCCTTCGCGGCCTTCGCCGGCGCTCCGGTGCCCCACGCCCGGCCCGAACTGACCGCGGGCGAACCGGTCGAGGTCTCCCTCACCCATACGGTCCCGCCGCCGGACGGCAACCCCTTGCGGGGCATCGGCTTCACCCTCGCCCACCAGGACCCGCAGCGCGACGCCGACGAGCTGATCGCCGAGGCCGCCGAGGCCGCCCGGGCCGCCGACACCGCCGTCGTCGTGGTCGCCACCACCGACCGCGTCGAGTCCGAGGGCTTCGACCGAACCGACCTGCGGCTGCCCGGCCGCCAGGACGACCTGGTCCGTGCCGTCGCCGCCGCCAACCCCCGCACCGTCGTGGTCGTCAACTCCGGCTCCCCGGTGGAGCTGCCGTGGCGCGACGAGGTCGCCGCCGTGCTCCTGTCCTGGTTCCCCGGCCAGGAAGGCGGCGCGGCCCTCGCGGACGTCCTCACCGGAGCCCATGAACCCGGCGGGCGGCTGCCCACCACCTGGGGCGCCCTCGCCGACGCCCCGGTCACCCGGGTCGTCCCGGAGAACGGCGAACTCCCCTACGACGAGGGCGTCTTCATCGGCTACCGCGCCTGGGAGAAGCACGGCCGCAGCCCCGCCTACCCCTTCGGCCACGGCCTCGGCTACACCGACTGGACCTACGACTCCGTCGAGGTGGAGGAAAGCGCCGGGACGACCACCGCGACGGTCCGCCTGCGCAACACCGGCGACCGCCCCGGCCGCGAGGTCGTCCAGCTCTACCTGGCCCCGGGCGACGCCGACCCCACGCGCCCGGCCCGCTGGCTGGCCGGCTTCGCGACCGTCGAAGCCGCACCGGGCGACAGCGCCGAGACCGTCGTCGAACTGCCGCGCCGCGCCTTCGAGATCTGGGACGAGACGACCGCCTCGTGGTCGTTTGTGAAGGGTTCGTACGAGATCCAGGTCGGACGCTCGATCACGGACCGCAGGATCACCGCGACGGTTAACGTCTGATCCGGGACACGTTCCCCGCCAGGCAGCCCCGGTCCGGGACCTGACCTCCGGACCGGGGCTCGTGGTCTGTCACGGGCCCCCTCAGCGGGCGCCGAAGCCGTACACCGTCTCCGAGCGGTACACCGCGCCCGGCCGCAGCACGGTCGTCGGGAAGTCCGGCCGGTTCGGCGAGTCGGGGAAGTGCTGGGTCTCCAGCGCGATGCCCTCGCCGGGCGCGAAGGGGCCGCTCAGGTGGTCGGCGGTGTACAGCTGGAGGCCGGGCTCGGTGGTCGCCACCGTCAGCACCCGCCCCGACGCCGGGTCGTGCAGTTCGGCGACCTCCACCGGAGCGTCCGTCACCCCCTTGTCCAGCACGAAGTTGTGGTCGTAGCCGGAGCCGGTCTTGCGGGCCTCGCGGAAGTCGAAGCGCGTGCCGGTCACGTCCTGCGGGTCACCGGCCGGGATGAAGTCCGCGTCGACCGGCGTGTACCGGGAGGCGGCCAGGCGCAGCTCATGGCCGCCCGCGTCGCCGGAGCCGGCCAGGTTGAAGTAGCTGTGGTTGGTCAGATTCACCACGGTCGGCGCGTCCGTCACCGCCTCGTAGGCGATCCGCAGCGCCCCGCTCGCGTCGAGCGTGTACGTCGCCGAGACCTCCAGCCGGCCGGGGAACCCCTCCTCGCCGTGCGGGCTGACCCGCGTCAGCCGCACCCCGTGCGCGACCGGCTCCGCCTGCCAGCCCCGCTTGTCGAAGCCCCGCACCCCGCCGTGCAGCGCGTTCGGCCCGTTGTTCGGCTCCAGGGCGTACGTCCGCCCGTCCAGGGTGAAGCGGCCACCGGCGATCCGGTTGGCGTACCGCCCGACCAGGGCACCGAGATAGGGCTCCGGGTGGGCGAGATACCCGCCGAGGTCCGGGAACCCCAGCACCACGTCCCCGGCCCGGCCCTCCCGGTCCGGCACCTCCACGGACTGCACGATCCCGCCGTACGACAGGACCCGTACCCGCACGCCCGACCGCTCCAGGGTCCAGCGGTGCACCGGGGTGCCGTCGGAAAGTGTCCCGAAGAGTTCGTTCATGTGCGGAACTCTAGGACAGAGCCCGGGTCATGGCCTCCTCGCGGTGACCGTGCGGTACGCGATCTCCGCCAGCCGGGCCTGTCCGTCCACGCTGGGGTGGAAGTAGTCCCAGCGGCTCAACTGGGCCGTGCCGAAGCGGTAGTCGTACACCGCGCCCCCGTCGTAGCGGCACCGCTCGTCCTCGGCGCAGACCTCCTCCAGGACCTTGTTGTAGTCCTCCACCCTCTTGTGCACCGTGTCCCGCCGCAGGGCCGCCGCCGGGTCCAGGGCATCCGGGTCGCCCAGCATCGACGGGCAGATGCCCAGCTTCCACACCTGCTTGCCCATCGGGCTGCCCCGGCCCTCGGACCACAGGCGCTTCAGGTTCGGCACACTCGCCACGAACACCTGCGTCCTGGGCAGGGCCTTGCGCAGACCGCGCAGCGCATCCTCGAAGTCGGCCCGGAAGGCGGAGACCGGGGTCATCGCCGCGGGCGTGGACCGGCAGGCGTCGTTCGCCCCGACCATCACCGCCACCAACTGCGGTTTCCGCCGCACCGCCCGCGCCATCTGCCCGGGCAGATCCGCCATGCGCGCCCCGGTCACGGCGTAGTTCCAACTGCGCTGAGCGGCCCCCGTCCTGCCCAGCAGCCGTACGGCGAGCGAGTCGACCTCGCGGCTCGACCCGGTCGCCCAGGACGCCTCAGGGCAGTCCGACAGCACGTCACAGGCGTCGAACGCCCGGGTGATGGAGTCACCGACGGCGGCCACCGAACGAGGGCTGCGGTCCCACAGGGGCGTGGGCGTGGGCGACGGCTTCGCGGATGCGGACGGGGCGGCGGAATCACCCCCCACGGCATCACACCCGGTGATACCCAGCACGGCCGCCGCGACCACGGCCAGAACGCCCCGCGCGGTACGGCTTCGCTTCCGCATCCCTGGTCCATCCCCTCGCCACGCCGTGTCCGTCTCCCCACCCCATGACAACGCACGAGGGTTCCCGGCCGATCAGGTGCAACGGCTCACACCCGCACAAGCGTCCCCCTGGGTGAATGGCGGGCGTTTCCCGGCACCTGGACCGACCGTACGTCACACTCCTTGCGCCCCCGCACGGTAGCCTCGCCATCAACGTGACCCCCCGGTCACAGCCGTTCCGCCCGTTTGCACCATGTCCCGCTCTGCCCGGAGGTTCCGGTGACGACACGTGGAGTTCTGTACGTGCACTCCGCGCCGCGCGCGCTGTGCCCGCACGTCGAGTGGGCCGTCGCCGGGGTGCTCGGCACACGCGTCAGCCTGGACTGGATCCGCCAGCCCGCCGCACCGGGCACCTGGCGCTCGGAGTTCTCCTGGCAGGGCCAGGCCGGCACGGCGTCCAAACTCGCCTCCGCACTGCGCGGCTGGCACCTGCTCCGCTTCGAGGTCACCGCCGAACCCTGCCCCTCCGCCGAGGGCGAGCGGTACAGCTGCACCCCCGACCTCGGCATCTACCACGCCGTCACCGGCATCCACGGCGACATCCTCATCCCCGAGGACCGCCTCAGAGCGGCCCTCCAGCGCTCGCAGCGCGGTGAGACCGACCTGGAGGCCGAGCTCAGCAAACTCCTGGGCAAGCCCTGGGACGACGAACTGGAACCCTTCCGCTACGCAGGCGAGGGCGCCCCGGTCCGCTGGCTCCACCAGGTGGTGTAGACGCCCTCAGGGACGCGCCTCCAGGGGCGCGGGGAACTGCGCGAACAACCCCACGAGCCCGCGCACGGCATCCGACGTCACGGAAAACGGCGAATGGCCCGAACTCCACCCAAGGAGTTCGGGCCACTCGACGCTCAGGATCAAACCGTCCGGAACGCCAGCACCACGTTGTGCCCACCGAACCCGAACGAGTCGTTCAGCGCGGCGATGCGGCCCTCGACCGGCAGCTTCCTGGCCTCGCCCCGGACGACATCGGCGTTCGCCTCGGCCTCGGGGTCGAGGTTCTCCACGTTGATCGTCGGCGGAGCCACCCGGTGGTACAGCGCGAGCACGGTCGCCACCGTCTCCACACCACCGGCACCGCCCAGCAGATGTCCGGTCATCGACTTCGTCGCGGACACCGCGAAGTGGTCGGCGTGGTCGCCGAACACCTTCCGCAGCGCCTTCAGCTCGGCGATGTCACCGGCCGGCGTGGACGTGGCGTGCGCGTTGACGTGCACGATCTCCGCCGGGTCCAGGTCGGTGCGGTCCAGCAGGTTCTGCAGGGCGTGCGAGATGCCCCGTCCCTCCGGCTCCGGCTGCACGATGTCGTGCGCGTCGGCGGAGATGCCCTGCCCGACCGCCTCGGCGTACACCCGGGCGCCGCGCCTGGCGGCGTGCTCGGCGGATTCCAGGACGATGACACCGGCGCCCTCACCGAGGACGAAACCGTCACGGGCGGTGTCGTAGGGACGCGACGCGCCCTGCGGGTCGTCGTTGTTCTTGGACATCGCCATCATGTTGCCGAACGCGGCGATGGGCAGCGGGTGGATCGCCGCCTCCGTGCCGCCCGCGACGACGACGTCGGCACGGCCGGTGCGGATCATCTCGATGGCGTAGCCGATGGCCTCGGCGCCCGAGGCGCAGGCGGAGACCGGCGTGTGCACGCCCGCCCGGGCGCCCACGGCCAGGCCCACGTTGGCCGACGGGCCGTTGGGCATCAGCATGGGCACGGTGTGCGGGGAGACGCGGCGAACGCCCTTCTCCTTCAGCACGTCGTACTGGTCGAGCAGGGTCGTCACGCCGCCGATGCCGGAGGCGATGACCGCGCCGAGCCGGTCGGGGTCGATGTTCGGGTCTTCGCCGGCCTTCGCCTCGAAACCGGCGTCCTTCCAGGCCTCCTGGGCCGCGACCAGCGCGAACTGCGCCGAGCGGTCCAGCCGGCGGGCCTGCGGCCGGGGGATGACCTCGGTCGGTTCCACGGCCACCGGGGCCGCGATCTTGACGGCCTGTTCGGCCGCCCACTCCTGCTCCAGGGGCTTGACGCCGGACTTGCCGGCGACCAGGCCCTCCCAGGTAGAGGCTGCGTCGCCACCCAGCGGTGTGGTTGCGCCGATACCGGTGACGACCACGGTGCGATTGGTCGAGCTCACGGGAATTCTTTCTCCAACGGATCCGAGGATTAAGCGGCGCCACCGCCGGGTGGCGGGGCAGTCAGCCCAGGGGCGTGATCGGTCGATCAGCCCTGGTGCTTGAGGATGTAGTCGGTCGCGTCGCCGACGGTCTTGAGGTTCTTGACGTCCTCGTCGGGGATCTTGACGTCGAAGCGCTCTTCGGCGGCGACGACGACCTCGACCATGGACAGGGAGTCGACGTCCAGGTCGTCGGTGAAGGACTTGTCCAGCTGGACGTCCTCAACCGGGATGCCGGCGATCTCGTTCACGATCTCGGCGAGACCGGCGACGATCTCTTCCTGAGTGGCGGCCATGTTGGCGCTCCTTCGTAGATATCCAGAGGGTGTGGCGGGTGGTACGCACCGTCCCGGACCGCATGATCCGGCACGGAGTGCCTAGGGGAGGGTAACGACAGTCGCGGCGTAGACGAGACCCGCCCCGAAGCCGATGACGAGCGCGGTGTCGCCGCTCTTCGCCTCGCCGGTCGCCAGGAGCCGCTCCATCGCGAGCGGGATCGAGGCGGCCGAGGTGTTGCCGGTGGTGCGGATGTCACGCGCGACCGTGACGTGCTCCGGCAGTTTCAGGGTCTTCACCATCGAGTCGATGATCCGCACGTTGGCCTGGTGCGGGATGAAGACGTCCAGGTCGTCCACGGTGATCCCGGCCGCGTCCAGCGCCTGCTGGGCGACCTTCGCCATCTCGAACACGGCCCAGCGGAACACCGCCTGGCCTTCCTGGGTGATCGCGGGGAACTTCGCGACCGTCCCGTCGCGGTAGTCCGTCCACGGCACGGTCTGCTTGATGGTCTCGGACTTGTCGCCCTCGGAACCCCACACGGTGGGGCCGATCGCGGGCTCCTGCGACGGACCGACCACGACCGCGCCGGCGCCGTCACCGAACAGGAAGGCCGTCGCGCGGTCCTCCAGGTCCGTCAGGTCGCTCAGCCGCTCGACGCCGATCACCAGGACGTACTGCGCCGAGCCCTCGACGATCATGCCCTTGGCGAGGGTCAGGCCGTAGCCGAAGCCCGCGCAGCCCGCCGAGATGTCGAAGGCGGCGGCCTTGTTCGTGCCGAGCTTGTCGGCGATCTCGGTGGCGACGGCCGGGGTCTGCTTGAAGTGCGAGACCGTCGAGACGATCACGCCGCCGATCTGCTCGACGGAGATCCCGGCGTCCGCGATGGCCTTGCCCGACGCCTCGATCGACATCTGGGCGACGGTCTCCTCGTCGGAGGCCCAGTGCCGCGTCTCGATACCGGAGCGCGAGCGGATCCACTCGTCGGAGGAGTCGATCGTCTCCAGGATCACCTCGTTCGGCACGACCCGGGTCGGCCGGTACCCGCCCACGCCGAGGATGCGCGCGTACGGGGCGCCCTTGCTGGGCTTCAGCTTCGCCATGCTCCGGGCTCCTTGTCAGGCGTGCTCGGCGATGAGCTCGCGAGCAGCGTCCAGGTCGGCGGGGGTCTTGAGCGCCAGGGTCTTCACACCCGGCAGGGCGCGCTTGGCCAGACCGGTCAGCGTGCCGCCGGGGCAGGCCTCGATCAGGGCCGTGACGCCGAGTTCCTTGAAGGTCTCCATGCACAGGTCCCAGCGGACCGGGTTGGCGACCTGCCCGACGAGCCGCTCCAGCACCTCGGCGCCGGTGGTCACCGTCGCGCCGTCCTTGTTGGAGACGTAGGCGACCTCGGGGTCGGCCGGGACGAGCTCCTTGGCGGCCTCGGCCAGCTTGTCGACGGCCGGAGCCATGTGGTGCGTGTGGAACGCGCCCGCGACCTTCAGGGCGACGACCTTGCGCACGCCCTCGGGCATGTCCTCGTTCAGCGCGGCGAGCTGTTCCATGGTGCCCGCGGCCACGATCTGCCCGGCGCCGTTCACGTTGGCCGGGGTCAGGCCGAGCTTCTCCAGGTGCGCGACGCTCACCTCGGGGTCTCCGCCGAGCAGCGCCGACATGCCGGTCTCGGTGATCGCGGCGGCCTCGGCCATGGCCAGGCCGCGCTTGCGCACGAGGGTCAGCGCGGCGGTGTCGTCGAGGACGCCCGCGTAGGCGGCCGCGGTGATCTCACCGACACTGTGGCCGGCGACCGCGCCGGGCGTGACGTCACCGAGTGCCGCCGCGGACAGCAGGCCGGCCGCGACGAGCAGCGGCTGCGCCACGGCGGTGTCCCGGATGGCGTCGGCGTCGGCCTGCGTCCCGTAGTGGGCGAGGTCCAGGCCGATGGCGTCCGACCAGGCACCGAGGCGGTCGGCGGCACCGGGCAGTTCGAGCCAGGGGGTCAGGAAGCCGGGCGCCTGAGCGCCCTGGCCGGGAGCGACGAGTACGAGCACTCTCACACTCTCTCTTGGGTACGGGCACGGCCGCCCGTGGGGACAGGGACGAAGAACACGAGGGGGTTTTGTCGAGCCTCGACAAAACCTTAGGGCTGGAGATCTCCATCGACCAGACGCCCCAGGATCAGCGCGATTCGCAGCGTGAACGCAGAGCGTACATCGGAGGGTGACCAACCGGTGACGTCAGTCACACGTCGAAGCCGGTAGCGGACGGTGTTGGGATGGACGAACAGCATCCGGGCGGCGCCCTCCAGACTGCTCGCCTGTTCGAGATAGACGCTGAGGGTCTCCAGGAGCGCGGCCCCGGCCTCCTCCAGCGGTCTGTAGATCTCCTCCACCAGTTGCTCACGGGCCGAGCGGTCCCCGGCCATCGCCCGCTCGGGCAGCAGATCGTCCGCCAGGACCGGGCGCGGGGCGTCCTGCCAGGCGGAACACGCCTTCAGCCCGGCCGCCGCGGCCTGCGCGGACCGGGTCGCGGCCAGCAGGTCCGGCACCACCGGGCCGGCCACGACCGGCCCGGCGGCGAACGGGCCGATCAGCGACTTGGCGACGGCCAGCGGGTTGTCGCTGCCGCCCGCGATGACGACCAGCCGGTCGCCGAGCACCCCGGTGAGCACCTGGAGCTTGGCGTGCCGGGCGGCCCGCCGGATCGCCTCCACGGTCAGTTCGGAGTCGCCGTCGGGCGCGGTGCCGAGCACCACGCACACGTGCTCGGGGGAGTTCCACCCCAGGGCGGCGGCCCGGGACACGGCGCCCTCGTCGGCCTCGCCGCTGAGCACGGCGTTCACGACCAGGGACTCCAGCCGGGCGTCCCACGCGCCGCGCGCCTCGGCGGCCTGCGCGTACACCTGGGCCGTGGCGAAGGCGATCTCCCGGGCGTAGACGAGCAGCGCCTCGCGCAGCACCCGCTCGTCACCGGGGGCCGCGACCTCGTCGATCGCGCTCTCCATGACCTCGATGGTGGTGCGCACCATCTCCACGGTCTGGCGCAGGGTGATCGCCCGGGTCAGTTCGCGCGGCGCGGTGCCGAACACGTCGGTGGAGATGGCCTGCGGGGCGTCCGGACGCCGGAACCACTCGGTGAACGCGGCGATGCCCGCCTGTGCGACCAGACCGATCCAGGAACGGTTCTCCGGGGGCATGGCCCGGTACCAGGGCAGCGTCTCGTCCATCCGCGCGATGGCCTGCGCGGCGAGCGATCCGGACGACTTCTCCAGCCGCTTCAGCGTCGCGGAGTGCGGATGGACGGGGTGGGCTGCGGCGTCGTTCTTGGCGGTTTCGGGTTCGGGCACGTGGACAAGACTGCCTTATCCGGACGGGAAGGTGGGCTGCCGGGTCTACGGTGGACCGCGTGATGGACATTCGGCGCGCGGGTGAGCGCTACCGGGGCGGCGACCCCTCGGCCGGAATCGAGTCGTGGCACGCCTTCTCCTTCGGGCCGCACTACGACCCGGACAACCTCCGCTTCGGCGCGGTGCTCGCGTGCAACGAGGAGCGGCTCGCGCCCGGCGCCGGGTTCGACGAACACCCGCACAGCCACACCGAGATCGTGACGTGGGTGGTGGAGGGCGAGCTGACCCACCGGGACTCCACCGGGCGCGAGTCGGTCGTCCGGCACGGCGACGTGCAGCGGCTCAGCTCGGCGGCCGGGGTGCGTCATGTGGAGCGCAACGACGGCCCCGGGCCTCTGACCTTCGTCCAGATGTGGCTGGCCCCGCTCGAGCCCGGCGGCGACCCGTTCTACGAGGTCGTCCGCGGCATCGCCGACTCCACGCCCTACGCGCTCCCGGAGGCCGGCGCGATGCTGCACGTGCGGCGTCTGGGGCCCGGGGAGCGGACGGCGGTGCCGGACGGGGCGTCCACGTACGTGCACGTCGTCCGCGGCGACGTCCGCCTCGACGGCGCGGAACTGCACCCGGGCGACGCGGCCCGGATCACCGGCGCCAAGGGCCTGGAGGCCGAGGGTGTGACGGAGGCGGAGCTGCTGGTCTGGGAGATGAACGCGGCCTAGATCTCGGCCAGTACCGCGTCCGTGAAGGCCGGCCACACCTCGCTCGCCCACGGCCCGAACGCCCGGTCCGTCAGCGCGACACAGGCCGCGCCCGCGTCCGGGTCGATCCACAGGAACGTACCGGACTGCCCGAAGTGCCCGAACGTGCGGGGCGAGGACGAGGAGCCCGTCCAGTGCGGCGACTTGGAGTCGCGGATCTCGAACCCGAGCCCCCAGTCGTTGGGGTTCTGGTGGCCGTACCCCGGCAGGACGCCCTTGGTGCCCGGGAAGTGCACGCTCATGGCCTCGGCGACCGTACGCGGGTCCAGCAGCCGCGGCGCCTGCACCTCGGCGGCGAACCGCAGCAGGTCCTCCACCGTCGACACCCCGTCCTTGGCCGGAGAGCCCTCCAGCGTCGTCGAGGTCATGCCGAGCGGCTCCAGCACGGCCTGCCGCAGGTACTCCCCGAACGGGATGTCGGTGACCTTCTCGACATGGTCGCCCAGCTGCTCGAAGCCGGCGTTGGAGTACAGCCGGCGCTCCCCGGGCGGCGCCGTGACCCTGTGCTCGTCGAAGGCGAGGCCCGAGGTGTGCGCGAGCAGGTGCCGGACGGTCGAACCGGGGGGACCCGCGGGCTCGTCGAACTCGACGGCCCCCTCCTCGTACGCGACGAGCACCGCGTAGGCCGCGAGCGGCTTGGTCACCGACGCGAGCGGGAAGCGCTGCCCGGCCGGGCCGTGGGTGCCCAAGGCCGTGCCGTCCGCTCGTACGACTCCCGCCGCAGCGGTGGGAACCGGCCAGTTCTCGATCAGCGCGAGGCTCTTCAGCGACATGCCGTCGAGCCTATGCGCTCAGAGCGTGAACTCCAGCAAGGGGTCGGGCTCGGGCCGGAACCCCAGGGAGACGTACAGGGGCGAGGCGGTCGGCTGCACGCGCCGGGCGCCGCGCTCGCGGAACCGGCCAGGGACGCCAGGGGCCCCTCCCGCTCGGGGCGGTCGACGACGAACGCCACGAGTCCCCTTCGGCATCGCCCGGTTCGCCCTGTCGTCCTGCCGATTTCTTACCGTCGGCGCTTGCTTGGAGTGCACTCCAAGGTTCTAGCGTGGGAGCCATGACGGTGATGGAGACCACGGCGACCAGGACCGACACCTGCGCCGGCCCGACGCAACACCAGAACCGGCGCCCGGACGGCGACGACCACTACACGATCAGCGAGGTCGTCGCCTTCACGGGCCTGACGGCACACACCCTGCGCTGGTACGAGCGCATCGGTCTGATGCCGCACATCGACCGGTCCCACACCGGCCAGCGCCGGTACACCAACCGCGACCTCGACTGGCTCGACCTCGTCGGCAAGCTCCGCCTGACGGGCATGCCGGTCGCGGACATGGTCCGGTACGCGGAACTGGTGCGCGAGGGCGACCACACCTATGTCGAGCGCTTCGAACTGCTGAAGACGACCCGCGAGGACGTCCTGGCCAGGATCGACGAACTCCGGGGCACACTCGCCGTGCTCGACCGGAAGATCAGTTTCTACGCGGACGCCGGGCGTGCCCTGGCGTCGGAGAGGTCCCGATGACGGACGGCAGGATCACGACGGCGAAGCTCGGCGACCTGGGGCCGGAGGTGGGTGTCCAGGGCCTGGGCTGCATGGGCATGAGCTTCGGCTACGGCCCGGCGGACGCGGACGCGTCCCGCGCCACCCTGGAGCGGGCGCTCGAACTCGGCGTCACCCTCTACGACACGGCCGACGCGTACGGCGCCGGTGAGAACGAGCGGTTCCTGTCGCCGTTCTTCAAGGCCCACCGCGACGAGGTCGTCATCGCGACCAAGTTCGCCCTCTCGATCCCCCCGGACGACCCCACGCGCCGGATCGTGCGCAACGACCCGCCCTACATCCGCCAGGCCGTCGAGGCGAGCCTGAAGCGCCTGGACGTCGACGCCATCGACCTCTACTACATGCACCGGCGCGATGTGAACGTGCCGATCGAGGAGAGCGTCGGCACCATGGCCGAGCTGGTCCGCGAGGGCAAGGTCAAGCACCTCGGTCTGAGCGAGGTGACGGCCGGTGAACTGCGCGCCGCCCACGCCGTCCACCCCATCGCCGCCGTGCAGTCGGAGTGGTCGCTGTTCAGCCGCGACATCGAGACGCACGTCGTCCCCGCGACCCGTGAGCTGGGCGTGGCACTCGTCGCGTACTCGCCCCTGGGCCGGGGCTTCCTCACCGGCTCCTTCACCGACGCCCACCAGGACCTGAGCGAGGGCGACTTCCGCCGCCAGCAGCCCCGCTTCACGGGCGACAACGCGATGGCGAACGCGACCCTGCTGGAGCTGATCCGCTCGGTCGCCGAGGCCCATGACGCGACCGTCGGTCAGATCGCCCTGGCCTGGGTGCAGCAGCAGGCGACGATCCACGGCCTCCCGGTCATCCCGATCCCCGGCACCCGCAAGCCGGCCAGGGTGGAGGAGAACACGGCGGCGACCAGGATCGTCCTGACCGACGAGCAGCTGGACCTGCTGGACGGCATCGCGGCCCAGGTGGCGGGCACCCGCTACGCGGACATGGCGTTCACGTCGGCGGGCCGTGAGTAGAGGCCTGTAGGGGCGCGGGGAACTGCGCGACCGGCCACACTCGACCCGCACTCGCCGGCGCGCAGCACCCCGCCGACGCTAGAGCTCCGCCAGCAACTCGGCCTTCTTGACCGAGAACTCCTCGTCCGTCACCAGCCCGGCCTGGTGCAGCTCCCCGAGATGCCGGATCCGCTCGGCGATGTCCGCGGGATCACGCCGCGGCGCGGGAACGGCGGCCACCGGACCGGATGTCCGCACCGCGGCCAGCACCGCCGCGGCGAACGGCAGCGACTCGTGCACCGGCCCGTACCCCAGCCCGAACACCACCGCCGCGGGGTCCTGGTCGGCCTGCACCCCGGGCGCCTCCGCGTCCCGCCGCAAGAGCCGCAGATGCCCTTCGAACACCTCCGGTGACCGCCACTCCACCCCGTTCAGCTCCCCGACGGAGAAGCTCTGGTCGCCGGACTTCCACTTCGCCGACGACGCCCCGGTCCAGAACCACCGGAAGTTCACGGTCCGCCCGTCGAAGGACGCCTTGCCGTCGTACGCCTTGAACGACAACGGCCCCTCGGGGGGCGGCACGAGGAACCGCTCGGACGGCCCGGACCGCGTCAGCAGGCTCCGCAGCTCGTCGGCGTAGTACTCCGCGAGGACCTCCCGGTCGGCGGGCAGCACCAGCCGGTAGGGGTCGCCGCTCTCCTTCAGCTGCCCGGCGGCCGCCTCCATCAACGGGTCGGCCCCGGGGCGCGGCTCGAGGCGCAGCACGGCCGTGCCGCGTTTCCCGCGCGTCAGCGTCACTGCGGCGATCGCCTCCAGGGGCACGCGGCGTTCCCCGAGGGCCTGGAAGAGCTTGGGTGTTCGAATCCCCCGTTCGTAGCGGATGAGCACGGAGTCGGACTCGAACTCCCAGGCGGCATGAAATCCGGCCAGTACGTCACCCATGCGGCTCATCGTATGCGGCACGCGCTCCTCCGTCCCCCTCCCGAGCAGACCGCAATTCCTGCGCCTCTACGCGCGTCAGGCCGCAGCCGCACCGGACAAACCGGTACGGCAGACGCCCTCTTCGTGCGCGCAGTGCACCGAGCGGTATGCGCCGACGCCGATCTCTGCGAAATTGAACAGGCTTGCCGTGCCCGGCACGAAGTAGCCCGCGTGACCCTTCGCGCCCGCGGCGGACAGCACCCGCGCCCCGAACCCGGAGGACACCGGGTCGGCCCCGTGGCCCAGACCGCCGACCTCCAGGTAGGGCACGTCCTGGATCCAGTCGTCGGCGTCCCGCATCGCCCACACCCGGGCGGTGGTGTCCAGTTGGGCGGCCTTCTCGACGCGCATGCCCGGGCTGCCGGCCACCGCGATGTCGGACACCCGGTCCGGCAGCGCGTGCGCCGCGACCCCGCACACCACGGAGCCGTAGCTGTGGCAGAACAACGAGACCCGCGCGCGGCCCGGCAGCGCCCGTACGAGCGCGTTCAGCCGCACGGCGCCCTCCTCGGCGCGCATCGCGGTGGCCGAGTCGATGCCGATCCCGCTGGGCGCGGTGTAGTCGGCCCAGGCGATGACGGCCGTACGCGTCGAGGGGCTGACCGTCCGCTCGGCCGCGTACAGGGACCTGGCCATGCCGACGGGCGCCGAGTACTTCCGCTGGGTGCGCTGGAAGGTGAGCAGGTCGGTGTCGACGCCGGGGACGACGACCGAGACCCGCTCCGCCCGGCGCAAGTCGCCGAAGACCTCCGCCACCCGGCCCGAGCCCTCCGGGTCGAAGGCCAGGATGTGGCGGCCCTTCTCCATGAGGTCCTCGAAGCGGTGCATCCGGCGGCCCGCCTCGTGCTGCCCGGCCGGGGTGAGGCGCTTGTCGTGCATGCGGGCGCGCTCGACCTTGAGCGCCTTCGCGAGCGCGAGGTGGTTGGCGCGGTAGCGCAGCTCGACCGGCGCGCCGTTCATGTTGCCCACCGCGAGCGAGTACTTGCGGATCAGGGCCGAACGGTCCTGCTCGGTCAGCGAGGTGAAGAAGCGGGTCATCGCGGCCGGCCCGGACTGCGGGTCCGGCAGCCGGTGCCCGCCGATCCGGCCGTGCTCCCAGGCGGAGAGCGAGGCTTGGAGCGGCGTGGCGCCCCGCTGGTTGCGCAGGGCCGTCCAGCCGGTGGTCGCCAGCATCACGAACACGACGGCCAGAGCGAGCAGTGCGCGCCAGACGTTCAGTTGCGGGGAGGTGTCGAAGGAAGTCACTGAAAGGACACACTAGGAGAACGAGAGGGTCTCGCGTTAACCAAGTGACCGGGATCACGTTTCGGTGACAAGGTCAGGGGGACGGCTCCGCACGCCAGTTCCCCGCCAGTGCGGGACCCACCTGATCCAGGTACGTCGTGGTGAGTTCGCGCATGCCGTCGAGGCTGAGGTCGTCCCCCGCGGACCACAGGCGCTCGGTGACACGAATCACCCCGCCGAAGAGCGCCACCACGATCCTGGGCCGGGGGTCCGCGTCCACGTCGAGCCCCTCGCGCTCGGCGATGATGCCCGCGAGCTGCTCCTCCAGTTCCGCCGAGCGCCGCAGATGGGCGGCGAGCAGCGCGGGCGTCGACTCGATCACCCGGTAGACCCGCATGTGGAGGTCGATCGGGACGAGCTCCTCGACGGCCTCGTTGATCGCGTCCCAGCTCTCCAGCACGGCCCGGCGCAGCGCCTCCAGCGGCGCCTCGGCCGGCGGGCGCCTGCGCAGCGCCTCGACGACCAGCGTCTCCGCGAGGCGCGGCACGAAGAACGCCGTCTCCTCCTTCCCGGCGAAGTAGCGGAAGAAGGTGCGCTGCGAGACGTCCACGGCGGCGGCGATGTCGTCGACGGTCGTCTCCTCGTACCCGCGCGTGGCGAAGAGTTCCAGCGCGGCCCGCAGCAGGGCGTCCCGGGTGCGCCGCTTCTTGCGTTCGCGCAGGTTCAAGAGGTGCCTCACGTCTCGTCTGAAGTGTTTGCCCAGTTCAGGCTATACGGGGATGGCGTGTCAGTGACCGACTAGTGAATTGGTTTGTCAATTGTCAGTGGCTGTCATTAGCCTCGCGGCATGACTAGTCAGACCACCATCGACACGACGGGGTCGGGGGGCAAGGAACCGGCGTCGCCGTCGGGGGCGGCGCCGGCCAAGGGGCTGCGCGGGCACCCCTGGCTCACCCTCATCACCGTCGCTGTGGGGGTCATGATGGTGGCCCTCGACGGCACCATCGTGGCCATTGCCAACCCGGCCATACAGAAGGACCTCGGCGCCACGTTCGCCGAGGTCCAGTGGATCACCAACGGTTACTTCCTCGCCCTCGCGGTCTCCCTGATCACCGCGGGCAAGCTCGGCGACCGCTTCGGTCACCGGCAGACCTTCCTCATCGGCGTCGTCGGCTTCGCCGCCGCCTCGGGCGCGATCGGCCTGTCCGACAGCATCGCGTTCGTCGTCGTCTTCCGCGTCCTTCAGGGCCTGTTCGGCGCGCTGCTGATGCCGGCCGCGCTCGGCCTGCTGCGCGCCACCTTCCCGGCCGAGAAGCTGAACATGGCCATCGGCATATGGGGCATGGTCATCGGCGCGTCCACCGCGGGCGGCCCGATCCTCGGCGGTGTGCTCGTCGAGCACGTCAACTGGCAGTCGGTGTTCTTCATCAACGTGCCGGTCGGTGTCCTCGCCGTCGTCCTCGGCGTGCTGATCCTGCTCGACCACCGGGCGGAGAACGCCCCGCGCTCCTTCGACCTCCTGGGCATCGCCCTGTTGTCGACGGCCGTGTTCTGCCTGGTGTGGGCGCTCATCAAGGCCCCGCCGTCCGAGTGGGGCTGGGGCGACCCGAAGACGCTCGGCTTCCTCGGCGCCTCGGTGCTGTGCTTCGCGCTCTTCGCCTTCTGGGAGACGAAGGTGAGGGAGCCGCTGATCCCGCTCGCGCTGTTCCGCTCCGTGGCGCTGTCCGCCGGTGTCGTGCTGATGGTCCTGATGGCCATCGCGTTCATGGGCGGCCTGTTCTTCGTGACGTTCTACCTCCAGAACGTGCACGGCATGAGCCCGATCGACGCGGGTCTGCACCTGCTGCCGCTCACCGGCATGATGATCGTCGGCTCGCCGCTGGCCGGCGTACTGATCACCAAGCTCGGCCCCCGTGTCCCGCTCGCGGGCGGCATGGCGCTCACCGCGATCGCCATGTACGGGATGTCCACGCTGGAGACGGACACCGGCAGCGCCATCATGTCGCTCTGGTTCGCCCTGCTGGGCCTCGGTCTGGCGCCGGTCATGGTCGGTGCGACCGAGGTCATCGTCGGCAACGCGCCGATGGAGCTGTCGGGCGTCGCGGGCGGTCTCCAGCAGGCCGCCATGCAGATCGGCGGCAGCCTCGGCACGGCCGTGCTGGGTGCCGTCATGGCCTCCAAGGTCAACAGCGACCTGGCCGGCAACTGGGCGAAGGCGGGCCTGCCGCCGCTCACCCCGGAGCAGGAGCACCAGGCCTCCGAGGCGGTCCAGGTCGGCGTCCCGCCGGTGGCGCCGGGCACGCCGGACGCGATCGCCGCCAAGATCACGGGCGTCGCGCACGACACGTTCATCTCGGGCATGAGCGCGGCCTCGCTCGTCGCGGCCGGGGTCGCGGTGGTGGCCGTACTGGTCGCGTTCCTCACCAAGCGCGGTGAGAACGCGGAGGCCGGCGCAGGCGCGGCGCACATCTGACGCTCCCTGACGGCCCGTTCGCCTATCAGGGTGAACAACACCGTCGAACCCTCCCCTCCGGCACCCGCCGCAGGTCACAGTGGGTCAAGTCCTCCGCAGGGCATGGAGGGCGGACGCTGCGGCGCGCTGCCGGAGGGGGGCAGCGCGCAGGCAGCGGGGATTGAACCCCACTGACGGGGTACTCGCCATGTCATACCCGAACCGAACCCCAACCGACCGAGGGTTTACGGGAGTTGATGATGGCGAGCTTCGGACACGGTACGCGCAGGCACCCCCGCTCACGTGGCCGGACGTGGTCACGGACCGGGACGGATCGCGCGACGCTCGGACTCATCGGAGTCATCTGCGCCGTTGCAGGCTTCTTCGTGCTGGGGATCGTCCTCGGTCCCGTCGCGATGGTCTGCGGCTGGCTCGCCATGGGCCGCGCGTGGTCGGGCTCCCGCCCCACCGCGGCCGTGATCGCCCTGGTCCTGGGCGCCATCGACACGCTCCTGGCCGTCATCTGGCTGTCCGGAGCGGCCACACCGGGTATGGGTACGGGTCTGTTCTGACCCGGATGAGAAGTGTGAGAAGGGCCCCCGGCCGCTCGGCCGGGGGCCCTCTCGTCACTCCACCAGGTCTCCCTTGAGCTGCGCCAACTCCCCGCGCAAGGCCCGCACTTCCTCCGTCAGCTCCCGTATCGCCTCGGTCTGGCGCCGCTCCTCGACGTCGTCCTTCTCGAACCGCGCGATGAACCAGGCGGCGATGTTCGCCGTCACCACACCGAGCAGCGCGATCCCGGACAGCATCAGCCCGACCGCCAGCATCCGTCCCAGTCCGGTGGTCGGCGCGTGGTCCCCGTACCCCACGGTCGTCATCGTCGTGAAGGACCACCACACCGCGTCGCCCAGCGTCCTGATGTTCCCGTCGGGGGAGTCCCGTTCGACCGACAGCACGGCCAGCGACCCGAACATCAGCAACCCGACCACGGCACCCACGACATACGTCGTCAGCCGTATCTGCGAGGCCATCCGCGCCCGCTGCCCGACGAGCAACAGCGTGGACACCAGCCGCAGCAGCCGCATCGGCTGGAGCATCGGCAGCAGCACCGCGCCCAGGTCGAGCCAGTGCGTCCGCACGAAGGCCCCCCGGTGCGGCGCGAGCGCCAGCCGTACGCCGTAGTCGAGGGCGAAGGCCCCCCACACCACCCACTCGACGGCCGTGCACACCCGGACGATGTCCGGGCCCGCGTCCGGCCGGACGATCGGCACGGCGTAGGCGACGGCGAAGGCGACGGCCAGGCCGAAGAGGGGCCGCTGGGTGCGATGTTCCCAGCGGAGCTGGGCCGGCTGCTGCTGCATGGGCGCATCGTAGGAAACGTGAAGGGGTGGTGTGCCCACGGTGTGTCCGTGAGGCGCACCACCCCTTGACAGGGCTTGACGTGTTACGCGTCGCCGCCCGCGGCCCCCGGGTCCGCCGCCGACACGTCGAGCAGCTGGTACCGGTCGATGGCCTGCTTGAGCACCGAGCGGTCCACCTTGCCCTCACGGGCCAGCTCGGTCAGCACCGCCACCACGATCGACTGGGCGTCGATGTGGAAAAAGCGGCGGGCCGCGCCCCGGGTGTCGGCGAAGCCGAACCCGTCCGCGCCGAGCGACTGGTACGTCTGCGGCACCCACCGCGCGATCTGGTCCGGGACCGAGCGCATCCAGTCCGACACCGCCACGACCGGGCCCTGCGCGTCCGCCAGCTTGCGCGTCACGTAGGGCACCCGCTGCTCCTCCTCGGGGTGCAGCAGGTTGTGCTCCTCGCAGTCCACGGCGTCGCGTCGCAGCTCGTTCCAGGAGGTCGCCGACCAGACGTCGGCCTTGACGTTCCACTCCTCGGCCAGGAGCCTCTGCGCCTCGACCGCCCAGGGCACCGCCACACCGGAGGCCAGGATCTGCGCCGGGATCGAGCCGGAGGTGCCCTCGCTGAACCGGTACAGGCCCTTGAGGATGCCGTCCACGTCCACGCTCGCGGGCTCGGCCGGGTGCTGGATCGGCTCGTTGTAGACGGTCAGGTAGTAGAAGACGTCCTCGCCGTGCGGGTGCTCCTCGGAGGAGCCGTACATCCGGCGCAGGCCGTCCTGCACGATGTGCGCGATCTCGAAGCCGAACGCCGGGTCGTAGGCGACGCAGCCCGGGTTCGTCGAGGCCAGCAGCTGCGAGTGGCCGTCCGCGTGCTGGAGACCCTCACCGGTCAGGGTCGTACGGCCGGCGGTCGCACCCAGGACGAAACCGCGCGCCAGCTGGTCGGCCATCTGCCAGAACTGGTCGCCGGTGCGCTGGAAACCGAACATCGAGTAGAAGACGTAGACCGGGACGAGCGGCTCGCCGTGCGTCGCGTAGGCCGAGCCCGCGGCGATCAGCGACGCCGTGCAGCCGGCCTCCGAGATGCCGTCGTGCAGCATCTGGCCGTTGGGCGCCTCCTTGTAGGCGAGCAGCAGCTCACGGTCGACCGACTCGTACTGCTGGCCGAGCGGGTTGTAGATCTTCGCACTCGGGAAGAACGAGTCCATGCCGAAGGTGCGGTACTCGTCCGGCGCGATCAGCACGAACCGCTTGCCGATCTCCTTGTCCCGCATGAGGTCCTTGAGCAGCCGGACAAACGCCATCGTGGTCGCGATGGACTGCTGGCCCGAGCCCTTCTTCACCGTCGCGTACGTCTTGTCCTCGGGCAGCGGCAGCGGCTTGGAGCGGACCACGCGCGTGGGCACGTAACCGCCGAGCGACTTGCGGCGGTCGTGCATGTACTGGATCTCCTCCGAGTCCCGGCCCGGGTGGTAGTACGGCGGCACGCCGGACTCCAGCTCCTTGTCCGGGATCGGCAGGTGCAGACGGTCGCGGAAGCGCTTGAGGTCGTCGACCGTCAGCTTCTTCATCTGGTGCGTGGCGTTGCGGCCCTCGAAGTTGGGGCCCAGCGTCCAGCCCTTGATCGTCTTGGCGAGGATCACCGTCGGCTGGCCCTTGTGCTCCACGGCCGCCTTGTACGCCGCGAAGATCTTGCGGTGGTCGTGACCGCCGCGCCCCAGGTGCAGGATCTGGTCGTCGGTCATGCCCTCGACCATCGCGCGCAGCCGGTGGTCGTCACCGAAGAAGTGGTCGCGGATGTACGCGCCGGTCTCCGTGGCGTACGTCTGGAACTGCCCGTCGGGCGTGGTGTTCATCCGGTTGACCAGCACGCCGTCGCGGTCCTGGGCGAGCAGCGGGTCCCAGCTGCGGTCCCAGACCAGCTTGATCACGTTCCAGCCGGCACCGCGGAAGATCGACTCCAGCTCCTGGATGATCTTGCCGTTGCCGCGCACCGGGCCGTCGAGGCGCTGGAGGTTGCAGTTGACGACGAAGGTGAGGTTGTCCAGGCCCTCACGGGCGGCGATGGACAGCTGGCCCAGCGACTCCGGCTCGTCCATCTCGCCGTCGCCGAGGAAGGCCCAGACCTGCGACTTGGAGGTGTCGGCGATCCCGCGCGCCTCCATGTAGCGGTTCATGCGCGCCTGGTAGATCGCGCCGATCGGGCCGAGGCCCATCGAGACCGTCGGGAACTCCCAGAAGTCCGGCATGGACCGCGGGTGCGGGTACGACGACAGCGCGTAGGGCGCCTTGGACTTCTCCTGGCGGAAGCCGTCCAGGTGCTGCTCGCTGAGCCGGTCCAGCAGGAAGGCGCGGGCGTAGATACCGGGGGAGGCGTGGCCCTGGAAGAAGACCTGGTCGCCGCCGTCGCCCTCGTCCTTGCCGCGGAAGAAGTGGTTGAAGCCGACGTCGTAGAGGGAGGCGGAGGAGGCGAACGTGGCGATGTGGCCGCCGACGCCGATGCCCGGGCGCTGGGCCCGGGAGACCATCACGGCCGCGTTCCAGCGCGTGGCGTTGAGGATCCTGCGCTCGATCTCCTCGTTGCCCGGGAAGAACGGCTCGCTCTTGGTGGGGATGGTGTTGACGTAGTCCGTGCTGCGCATCTCCGGCACGGCCACGCGCTTCTCGCGGGCCCGCTCGATCAGCCGCAGCATCAGGTAACGGGCGCGCTCCCGGCCGCGCTCGTCGACGGCGGCGTCGAGGGAGTCGAGCCACTCCTGTGTCTCTTCGGGATCGAAGTCAGGAACCTGACTCGGAAGGCCGCCAATGATGATCGGGTTGCGATCGGATGCGGAAGCCACGCTGTTCCTTACCTGTCAGAGGGCCGTGCGAAGGCCGCTGTTTCGCTGTCGTCGCTGGGCGTCGTCGCTGGGGGCTGCGCCGTTCCCCATGGTCCACCTCGGGGCCGTGAATCGTCATCTCTACCGAGCGGTAACCCGAGCGTAAGATCGACTCTGTCCCGAGTCCGTGACGTATGGGGCGAATACCTTCGAGTCTCGTACCCACAGACGATTCCCAAACGCCCAAACGGGGCAGAAAGGTGTGGTGTGCGTCACCTCGGGCCATGATGGTGTGCCTGAAGTTGCGGTGACACAGCCAGGATCGTCACCGTTTCGGCGGTCCGAACGGCCGGGTACTTGCGCGATCCGTCCCGCCCGTGTGGACTACGGCCAATGCTTCGCGCACGCGCGTGGCTGAGTTATTCCCAAAACAAGATCAGGAGGCAACCCGTGAGCGCGACCGCGGACCACGCGGAGGAGCGGACGAACCCTGCCGCCAGGCTGGGGTTCCAGCCCGGGCAGGTGGTCCAGGAGATCGGCTACGACGACGACGTGGACCAGGAGCTCCGCAAGGCCATCGAGGGCATCGTCGAGAGCGACCTGGTGGACGAGGACTACGACGACGTGGCCGACGCCGTTGTGCTGTGGTTCCGTGACGACGACGGCGACCTGACGGATGCGCTGGTCGATGCCACCACGTACATCGAAGAGGGCGGTGCCATCCTGCTCCTCACCCCCAAGACCGGCCGTTCGGGCTACGTGGAGCCGAGTGACATCTCGGAAGCCGCCACGACCGCCGGACTGACGGCCTCCAAGAGCGTCAGCGTCGGCAAGGACTGGAGCGGCAGCCGGCTGGCCACACCCAAGGCCGCCAAGTCCAAGCGGTAGCCGTACGGCGGGCGGGCCGGCGTCGCCGGCCCGCCCTTCGGCCTGCCCCGGTGCCTGCGTAGGGTGGCCCCACCCGAGAAGACCGAGAAGGGACACCCACGCGATGGCGATCCAGGTCGGCGAGAAGGCCCCCGACTTCGAGCTCAAGGACAACCACGGCCGGGCCGTGCGGCTGTCCGACTTCCGGGGCCGCAAGAACGTCGTGCTGCTCTTCTACCCCTTCGCCTTCACCGGCGTGTGCACCGGTGAGCTGTGCGCGCTGCGCGACAACCTGCCGCAGTTCTCCGACCGCGACACCGAGCTGCTCGCCGTCTCCAACGACTCCATCCACACCCTGCGCGTCTTCGGCGAGCAGGAGGGCCTGGAGTACCCGCTGCTGTCGGACTTCTGGCCGCACGGCAACGTCTCGCGGGCCTACGGCGTCTTCGACGAGGACAAGGGCTGCGCCGTGCGCGGCACCTTCGTCATCGACAAGGAGGGCGTCGTGCGATGGACCGTCGTCAACGGCCTGCCGGACGCGCGCGACCTGAACGACTACGTGAAGGCGCTCGACTCCCTGTGACGCCGGTCGGGCGGCCTGTGCTCGACACCCGCTGAATTGTCGGCTTCAGGGCCTGCGAGGGGTGGGAACCCGTCACTAGGATCGACTCGTTGATCCGACATCCGAGCACAACGGGGCATCCCGCCCCTGGACACCAATGGAGGACTCGTGGGAGTCAGCCTCAGCAAGGGCGGCAACGTATCGCTGAGCAAGGAGGCGCCGGGCCTGACCGCGGTCATCGTCGGTCTGGGGTGGGACGTCCGCACCACGACCGGCACGGACTTCGACCTGGACGCCAGCGCGCTGCTGCTGAACAGCTCCGGCAAGGTCGCCAGCGACCAGCACTTCATCTTCTTCAACAACCTCAAGAGCCCCGAGGGCTCCGTCGAGCACACCGGTGACAACATCACCGGTGAGGGCGAGGGCGACGACGAGCAGATCAAGGTCAACCTCGCCGCCGTCCCGGCCGACGTCGAGAAGATCGTCTTCCCGGTCTCCATCTACGACGCCGAGACCCGCCAGCAGTCCTTCGGCCAGGTGCGCAACGCGTTCATCCGCGTCGTGAACCAGGCCGGCGAGGCCGAGATCGCCCGCTACGACCTGAGCGAGGACGCCTCCACCGAGACCGCCATGGTCTTCGGCGAGCTCTACCGGCACGGCGCGGAGTGGAAGTTCCGTGCCATCGGGCAGGGCTACGCCTCGGGCCTGCGCGGCATCGCGCAGGACTTCGGCGTGAACGTCTGACCGTCCGACGGGCCCTGACGACAGGACCCCGAGGACTTTTCGTCCGGCGCCGCACGGTTTACGTGCGGCGCCGGACGCGCAGGACCACCTCAGTGACACCACCGGGCCTGTGGCCCAAGGGGAGGGACAGCATCATGGGCGTCACGCTCGCCAAGGGGGGCAACGTCTCCCTGTCCAAGGCCGCACCCAACCTCACTCAGGTGATGGTCGGGCTCGGCTGGGACGCGCGCTCCACCACCGGAGCGCCCTTCGACCTCGACGCCAGCGCCCTGATGTGCGGCGGTGGCCGCGTGCTCGGGGACGAGTGGTTCGTCTTCTACAACCAGCTCAAGAGCCCGGACGGCTCGGTCGAGCACACCGGCGACAACCTCACCGGTGAGGGCGACGGCGACGACGAGTCGCTCCTGATCGACCTCGCCAAGGTCCCGCCGCAGTGCGACAAGATCGTGTTCCCCGTCTCCATCCACATGGCCGACGAGCGCGGCCAGACGTTCGGCCAGGTCAGCAACGCCTTCATTCGGGTGGTGAACCAGGCCGACGGCCAGGAACTCGCCCGCTACGACCTGAGCGAGGACGCCTCCACCGAGACCGCGATGATCTTCGGGGAGCTCTACCGCTATCAGGGCGAGTGGAAGTTCAGAGCCGTGGGACAGGGGTACGCGTCGGGGCTGCGGGGCATCGCGCTGGACTTCGGGGTCAACGTCTCATAACGCGTTATGAGCAAAATCCAGGGGCCAGTGGGGTGCGCAGGGGGCCCGACTAGACTTCGGCTTCAAAAGTTCGTAAAGCCGGGTACGGCGCGGGGGAGCCCCGTACACACACGATTGGGTAGCCAGTGGTTCTGAAAACCTTCGGGTGGTCGTTCGCGGTCACCGCGCTCGGCCTGGTCGCGGCGGTCTTGTTCGGCGGGTGGACCGCGCTCGGCATCGTCGCGATCCTCTCCGTCCTCGAGATCTCGCTGTCCTTCGACAACGCGGTGGTCAACGCCGGAATCCTGAAGAAGATGAATGCCTTCTGGCAGAAGATCTTCCTCACGGTCGGCATTCTGATCGCCGTCTTCGGCATGCGGCTGGTCTTCCCCGTCGTGATCGTCGCGATCAGCGCCCAGCTGGGTCCGATCAAGGCCGTCGAACTCGCCCTGAACGACAAGGACCGCTACCAGCAGCTGGTGACCGACGCCCACCCGTCGATCGCCGCCTTCGGTGGCATGTTCCTGCTGATGATCTTCCTGGACTTCATCTTCGAGGACCGGGACATCAAGTGGCTCGGCTGGCTGGAGCGCCCGCTGGCCAAGCTCGGCAAGGTCGACATGCTGTCGGTCTGCATCGCGCTGATCGTCCTGCTGATCTCGGCGATGACCGTCGCCACCCACGCCCACCAGCACGGCGGCGCCCACGTCGACAAGGCGGAGACGGTCCTGCTCGCCGGCATCGCCGGTCTGATCACCTACATGATCGTCGGCGGACTCTCCGGCTACTTCGAGGACAAGCTCGAAGAGGAGGAGGAGCGCGAGCACGAGGCGGAGGAAGAGGCCGAGCGCAGCGGCAAGCCCCGCTCGGCGGTCCAGCTGGCCGGCAAGGCCGCCTTCTTCATGTTCCTCTACCTCGAGGTCCTGGACGCGTCGTTCTCCTTCGACGGCGTGATCGGCGCCTTCGCCATCACCAACGACATCGTCCTGATGGCGCTCGGTCTCGGCATCGGCGCCATGTACGTCCGGTCGCTGACGGTCTACCTGGTC
The DNA here is from genome assembly GCF_040654575.1 of Streptomyces sp. NPDC050674. NCBI lineage: Bacteria > Bacillati > Actinomycetota > Actinomycetes > Kitasatosporales > Streptomycetaceae > Streptomyces > Streptomyces sp. NPDC050674. Next base: position 84,013 of record NZ_JBFAIG010000026.1, read on the forward strand.
CGCCAGGGCACCCTCGACGACTACGTCTACCTGGAGCACGGCGCGCACTACGCCATCGGCGCGCTCGCCATGATCCTGCTGGTCACCATCCAGTACCAGATCAACGAGATCGTCACCGGCCTCATCGGCGTCGTCCTCATCGCCGCCTCCTTCTGGTCCTCCGTCCGCCGCAACAAGGCGCTCGCGGCGGCCGAGGGAAAAGCCGGCTCGGACGAGAAGACTGAGGTCTCGTCCGGGGTGTGACACCCCTCCGGGTGAGGAACGCTCTCGACGGGGCGGCCACCGAGGCGACTCCTCGGTGGCCGCCCCGTCGGTCGTCAAGGGCCGCGGGTACGGCGATCGACCCGCGGCCCCCAAGGGAACGTGGGGGGCGGAATGGGCCTGTTCGACGGACTCCGGCGCGGTGACGCGCAGTTCGACTCGGGCGACGCGTCGACCAACGCGATCGAACTGACCAAGCGGCGGTCACAGATATCACTCACCAAGCAGGGCGCGGCCACCGGCCATCTGCGCGTCAACCTCAGCTGGCGGATGCGCACCTCCGACTTCGGCGGCTCCCAGCGCGAGAGCCTGCTGCGCCACCCCTTGCGGGCGCTCAAGCCCCCCGAGGTCGTCGGGCACAGCCAGAGCATGGTCAACGTCGACCTCGACCTCGGCTGCCTCTATGAGCTCCAGGACGGCAGCAAGGGCGTCGTCCAGCCCCTCGGCGGCTACTTCGGCGACGTCAACGCCCCGCCGTACGTCAAGCTCAGCGGCGACGACCGCTTCGGCTCCGCGTCCGGCGAGACGATGTACATCAACCTCGACCACCGCGACAGCATCAAGCGGCTGCTGGTCTTCGTCTACATCTACGACCAGACACCGGCCTTCGACCGCGCCCACGCCATCGTCACGCTCTACCCGAGCAACGGCCCCCGCGTCGAGATCCACCTCGACGAACGCCAGCCGCAGGCCCGCTCCTGCGCCGTCGTCATGATCGAGAAGGTGAAGAACGAGATCGTCGTCCGCCGCGAGGCGAAGTTCGTCTACGGCTTCCAGGCCGAACTCGACCGGCTCTACGGATGGGGACTTCAGTGGGGGCGGGGCTACAAGACCAAGGTCGACCGCTGACCCCGGAGCCCCGGCGCGGGCCGGGGCCGCCGTCCGTCTACCGTCCGGCGAACTGCGGGCCCTGCGGAGGGAGCTGGAAGTCCGGGTCCTGGGCCGTCGTGACCGGCGGCGGGTAGCCGTAGCCCAGCTGCGCCCCGGCGGCACCCGCGGTGGCCGGTGCCTGCGGATAACCGGCGACGGGCCGGCCCGTGGGCTGTGGATAGCCATAGGCGGGCGGCGTCGCCGGCGGCTGCTGCGGATACCCGTAGGCGGGCTGCGAGGGCACCCCGGCCGGCTGCTCCGGGGGCAGCGGCCCCGAGACCTCGGGGGGCTGCTGCCCGGGACCGGCGGTCGTCTGCTGCGCGGGCGTGTTGGTGGTGGCGGGCGCGGGCACCGTCATGGTCGCCGCCTCCTCGCCCTCCTCGGCCGCCTCCGACTCGTCCACCGAGATGCCGAAGTCGGTCGCGAGCCCCTTCAATCCGTTCGAGTAGCCCTCGCCCAGCGCCCGGAACTTCCAGCCCTCCCCGCGCCGGTACAGCTCCCCGCAGATCAGGGCCGTCTCCTGGCCCGTCTCCGGCTTCACGTCGAAATACGCCAGCGCCTCGCTGTCACTGCCCGCCGCGTCGTACAGCGCGATGCGCAGCGCCTGTACGCGGTCGAACGTCACGCCGTCCGCCGATGCGACCAGCAGAATTCGGCTGACTTCCGGCTCGACACCGGTGAGGTCGGTCTGGATCGTGTCGGTCAGGCCCTCGGCGTCCCGCTTCTTGCCGAGCCGCCACACCTTCCCGGCCGGGTGCCGGGGCTGGTTGTAGAAGACGAAGTCCTCGTCGGAGCGCACACGGCCGCCGGGGCCCAGGAGCAGCGCGGAGGCGTCGACGTCCGGAACCCCCTGGCCGGGTGTCCAGCGCAGCACGGCGCGCACCGTGGTGGCTTCCAGCGGGACGTTCGACCCCTTCAGCATCGCGTGCGTCATGCGGTCATCCTGCCTGCTCGGTCCTGCTCACGACAACGCGGGGGGCCACGGTCACGAGCGGCGCCGACGGCCGTCGAGGACTACCGTCGTCATGGCCGGGCCTGGCTGTGCTTGCCCGCGTTACCTGATATTCATGCCTGACGGGAACCTCCGACATGGACTTCTACGTACTATTACCGGCCAGCTTTCATCGATTCGCAGGCCGTACCACCACCACGGGGGAGCTCCATGCGTCATTTCGGGCATATCGCCCCTGAGGTGCGGAAGCGTCTCTTCTACCGCGAGCCGTGCACGTTCACCCCCGATTCGCCGGCCCGCCTGCTCTCCGCGGCCCTGGGCGCCACGCTCTACAGCCCGGCCACCCGGCCGCGCCTGGCCGACGACGTCCTCAAGCAGGCCGGGCGGGGCGTGGTCTCGATGGTGCTGTGCCTGGAGGACTCCATCGACGACGCGGACGTCGGCCCGGGCGAGGAGAACCTCGTCCGGCAGTTCACGGCCCTGCACGGCCTCCCGGACGCCGATCCGCCGCTGCTCTTCATCCGGGTCCGCACCCCCGAGCAGATACCCGACCTCGTTCGCCGCCTCGGCCCCGCCGTCCGGCTGCTGTCCGGATTCGTCCTGCCCAAGTTCACCGAGGAACGCGGCATCCCCTTCCTCGAGGCCGTGGCCACCGCCGAGGCCGAAAGCGGCCGTCGTCTTTTCGCCATGCCCGTGCTGGAGTCCCCGGAGCTGCTCTACCGGGAGTCGCGCGTGGAGACCCTGGAGGGCATCTTCCGGGCGGTCGACAAGTACCGCGACCGCGTCCTCGCCCTGCGCCTGGGCGTCACGGACTTCTGCTCCTCCTACGGACTGCGCAGGGGCCCCGACATGACGGCCTACGACGTGCAGATCGTCGCCTCCGTCATCGCCGACGTGGTGAACATGCTGGGCCGTGCCGACGGGACCGGCTTCACCGTGACCGGGCCGGTGTGGGAGTACTTCCGGGTCCAGGCGCGCATGTTCAAGCCCCTGCTGCGGCAGAGCCCCTTCCTGGAGGTGCAGGCCGCGGAGCTGCGCGAGAAGCTGATCGAGCACGCCATGGACGGCCTGCTGCGGGAGATCACCCTGGACCAGGCCAACGGCCTGCTGGGCAAGACCTGCATCCATCCCTCGCACGTCCTGCCGGTGCACGCCCTGTCGGTCGTCAGCCACGAGGAGTTCTCGGACGCCGAGGACATCCTGCGCCCCGAGCGCGGCGGCGGGGGCGTGCTGAGGTCGGCCTACACGAACAAGATGAACGAGGTGAAACCGCACCGGGCCTGGGCCGAGCGGACCCTGCTGCGCGCCGAGGTCTTCGGCGTGGCGAACCAGGACATCGGCTTCGTCGAACTGCTGGCCGCCGGTCTGCCAGGCTGAACCGTACGGCTTCCGAGGATTCGAAGGGTTCATGGAGAAGGCAGTGAACGAGGGGACGCACCCCGAGGTGCGCGACGCGGGCGACGGCGTCTGGTCCGGCGACTGGGTCGCCGAGCGGCTCGGTGTCGAGCTCGTCGGCGACGACCGGCTGACCGGCCTGCTGGGGCTGGCGCTGCGCCGCAACCCCAAGCGGGCCCACCTGCTCGTGTCGAACGTCCTGGGCAAGCACGTGCCGCAGTCGCCGTCCGTCGTGTACGGCCACGGCTGGGAGCTCGGCCGCCGGGTGCGGCAGCTGCTGGGCGACGACGAGGCCCGCAGGGCCGTCGTCCTCGGCTACGCGGAGACCGCGACGGGCCTCGGCCACTGTGTCGCCGACGGGCTGGGCCTCGCCCCCTGCCTGCACTCCACCCGCCGACCGGTCGCCGGTCTCACCCCGGCCGGCGGTTTCGAGGAGTCCCACTCCCACGCGACCTCCCACCTGCTGCTGCCGGAGGACCCCGCGCTGCTGGCCGGCGACGGGCCGCTGGTCCTGGTCGACGACGAGTTCTCCACGGGGAACACGGTGCTGAACACCGTGCGCGATCTTCATGGGCGGTATCCGCGGCGGAGGTACGTCGTGGTGGCGCTGGTCGACATGCGCTCACCCGCGGACGCGGGGCGGCTGGAGGCGTTCGCGCGGGAGATCGGTGCGCGGGTGGATCTCGTGGCGGCGGCTTCGGGGCGTGTGCGGCTGCCGGAGGGGGTGCTGGAGAAGGGGCAGGAGCTGGTGGGGCGGTACGAGTCGGAGAGTGCGGCGCCGTCGTGGTCGCTCGCGCAGTTCCCCGCGCCCCTTTCAGCGCTGCGCTCGCCTCCCCCTGCCCGTCCGAACGCAGCGGTCGACCACGCGCTGTCCCACGTGCGGTCGGCGTTCGGCGCTGTCCCG